>NZ_CP072158.1:0-333441 GCF_019355735.1 Rhizobium sp. B230/85
ACGCGGCTTGAAACGTTGGCGGACAGCCTCACCAAGGCGGACGAAAAGGCTCGCGTGCAGCTTTTGCTGGCTGGCGAAACATCGTCGCTGATGAAACAGGCGGATCACCGCCCGTTCAAGGTGCGCAGCGCAGCGTACCCGGTGGACGCCGAACGGCAGGCAGCAGGTTTTGCCAGCTGGTACCAGATCTTTCCGCGCTCGCAGAGCGGCGATCCGAACCGTCACGGCACATTCGACGACGTGATTGGTCGCCTGCCTGCCATCCGCGACATGGGTTTCGACGTTCTGTACTTCCCGCCGATACACCCTATCGGCAAGACGAACCGCAAGGGTCGCAACAACACCCTGAACGCGTCGGAGCAGGATCCGGGCAGCCCCTACGCCATCGGCGCTGCCGATGGGGGTCATGATGCCATCCATTCGGAACTCGGAACTTTCGCCGATTTCGACCGGCTGGTCGAGGCGGCTCACGAGCACGGCCTCGAAATCGCACTCGATCTTGCCATCCAGGCCTCGCCAGACCACCCATGGCTGAAACAGCATCCGGGCTGGTTCGACTGGCGACCGGACGGGACTGTGCGCTATGCGGAAAATCCGCCGAAGAAATACGAGGACATCGTCAACGTCGATTTCTACGCCAGGGACGCTGTGCCGGGGCTTTGGACGGCGTTGCGCGATGTGGTCCAGCTTTGGGTCGATCACGGTGTAAAGCTTTTCCGCGTCGATAATCCGCACACCAAACCTTTCCCTTTCTGGGAGTGGATGATCGCTGATATCCGCAGCCGACATCCAGACGTGGTGTTCCTGTCGGAAGCCTTCACCAAGCCGAAGGTGATGTACCGCCTCGCCAAGGTCGGGTTCTCCCAGTCCTATACGTACTTCACCTGGCGCAATGCCAAGTGGGAGCTGGAAGCCTATATGCGCGAACTGACGGAAACAGCACCGAAGGACTTCTTCCGCCCGCATTTTTTCGTCAACACCCACGATATCAACCCTGATTTCCTGCAGAACGCGCCGCGCTCGGCCTACCTGATCCGCGCTGCACTCGCTGCCACGCTTTCGGGTCTCTGGGGCGTCTATAACGGTTTCGAGCTCTGCGAGGGCCGTCCGGATGCCAAGCGCAAGGAATATGCCGACAGCGAGAAGTACGAGATCCGGGCCTGGGACTGGGATCGGCCGGGCAACATCATCGCCGAGATCACCCGGCTGAACGGCATCCGCAAGCACAATCCGGCGCTGCATTCGCATCTGGGCCTGACCCTGCTGCCGGCTTGGAACGATAACATTATCTTCTTCGAAAAGGCAACGCCGAGCCGAGACAACGTCGTGCTCGTGGCGGTCAGCCTCGACCCTCATAACGTGCAGGAAGCCGACGTTGAAATTCCGCTGTGGGCCTCGGGCCTTCCAGATAGCGGCAGCCTTTTCGTCGAAGACCTCATGCATGGCAATCGAATGACCTGGACAGGCAAGCGGCAACATCTCCGGTTTGAGCCGGGCGTGCCCTTTTCCATCTGGCGTAGCAGTGTTCGGGAGATTTAAATGGACAATATCATCATCAACGAAAAGCTTGGCCAGGATCCGCTCTGGTACAAGGACGCCATCATCTACCAGCTGCACATCAAGTCGTTTTTCGACAGCAATGGCGATGGCATCGGCGACTTCCAGGGCCTGACCCAGAAGCTCGATTATATCGCGGCGCTCGGCGTTACTGCCATCTGGGTGCTGCCGTTCTTCCCCTCGCCGCGTCGCGACGATGGCTACGACATTGCCGACTATACCAATGTCAGCCCTGACTACGGGACGATGGACGATTTCCGCGAGTTCGTTGCCGGTGCCCATGAGCGCGGTATGCGCGTCATCATCGAACTGGTCATCAACCACACGTCGGACCAGCACCCCTGGTTCCAGCGTGCACGCTTGGCAGCACCGGGTTCGCCGGAACGGGATTTCTACGTCTGGTCGGACACGGACCAGAAGTTCCCGGAAACCCGGATCATTTTCATCGATACGGAAAAGTCGAACTGGACCTGGGATGCGGCGGCTGGCCAGTACTATTGGCATCGCTTCTATTCGCACCAGCCTGACCTGAACTTCGACAATCCGGCTGTCATGGACGAGTTGATGAAGGCGATGCGCTTCTGGCTGGATACGGGCATCGACGCCTTCCGCCTCGACGCAATCCCCTATCTCGTCGAGCGCGAGGGGACCAATAACGAGAATCTCGAGGAGACGCATGCGATCCTGAAGCAGATCCGTGCCGCAATGGACGAGAGCCATCCCGGCAAGATGCTGCTTGCCGAGGCGAACCAGTGGCCGGAAGACACGCGCGACTATTTCGGCGATGGCGACGAGTGCCACATGGCGTTCCACTTTCCGCTGATGCCGCGCATGTACATGGCGATTGCCAAGGAAGACCGCTTCCCGATCACCGACATCCTGCGCCAGACACCGGATATTCCGGACAATTGCCAGTGGGCGATCTTCCTGCGCAATCACGACGAGCTGACGCTCGAGATGGTGACCGACGAGGAGCGCGATTACCTCTGGAACACCTACGCTTCAGACCGTCGCGCGCGCATCAATCTTGGCATTCGCCGCCGGCTGGCGCCATTGATGGAGCGTGACCGCCGCCGCGTCGAGTTGATGAATGCGCTGCTGCTGTCGATGCCCGGCACGCCGGTCCTCTACTACGGCGACGAGATCGGCATGGGCGACAACATCTATCTCGGTGACCGCGACGGCGTGCGTACGCCGATGCAATGGTCACCCGATCGCAACGGCGGCTTCTCACACGGGGACCCGGCACGGCTCGTCTTGCCGCCGATCATGGACCCGATTTACGGCTACGGCGCCCTCAACGTCGAGGCACAGAACACCGACGCCCATTCGCTGCTGAACTGGACGCGGCGCATGCTTGCGCTGCGCGGTCGTCACACGGCCTTCGGTCGCGGCACGATCCGGTTCCTGAAACCTGCCAACCGCAAAATTCTCGCCTATCTTCGCGAGTACGGCGACGAGACGATCCTCTGTGTGGTGAACCTGTCTCGCCTGCCGCAGGCGGTGGAGCTCGACCTTTCCGAATTCGAGGGCCGGATACCGGTCGAGATGACCGGTATGTCAGCCTTTCCCCCCATCGGTCAGCTGACCTATCTCCTTACGCTGCAGCCTTATGGCTTCTTCTGGTTCAAGCTTGCGGGCGAGACCGATGGCCCGGTATGGCGCACTCCGCCACCGGAACAGATGGACGAATTTGTCACCATTGTTCTGAAGCACAACCTGCTGGAACTGATGGAAGACGGTCGCAACGCGGCTGTGCTGTCGCGCGATATCCTGCCTTCCTATCTCGCTCGTCGTCGCTGGTTTGGCGCCAAGGGAGAACGGGTAAAGAACGCGACCTTGGTTGCGGCGACCCCCATGCCGTTTGCAGATGGCGTGATCATGTCTGAGCTGGAAGTAGAGTTCGACGATCGCTCGGAGCGGTACTTTCTGCCCCTTGGCTTTGCGTGGGACGACATGCACCCGCCCATTTTAGCCCAGCAGTTGGCGCTAGCTCGCGTTCGTCAGGGACGTCGTGTCGGCCTGCTGACCGACGGCTTCGCCATGGAAAGCATGGCGCGGGCGACCCTGCAGGCTCTGGCTGAACGCTCGACGATCTCGGGCAAGGCCGGCACTCTCGACTTCATCGGCAGCGAAAAGCTCGATGAAATCGCTTTGCACGGCGACCTGCCGATCGTCTGGCTCTCCGCCGAGCAATCGAACAGCTCGCTGGTGATCGGCGACCTCGCCATGGTCAAGCTCATCCGCCACGTGTTCGAAGGAGTGCATCCCGAAGTCGAGATGACCCGCCATCTGACCGAGGTCGGCTATACCCACAGCGCGCCGTTGCTGGGCGAAGTAACCCGTACGGATCCGGAAGGTCACCGCTACACGCTGATCATCGTCCAGGGCGCTATCCGTAATCAGGGCGATGCCTGGAACTGGATGCTTGATGGCCTGCGCCTGACGACGGATCAGCTCCTGGTCTCAGAAGAAGAAAGTCACACCGAGAGCGACAACCCGTTCCGTCCGCTCGGCGACTTCACTGCCGTGGTCGGCCGCCGCCTTGGCGAGCTGCATGCAGCCCTTGCCGCGCCAAGCGACAACCCGACCTTCGCGCCCCTCAAGGTGGATCAGGCGACTGCGAACGAGTGGCGTGACAGCGTGCTGTCACAGCTTTCGAACGCGCTCGATATCATCGAACAGTCGCAGGACGGCCTCGATCCGGCCGGGATGGCTTTGGCCGACCGGGTGTTGTCGCGCCGCGAGCGCATCATCCCGGCCATCGGCAAGCTCGCCGATGCCGCTGTCGGCACCCTGATGACCCGCATCCACGGCGACTTCCATCTCGGCCAGATCCTGGTATCGGAGGACGATGCCTACATCATCGATTTCGAGGGAGAGCCGACGCGCGATCTCGAGGAACGCCGTGCCAAGACCAGCCCGCTGCGCGATGTCGCCGGTTTCCTGCGTTCGCTCAACTATGTGGCTGCGTCTGCCGACAGCGACAAGCAGGTGCTCGTCGACAGTGCCGGCGAAACGCGCCGCGCGATGATCGACCAGTTTACGGCAGAAGCGGAAGTACGCTTCCTCGAGGAATATTTCGCAGCCTCGGCAAGTTCGCCGCAGCTGGCGATGCCGTCGGAGCAGCGTAGCCGCATCCTCGATCTCTTCCTGATCGGGAAGGCTGCCTACGAAATCGCCTATGAGGCCGGCAACAGGCCGAAATGGCTTCCTATCCCGTTGCGTGGCCTGTCGATGATTGTCGATCGCCTGCTGGAGAACGACCTATGACGCTTGCCAACGCCGATCTTCTGGCGGGAATAGATCAAGATGCCCTGTATGCTCTCGTTGAGGGCCGCCACGGCGATCCGTTTTCCGTCCTCGGGCTGCATGGTTTCGGCAGCGGATATGTGATCCGTGCCTATATCCCGGGTGCCATCGCCGTCGACGTCATTGCAGTCGGCAGTGGCGAGATCCTCGCGCAACTGCAGCCGGTCTTCCAGAATGGGCTCTTTGCGGGGGCAGTCGAAGGACGCCCGGAATATCGTCTGCGCATTCACTGGCCGGACGCCATCCAGGAGACGGAAGATCCCTATTCCTTCGCTCCGCTGCTGGGCGACCTTGACCTGCACCTTCTGGCCGAGGGCAATCACTACGAACTCGGGAAGGTTCTTGGCGCGCAGGCGATGTCCGTCGAGGGTATTGCCGGCGTCCGGTTTGCGGTCTGGGCTCCGAATGCTCGGCGTGTTTCCGTGGTCGGGGATTTCAACTCCTGGGACGGTCGGCGCCACCCGATGCGGTTGCGCCCGAATGCTGGCGTGTGGGAAATCTTCGTGCCGCGCCTCGGTCCCGGCGATCACTACAAGTACGAGATCATCGACTCCGGTGGTACTGTCCTTGCGCAGAAGGCCGACCCCGTGGCCCGGGCCAGCGAAGCTGCGCCGGCAACCGCGTCTATCGTTGCGCGCAGCACGCCCTTCCAGTGGAACGACGCCGAATGGCTGGCCTCCCGCAAGGCGCGACAGGACGATGACGCACCGATGTCGGTCTACGAGGTGAATCTCAGTTCCTGGGTCCGGATCCCCGAAGAAGGCAACCGGCATCTGAACTGGATGGAACTCAGCCAGAGGCTCATTCCTTATGCACGCGACATGGGCTTTACTCATCTCGAGTTCCTGCCGATCATGGAATACCCCTTCGGCGGCTCCTGGGGTTATCAGCCGCTTGGCCTGTTTGCACCGACGGGGCGATACGGCACCCCCGAGGATTTCGCCTATTTCGTCGACCGCGCCCATGCGGCAGGCATCGGCATCATCCTCGATTGGGTGCCGGCGCATTTTCCGACAGATCCCTGGGGTCTTGCCCGTTTCGACGGCAGCGCGCTTTACGAGCATGAAGATCCGCGCGAAGGTTTTCATCGGGACTGGAATACGCTGATCTACAACCTCGGACGCAACGAGGTGAAAAGCTTCCTTATTTCCAGCGCTCTGGAATGGATCGAGCGCTACCACATCGACGGGCTGCGGGTCGATGCCGTTGCATCGATGCTGTACCGCGACTACAGCCGCAATGCCGACGAATGGATCCCCAACAAATACGGCGGCCGTGAAAATCTCGAATCCGTCGATTTTCTGAAGCACCTGAATGCCATCGTCCACGAGCGATGCCCCGATGCCCTGATGATCGCCGAGGAATCGACGGCCTGGCCAGGCGTCACCAAGTCGCCGGAAGACGGTGGCCTGGGCTTCGACTTCAAGTGGAATATGGGGTGGATGCACGATTCGCTCGATTATATCGAGAAGGATCCGGTCTATCGCTCCTACGTCCACGGCATGATGACGTTCGGACTGGTCTACCAGTATACCGAAAAATTCATGATGCCGCTGTCGCATGACGAGGTGGTCCATGGAAAAGGCTCGCTGATCGGCAAGATGCCGGGCGACGACTGGCAGCGCTTTGCCAATCTTCGCGCCTATTTCGGTTTCCTCTGGGGCCATCCGGGCAAAAAGCTGATATTTATGGGCGGCGAGATTGCCCAGACCACCGAGTGGAACCATGACGCCTCGGTTGTCTGGGACCTCCTCGACCAGCCGCAACACGCCGGCATGCAGCGCCTCGTGCGTGACCTGAACCACCTCTATCGCGATGAAGCCGCGCTGCAGTTCAGCGATGTCCATGGCGAGGGCTTTTCGTGGGCGGTGCCCGACGATGCGGTCAACTCCGTAATAGGCATGTTGCGCCGCTCGGCCGATGGCGACGAAATAATGCTGGTACTCTGCAACTTCACGCCGGTGCCGCGCCACGGCTACCGTGTCGGCGTGCCGAAGGCTGGGCATTGGGCGGAGGTGCTAAACTCCGACGCAGCCGTCTACGGCGGCGCCAACATCGGTAACGGCGGTGGTGTGTGGACCGAGGACGTTCCGGCGCATGGCCACGATGCGTCGCTGTCGGTGATGCTGCCGCCGCTGTCTACGCTGTTCCTGCGCTGGTCCGCAGAAACAAATGCATCCGTTCCGGAGCGCTGAGTTCGCAGGCCAAAACATGCCCTGGAATTGACGGCGGCCAATACCTGACTTAATGAGTTAGGTATTGGCCGCCGTCGTCTGGTGCGGCCGCTGGAATGAGCGATGACATTTCACCCACGCATGGACAACAAGATCGAAGGCTTCTCCGTCATCGGCGGGGTGCATCGTCGCGTCTGGAATGGAATCGTTGCCGATGTCTGGGACGTCGATTGCGCCCCCTATGCCGGCGGCTACTACGTTTCCGACGATCCCCGGCTGTTCGTCCTCCTGGACTCGCGCGGCTCCGGTCAATGCAGCCTCAAGCTGTCGCCAAAAGCGGCCGGCGTGCAGCAGGGAAATGCGCCGCGTGCCTCCTACATACCGGCCGGGCTGGAAATGTGGGCCGATATGGTGGATATCGATTTCGTCCGTCATCTCGATATCCACTTCAGCGCTGAAGGGCTCAGCCGCCGCCTGATGGAGGACCTCGATCCCGCCAGGCTAGGCAATCCCCGCCTGCTGTTTTCCGATCCGCGCGTGCTGGCGCTGGCAGGTCTTATCGCGGCGGAATGCGAAAATCCTGCGCCGCTGCACGATCTCTACGGCGACGGACTGGCTGTCTCGCTGTTGATCGATGTGCTGCAACTCTCCCGCACAGCACCGCGCAAGCGCAGCAGACTTGCTGCGTGGCAATTGCGCCGGGTCGTCGACTACATCGAGGAAAATTGCCTCAGAAATATTCGGCTGGAGGAACTGGCGGCGTTGACCAACATGTCGCAATCGCACTTCAGCCACGCCTTCAAGGCCTCGACCGGCATTCCCCCGCACCAATGGCAGACGAAGGCTCGGCTCGATCGGGCCAAGCAACTGATGATTTCGGATACGCCGTTGACGGACGTGGCCGTCGAGACAGGGTTTTCGGACCAGGCGCATTTCACCCGTGTTTTTCGCAAGCACATCGGCACGACGCCGGCAAACTGGAGAAAGAGCCAGCTTGTGTGAGGCTTTTGACACAGGGCCCGGGCAAATGCCGACATCTGCCACAATTGCCCAAAAACGTTCTATTTTGCGAAATTGCGACAAGCCCTTCGATTTAATATGAGTTAACAAATCATCTTATATTGAGACGGCGCCGCCTTGAGGGTGAAGGGCGGCGCGCAATGGGGCGCAGGACATGACGTATTTGACCAAGGGAATTTCATTCAAGGCGCGGCTGGCAGTGGGCGTGGCGATGGCGAGCCTTGCGCTTGTCACATCGGCGACGGCAGAGGAGACGCAGCCGACCGAACTCAAGCCACTCGTGGTGCAGGGCGGTCAGGGCGGCAAGGCCGGCGCGACCGACACCGGAAGCGATACGACCGGCCGCGATCCGGTCAAGGGTTATGTTGCCAAGACCACGACGGCGGGATCGAAAGCGGATATTCCGATCAAGGACCTGCCGCAGTCGGTATCGGTGGTCGGTCAGCAGGAAATGCAGGATCGCGGTATTACAAACAAGGTGGATGAAGCCCTGCGCTACACGCCGGGTGTCAACACACAACCGTTCGGCAATGACGGCGACACCGACTGGTTCTATATCCGCGGCTTCGATGCGACCCAGACAGGCGTTTTTCTCGATGGCCTGACGCTGTTCAGCTACGGCTTCGGCGGCTTCCAGATCGATCCATTCTCGCTCGAACGCATAGAAGTGCTGAAGGGCGCATCGTCAGTAACCTATGGCGGTACCAATCCCGGCGGTATCGTCAATATGGTCCGCAAAGAACCGACCGATCAGCCGCTTTACTACACGGAGATCGGGATCAACAACAACGGCAATGCCTATGCCGGCTTTGACTTCTCCGACAAGCTCAGCGCCGACGGAGTGTGGAGCTACCGCCTGACCGGCAAAGTCGCCGGTGGCGACCAGTACAGCGATTTCACACACGACCTGCGTGGCTTCGTTATGCCGCAGATCACCATCTCGCCAGACGAATCCACCAAGTTTTCGGTCTATGCCTATGTCAGCGGCCTCGACGAAGTGCACAGCGGCAATGGCTTTTTCCCCTATGTCGGCACCGTCGTCGATGCCCCGTTCGGCAAGATCGACCGCAAGGCTTTCTACGGCGAACCGAGCATCGACAAGGAAACCTACAGCCAGGAAATGGTCGGCTACTCCGTCGAACACGAATTCGATGGTGGCTG
Source organism: Rhizobium sp. B230/85 (assembly GCF_019355735.1). Lineage (NCBI taxonomy): Bacteria > Pseudomonadati > Pseudomonadota > Alphaproteobacteria > Hyphomicrobiales > Rhizobiaceae > Rhizobium > Rhizobium sp. B230/85. The sequence goes on from NZ_CP072158.1 coordinate 9,225, forward strand.
GAAGCTCTCGCAGAACCTTCGCTATGGCCATTTGAAGAAGGACGAGGAAGGCCCGTATCTCAATGGCTATGTTGGCGGCGACCCGAATGCTGCCGGCTACAGCGACCCGAGCTACGAACTGGCGCGCATCGGCTTCACCGAGCATAGCAAGGCCGATTCCTTCTCGGTCGACAACAATGCCCAGCGTGAGTTCGACCTGGGCGGTATCAGCCACAACTTTCTGATTGGCACTGATTACTCGCTCTATCGCCTCGATAACGTGCAAGCCTGCTGTGGCTCAAACCCTATCAGCGCCACCGACCCGGTCTACAACAGCACCCAGGGCGCCAACTTCGTCTATCTCGACCAGGTAATGACGCAGCAGCAGCTCGGCGTCTATGCTCAGGACCAGATGAAGTTCGGCGACGGCTGGCTGGTGACCCTCAACGGCCGCTACGATTTCGTCGACGAGAATGTCGACTCCCGGATCTCCACGGATTCCGGGTCGAACAGCAAGTCGCCCAGCGGCCGAGCCGGTCTTGCCTACGATTTCGGCAACGGCATCACGCCTTACGTCAGCGTCGGAACGTTCTTCAACCCGCTGATCGGCACGACCGCTACCGGTGCCGGACTGGTCCCCGAAGAGGGCGAACAATATGAAGCCGGCATCAAATACCAGCCGACCTTCATGGACGCCCTATTTACCGCCTCGGTCTTCAACATCAACCGAAAGAACATGGCGCTGACCGATCCCGCCACCTTCCTGCAGTACCAGCTCGGCGAAGTGCGCTCGCGTGGGGTCGAACTGGAAGGCAAGGTCAATCTCGACCAGAACTGGAAGCTGCTCGGCTCATACTCGTACACAGACCTGGAGGTCACGAAAAACCTCGACACCAGCATCGTCGGCAATTCGCCCTACCTGGTGCCAAACTCGACCGCCTCGCTCTGGCTTGATTACGCCGTTACCGACGGTGCACTCGAGGGCGTCAGCCTCGGTGCCGGCATGCGCTACCAGGGCAAGTCCTGGGCCGATGCCGCCAACACGCTGCGCGTGCCCTCGGCCACCGTCTTCGATGCGGCCGTGCGTTACGAAAAGAACGGCTGGGGCGCAGCGCTCAGCGTCGCCAACGTCTTCGACAAGGAATACGTCTCGGGTTGCGCCGGGGTGAATACTTGCGGTTACGGCGATGCTCGGACCTTCACCCTGAAACTCAGTAAGAAGTGGTAGGCGGCTGACCGGAAGCGGGTGGCTGGCGCCACCGCTTCCATCTGGCGCAGAACGGGGAGATACGCAATGATGAACGCCGCCGTGTTTACCGCCTCCGGCGTTGCTGTTCCCGCCGATGCAGCGAAGTTGCTGGACCAGCTTTGTGCCCAGTTGCCGGATTACGTCGTCCGCACGTCTGATGGCGCGACCATCGAGACGACGATCGGCGGCGGCGACATCGCGCTTGCCGACAACCGGCTGATCATCAACCTGCAATGCCCAACGGCCTCGATGCTGTTCACCATTCGCTGCATGGTGGCGGAGCACCTGTTCAAGTCCGCTGAAAACGACGAACTCGATCTCCGCTGGGTGGATGGCCCGCAGGTGGCAGCGGTCCCTGATCTGCGCGAAATCACCGTCGTCGGCGCCCGCGATATCACGCCCCATATGCGCCGTGTCACTGTCGCCACCGATGATATCGGCCATTTCAGCCGCGGGGGGCTGCATGTCCGGTTGTTGATACCGCCCCGTGGCCGTCAACCCGTCTGGCCTCAGACGATGCCGGATGGACGTATCCAGTGGCCGAAGGGCGATGATGCGCTGATCGTCCGTCCCTACACGATCCGCAATCTGCATACTGATCGCGGCGAGCTCGATATCGACTTTGTCATCCACGAGGGTGATCATGGGCCGGGTGCAGCCTGGGCACTATCCGCGAAGTCCGGCGACCGCGCCGCTCTCATGGGGCCAGGCGGCGGCGATGTGCCGGATGTCGGCGACATCATTCTGGTTGGCGATGAAACCGCCTTCCCCGCCATCGCCCGCATTGCCGCAGCCGCACCTTCAGATGCGCGGTTGCGCATTTTCGTGGAGGTGGGCAGCAGGGCGGACGAACAGCCTTTGCCAACGGTCGCTAGGGCCCAAGTCGTCTGGCTTCACCGCGATGATGGCTTTTCCGGGCGGCTGGAGGCAATCGTGCGCGAGCAGGTTGCCGCCGGAGGAGAGAAGCCGTTCGTCTGGGTTGCCTGCGAACAGGCAGAGGCCCGGGCGATCCGGATTTTCCTGAAAACGGAAATCGCCTATGACCGCGATCGTTTCAGTGTCGCCGCGTACTGGCAGCGTCAATAGTTGCCGGTCGCTTAATCCGAAGGCCCCTGCCCTTCGCTACGCCATTTTCAGGCCGGCTCGAACAGCGGAACGATCTCCATTTCCGGCACCAGCACGAGGCCTTTGTCGGTGATCCGGATTTCCGGAATGACCGAAAGCGGTATGAGGTTGAAGCCCATATAGGCGATGGTGCACTCGGCCTTTTCCCACTCGATCTTCAGCAGCTTGGTTTCTTCGGCTACCTCGTGGACCCGCTTGTCGGACAAAAGCCCCGCAATCGGCAGCGGCACCATGGCTGTCACCTTGCCATCCATGACGACGCAGACGCCGCCCTGCCTTTCCTCGATGGCCGCAAGCGCCACCTGCATGTCTGCCTCGTTGGTGCCGGCGACGATGATGTTGTGGCTATCATGGCCAACCGAAGACGCGACCGCACCCTTCTTCAGCCCGAAGCCGTTGAGCAGTCCGTGGGCGACATTGCCGGCTGATTTGCCGTGGCGCTCGATGACTGTCACGAAGCACAGGCCGTGGCGCTCGAAATGCGTCTGCCAGTCGTTCGCCGGCTCAAGACTGACGGTGACGTGGCCGAGGGTGATGCCGGGAAGCTCGGTCTTGATGGTGTGTGCGAGTACCGGCGTGGTCGGCAGGTCCGGCGTCAGTTTCAGATTGGCCGGCAGCTTCACCGTATGGTAGGCGGCCTCGGGATACCGGTATGGTTTTGAAAGCGCCTCGTCGAGGACAGCGGTGATCTTGCGGTTGTCCACGACCAGTTCGCCACCGTACCACGTGCTAACCGGCTTCAGTTCGTCGGTCAGCAGCACGAGATCGGCGCGCCGTCCACCGCCGAGGCCGCCGATTTCGTTTTCCATGCCGAAGCGCGTCGCTCCATGCAGCGAGCCCATCGACCAGGCCTGCTCGATCGTCATGCCGGCCTTGACGGCCTCGCGCGTCACCCAGTCCTGTCCGAACAGCAGCAGGTCATCTTCGTCTCGGTCGTCGGTGCATACGGCGATGCGTTTGTGCGAGGCGCCAAGTTCGGTAATGGTCTTGATCGCCAGCGGCAGGCTGTGCCATGGCGTCGTCGGCGGGCCGCCGCGCAGGAAGAGCCAGATGCCTGCCTCCAGCATATCGTCGGCAATGTCCCGGTCGATGGCTTCATGGGTGTCCGTGACACCAGACGCAGCATAGGCCGACACAAATTCGCGGCCGTAGACGTGCCCGGACACCGGTCTGCCCCTTTCCAGCGCCGCAGCAAGGATGGCGTGGCTGCGCTCGTCACCCATGGCGACCTGGACGAAGTCCATTTTCTCGCCAAGAGCGACCGCCTCGGGCCATTTGTCGAACAGGGCTGCAATTTTCGCAGGCGTCAGATCGCCCCCGGCCGTCTCGAACACTGGCGAGGTTGCCGGCACGGTGCTTGGCACCGTCAGGAAGATCGACAGCGGCGCCTGTCGCGCGTCTTCCAGCATGGCTTCGACACCGGCGACATCCATGGCGTTACCGATCTCGTGGCTGTCGCAGAAAATCGTCGTCGTGCCGTTCAGAAGAGCGGCCTCCGCATAGGCGCAGGCCGTGACCATGCTCGATTCGATGTGGATATGCGGATCGACCAATCCGGGGGCGATGATGCCGCCTTTCGCATCGTAGCGTTTGGCCTGTGTCCCCTTATAGGTGCCGTTCGGTTTGACCGCAGCAATGCGGCCGCCGGAGATCCAGATTTCCTTGCCGGGCAGAATGCGTTCCGAATAGGTCGAGAGCACGCGCGCATCGCCGATGACCAGATCGGGCTCGCGACGCGCCGAGGCGACGTCTGCAAGAGTGCGCGTCATGGTGGAGAGCGGCTTGATGGAAAAGCGGGTCAGCGTTGTCATGGAAATCCAATCTCTTGTCGGGGCCGAACAGGGATGCATGCTCGCAAACGCAAGCGGCGAATGCAACGGGTGTTGCATTCGCCGGGAGACTTCTGTGGGTGTCGGATGGAGAGCCGTTACTCGGCAGGAATCTCGTCGGTAACCACTTCAAACCGTACGAGGTTAGCCGGCCCGAAATTCGTGGTCAGGGCGACGTCTGTGGCATCGCGACCGGTTGCCATCAGGATACGGCCAATGCGCGGCTTGTTGTGACGAGCATCGACCGTATGCCAGTTGCCACCGAGATAGACTTCGAACCATGCACTGAAATCCATCGGGTTAACATCGATGGGCACGCCGATATCGCCGAGATAGCCGGTGCAATAGCGCGCCGGAATGTTCATGCAGCGGCAAAGCGTGATGGCGAGATGCGCGTAGTCGCGGCAGACGCCGACCCGGTCTATGAAGCCGCCATAGGCGCTGCGGGTGGAATCGGCCTGCTGGTAGTCGAACCTGATCTGGTTATGGGCAAAATCGAGGATCGCCTTGACGCGCTGCCAGCCGAAAGGTGTATTGCCGAATTGCGACCAGGCGAAATTTGCCAGCCGATCCGTGTCGCAATAGCGGCTGCCCAGCAGGTAGACGAGCACGTCGTTCGGCAGATCCTTGATCTCGTGCTGCACGGCATCCACCGGAATATTGTCCGGCAGGCCGGTATCGTAGATTTCGAAGGCAGTGGAAATTGTCGTTACGCCGGCGGGCGCCACGATGCGTGTGCATGCGTTGCCAAAACCGTCGGTGTAGCCTGAAGCTTCGATGTCCCTGTCAAAGGTAAGGACCTGGTCGGACAACAGGTCAATGCGCCGCGACGGGTGAATGTTCAGGCACAGCAACATAGGAGTTGGCTGCGGGCAGTCGTACGCAATGCTGAAGCCGGCACTTATTTTCATCACTTAGCCTTTGTTTATGGGAAACCCATGCAAATTGGCATGAGCTACCGTTGAACGTTGCAGGAGAGAGACTGTTCCATGGCTCTTTCGGCCCTTTCAGGAAGCGTACCCGCACTGCGCTCGGTTGTCACGTTCACCTGTACCGTCATGTCGTCATAATCCTCAGCTTCTCCGTCATAGCTGCCGGTGAGCGGGATCGCCTGGCGCGGATCGCGAGCAACGCCGACACGGATCAGATCGCGATTTCCGACGATCCCGTTGGTCGGGTCGAATTCGACCCAACCGGCGCCGGGCAGATAGACCTGGCACCATGCGTGGGTGGAACCGCCGCCGCGTATCGACGAATCGTTGCGGCTGGGGACGAAGACGTAGCCGGTGACAAAGCGGGCAGCGAGGCCGAGGGAGCGGGCCGCCTCGATCATCAGCAGTGCGAAATCGCGACAGGTTCCCTTGCGCAGCTTCAGCGTCTCGATCGGCAGCTGCGTGCCGCGCGCCGAGCGGCGGGCGTAGGCGAAGCTTTCATGGATGGCAAAGCACATCGTCATGAGGAGCTGGCCGGTCGCCGTCGGCTGCCCGATGCGGACGAACTGGCGTGCCCATTTGCCGACTATGTCCTGCGGATCAGGATAGTGACGCTCGATGGTCGGCCTAAGGTCTGCGACTTCGTCGGGGTCATAGGCGAACGGATATTGCAGAGCGGTCTCGTCGATCTGTAGGTTCAAGGCCACCTGGGGCGTATGGTCGAGACGAATCCGTGTCTCGAAACGCAACTCGCTGGCCGGCTCGGAAATGTTTACCAGGGCGACGCAGTTTCCGAAGACGTCGAGAATCCATCGAACGCTGCTGGGTTTGGGCTCGACCAGCAGTGTCGATTCGAGGAGCCGCTGGTCGAAGCTGTCGCGCGGCCGGAACATAAGCCGGTGCTCCCCGAAAGCGACCGGCTTCTTGTAGCGGTAGACCGTGATATGTTTGACGGAAAAGACAGTCATCGTTCAAATGCCCTTCACAGCCTGCTTGCGCCGGAGGCTGCATCGATTCTGGAAAAGCGGCCATGCTATATTTTTTCGCCGGTCATGGAAGCGATGATCCGATTCGTGCGTCATTCCCGTTCATATTAGCGGACGATATATTAATGCGTCGAAAATCTAGCCGGAGCTTGCGAAGGTGGTGTGGCCAGAGCTCTACGGGGGCGAAGAGTTGACAAAGAGGAGCCGTTCGGCTAGTAAAAATCATCGGTAGTTGTTTGCGATATTTGTGTTTGCTGGCGCTTGACGCTTTCTTTACGAAATTCCCCTTTCAAAAATCGAAAATTTATTCGCCGAGTATCGCTCTGCGAAAAACGATGTTGCAATGGAAAGGGTTCGTCATGACCACCGGCACAGTAAAATGGTTCAACTCCACCAAGGGCTTCGGCTTCATTCAGCCTGACAACGGCGGCGCAGACGTGTTCGTACACATCTCGGCTGTCGAGCGTGCAGGGATGCGCGAAATTGTCGAAGGCCAGAAGCTTTCTTTCGAGCTTGAGCGTGACAACAAGTCTGGCAAAATGTCTGCCGGCCAGCTCCAGGCTGCTTAACGGTCTTTAGCCTCGCCATGACCACGGATGTACTGGCATGATGCAGGGGCTTTAGTCCAAGGGAAGGTCAGACCTATAGTCTGGCCTTTTTCGCTTCAATACCGACGACACGCTTTGAGGAGGATTGAAACGTGACGGAGAATTCGAAATCCCGCGAACAGGCTGAAATCGCTTTCAGCAAAACGCAAACGGAATACCTGGCTCGGACCAGGACAATATCCGAAATCGACGAAGTCGCCGCCGATCGCGACGCCAAGACAGCCCGTCTTCGGGAATTGCGACTTGAAAAAGAAGCCAATGCTGTGCCACAGGTAGGCAAGCCGAAGAAAGCCACAAAGCGCTGAGAAGCCATGAGGCAAAACCACCAATAAGGACGACGACCGCTTGAGACACGTAAACGATAATGGCTTTGCCGAGCGCCGCAAGGCTGCCACCGAAGCCAAGAAGCAGCTTTTGACGAAATTCGCCACCGCTCCGAAGCCGACCGACCCGGATGTGGTCGCCAAGCGCGCGGAACGTGCGGCAGCAGCGGAAGCGCGTGAAGCGCGCCGTGCCGAACGCGAGCAGGAAAAGCGCGAGGAATATGCGCGGCAGTTGGCCGAAGCAGCAGCTAAGACCGCTGCCGCCAGTGCCGAAGCGAAGGCTCATGCCGAAGCCCAGGAAGCCGAAGCTGTAAAGAGCGTCGAGCAGATGGCCGCCGACGAGGCAGCCCGCAAGGCCGAACGCGACCGCCGCTATGCAGCCCGCAAGGCCCGTCAGCGCTAGGTTTTCCACAGCAAATTCAAATGCTAGCCGGCCCTCGAGAGGCCGGCTATTTGCGTTGTGCTGCGGTCTTTCCGACCATTGGGTAAGTTCGACCAGCGATCCGGACCGCTTGGCTGCGCGTCGTGGGCAAAAGCTGGTGCTTGCCGCGAGCGTGGAAAGGGCTATCGTGCCCCGTCATAGGGGTGCGGGTGGAGTAAGGCGTTGGTGTATGATTGGTATGGCGGCCGGACGCGTCGGCTGCGTCAGTTGAAACGCGGACTGTTCTGGTGCCTGGCGTTTCTCGTCGTTTGTGCGGCCGCAATGGTCTTGATGCGCTTTCGCTGACTGCGACAACGTTCTTTGATGGTCGGGATGTGCCGGCGGAAGGTCCGCCGGCCGGTTTTTGGCTTATGCCAGCAGGGCGGCGGCGTCGCGGAACGATACCAGGCGGCGGTTCTTTTCGTCCCACAGGACGAGCTTTACGCAGCGGATGCTTTCCATGATCGTAATACGCCCGACATTGCGCAGTTGCGGATGGTCGCGCAGCACTTCCGGCAACCGGTAATAAGGCACTCGGCTGGCAAGGTGATGGACGTGATGGATACCGATATTGGCGGTGATCCACATCAGCGGCGCCGGCAGATCGTAATTCGATGCACCGTGCAGGGCTGCGTGGGGGAACTGCCACTCCGGCGGTTCGGACCAATGGGTTTCTTCGAACTGGTGCTGGACGTAGAATAGCCAGATGCCTGCGGCGCCAGCGAGCACGACGATAGGCAGGTGCACCATCAGGAACGGCACGACGCCCACGGCCCACATGAGCAAGCCGGCAACCACCGCGACAGCGGCGTTGGTCGCCATCGTCGATACCCATGGCTGGAGCCCGGAGCGCATCATGCCGAATGGCAGCCGCTGCTTGAAGAGAAACAGCCAGATCGGGCCGATGCCGAACATGACCACCGGGTTGCGATAGAGGCGGTATGTCATGCGCCCGCGAAACGACAGAGCGTTGTATTCCGCGATCGTCAGCGTGGCGATGTCGCCGACACCGCGTTCGTCCAGATTGCCGGCAGAGGCGTGGTGTTCGGCATGAGCGCGACGCCAATAGTCATAAGGTGTCAGCGTCAGCACGCCAATGATACGGCCCGTCCAGTCGTCAACGCGACGGCGCGCAAAAAACGAGCCATGGCCGCAATCGTGCTGGATCATGAACAGACGCAGCAGAAACGCCGCTGCCGGAACAATCAGGATTAGGCCGGGCCAGAAGCTGTAGTGAACTGCGATCCAGGACAGTACCCAGAAAACGATAAAGGGGATGACGGTCACTGCCAGTTCGAACGCGCTACGAGTACCGCGTGGCTGGCGATATTTCGACAGGATCTTGAGCCAGGCTTTTTCGTTGGTAATATCAGCAGGAGCGGATGAAACGTCCGCAAGAGCGGGCTTAGTCGTGGCGTTATGCACCGGCATTGGACTTTCTGCGCAATGGAAGGAAGAGCTAGCTGACAGTGTGGAACTATCTGCCTATGAAACGAGACCGATGTTATCTCGCCGGACGATCCCCGTATATCCCATGCGGCCATCTCGGATAGGTGTATACAACCAATGAGGCCGTTTCGTGTTTAATTCGACGCTGGACTTTCTGCCGGATCCGTCGACTGTCCGCCGCCATGCTTAATCCGCTGTCGGCTCGAGCCGGCGCCGGCGCTGAAGATTGGCATCGAGTTGCGACATCACGCGGAGGGTTGCATTCACATCGTCTTCGCTTGCGCCCTCGAAAAGCTCGGCACGGAGCTTTGCCAATACGTTGCTCAACTCGGTATTCAGCGCCTGTCCGGCGGCTGTCAGACGCAACGTTTTGGCGCGTCGATCCTGCGGGTCTTCGATACGATCGATATAGCCCAACTCCGTAAGCTGGTCGAGAACCCGTACCAACGTCGGTCCCTCCAGATTGAGGACATCGGCAAGAGTGCCCTGACGGATGTTGTCGCCGAGGCGGGCAATGTAGCGCATTGGCAGAACGGTGGCCTCCGATAGCTCGTAAGGCTTCAGAGCACCATCCAGGGCCCTACGGTAAAGGCGGGCCAGGAGCACAAGATTAACGCCCATCCGCTCGTGCAACTCTCTCATCGGCATAGCATTCACTCTGATTTCGACGCTGCATTTTCAAATATTGTCTTACGATAGACAATGGCTATCGCCCGTAGTTGTTTCCTTTAAACGGATGCCGCCTTTTAAGCACGAAAATTGCGACGGGCCGACGTTTTTTATCGGTAAAAAAGTCTTCCTCGATTGTCGGCAAGGCGGCTGACACTGCGCCCCGGCAAAAGTTCTGGCAGTGAGACCGATCTGGTGCCGAAATGGTGAATGCGCGCCGCGTAAATCCCACTGTCGATCTGGGGCATCCCGTGTTTAATGATGTCCTTTTAATCGGAGACACAAATGCTGTCGCAGGCAGTCGTCCGCCGCGAGGTGGACGTGATCATCATCGGCGCCGGCGCCGCCGGCATTGCCGCCGGACGCCACTTGCAAACCGTCCGTCCGGACTTATCGCTGCAAATTCTTGAGGCCGGCGCGCATATCGGTGGTCGGGCGCTCACGGTTCGACCGAAACTCCTGGCAAGACAACCTGTCGATCTCGGTTGCGGCTGGCTCCACGGCGCACAAACCAATGCATGGACTTCTGTTGCAGGTGACCTGGGGCTGGCCGTTGACCAAACACCGGCGCCATGGAGCGACGGCGGCCGCCGGCTGCAGAACGACGAAGCGGCAGATGCGGCAATCGGCGACTTCTTCGAGCGCGCCGAGAATTATCGGGGAGAGTCCGACAAACCACTTTCGGACTTGCTCGAGCCGGATAACCCCTGGAACCCTCGGATCGAGGCGATCGGGACCTATCTGAACGGCGCAGCGCTGGATCAATCCTCCCTTCTGGACTATGCCAACTATGCGCCTGGCGAGGGTCCCGACTGGCGGGTGCGTGAGGGCTACGGGGCGCTGATAAGCACTTACGCCGGTACATTGCCCATTTCACTTCATACAGTCGTGACCGGCATAGACCACTGCTCTCGCACGTCTGTCGTCGTCGAGACCAATCGGGGGGCGTTGACGGCGCGCTGGGTGATCGTCACGCTGTCCACCAGTATGCTGGCGCGGGAGACCATACGTTTTACGCCAGCCTTGCCGCACAAGATCGAGGCGGCGACCTCCCTGCCCCTTGGTCTCGCGAACAAGCTTTTTCTGCGCGTGCCTTCCGATCTCGATTTGCCGGTGGATACGCAGGCCTATGGCTCAGCCAAGACGAGTGCAACTGGCAGCTATCATATCCGTGCCTTCGGTCAACCGATCATCGAAGCCTACTTCGCCGGTCCGCTTGCCCATGATCTCGAAAGGGCGGGCGATGCTGCCGCGCTGGCGTTTGCGCGCGATGAACTGGGAGGCGTCTTCGGAAGCGCAATTCGCGGCGATCTGGAATTTGTGACGATGTCCGGCTGGGCAACATCACCGCATATCGGTGGCGCTTATGCCTATGCCAGGCCGGGCGCTGTTTCTGCGCGCGGCGTGCTCGCCGAACCCGTCGACGGACGCTTGTTGTTTGCCGGCGAAGCTTGTTCCGTGGCGCGTTATTCCACGGCCCATGGCGCCTTCGAGACAGGCGTTGCAGCGGCTGAAAGGATTATCGATGCCGCGCCATCACCTGCGGCCAATGCACTTGCAAACGAAAGCTAGCCTACCATATTTTCCGCGAGATACTTTTGAGCGCGACACAGCCTTATATCCGGCCTATCGCCGCACCTTACGTATTCGATTCGACAATCGATAAGCCGTCATATGGCGGCTCCACCATGCTCTTCTGATGCCCTGTCTTGGGTTTCGCAGTATCGACAGGGATTAGACATGCTCAATCGCTTCACTTTCAGTCGCCGGGCGAGCTTCTGGACGGCCGCTGCAGTCGTTGCCCACACGCTGTGGACCAGTGCTGCACCGGCCATGACCTACCCGCTCTATGCCAGGGAGTGGGGCCTGACGCCGTTTGCCACAACGGCAATCTTCGCGATCTATCCCATCGTGGTGGTCCTGGTCCTTGTGGGTTTCGGCGATATTTCCGATTATGTCGGTCGTCGCAAGACGATGTTGTTCGGGTTGGCCGCTTCGCTGATCGGCGTGTTGCTGTTCGCGGTGGCGCCGGATGTCTGGTGGGTGCTGGTCGGACGCGCTTTTATGGGCGTCGGGGTCGGACTTTCTGCCGGGCCGTCGGCTGCCGCACTCGTGGAATTCAGTGCACCGGGTCAAGGTCAAAAAGCCAGCGCCATTACTACGCTCGCCCAGGTCACCGGCCTGATATGCGCAGCGCTGGTGGGCGGCGCACTTATCCAGTATGCACCGTTTCCGACGCGGCTGAATTTCATCGTGCTTCTCGTGGTTCTTGCCGGCATATTTGCGGCGACCTGGTTTCTTCCCCGCCATCTCAGCACGGAGGCCTCCGGCCCCTGGCGGTTCAAGGCCATCGTCATCCCGCGCGGCCTGCGCAAGATCTTCGCGACATCGACGATCGCGGTCACCGCGTCCTATGCAATGGGCACCATCATCCTGTCACTCGGGGCACAGATCGCTCATGACGTCATCGGTTCGCCGAATGCCATGGTCAACGGCGCGACCATTGCCCTGTTCGCCTTCGTCGGTGGCGTGGTTGCTATTCCCGCCAGAGGCCTCAGGTCATCTGCCACAATCCTTATCGGAGGTCTCTCTTCGCTGACTGCAGTTGGCCTCCTTGCCTTCTCCGCCAGCCAACATTCGCTTAGTCTGTTTGCAACGGCGCTTGTGTTCGGCGGCATTTCCTACAGCCTTCTGTTTTCCGGCGGGCTCGGGCTGTTGAATGCCAATGCGCCGCCCCATCATCGCGGCGGCACCTTGTCGGCTCTGTTCCTGGTTGCCTATCTCGCGCAGGGGCTGGCAGCACTCCTGCTCGGGAAGATTGCCACACTCTACGGCTTGAATTTCGCCGTCGATGTGGGATCGGCTATCATTGCCGGCCTGTCATTGTGCGCCATGTTGCTTGCTGTCCTCTACGCCTCCCCTACCCCCTCCTCCCGACACGTGATTGGAAACCGTCCATGAGCACCCTTTTCTCACCTTTTGAACTCCGCAATCTGACCCTGCCCAACCGGATCGTCGTTTCGCCGATGTGCCAGTATGTCGCCGACAACGGCAAGGCCACCGCCTGGCACGAAGTACACCTCGGCGGGTTGGCGCTTTCGGGCGCAAGCATGCTGTTTCTGGAAGCGACAGCCGTGGAAGCAGCCGGCCGTATCACGCCCGGCGACCTCGGCCTGTGGAACGACGAAACGGAAGCCGCTCTGAAACCGGTGATCGATGCTATTCGTCTCGTCTCAAAGACGGCTATCGTCATGCAATTGGGTCATGCCGGCCGCAAGGCGTCCAGCCATTTGCCTTGGGAAGGTGGCGAACTCATACCGCTTGCTGAAGGTGGCTGGGAGAACTTTGCCCCCTCCCCTCTTCCTCACAAGGATGGCGAGCGCGCGCCGACCGCTCTCGATGCTGCCGGATTGGCGCGAGTTCGCGATGCTTTCGCAGCGACTGCTGCACGGGCAGCAAGACTTCGGCTGGATGGTGTCGAGCTACATGCCGCCCACGGCTATCTCCTGCATCAATTTCTGTCGCCCCTCTCCAACCAGCGGACGGACGAGTACGGCGGGTCTCTCGAAAACCGCATGCGCTTTCCGCTCGAAGTGTTCGACGCTGTCCGCGCGGCGTTCCCGTCGGACAAGGCCGTTGGCGTGCGGATTTCCGCAACGGATTGGGTCGAGGGTGGATGGGATGTCGCTCAGAGCATTGCGTTCGTCAATGAACTGCAAAAGCGCGGGGTTGATTGGATCGATGTGTCCTCGGCCGGCGTCTCGCCGTTGCAGCAGATCACTGCAGGACCGGGCTACCAGGTGCCCTTCGCCGACGAGATCAAGCAAGCAACAGGCGTTACGACTATCGCGGTTGGTCTGATCACCGAGGCCAAACAGGCGGAGGAGATCGTCTCGAGCGGTAAGGCTGACTTCGTGGCACTCGCACGCGCGATGCTCTACGATCCACGCTGGGGATGGCATGCTGCGGCGGAGCTCGGTGCGACCATCGAGGTTCCGCCCTCGTACCTGCGCGCTGCTCCGCATGGGAAATCTAAATTATTTCGTCAGGGTTGATTGATGTCGGTTTGAAGCTGGAGGTCCGGGCCAAGTGGCTCGGACTTTGTTGGGGTGAAAGCGCTAGCCTGTACTCTGTGCCACGTTGAGGCTTTTCGCGATATCTGATCGCTGCAGTCCACAGGCTAGCTTGAATTTTTCACAGTGCTGTCGAGACAGCCTCTTATGGGTCAGGCTCTTTCGCTGACTTTGGCCTCGTTCGCCAAGCGCAGGGCGCGCAGCCGGGCCGTTTTTTCTTCGCGCGCTTTCCGACGCTGTTCATTGTCTGCGAATGCTGCCTCAGTTGCAGCGTCCGCAAGCACTCTTTTCTGCTCTTTTGAAAGCTGAAGTCTGCGTTTTTTCTGCTCTTCCATTGAATCCTCCGTGGGTCGGTCGCAACGTGCCAGCCCCATTGCGGTCAAGCGCGCGGATGCACTCGCCATTGATAAGGCGACCTTCGTTCAATGCGAAGGTCCGCGGAAGGTTTCATCGCTTTTCAGGATCGTCCGTTGGCGGACACTCGCGTCTGGATTGTTGTTTTCTTTAGGGGCCGGTATTTCAAACGCGGGCGCAGGTCTGCTCGCTATATCGGTTAGCTGGGCTCACATGATAAAGATTTAGAGACGGTGATCATTAAAAGAGAGCAGGAAATCCTAAGAATTCGCACTTGGCGCGTTCAGGAACCATCGCTTGATAAGCGGGACGACATGTTTACTGCGGTAAACTTCTCCACCGGTCATATGTGTCCAGAGCCATCGTTAACGATAAGCCCTTGCCCGCCAGTGAGAATCGGTCTCAAATGCGCTTTGAGAAGCCAAGTAGCTTACAAAACGCATTTGCGAGAAAATTAGATGAATATGGCAGCAACGCTCGGAAAGCCTATTTCGGAGGTCGACCAGCTTATCATCGGCCAAGCCCGAGAGCTGTCCGACAAGCTGAAGCAGCACCGGCTCGAGATGTTTCCGCCGACCGCGCAGAAGACGCTCAGGCAGTTTCATCTCAGCGAAGCCGCGCATTTTCTTGGCGTCACCAGTGGCCATCTGCGTAACCTGTCGCTCGAATCAAAGGGGCCGCTGCCGCAGGTTACACCATCAGGCCGTCGCTCCTACACGGCGGAGCAATTGCTGGAGATGCGTCAGTATCTGGAGCAGAATGGTCGCGCCGGCCAGCACTACGTACCGCATCGCCGCGCCAAGGACCATCTGCAGGTCATTGCGGTCGTGAATTTCAAAGGCGGGTCGGGCAAGACAACCACGGCGGCCCACCTCGCCCAGCATCTGGCTTTGACCGGGCATCGCGTTCTGGCCGCCGATCTCGATCCGCAGGCCAGCCTTTCGGCGATCCACGGCTTCCAGCCCGAATTTGATCTCGATGAGAACGAGACGCTTTATGCTGCGATCCGTTATGACGAGCGTCGGAGACCGCTTAGGGAAGTCGTGCGGAAAACCAATTTTCCGGGTCTCGACATCGTGCCGGGCAACCTCGAACTTATGGAGTTCGAGCACGATACACCGCGTATCCTGGCGCAGGGGCAGGGCAACGACTACGGGCGCATCTTTTTCGCACGGCTGGACGAGGCCTTGTCATCTGTATCCGACGATTACGACGTCATCGTTATCGACTGCCCTCCCCAGCTTGGATTTCTGACAATGAGCGCGATTTGCGCCGCCACGGCGGTGCTCATCACGGTACATCCGCAGATGCTCGATGTGATGTCCATGTGCCAATTCCTGCAGATGCTCGGGGAAATCCTGAACACCTTGAAGGGTGCGGGCGCCGATATGAACCTCGACTGGATGCGCTATCTCGTGACGCGCTACGATCCGACCGATGGACCGCAAACGCAGATGGTGGCGTTCATGAGATCGATGTTCAAGCAGCACGTCCTCACCAACCCCATGCTGCGAAGCGTTGCGATCTCCGATGCTGCGCTTACCAACCAGACCCTCTACGAAGTAGATCGCAGCCAGTTCACGCGCACCACATACGACCGTGCGTTGGAATCGATGGAGGCTGTGAATGCTGAGATCGCCGCGCTGGTCCACAAAGCATGGGGTCGCTGATTATGGCCAGGAAGAACGTCCTTTCCGGATTGATTTCCGAACCCGAGGCAAAGTTTACTGCGGTAAACTCCAGTCAACAGACCTCCGTGCCTGAGCGCCAGACGAGCGGCTACAAGGGCGTTGGGGCACTTGGCGCAGTGACACGCAGTATCGACGCGCTTGCAGCCAAAGCCGATGCGGCCAAGGCGATCGAGGCAAAGCTCACGGCCGGCGAGGTGGTCATCGAGCTTGATCCGGATATGATCGAGGACTCCTTCGTGTCCGACCGCCTCGTGCAGTTGGATGCCAAATTCGACGAACTGGTCGAAGCAATACGTCTACGCGGCCAGGATTCACCGATTCTCGTGCGTCCTCACCCATCCCGAGACGGCAAATACCAGATAGCCTTTGGCCATCGCCGTGCTCGCGCCGCAAAGACACTGGGCCGCCCTGTCCGGGCTGTCGTCAAGAAGCTGGACGATCGCGATCATGTCATCGCGCAGGGCCAAGAAAACAGCGCCCGGGCAGATTTGTCCTTTATCGAACGCGCCATGTTTGCAGGTCGGCTGGAGAAGCGAGCCTTTGACCGCGAAACGATCATGGCCGCGCTCAGCGCCGACAAGACTACGGTTTCGAAGATGTTGTCGGTCATCAACCGCATCCCCACCGCGGTTGTTGATGCAATTGGACCGGCCTTGGCTGTTGGCCGCGACCGTTGGCATGACCTGGCGACGCGTTTCGACACGCCCGAGAATGTCATGCGAGCGGGTGAATTTATCACGCGTCCGGAATTTCTTGGTGCCGTAGCAGACGACCGCTTTGATTTGTTGAGCGCATTTCTTGCAGGACGGGGAGAGGCGAGGTCTGCGACCGTCGTGAAACCTGTTTCGGAGTGGCGCGAGCAAAGCGGTGCTGCAAAAGCGGAAATCAAGGCTGGTGGCAAGAAGTATACGATTGCCTTGAAGGCGGAGAACGGTCCGGCCTTTGGCGCTTATATCACCAAAAATCTTGATCGGCTTTACCAGGCCTTTCAGGAAGAGACCAAGTTGGAAGCAGGAGACTAAACGCAAAAGAAAAAGGCCCCCAAACGTTGCCGTCGTGGAAGCCCTTCTCGTAGTTGGCGCTTAGAGAATCACATTTCCACGAATCTTAGTCAAGAGTCTTTGGCACCAAATTGGGTGAGCGGATTTCTTTTGCCTTGAAAAAGGTGAAGGACGATGCAGACCGGACATATATCGACGCCCTTTGGTGGGCGTTCGATGACGCTTGGCATGCTGGCAAGCCAGTACGACGCGAGTGAGATCGACGCTGACGCCTCGGTCGACAAATGGAAGTTATTTCGAGCGCTGTGCGAAGCGCGGCAGATGCTCGGGGTCAGCGATCGCGCGCTGGCTGTTTTGAACGCATTATTGAGTTTCTACCCCGGTAACTTGCTTTCGGCAGCCAACGGACTGGTGGTCTTCCCTTCCAATGAGCAATTGGCCTTGCGTGCCCACGGTATAGCGCCTGCGACATTGCGCAGACACCTTGCCGCTCTCGTAGAGACAGGCCTGCTTATCCGCCGGGATAGCCCGAACGGCAAGCGCTACGTCCGCAGGGGCGGCGATGGTGAAGTTGCGCAGGCTTTTGGTTTCAGTATTGCTCCGCTGATCTCCCGGGCTGAAGAAATCAATGTGCTGGCGGCTGAAGTGGTCGCCGAACGTCAATTTCTCCGTGTCACGCGAGAAAAGCTCACATTGTGCCGACGCGATGTCGGCAAACTGATCGAGACGGCCATGGAGGAGGGCGCACCTGGCGATTGGGCAAGCATACACGAGCACTTTCGACGCTTGGTGACGCGGATTCCTCGCCTGCCGACGGCAGCAGACATCGAACCGATTCTGGAAGAGATGAGCATGTTGCGTGATGAGGTCGTCAACCTACTGGAAACATGCCTGAAAACACAAAAACAAAGCGGCAATGAGTCCCGAAACGAGCAGCACATACAAAATTCAAAATCCGAATCTAACACTGAACTTGAACCAGCTTTAGAAATAAAGCAGGCCGACGCTGAGGGGGCAGAGCAAAAGCTAAGCCTTGTGCCTGTTACACAAGACCAGCGGGATAATAGCAGCCAACCGGTGGAGAGCGGCGGCAGGCAATTTACGGATCTGGGCGGTTTGAAGTCCTTTCCGCTCGGCCTGGTGCTTCGGGCTTGCCCCGAGATTGCGATGTATGGCCCGGGAGGAACGATCTCGAGTTGGCGCGACATGCTGACGGCCGGCGTTGTGGTCCGATCGATGCTCGGCGTCAGTGCCAGCGCCTATGAGGAGGCCTGCCAGGTCATGGGACCGGAGAATGCGGCAACTGTCATGGCCTGCCTGCTGGAAAGATCCGGTCAAATCAACTCGGCCGGCGGCTATCTGCGCGACTTGACCAGAAGGGCGGAACGAGGGGAATTTGCCATTGGGCCAATGCTCTTGGCGCTGGCTCGTAGCCATGGCGCAGAAGACAGGAGGTCAGCATGATTGCCTTCGCCCCGCCTGCACCGTTAAGCTTCACGTGGATAGCATGCCGGTATATGGCGGACTGCTCTGTACTTTTGAACGGAGACCACGTATATGCCGGGCTCATGAAGAGGCCTGCGACGTGCTGGCCGCGGCGATCTGCGCCTTCCGGGTTTTTTTCTGCCGGCGCGAACACCGAATTCCGAAAGACCAGATATGACTGAATTCGAAGGCATCGTTCCTCCGATTGCGCAGGCGTTGACCAAACGCGGTTACGAAGCGCTCACCCCCGTGCAAAAGGCGATGCTTGATCCCAAGCTCGGCAATTCGGACGTTCTCGTTTCCGCGCAGACAGGCTCGGGCAAGACCGTGGCATTTGGCCTCGCTCTTGCCACGACGTTGCTTGGCAAGGGTGAACGCTTCGGCCAGGCTGGTCGTCCGCTGGCGCTGGCGATCGCTCCGACCCGCGAATTGGCTCTGCAGGTGCAGCGCGAACTCGAATGGCTGTTCGAACTGACCGGTGCCACGATTGCTTCCTGCGTCGGCGGCATGGATATGCGAACAGAGCGACGTACGCTCGATCGTGGCGTTCATATCGTCATCGGTACACCTGGCCGCCTTTGCGACCATATTCGCCGTAACTCGCTGGACATTTCCGAGCTGCAGGCTGTTGTCCTCGACGAGGCCGATGAAATGCTCGATCTCGGCTTCCGCGAAGATCT
This sequence comes from Rhizobium sp. B230/85, assembly GCF_019355735.1. Classification (NCBI taxonomy): domain Bacteria; kingdom Pseudomonadati; phylum Pseudomonadota; class Alphaproteobacteria; order Hyphomicrobiales; family Rhizobiaceae; genus Rhizobium; species Rhizobium sp. B230/85. Next base: position 28,079 of record NZ_CP072158.1, read on the forward strand.
TGAGTTTATCCTCGAGAATTCGCCAGCCGAGCGACGCACGCTGATGTTTTCGGCCACCGTGCCGCGCTCGATCGCGGCGCTTGCCAAAAGCTACCAGCGTGATGCAGTGCGTATCAGCACCGCCGCTGAGACGAAGCAACATGTCGATATCGAGTATCGCGCCCTGACCGTCGCCGGAAGCGACCGCGAAAATGCGATCATCAATGTCCTGCGCTTCTACGAGGCGCCGAATGCCATCGTATTTTGCTCGACGCGCGCAGCCGTCAACCATTTGACAGCCCGTTTCAACAACCGTGGTTTCTCGGTCGTTGCCCTTTCCGGCGAACTCAGCCAGAGCGAGCGCACTCACGCGCTGCAGGCTATGCGTGACGGGCGCGCCCGCGTTTGTATCGCCACCGACGTCGCCGCTCGTGGTATCGATTTGCCCGGTCTCGACCTCGTCATCCATGCGGATCTGCCGACCAATCCGGAAACGCTGCTGCACCGCAGCGGTCGCACAGGCCGTGCCGGTCGCCAGGGCGTTAGCGCCATGATCGTGCCCACCAGCGGTCGTCGCAAGGCAGAGCGTCTGCTCGAGGCTGCGCGTATTAATGCGACATGGGCAAAGCCACCGTCGGCCGACGATGTTACGCGCCGTGACGATGAACGTTTGCTCGCCGATCCCTTGTTCACCGAAGCCGTTCGCGAAGACGAGATTGATTTCGTCAAGAAGCTGCTGGAGCAGCACAGCGCCGAGCAGGTGGCTGCTGCGTTCCTGCGCCAATATCGCTCTGCACACTCCGCGCCTGAAGATCTGCTCGATGTTGCGGTCCCTGACGACCGCAAGAAGCCACGCCGCGATGAGTTTTCTGCGCCCCGTGACGACCATCCTGCCGAGACGCGCGCCGACTTCACCGATGGCAAATGGGTTTCGCTATCGGTTGGGCGCAAGCAGAGTGCAGAACCACGCTGGTTGATTCCGATGATCTGCCGTTACGGCGACCTGACGAAGCGCGATATCGGCGCGATCAGGATGCAGCCTGACGAAACGTTCGTGGAGTTTTCGGGCGAGGCGGCAGAGCGTTTCCTTGCTGCGATCGGACCGAACAAGACACTGGAGAAGGGTATCCGCGTCAAGGCTCTCGACAGTGCGCCTGAAACCGGACGCCAGAGCCACGATGGCCCGAAGCGCAGTTTTGCGGAAAAGAACAACCGTCCGCGGACGGACGCCAAGCCTGCAGCGAAGTTCGAGCGCAGGTCTGAAGGTGCACCGGCAGCACCGGGTGAAAAGAAGCCTTGGAGCAAGAAGCCTGATTTTGCACGCGATGGCGCGAGGCCAGCTGGCGGTAAGCCGAAGTTCCAGAAAACCACGTAAAAGCGGCGCTGATTTTCAAATATTTCGAGTAAGCTGAAGGCCGGGTTTCCGGCCTTCTTTTTTGCGTGGCCGTCAGGTCCGCAATTCTTAGAGAGCCTGAAGCTGTTCGGCAGAAGATTTCCCGGACCGCTTGTCCTGGACGATTTCGAAGCTGACCTTCTGGCCATCCTTCAATGTTCCGAGGCCCGAGCGCTCGACAGCGCTAATATGCACGAAGACGTCTGCGCCGCCGTTGTCAGGCTCGATGAAGCCAAAACCCTTGGTGCTGTTAAACCATTTCACAGTGCCGGAAGCCATTTCGTAGTTCCTTCTAGTCTTGTTTTCCATGTGCCGTTTAGAAGCGGCGTTGTGACCAATATTGAAGCGCCATGACGTTGCATCAGCGCGCTTGCAATAGACCATTTGTAGAGGTAGGGCGTCGAAATGCGGTTGCAAGATGGCAATTTGCACCGTCGATATGGGACGCCTGTTGCTTAGTCCCGGATTGAAACATATCGACGGTAGGGCGGAGTTCGAGCTCAAAGGTATTGTGAGCTCGGAAAAGTTCAGCGTACAACCACAGGGGCCCTTCCCCATTTATGGTTAACCAACTGTTACGGAAGTAATTTACTTGCTAGGTTCGTATACAGAAGAAAATATCGCTTTTACAAAGATATAGCAGTGTGCGAGACCGCTAAAACCTAAGCCCGCTTTGAGATCGATGGCACCAGCTGTCGGGTTCGTCGATTCCCTTCTTTCTATCCACTACCTTCACGCGCCTTATTTGCCAGGAACCAACTGAAGCTTGGAGACGTTTATCGGCTCGTGAAATTAAATTGATGTGTGGAGTTACTGTGGAGCAGCGCGACGACTGGCACCTGACCGACAGACTCAACTACGCGCATGGCAGGGGAGACCCCTTCGCCGCAGCAGTGCGCGCGACGAGGATGCCGATGGTCATCACCGACCCGTCTCAGCCCGACAACCCGATCGTCTTTTGCAACGAGGCGTTCCAGGCACTGACCGGCTACGCGCAGCACGAGGTGCTAGGTCGGAACTGCCGTTTCCTCCAGGGTCCGGAGACAGACCGTTCTGCGGTTTCAAAAATTCGTTCTGCAATCGCCAGCGGAGAAAGCGTCTCCGTCGAATTGCTTAATTATCGAAAAGATGGATCGACATTCTGGAACGCTCTGTATCTCAGCCCCGTGCGTAACGACCTCGGCGAAATTCAGTTTTTCTTTGCCTCGCAGCTTGATGTGACCAAGCACGTGGCTTTCAGCCGGACGGTCCTCGAACAGGCGGCTTTGGTTGAAAAGGAAGTCGAGCGACGGACTGCTGAACTCGAAGCGGCTCTCGAGGCAAAGACGGTGTTGCTTCACGAGGTAGATCACCGCGTCAAGAACAACCTGACGATGATTGGCTCATTGCTGAGGCTTCAGGCGCGGACGATCGGCGACCCGGTCATTACGTCGAAGCTGGAAGCGATGATGGAGCGGATCGATGCGCTGGCGACGGTGCACCGGACCCTCTACCAGTCCGGCGACGTGACAAAGTTCGACATCGGCGAATTCGCCACGAAACTGGCGGAGGATGTCATCGGGTCGAGCGGGAGAGGGGACATTGTGCTGAAATGCGATGTTGACCCCATTCTCGTGCCGGCCGGCAAGGCATCCTCCCTCGGCCTGGTTCTGAACGAGATTCTCACCAACGCCATCAAGCACGGCCTTCGCGATGGCCGGGCAGGGACGATTGCGGTTACCGGCCGCTCCGAGGGAAGCAGGGCGACGATTACTGTCGAAGACGACGGTATAGGCATGCCGAGTGAGCCGCCGACAGGTTTGGGTCGTACCCTTATTAACAGACTTGCCAGACAGACGGACGCGACGGTCGACTGGTCGACGCTATCGGCCGGCACCCGCGTGACGCTGTCTCTGCAGAACGGGAATTAATCGATGGAACGCCCCAAGCCGCCCTTGAGTGTCCTGATCGTCGAAGATGAAGCCCTCCTTGCCATGGATGTGGGAATGATGGTCGAGGATGCTGGGCATACCGTCATAGGCGAGGCGGCATCGCTCTACGAGGTGGAGGAACTGGAGCCCCCTAAGGCCCCAGACATTGCCTTCGTCGACATGCAACTCGCCCGCAACACGACAGGGCTGGATGTGTGCGCGCATATCCAGAAGCGCTGGTCCCACACGATCATCATTTTTGTGACGGCGAATCCCAACAAGATACCGGACGATTTCGCGGGAGCCCATGGTGTCATCCCGAAGCCATTCTCCCGTCACGGCTTTATGAACGCTCTGTGGTATCTCCAGGAAAGCGTCTGCAGACCGCCGCCCAATGCCGCCCTTCCGGGCAGCTTCCTTGCGTCTCCCCACCTTGCTTCCACGTGGTGAGAACAGAGCTGAGGTCTTGCACAACAACGACAGCGCTGCAGCAGTGCGTACCTACGGGACAAGCGCATATTGCCTTGCGTTGCGGAGAGAGCGCCGTTAGCTTGCGTTTATGACATCACCAAGCACGGCAAACATGCTCAACCGCCTGATAAATCATCTGGACAGTCGAGATAGGGAATTGCTGGTTCCGCACCTGATACCGGTCACGCTGCCGCGACTTCTGGTGATGGCCGAGCCGCATGTCCCGGCCGATTACAGCTATTTTCCGGAAACGGGCATCGGGTCGATCATAGGTATTTCGCCGGCTGGCAGCGAAGTCGAAGTTGCCATTTTCGGTCGCGAGGGCATGTCACCGCCGAACAGCCTGTTCGAAGACACCCAAGCGCCGTTCAAGGTGTTCATGCAAGTGGAAGGCCACGGGCACAGCATCAAAAACGAAATCCTGTTTGACCTGTTGGCAGAGAGCCGCTCTCTCCGACGAACTCTCAGCCGCTATGCCCAGACGTTGTTCGTCCAGACAGCCTATACGTCGCTTTCCAATGCCACTCACTCTGTCGAGAAGCGGCTTTCGCGCTGGCTGCTGATGGTCCATGACAGGTCAGAGGGAGCTGCCTTGCCCCTGACGCACGACTTCCTGTCTTCCATGATGAACGTCAGACGCCAGAGCGTAACGGACTCGCTGCACGTGCTTGAAGGCGAGCATTTCATTTCGAACACGCGCGGCTTGGTCACAATCAGAGACCGGGATGGGCTGCAGGCTTTCGCGGGCGATGCGTATGGAGTTGCCGAAGCGGAATTCGAGCGGCTTATCGGAAGCATGAGATAGCTATCCGGAACCAATTCGTCCGATACAGTTTTGTCCTGTATGGCGAGATTTTACTTTCATATCCGGGAAGGCGACATAGTGATCGAGGATCCGGATGGCTCCGAGCTACCGGATCTGCATGCAGCAGAACTGGAGGCTGCACTTTCAGCGCGTGCCCTTGTCGTCGAGCGCATTCTGGCCGGCAAATGCATTGGCGACAGAATTCTGGAAGTGGCGGACGGCACCGGCCGGGTCCTCGCAACCGTCAGTCTCCGGTCATCCGTCGGCATTTAGAGCCTCCGAGCTAACGCCACGGCCCGCCGCGCATTCTCCTTACAAGCTACCAGCACAAAAAAACGCCCCCCGAATCCGAAGGGCGTCTGTTTTTGTTGCACGCTTCTGGATTAGTCGAGCAGTTCGGCTGGGACCTTGCCGCCATTCTCAGACAGTTTCTGCAGCAAAGCCTTGTGCAAGAAAGTATTCATCTTGGCGCTGTCATGGACGTCTCCCTGGTAATGGAGTTCAGCTGCGAGCTCCTTGCGTTCTTCAAGGCTGGCGTCCATGCCGAGTGCCTTCATAAGGTCGACGATGGAGTGTTTCCAGTCAAGCTTCTGGCCGGACTTCTGAACAGCGGCATCGAGGATCGGGGCGACGTCAACGGACTGTGCGGGGATGGATGCCGATGGCGCGGATGGTGCCGGTGTGGCGGCGCTGGGGGCGGGATTTGAAACCGGGGTTGCCGCCGCGGTCGTGCTGGCAGTCGATGCCTGTGTTGTGCCTGCAGCCTGCGCCTGGCCGAAAATGGCGTTCTTGATGCGGTCGAAAATGCTCATGGGATATCCTCCGTTGTTTGCTTGCACATCCACAACGCAAGAGGGTCCTCACCGTTCCGTGATGAAGAGCGCCGGCTAGGAGATATGGTCATCGCAGATGGTGAAGCTCTGGTGTCGTGATTGGTAGATGATCAATGCAGATTGGGCACTCAACCACATCAAGGCGTCAAAAAAGTATCTTTAATAGATCTGCGCTGAGGTAGAGGCCCCGGCAAATGAGGGATATCGTTGTGGCAAGCGTTGGATCTGCGAAATTGGAGGTTTGCAGATTTTGCCAGGAAACTGGAAGGCGTGAGTGGGAGGAGTAAACATGCAGCCGGATCTCGAACTGGTTCACATCCGCAAGGGCGAGTCCTTTGCCGCGTGGAAGCACGGATACCCGTTTCGCACGGTGCGCTGGCATTATCACCCCGAATACGAGATCCATCTGGTCGTTGCGACGTCCGGGCAATTTTACATCGGCGACCACATCGGGCGGTTCGAGCCTGGCCAGTTGATCATGACCGGCCCCAATCTTCCCCAGAACTGGATTTCCGAGATCGCAGCGGGCGAGATCGTCCCAACGCGCAATCTGGTTATCCAGTTTCCCGAAAAACTAATTCAGGATTGCATTGCCAGTTTGCCAGAGATGGAGGCGCTCGGACCGCTCCTGAAACGCAGCAGTCGCGGACTGCTGTTCGATCCGGCTGCCGGCGTGGAAGTACAGCCGTTGATGGAGCAACTGATCGAAGCGCAGGGTATGAAGCGGCTGGCGCTGTTCTGGGAGATCCTCGACATCCTCGCCCGTGCCCCCGAACCGGAAGTGCTTGCCAGCCTGAGCTATGAACTCGACCTCCCAAGCATCAACGACTGTGGCATAAACCGCGCCATCGCCCATCTGCGGGACCACTTGACGGACGACATCGACGAGCGCGAACTGGCCGATCTCGTCGGACAGAGCCCCAGTTCTTTTTCGCGCGCTTTCAAACGCCACACCGGCACGACGCTGGTGCGCTACAAAAACCAGCTGCGCGTGGATCTCGCCTGCCTGATGCTGCTGACGCAGCCGGAGGTGAAGGTCGCCGAGGTCTGCTTCGAGATCGGCTTCTCGAACATATCCAATTTCAACCGGCATTTCCTCAAGCAGAAGGGAATGTCGCCATCGCAATTCCGCACGACGTTTGCTGCCAACGGAGAGCTGATGGCGGCGGAGTAACAGCGAAAACCCGATACCCCGGAAGGGGTTTGCATTCGGAAGGCATGGTGCCTTCCGGAAAGGGACAGGCTTTGCCTGTCGTCATCTAAGGGAGGAAGACCGAGATGAAGAAGACTTTGATCGCGCTATCGATTGCGACCTTGGCAATGGCCACCGCGCCAGCCATGGCGCAGGACGCCAAGCTCAAGATCGGCATGACGTTTCAGGAGTTGAACAACCCCTACTTCGTGTCAATGCAGGAGGCTCTCAAGGAAGCCGCGAAAAGCATTGGCGCCGACGTTGTCGTCACCGATGCCAACCATGACGTCGCCAAGCAGATTTCCGATATCGAGGACATGTTGCAGCAGAAGATCGACATCCTGCTGATCAACCCCACGGATTCCGCCGGTGTCGAATCCGCCGTCAAGATGGCAAAGGATGCGAACGTCATCGTCGTCGCCGTCGATGCCAATGCCAACGGCCCGGTCGACACCTTCGTCGGCTCGAAAAACAAGGACGCCGGCTACCAGTCCTGCCAGTTCCTAGCCAAGTCCCTGAATGGCACCGGCGAAGTCGCCATTCTCGACGGCATTGCCGTCGTGCCGATCCTACAGCGCGTCGAGGGCTGCAAGCAGGCGCTTGCCGAATTCAGCGGTATCAAGCTGGTCGATACGCAGAACGGTCGCCAGGATCGCTCGGTTGCGCTCGGCGTCGTCGAGAACATGATCCAGTCGCATCCTAACCTAAAGGGCATCTTTTCGGTCAACGACGGTGGTGCGATGGGCGCGCTCTCGGCCATCCAGGGATCCAACAAGGACATCAAGCTGACCTCCGTCGACGGCGCTCCCGAAGCGGTCAAGGCGATTGCCGACGGCACGGCCTTCATCGAAACGACGGCGCAATTCCCGCGTGACCAGGTGCGTGTCGGTCTTGCCATGGCGCTCGCCCAGAAGTGGGGAGCCCGCGTTGTGCCGAAGGAAGTTCCGATCGACGTGAAGCCTGTGACCAAGGAAAATGCTGCCGGCTTCAGCTGGTAATCGATGTAGGCGCGCCCCTGCCACCTCGCGGGAGCGCGCCATCCATTCAAACGCGGGAGCGAGCGATGCTGGAATTGAAGGGTATCAAGAAGAGCTTCGGCAGGATTGCGGTCCTGCACGGGGTCGACCTGACCGTTCGCGCAGGTGAAATCCATGCTCTCCTCGGCGAGAACGGTGCGGGAAAGTCGACGCTGACGAAGGTGCTGTGCGGCATCCTGCAACCGAGCGAGGGGGAAATCTTCATCGATGGCGAGCGTCACCGCTTTGCCGATTACAACGAGGCGATCGACAACGGTATCGGCGTGGTGTTCCAGGAGTTCTCGCTGATCCCCTATCTCGATGCTGTCGATAACATGTTTCTTGCCCGCGAGCTGCGTAGCTCCGTCGGCCTGTTGAAGCGCGGCGCCATGCGCAAGCGCGCGGCCGAAATCCTCGCTCAACTCGGCATCGATATACCCCTCAACGTGCCGGTCCGTACTCTTTCCGTTGCCGAGCAGCAGTTCGTCGAGATCGCCAAGGCGCTGGCGCTGAATGCCCGGATACTGGTGCTGGACGAGCCGACAGCAACGCTGACGCCATCCGAGGTCGAGCATCTCTTCAGGGTAATGAGGGGCCTTCGGCAGCAGGGCGTCGCCATCGTTTTCATCTCGCACCACCTCGAAGAGATTTTCGAGATCTGCGACCGCATCACGGTGCTCCGCGATGGGGAATATGTGACCTCCTGCGATGTCAGCGAGGTCGACCAGCACCGCCTCGTCGAATTGATGGTCGGCCGGCGGATTGAAAACAGCTTTCCGCCGAAACCTGTCATGAATGCAAACCCTCTGGTCGTCCTCGACGTCAAGGCGGTACAATTGGCGCGGGGAGGGCCGGTATCCAGTTTCCAGCTGCGTTCAGGCGAGATTCTCGGTTTTGCCGGGCTGGTCGGCTCCGGCCGGACGGAAACGGCGCTGGCGATGATCGGTGCCCACCGCGCCGCCCGCTGCGAGCTGTCGCTCGATGGCGTCGAGAGACGGTTTACCGATCCAGCGGAGGCGCTTGCAAGCGGCATAGGGCTGCTGCCTGAAAGCAGAAAGGAACAGGGGCTGATCACCAGCTTCTCTATCCTCCATAACGTTTCGCTGAATAATTACGGCAAATATCTATTCGGGCATTTCTTCATCGATCGCCGTCGCGAGCTTGAGGATACCGTCTCCGCGATGGCACAGGTGCAGGTCAAGGCGCAGGGGCCGATGGCGCGCGTCGATACGCTCTCCGGCGGCAATCAGCAGAAGGTGGTCATCGCCCGTTGGCTCAATCACAACATGAAAGTGCTGATCTTCGACGAGCCGACACGCGGCATCGATGTGGGCGCCAAGACAGAAATCTACCAGCTGATGCGCGAGTTCACCACGCGCGGATATTCCATCATCATGATCTCCTCCGAACTGCCGGAAGTCATCGGCATGTCCGACAGGGTGTGTGTCTTTCGGTCAGGCGGCATCGTCGCGACAGTCGAAGGCTCAGCCATCAATGCCGAAGAGATCATGATCCACGCTACCACCGGGAGGATAAAAGATGTCGCATGATGGGATCGCTGAAAGCGATACTCGCGCCAAAGGCGCAGCAATTTCCGCATTCAGATCGCTTATTCACTCGCCTTTGGCGCTGCCGCTGGCCGGGCTGGTCGTCGTGTCCATCCTGATGGGCTTTGCGTCTGACAGCTTTTTCTCGGTGTCGAATATCCTGAATGTATTCCGCCAGGTCTCCGTCGTGGCGATCCTCGCGGTCGGCATGACCTTTGTCATCCTCACCGGCGGCATCGACCTTTCCGTCGGCGCGGTCATGGCGCTGGCGGGAACGATGGCTGCGGGCCTTATGGTCCATTTCGGCCTGCCGGGCTGGGTGGGGCTGTTGGCCGGGATGGTTCTCGGCATCGGGCTTGGGATTTTCAACGGCCTGCTGGTCGCTTGGGGACGCATGCCGGCTATCATCGTCACCCTGGCGACGATGGGGATCGCCCGTGGTATCGGGCTCATCTATTCCGGCGGCTATCCGATTTCGGGCTTGCCGTCCTGGATTTCCTGGTTCGGCGTCGGCCGCGTCGGCATCGTCCCGGTGCCTGTCATCATCACGGTCGTCATCTATGCACTCGCCTGGGTGCTGCTCGAGCGCACGCCGTTCGGCCGCCATGTCTACGCCATCGGCGGCAACGAACTGGCAGCCAAGCTATCCGGCGTGAAGACTGCCAGGGTCAAGCTTGCTGTCTATGCCATTTCCGGCCTGACTGCCGGCCTGGCTGCGGTGATCCTCACCGGACGCCTGATGTCCGGCCAGCCAAATGCCGGCGTCGGCTTCGAGCTGGATGCCATTGCAGCAGTCGTTCTCGGCGGTACCGCCATTGCAGGCGGTCGCGGGCTCATCATCGGGACCCTGATCGGCGCTGTGCTGCTGGGCATCCTCAGCAACGGCCTCAACCTGATGGGTATCAACCCCTATCTGCAGGATATCATCCGGGGCTTTATCATCCTGCTCGCCATCTACATCGCCCGCGAGTGGCGCTGACCCGTAACCATATTGATAATTCAGGACATAAAGGAGAGCACGAATGTCTCAGTCACTTGAAGGAAAGATTGCCGTCATCACTGGAGCCGCTTCGGGGATTGGCCTTGCCACCACGGAAAAGTTGCTGGCCGCCGGCGCCTGGGTCGTCATGGTGGATTGGAACGAGGAGAGCCTAAAGGAACTGACGGGTCGTCTCGGCGCAAAGGCTATCGCCCAGGTGACGAACCTGCTGGATGCCGAAAGCTGCGCTGCGATGGTGCCGGAAATCCTGGAGAAGGTCGATCACATCGACATCCTTTATTGCAATGCGGGCACCTATATCGGCGGCGAGCTGACGGAGACGACTGGCGAGGCGATCGACAAGATGCTGAACCTCAACGTCAACGCCGTGATAAAGAACGTCCATGACGTTGCCCCGCACATGATCGAGCGCGGCACCGGCGACATCGTCGTCACCTGCTCGATTGCCGGCCACTATCCGACCTATTGGGAGCCGGTCTATGCCTCCTCGAAGTGGGCGATCACCTGCTTCGTCCAGACCATGCGTCGCCAGATGATTCCGCATGGCATTCGCGTTGCCCAGGTATCGCCCGGTCCCGTCGTCTCGGCGCTGCTGGCCGACTGGCCGGAAGAAAACCTCCGCAAGGCGAAGGAATCCGGAAGCCTGATGGACCCGAGCGAAGTTGCCGATGCGGTCGAATATATTCTCACCCGCAAGCGCACTGTGACGATCCGCGACATGATCGTCCTTCCGACGAATTTCGACCGGGTGTAAGACGGCTGAAGGCGAGTTCGCAGAGCGTGGAGGAATGATATGACGAGGTTCTTGATCGGCGTCGATGTCGGCACCGGTTCGGCACGGGCAGGCGTGTTCGACCGCGAGGGCTTGCTGCTCGCTCATGCCAAACGGGATCTGGTGATCTTCCGAGACGATTCCGGCCATGTCGAGCAATCGAGTGCACAGGTTTGGCAGGCCGTCTGCGAGGCGGTTTCCGAGGCTGTCGCTTTGGCGGGCGTCGATCCGGCCGATGTGGCGGGGATCGGCTTCGATGCGACCTGCTCGCTTGTCGTCGATGGTGCCAGCGGCGGGGTGGGGGACAGTGCCCATCCCGAGCGGGACATCATCGTCTGGATGGACCATCGCGCCCTCGATCAGGCCAGCAGGATCAATGCCACCGGACACGAGGTTCTGTCCTATGTCGGGGGCACGATTTCGCCGGAGATGGAGACGCCGAAGCTGCTCTGGCTGCGCGAGAACCTGCCCGAGATCTACCGCTCAGCGGTGAACTTCTTCGACCTCACGGACTTCCTGACCTGGAAGACGACCGGCGCCCTCGACCGGTCGTCCTGCACCGTCACCTGCAAATGGACCTACCTGGCGAAGGACAACCGCTGGGACGAGAGCTTCTTCCGCCAGATCGGGCTGGAAGATCTCGTCGAGGATGGCTTTGCCAGGATCGGCCGGAGCGTCGTTCACCCCGGCACTGCCCTTGGCCGGGGGCTGACCGCCGAGGCGGCTGCACTCATGAACCTGCGGCCCGGCATTGCCGTTGCGGCAGGCTTGATCGACGCTCATGCCGGCGGCATAGGCACCGTAGCGGCGAGGGGAGGGGCGGAAGACCCGACCTTATGCCTCGGATATGTGTTCGGGACGTCGTCCTGCACCATGACAACCACCGCAGAGCCTACCTTCGTGCCCGGCGTCTGGGGCCCCTATTATTCGGCCATGGTTCCCGGCATGTGGCTCAACGAAGGCGGACAATCCGCAGCCGGCGCTGCAATAGACCAGCTCGTCAGGATGCATCCCGCCAGTCCGGAGGCAACCGCTATGGCGGCGCGCGAGGGCAAGAGCCTGCCGCAATGGCTGGCGGATCGGGCGCTCGCCTTGTCAGCCGTGGTATCTGAGGCTGTCCGTCTTGCCGATCATCTGCACGTGGTGCCCGAGTTCCTCGGAAATCGCGCGCCATTTGCCGATCCGCAGGCCCGTGCGGTGATCATGGGGCTCGGCATGGAGACGGGCTCCGACAGTCTCGTTGCGCTCTACATCGCCGGCATTTGCGGACTTGGCTACGGCTTGCGCCAGATCGTCGATACGCAGGCCGCCAAGGGCGTGGCGATCCGGACGATCTCGGTATCGGGCGGCGCAGGGCTGCATCCTCTCATTCGCCAGATGCTGGCCGATGCAACCGGAATGCCGATCGAGGTGACCGCTTGTCCCGAGCCGGTGCTGCTGGGGTCGGCGATGCTGGGTGCGGTTGCTGCTAACGTCTATCCCGACCTGCAGGCAGCGATGCCGGCCATGTCCGTCATCGCCTTGCAATGCCAGCCGGCGACCGGGCCCATCCGCGCGCTGCACGATAGACGATACCGCGCTTTCCTGGACCTGCAGGCGGTCAGCCGAAAAATCCGCACTGAAGCCGAGCCGCTTTCCCAATAAGTTTTGTGCCTGAGGAGGAGACAGATATGCAGTTTGCCGGGAAATCCGTCATCATCACCGGCGCAGGCAAGGGCATCGGCCGCGCCTGCGCGAAAATCATGGCGGAGCGGGGCGCCGAGGTCATTGCACTCAGCCGCACGGCGTCCGATCTGGAAAGCCTGCGAGAAGAAGTCGGCGGACGCTCGATTGCCGTCGATCTCGCCGACCCGGCTGCGACACGGGCGGCGATGCGGGAAGCGGGTACCGCCGATTTCCTGATCAATAGCGCCGGTATCAACGTGCTCGAATCGAGCTTCGACATGACCGAGGAGGGATACGAGGCGGTCATGGGCATCAACCTTCGTGCCGCCCTCATCACCTGTCAGGAGTTTGGCCGGGCGCGTGTCGCAGCCGGGGGCGGCGGCGCCATAGTCAACATCACCTCGATTGCGGGCCATCGCGGTTTTGCCGAGCATCTTTGTTACGCCGCCTCCAAGGCCGGGCTGGAAGGCGCCACGCGGGTCATGGCCAAGGAGTTCGGCCCGCACGGCATTCGCGTCAACGCAGTCGCCCCGACGATCACGCTAACGGAGCTTGCCCTCAGAGCCTGGAGCGACCCTGTCAAGTCGGAGCCGATGATGGTGCGCCATCCCATCGGGCGCTTTGCCGAAGTCGAAGACGTCGCACGGACCATCGCTATGTTGTTGTCGGAAGACACGGAAATGGTCACCGGCGTGGTCTTGAATGTCGATGGGGGATTTCTCGCAGTCTAGGCGAGGCGTCATACCCGATACTCCATTTTTTCAACCGCAAGATGCCCGGCATCTTGCGGTTGACCTTGCTCACTCCAGCCCCACATCGATTTGGTCTGTATCGTTTATTCAAAATAGATTTTCGTGGGGAATAGGTTTGATGGGATATCTGAAATCCTTGGTTCTGGCGGCGGGGGCCGCACTCTTCGCACTCGGTGCGCAGCCAGCTCTGGTGTGGCAGCCAGCCTACGCGCAGGACGCCAGCGCGTCGGTCAGCGCCACTCAGTTGGCGGTGACCAAGATGAACGCCTACGTCAAATTCATGAACGACACGCTTCGCGCGACGGACTCGCTTCAGCGCTATCGCTTGTGGGTCAACATGAGCAAGGGACCGACCGGCAAGGAGAGGACCATTTACGGTCTCTACTCTCTGTACGATGTCGGCCAGCAGATCGATGTGGTTAAAAAAGCTGCTGTCTCCGAGCCGAAAATGCCCGACCTCGATGCCGCCATGATGGCATATCTCGATGCCTATCAGAAGCTGGCGCCGGTGATCGAAAAGGCCAACACCTATTACGAGCGCGGTGACTACAAGGTGGATAAAATGGAAGGCGGCAAAGCCCTCCATAAGGATATCGCACCGCTAGGCGCCGCTTACGAAGCGCGCCGGAAGGACGCAGAGACCGCCTTGCGCGTAGAAAAGCAAAAGACCGATCTTGCTGCTCTGGCGGCCATCGAAAAGGCTGAAGGCAAGAAGGCGGCCTGGCAGGTTCGCAACACCATGATGCATGCCGAAACGATGATCAATCTCCTGCCGAATGCAGAAAACCCCGTAGTCGACATGCAGGCCTTCAAGACAGCACTGGACGGTTACACGGCCGCGACGACCGAGTTCGACGATTTTTCCTCGGCGAACCCCGGCGCATTCATTGGCTTTGAATCGCGGCCCGATACCATGCTTCGGAGATGCGTGACTTTTATACACTGCTGGAAAAAGCCAAAGGCGACGCTCGCAAGGGAGCCGGTGAAAGTCTCGAGAAAATTGTCTCTGACTACAACCTGATGGTCGAGATGTCAGATACCGCAGTCTCTGATATGGCCCGATAGGGACAGACAAGACAGTTGCTTTGCCGATCGTGACAACGGATCGATGGCAGGCTGCCCACCTGTCGCAATAACGGGACCCCGGAGGCTCTGGTCGTCACTGGCCGGGGCCATGCTCTCCCTCGGTTGATTGAGATCAAGCTGGCTGGTCGGGGTGCATGCTACTTGGCGATAACCCAAGGAGCATTCCATGACGAAAATGATGAAGGCCGCTGTTCTCCACGAATTCGGCAAACCTCTGGTGATCGAGGATGTGCCAGTGCCAGAGCCGCGTGCCGACCAGATCCTGGTCAAGATTGCCGCGACGGGCGTCTGCCATACCGATCTCCATGCCATCAAGGGTGACTGGCCGGTCAAGCCGACCGTGCCGTTCATTCCGGGCCATGAAGGCGTGGGAACCGTCGTCGCCATCGGACGCGACGTCAAGCGCATAAGGGAAGGCGACCGCGTCGGCGTCCCGTGGCTTCATACTGCATGCGGCTATTGCCCCCATTGCCGCACCGGCTGGGAGACGCTCTGCGCCGACCAGCAGAACACCGGCTATTCCGTCAACGGCAGCTTTGCCGAATATGCGCTCGCCGATCCGAATTACGTCGGCCGCCTTCCGGACAATCTGGAGTGGGGTCCCGCAGCACCTATCCTTTGCGCCGGCGTGACGGTTTACAAGGCGCTCAAGGAAACCGAGGTCAAGCCAGGCGAATGGGTGGCGATTTCAGGCGTCGGCGGTCTCGGCCACATGGCAGTTCAGTACGCCAAGGCCATGGGAATGCATGTTGCGGCCATCGACGTTCATCCCGACAAGCTGGCCCTTGCGACAAAGCTCGGGGCGGAGATCGTCATCAATGCCCGTGAGGTCGACCCGGCTGCAGAGCTGCAAAAACGTCTTGGCGGCGTGCATGGCGTTCTCGTCACGGCGGTGTCGCCGGCAGCCTTCGAGCAGGCCTTCGGTGCGCTGCGCTCGCATGGCACGATGGCGCTCGTTGGCCTGCCACCGGGCAAGTTTGCGATGCCGATCTTCGACACGGTCCTGAAGCGCATCACCGTGCGCGGTTCCATCGTCGGCACGCGGCAGGATCTGGAGGAAGCACTGGAATTTGCCGGTGACGGCGCAGTGGCAGCCCACTTCTCCTGGGACAAGCTCGAAAACATCAACGCCATCTTTGCCCGCATGGAAGAGGGCGGCATCGACGGCCGCATCGTTCTGCAGATCGACTAGGCATTTTTATCACCAGTCCCTTACCCAGACCGCAGCCACAGCATTCTCCCGGGGAGGGAACGCTGTAGCCCGGACAACCGTGAAAGTTCGATCCCCATGAAGATTGCAGTGCTCAAGGAAACAAGGGCGGGCGAGAAGCGCGTCGCGCTGGCACCGGCGGTGACGGGCAAGCTCGTCAAGCTCGGCGCCAAACTTCATATGCAGTCTGGTGCCGGCGATGCGGCAAAGCTCCCCGATACAAGCTTTCAGGACGTCGCGTTCGAGCCAGACCTGAAGGCGCTGCTCGGCGATGCCGATATCGTCCTTTCCGTTCAGGCTCCAGCCGTTGCCACCGTCAAGATGATGAAGCCGGGCGCGATCCTGATCTGCCTCGTCTATGCCAACCGGGAGCAGGAACTGGTCAAGGCGCTGTGCGAGGGCAAGATCACGACCTTCGCCATGGAGACGGTGCCCCGCATCAGTCGCGCCCAGGCGATTGACGTGCTTTCGACCCAGTCGGCACTGTCCGGCTACTATGCGCCGCTGCTGGGTGCGGCCAACATGCCGCGAATCCTGCCGATGATGACGACGGCCGTCGGTTCGCTCAGGGCTGCGAAGGTCCTGGTCATGGGGCTCGGCGTTGCCGGGCTGCAGGCACTTGCAACGGCCCATCGCCTTGGCGCGATCACCGAAGGCTACGACGTTCGCCCCGAAACCAAGGAGCAGGCGCTGTCCGTAGGCGCCAAGTTCGTCGAGACCGGCGTCGATGCACGCGGCGAGGGCGGCTATGCCCGGGAATTGACTGCCGAGGAGAAGCTGAAGGTCAATGCGGCCCTGACGCAGCACATCCAGGAGGCCGATCTCATCATCACCACGGCCGCCGTGCCCGGCCGCCCGTCTCCAAAGCTGATCAATGCACAGCAGCTCGCCGGCATGAAGCCGGGGTCAGTTATCGTCGATCTCGGCGCGGAAGGCGGTGGCAATTGCGAGGCAACGAAGCCGGGCGAAACCGTCGAGATCGGGCCGGTCACCATTCTCGCGCCGCTCAATGTGCCGTCTCATCTCGCCCAGCATGCGAGCGAACTCTACGCCAAGAACCTCCTCAATCTCCTCCAACTGATCGTGCGCGATGGCAAGGTGGTGCTCGATTTTGACGATGAGGTCATCGCCAAGACAGTCCTCACTCATGAAGGCCAGATGAGAAACCAGCCACTGCCGAGCGTGGTCCCGGTGAAGACCCCCGAAGGAGCAGCCGTATGATCGCCGACACATCCCTTACCTGGCTCATTGCCCTCTACATCTTCATGCTCGCCGCCATCACCGGCTACGAGGTCATCAGCAAGGTTCCCTCCATCCTCCACACGCCGCTGATGTCCGGCTCCAACTTCATCCACGGCATCGTTGTCGTCGGCGCGCTGCATGCCCTGTTCACGGCGACAAGCATCACCGCGCAGGTTCTCGCCTTCGTGGCTGTGATGCTCGGAGCGGCCAATGCCGCCGGTGGCTACATCGTGACAGACCGGATGCTCGCCATGTTCCGTCCCAGCACCGAAAAGAAGGTTTGATCATGTTCCTTCAACATATCGAGGGGCTGAGCGGCCTTGTGGCCGCAGCTCTCTTCATATTCGGGCTAAAACGCATGTCGTCCCCCGTCACGGCACTTTCGGGGATCGTCGTTGCCGGGATCGGCATGGTCATAGCCGTCGCCGCGAGCTTTCTCGTGCTGGCCGATCTGCCAGAGGCAGCACAGCCGCGCATGCCGGCAAATATCGTACTTGCCGTTCTTGCGCTCGGTCTCGGCGGTGGCTGGGCATGGTGGAATGGCCGCAAGGTCGCCGTCACAGCGATGCCCCAGATGGTTGCGCTCTATAACGGCATGGGCGGCGGTGCGGCGGCGGCCGTTGCTGCAGTCGAACTGCTAAAGGTTGCCACGGCCGAGCCGCTGAATGCCTCCGTCACCATCGCCGGTGCGCTGATCGGCTCTATCTCGCTGACCGGCTGGGTCATCGCCTGGGCAAAGCTCGACGGCCGCATCGACAAGCCATGACGCTTCACGGGCCAGCGCCTGGTCAACGGGCTGGTGTTCCTGCTCGCCATTGCGCTCGGGACCCTGCTTGTCCTGCAGTACGATGGCCTGCCCACCGTTGTCATCGCGCTCCTGTTCTTCGGCTGCGCGCTGGCGTTCGGCATCCTGATGACGCTGCCGATCGGCGGCGCCGACATGCCGGTGGTGATCTCGCTCTACAACGCTTTTACCGGCCTTGCTGTCGCGCTCGAAGGCTATGCCCTGCAAAATCCTGCGCTGATGATTGCCGGCATGGTGGTCGGCTCGGCCGGCACGATGCTGACCGTGCTGATGGCGAAGGCCATGAACCGGTCGCTTGCAAATGTGCTTTTCAGCAACTTCGGGGACGTTAGCGCCGCCTCGACATCAGACATCGCCGGTAGCATGAAGCCGGCAGACGCCGGCGATGCGGCCATCGCCATGCGCTATGCTTCCAGCGTCATCATCGTTCCGGGCTACGGCCTCGCCGTCGCTCAGGCGCAGCAGAAGCTCTACGAACTGGTGAAGATGCTGCAGGCGGCCGACGTCGATGTGAAGTTTGCCATCCATCCGGTGGCGGGTCGCATGCCGGGGCACATGAACGTGCTGCTTGCCGAGGCTGGCGTTCCCTACGACATCATCTTCGACATGGAGGACATCAACGATGCGTTCGCGACGACCGATGTCGCCCTTGTCATCGGCGCCAACGATGTCGTCAATCCGGCGGCGCGCACCGACAAGTCCTCTCCCATCTACGGCATGCCAATCCTCAATGTCGATCAGGCGCACCAGGTCTACGTCGTCAAGCGAGGGCAGGGCAAAGGCTATGCCGGCGTCGAGAACCTGCTGTTTTACGGCGACAACTGCAACATGGTCTATGGCGACGCCCAGGCCGTGATTACCCAGATGGTCCAGGCCATCAAGGAGCTCGGAGGCTGATCCGGCATCCGCTTCTAACCGGTGGCGCCATGGGAAATCGGACGCGCCACACACTGCGAAAGGTAAGTAACATGGCATATGCAACCATCAATCCCTACACGGGCGAAACGTTGAAAACCTTTGCCGACGCCACGGACGCCGAGGTAGGCACGGCAATCGACAAAGCGCACGCCGCCTTCCTGTCGTGGAAAACGGCACCGTTTGCGGACCGCGCCGAGGTCATGCAGAATGCGGCCGACCTGTTGCGTCGGGATGTCGACAGCTACGCCAATCTGCTGACCCTCGAGATGGGCAAGGTGATATCGGAAGCCCGGGCAGAAGTGGAACTGTCGGCAGCTATCTTTGAATACTACGCGAACAACGCTGAAAGGCTGCTTGCCCCACAAAAGCTGCCGGTGGCCGACCCTGCGGAAGGCGACGCCACTCTGGTGCACGAACCCCTCGGCGTCCTGCTCGCCATCGAGCCCTGGAATTTCCCTTATTACCAGATCGCGCGGATCATCGCCCCGCAGCTGTCGGCGGGCAACACCATGCTGCTCAAGCACGCCTCGAACGTGCCGCAAAGTGCAGCGGCGTTTGAGGGGCTGATGAAGGAAGCTGGCCTGCCCATCGGTGGTTTCCAGAACCTCTATGCCACCCGCTCGCAGATCGAGATAATTCTCAACGATCCCCGCGTGCATGGCGTCGCCCTGACGGGTTCCGAAGGCGCTGGCGCCATTGTCGCCTCCCAAGCGGGCAAGGCCCTAAAAAAATCCACCATGGAACTCGGCGGTGCCGACGCTTTCGTGGTGCTTGCCGATGCCGACATGGAAAAGACCGTCAAATGGGCAGTCTTCGGACGGCACTGGAACGGCGGCCAGGTGTGTGTCTCCTCCAAACGCATGATCATCCTCGATGGCGTCTACGATGCGTTCCTCGCGAGCTATATCAAAGGCGTCGCAGCCTTGCGTGCCGGCGATCCCTTCGCACCGGAAACCACGCTCGCGCCAATGTCGTCGCAGGTTGCTGCCGATGAAATCCGCGAGAAGATCGCGCAAGCCGTTGCGCTCGGCGCCACGGCCACCGAAGTCGGGCCCAGCGTTCCCAACCGGGGCGCATTCGTGCAGCCGACGATCCTCACCAACGTCTCGGATGAGAATCCCGCCCGCTATTGGGAATTCTTCGGTCCCGTCTCCATGCTGTTTCGCGCCAGTGACGAAGACGATGCGATCCGCATCGCCAACGATTCGCCTTTCGGCCTCGGTGGCTCGGTGTTCACCTCCGACACCAAGCACGGTGCGGAAGTTGCGGCGAAGATCTCTACCGGCATGGTGTTCGTCAACCATCCGACGATGGTGAAGGCCGATCTGCCCTTCGGCGGCGTCCGTCGCTCCGGTTACGGGCGGGAGCTACTCGACCTCGGGATCAAGGAGTTCGTCAACCACAAGCTGATCAACATCGTCGACATAGACGCACCCTTCTGAGCAGAAATTTCTCCCTGTCGTAGCCGATGCTTCGGTGCCACGACAGGGAGGCCTTACCCCTCCTCTTCAGACCTATCCAACCCCGGGGCCAGAATGTTCGAGACACGCATCCGTCGCAAATCGCTGCTGGACAAGATCACCACGCCGGAGGCTGCGGCCGCCCTGATCAAGGACGGCATGATCATCGGCATGAGCGGCTTCACGAGGGCAGGCGACGCCAAGGCGGTGCCGCTCGCCATGGTCGAACGTGCCAGGACCGATCCATTCAAGATCACCCTGATCACCGGCGCATCGCTCGGCCATGACATCGATCGGATGCTGACCGAGGCTAAAATTCTGGCGCGCCGGATGCCGTTCCAGGTCGACACGACTTTGCGTGCCGCGATCAATCGCGGGGAGGTGATGTTCATCGACCAGCATCTGTCCGAGACGGTCGAACATCTCCGCTGCAACCAGCTCGGTCCGATCGACTACGCCGTCATCGAGGCGACGGCGATTACCGAAGAGGGCGGCATCGTGCCGTCCACTTCGATCGGCAACTCGGCGAGTTTCGCGATCCTTGCCAAGCAGATTATCGTCGAGATCAATCTCAGCCAGCCGCTGGCGCTCGAAGGCCTGCACGACATCTATATCCCCACCAAGCGCCCGTCGCGAGAGCCTATCCCGGTCGTTTCCTGCGATAGCCGCGTCGGTCTTCCCTATGTGCCGATCGATCCGGACAAGATTGCCGCCATCGTCATCACCGGGCAGAAGGACAGCTTCTCGTCCGTCGAGGCACCGGACACGGAAACGGAAGCAATTGCCGGGCACCTGATCCGCTTCATGGAGCAGGAGGTGGCATGCGGCCGGCTCGACCTTTCGCTGCAGCCATTGCAGGCGGGGATCGGTACGATCGCCAACTCGGTGCTTTCAGGATTGGGGAAGGGGCCTTTTCATCACCTCAGGATGTATAGCGAAGTCCTCCAGGACAGCACCTTCGATCTTTTCGATGCCGGAAAGCTCGCATTTGCCTCGGGCTCCTCGATCACGCTCTCGGCCGGATGTGCCGAGCGGGTGTTCGGTGACTTCGACAGATACAAGGCCAAGCTTGTGCTGCGCCCGCAGGAAATCTCCAACCATCCGGAGGTAATCCGGCGTCTCGGGGTAATCGGGATCAACACCGCGCTGGAGGTCGACATCTACGGTAATGTCAATTCCAGCCACTTCAATGGCACGCACATGATGAACGGCATCGGCGGCTCCGGGGATTTCGCGCGCAATGCCTATCTGTCCATCTTCGTCACGAAGTCGCTTGCCAAGGGCGGAAGCATTTCCTCGGTGGTCCCGATGGTCAGCCACGTCGACCACACCGAGCACGATGTCGATATCATCGTCACCGAACACGGCCTCGCAGACCTGCGCGAACTCGCGCCGCGCGAGCGGGCGGCGATGATCATAGCCCGGTGTTCCCATCCGTCCTATCGCGAGCAACTCGAGGATTACCTGGCACGCGCCACCGCGCGCGGCGGCCATACCCCGCACCTGCTCGAAGAGGCGCTATCGTGGCACATCCGCAAGCAGACGACGGGAACCATGCTGCGCTAATCTCGGACCTCGCCTAAAGCGCGGTCATTTCCCCGCGCAGTTTCAGCGCCAGATCCGGGGCATCCGAGGTCAGGTGACCGATGCCGCGCGCAAGCCACCGGCGGATGGTCTCCTCGTCGTTCACCGTCCAGACGCACAGATCTTCGATCGGAACAGCGCCGGTGATGACGTCCCATTCCGCCTCCAGCAATTCGTGGTGTACGGCGACCAGCTTGGCGAGGCCGTCGATCTTCTCGAGGAATCGCGAGATTCCGCCATGCTTTTCTGCCGATATGGCGCTGATCGAGACGAGGCGGGCGATGGCTGGCGCCTGGCGGCGGCAATCCTCCAGAACGGACGTATCGAAGGATGTCAGGCAGCTACGACTGCCGATGCCGAAACGTCCGATCTCACCAGCGACCCGCTCGACGATGCCCTGATAGGGCGTGCCGTTCTCGTCGGCCTTGATCTCGATATGAAAGGCGAGCCGGTTGGCCGGCGCCAGCACTTCCAGCACCTCGGAAAGCGTTGGCATCGCCTCGTGCGTATCCTTCAGCATCACCTTCTGGCGGGCTTCAGGCGAGAGGGTGCGAACCGGGCCGGTATGATCCGTCGTTCGGTCCAGCGTTGCGTCGTGGATGACGACGAGTTCACCGGCCGTGGTCAGGTGGACGTCAAATTCCACCGCGTCGACGCCGAGATCGAGAACGTTGCGAAAGCCCGTCAGCGAGTTTTCGGCCCAGAGATTGCGGGCGCCGCGGTGGCCGGTGATGAGTGTCATTGAGGATGTTTCCTGTTGAGTGGGTGTTAGCGTGTTGTCGGGTCGAGCTTGTCGCGCAGCCAGTCGCCGACAAGCGAGATCGACAGGGTGGTGAGCATGATGACGGCCGAGGGCGCCAGCATGATCCACGGTGCGCGGGTGAGGTATTCTCGCCCGAAGCCGACCATGTTGCCGAGGCTGGATTCGGGCGGCTGGACCCCGAGGCCGAGGAAGGACAGGCTGCTTTCCATCAGGATGATCTCCGGAAATGTCAGCGTCATCGAAACGATCAGCGTCGAGGCGACGTTCGGCAGGATGTGACGGAGGTAGACGCGGAACGGGGATGCGCCGAGCTGCACGACCGCTGCTGCATAACCTTGGGCGCTGGCGGAAATGGCCAGCCCGCGGGCGATACGGGCATAGCGTTCCCAACCGTAGAAACCCATGAGGCAGACGACCAGTGTCATCGACGAGCCGAAGAAGGCCAGTACCGCCAGAGACATGATCAGGAACGGCAGGGCCGCCTGGAAATCGGCTAGCACCAGCACGAGATGTTCGACGATGCCCCGGAATTTCGCGGCAGCAAAGCCGAGCGCCGTGCCGAAGAAGGCCGATATCATCGTCGCCCCGAAGGCAATGATCAGCGACACCTTGATCGACTGCAGCAACCGCGAGAATACGTCCCGACCAAGCTCGTCCGTGCCGGCCCAGTGCTTGAAATGGCCAGGTGCGACAAGACGGCTGCTGAGGTCCATCGCCGTGATGCCGTACGGGCGCAGTTGATCGGCGAAAATCGCGACGAATATCATCGCAAGAAGCCAGACGATCCCGAGCCCGATGCTAAGGGGGACATTGCGCCATAACCAGCCGAGCGGCCCCCGTCTCTTGCTCGTCCTCACGGGAATGGATGTCGCATCTACCATCGTCATGTCCGAAGTCCTCAATGTGCCGACTGGGCGCGCAGGCGTGGATCGAGCCAGCCGTAGAGCATGTCGACGATCAGATTGGAGATAACCATCGTCGCGGCGATCAGCAGCAGGATGCACTGGACGACCGCGAGATCGCGGTTGCTGACCGAGACCACCAGAAGACGACCGATGCCCGGCCAGGAAAAGATCGACTCCACGACGACGGCGCCGGCAATCAGCGTGCCGACCAGGAAGCCGACGATTGTCACGATCGGCACGGCGGCGTTCGGCAATGCATGTTTCCACACAACGTCGCGCCATTTCAGGCCCTTTGCCGAAGCTGTGCGGACATAATGCTGGCCCATCACCTCGATCATCGCACTGCGCGAAAAGCGTGCCAGGATACCGATATAGCCGATGCTCATGGTCACGATCGGCAGGATCATCTGCTGCCACGTGCCTTGGCCACCCGATGGCAGCAGACCGAGGATCACCGAGAAGATCAGCACCAGCAGCAATCCCATCACGAAGGAGGGAACGGTGAAACCGAGGATCGCGGCCATGATGACACTGCGGTCGGCAAAGCTCTGGCGATGCAGGGCGGCATAGACACCCGCCGGAATGCCGATCAGGAGCTGCAGGCAAAGAGCCGGGATAGTCAGTTCCAGTGTCGCCGGTATGCGGTCGATGACCAGATGCAGGGCAGAGGCCCTGTCGCGCATGGAAACGCCGAAATCACCAGTGAGGATGGATTTCATGTAGGCGAAATACTGGACCCACAGGGGCTGGTCGAGACCCCATGCTTTGCGAAAGGCATCGACGGCTTCCTTGGGCACATCGGGACCGAGCATCACCTGCGCCGGATCGCCGGACATGCGCAGCACGACGAAGGCGAAGGTGACGACCGCCACAATGGTAATCAGTGCCCGAAGGATCCGGACGAGAACGAAACGCAGCATGTTTATCTCCCGCTATGCGGCAATCGAGGCGTCGTCGGTCTTCACCAGGTGACAGGCGGCAGTCCGGCCATCGCCGATGGTCTGCAAGGCAGGCACTGTCGTGCGGCATATCTCGGCTGCAATCGGGCAGCGCGGATGGAAGGCACAGCCGGAAGGCCGGTTGGCAGGGTTCGGCGGCTCGCCCTGCAGGATGACCCGACCCTCAAGCTGTCTGCCCGGAACAGGCACGCTGGAGACGAGAGCCTTGGTGTAGGGATGCTGCGGCGAACTGAAGATCACGTCCGAGGAGGCTTCCTCGACGATCCGCCCGAGATACATTACGGCGACGCGGTCGGCGATGTTGCGAACGACCTTCAAGTCATGGCTGATGAACACCATGGCGAGCCGGTTTTCCGCCTGCAGGTCGCTCAGCATGTTCACAACTTGCGCCTGGATCGACACATCGAGCGCCGAGACGGGCTCGTCGCAAACGATCAGCTTCGGGCGAGACGCCAGCGCCCTGGCGATGACGGCGCGCTGCCGTTGGCCGCCGGAAAGTTCATGGGGATAGCGATCGGCCTGGTCTTGGCGCAGCCCGACTGCGGACATCAACTCGGTCACACGCAGATTGCGCTGTTCCTTGGGCACGAGCTTGTGGATATCGAGGGGCTCGCGGATCTGGGCGGAAATCGTCAGGCGCTTGTCGAGCGCTGCCAGCGGATCCTGGTGGACGAATTGCATCTTTGCCCGCCATGCCCGCCAAAGGCGGGTCGCCACGGCCGGCATGGGCTTGCCTTCGAACAGAACCTCGCCCGACTGGACAGGATCGATGCCGAGCAACATCCGGCCAAGCGTCGACTTGCCCGACCCGGATTCCCCGACGATACCGAGCGTCTCGCCGACGTTGACGGATAGCGATATGCCGTCGACGGCCCGCACAGGTGTGGGCCTGCCGAAAGCACCGGTCGGGATATGATAGGTTCGAACGAGGCTTCTGGCCTCGAGAAGCGGCGTCACGAGGCAACCTCTTCCGCAACTCTGGACGGAAAACTCACCAGCTCACGCGCAGGCACGGGGCGCAGGCAGGCGAGCTTCCTGCCATCCTCCATCGTCTCGAAAGCCGGCATCTCATGACGACAGTTTTCCACGGCGCGCGCGCAACGTGGCGAAAATGCACATCCGGATGGCATATGCTTCGGGTTCGGGACAGTGCCGGGAATGGGGACCAGGCGCTTGCGTGGCCCGTCGATGGTCGGAATGGCGTCGAACAGGCCGCGTGTATAGGGATGGCGCGGTTCAGAGAAGAGCTGGGCAATGCTGCCCTCTTCGATGATCCGGCCGGCATACATGACGCAGATCCGTTCGCAGACCTGTGAGACCGCGCCGAGATCGTGGCTGATGAACACGGTCGCCATACCGGTCTCCGCCCGAATCTGGATCAGCAGATCGAGAATCTGCGCCTGGATCGTCGCATCGAGCGCCGTTGTCGGCTCATCGGCAATCAGCAGATCGGGTTCGCCGGCCAGTGCCATGGCGATCATCAGTCGCTGACATTGGCCACCGGAAAATTCATGCGGATAGAGATCGACGCGACGGCGGGCGTCGGGGATGCCGACGATGTCCAGCAGCCGCAGTGTTTCGGCCGCTGCCGCTGCTCCGTGCAGTCCGCGGTGGAGCGCAAGAGCCTCGGCAATCTGCCGACCGATGCGCTGCACGGGGTTGAGCGAACTCGACGGATCCTGGAAAATGATCGCGATGCGGCCGCCTCTGACCTGTTCGAGCACTGAGCGGGGGGCGCCGCAGAGTTCCCGGCCTTCGAGCGTCACGGAGCCGCTGATCTGGGCCCGGCGCGGCAGCAGGCCTAGTGCCGCGAGCCAGGTCACGGACTTGCCGCAGCCGGATTCACCGACGAGCCCGACCGATTCCCCTCGTCTTATGTCGAGATCGATGCCGTGAAGCACAGGAACGCCGTCGAAGGCGACCTTCAGATTGCGGAGCTCTACGAGATTGGTTAGCAACGGGACGGTCTCCCTCTAAATGACGGCGCTCGTATCGAAGTCCGGGCGGGAGGCGCTTGGACAGGCCGTGTCTGGTACAAAAAAATGCCCCGGCAGCATCATGCAGCCGAGGCAAATAGATCGGGGTCTCAGCTGGCCCAGTTGTTGGCGCGGAAGTCCATGGCGAAGGCGGGCGCTGCCTTCCATTTCAGGGACGATTTCATGCCGGTAAATACCGCGTTCTGGTGGAGGACCTGGTAGGCCGGATCTTCGCGCTCGCAGATCTCGAGCATGCGAGCAAATGCCTTCTTGCGTGCCGCGCGGTCTGTCGATGTCTCGAGAATTCCAGACATCTGGTTTGCCTCGGCGTTGAACCAGTCCTTTTGCTGCTGGATTTCGCTGTTCGGTCCGAACTGGCTGACAATGCAGGAGACCGGATCGTTGAAGGCCGGGGATGCGGACCAGTCGCGCACGCCCTTCATGCTGCTTGCGTCCTGGATCTGGGCCCAGTTTTCCTTCATCTGGATCTCGACATTGATGCCGACCTGCTTCCACATCTCCACCATGATCTGGCCGTTGGACGTCTGGTTGGTGTAGTAGTTGTTGAGCAGGCGGAAGGGGATGGCATCGCCCTTGTAGTTGGCCTGCTTCAGGAGATCCTTGGCCATCTCCGGATTGTATTCCGGAACCGTCCATCCCTTGACGAACATCTCGCCATAGGAGTCAAATTGCAGGCCGGCCGGGATGTTCGTCTTGCCGGCCCACAGGGCATCGACGATGGCCTGGCGATCGATCGCATGGGTCATGGCACGGCGCACCAGCGGATTGGCGAGCACCGGGTTCTGAGTGCTGAAAACCGAGATGCGGTGGTTGAAAATGGTCGAGCCCTGAACCTCGAAGCCCGAAGTTGCCTGGACGGCACCTATCTGGTCCGGCGGCAGGTCGCAGGCGAAATCGAACTGGCCGGAGAGAAGGCCGTTCACGCGCGACGAGACTTCAGGCACTTCGACGAAGCGGATTTGCTCGAGCGGAGGGCGGCCGCCCCAGTACTGGTCGAAGGCCAGCAGCGTCAGGGATACGTCTGGCTTGTACTCGCCGACCATGTAGGCGCCTGTCGTGATCGGCTTGCGTGCCCAGTCGAGATAGGAGGGGGCTTCATCCCAGGCGCGGCGATTGGCGATCTGGCTGCCGAAGGCGTAAAGCCGGCCTTCGAGCGTGACATCCGGCGTGACATTGTGGAACCGTACCGTGTACTTGTCGACAGCCTCGACACCGGCCAGTGCCGGCCAGAGACGTCGTCCGACGCCCGGGAAGGTGGCCGGCAGTTCCTTTGCCGTCGTCGGCTTGTTGTCGGCCTCGAAAATGGTCTTGCCGCCTGCAGGCTGGCTGTTGCCGAAGACGCGCTGCGGCGAGAAGCTGAACACGACGTCATCGGCAGTCAGCTCGTCGCCATTGTGGAATTTGACGCCCTGGCGGAGCGTCAGTTCGAGTGTTTTTTCGTCGATGCGTTTCCACTCGGTGGCAAGACCCGGGATCGGCTCCTGGTTACCCATCCAGTTGCGGACGATCAGGCCTTCCCACAGATTGGGGAAGAATATGCGCTCTCCGACGTTCGACTGCTCGTACCAGATATCCAGCGTGTTGTTGATGGTGATCTTCTGGACTGCGACCGTGATGGACGGGCGCTTGCCCTGGCCCATCGACAGTTTCGGGAGCATGAGACTGCCGGCGGTCCCGCCGATCAAACCGAGGGCTGCACGCCGATTGAGTGAAATCATGGTAATCTCCTGTGAGCGGCATTTCGCCTCGTCGCAGGGGAGGGGTATCCGCTCGCTGGATGTCACGTCGTTGAAACTGGGGTGAATTTTTGGTGACACGGGTGCATCAGGCGGTCATCCGTTCAACCATGGGAAAGAGGAGCGCAGAGCTGAAGAGCAGATTTTTGCCAGCGCCGAAGGCGCAAAACTGCGCTCGTGCGGCCGTAAGCGACGGTCGGGGAAAGGCGCCTTGGCGAGCCGTTCCCTTCGATCGACATGCCTATGCCCGCCAGAAATACTCTGGCGGGCATAGGTCGTTCGGTAGCGTTGTTGGCTAGAGGTTGCCGAGGAGGTCGTTGACGCGCGACTCCATATCCTTGAGGGCAGCGCCTACATCCTTCTGGCCGGTGACGGCCGAGCTCATTTCCTGGCCGATGATGTCCTGAATGGCGAACTGGCGCTGGACTGCGGAGGGAAGCGGGGTGCCGAGTGTCGTGATCGATGAAATGGTGTCACGATGCGGCAGCGCCAGGAATTCCTTGGATGTCAGCACGGCCTTGATCGCCGGCAGATGGCCGGTGCGTGACCAGTCAAAGTCGTTGTCGTGGAAGAATTTCAGGAATTTGCCGATTGCGGCTATCTGTTCCGGCGAGCGATCCTTCTGCGATACCGCCCAGCTATGTCCATCGGCATACTGCGCCTTCTTGCCGGGGAAGAGCTGCGGATAGGGATAGACGGCATAGCCGCCGGCATTGAGCGAGGTTCCGGCCTTTTCCGACGACGCAGTGTAGTCGCCGATCATCCACGTGCCGTTCAGATGAACGCCGCCTTCGCCGGCCAGGAATGCATTGATGCTGGCGGAGTAGTCGAGATCCTTGGTCGTGTCGCCATTGTCGAAGATAGCCTTGTACATCTCAACGACTTTTCTGGCTTCCGGCGTATCCAGCTTCACATGCTTAGGATCGGCGAAGAAATTGGAATCCTGCTGAAACAGGTAGGTGTAGAGATTGCGGGTATAGAGAGCGACCTCGTTGGCAAGGTTCTGGACGAAATAGGGCTTGCCGGTCTTTTCCCGGAATTGCTTTGCCTGCGCCAGAAGCTCGTCGACGTTTTTCGGCAGTATCGGTGTGCCGTCGGCATTGACGAGACCGGCCTTCTTGAAGAGACCCATGTTGATGTGGAAGAGCATGGTCCAGTTGTCGATCGGCAGGCCGTAGATCTTGCCTTCCTTGGTAACGCCGCTGAGGCTTGCCTCTGTGAAATCGGTAGAGGCGACGCCGACAGATTTCAGGACATCGTCGAGCGGCATCAGCAGGCCTCTCGAGGCATAATCGCCCAGCACTGACTGGTGGATCGTGACGATATCCGGCGGGTCGCCAGCGGCGAACTGGGCCGTCAGCTGATCGTAGCCCGGCCATTCCACAGTGGTGACGCTGACGTGCACATCGGGATTGTCGGCGTTGAACTTGTTGATCAGCGACGTCATGATGCCGCATTCGCCCACCGCCTTGGATACATCGGTGTTGGTGCCGAAATCCGCATCGCAGGCGCCGAAGAAGCGCTGCACCGAGAGTTCGGTTGCGGCAAAGGCGGGACTAGCCCCGGCGAGAGCAACGACCGAAGCCGCCGCCAGCAGATATCTCCTGAAAATATGCGTCATATCATCTCCTCCTCGTGGGGTCGTTAACCCCTGTTGGCCCCTCCCAGGGCATTGTCTCGACGTGTCAGGCGCGTAGTAGTTCATCGGACGGCGTTACCGGAGACCGCCGTGACGATGTACTTCTGGAAAAACAGGTAGAGAACGAGCACCGGCGCGCCGGCAAAGACCGCCTGCGCCATCAGGAAGCCCAGTCCCTCCGACTGGGCAAAATTGCTTTGCGTCGAGGCCATGCCGACGGTCAGCGTGAACATGTCCTTGCGCGTGCCCGAGATCAGCGGCCAGAGGTATTCGTTCCAGGAATTCAGGAAGGTAAAGATCCCGAGGGTCGCCTGTGCCGGGATGGTGAGCGGCAGCAGGACCTTCCAGAAGATCTTGAACCGGCTGGCATTGTCGAGCAAAGCCGCCTCGTCGAGCTCCTTCGGAATAGCACGGAAATACTGGGTCATCAGGAACACGCCGAATGGCGCCGAAAGGCCAGGCAGGATCAGCCCCTGATACGTATTGTGAAATTTCAGCCAGCTGAAAATCTGGTGGCGGGCAATCAGCACGGCCTGCTCGGGAACCGCAAGGCCGAGTAGGACAATGATGAACAGCACGTCGCGGTAGGGGAAGTTCAGCCGGGCGAACCCATAGCCGGCGAGCGAGGCCAGGATCAGGGTCATGATGGTCATCGTGCCCGACACGATCAGGCTGTTGAGGATCCAGCGGAAGACCGACGACGTGCCGAGGATGTCGATATAGTTCTTTATCGTGTAGGGAGCGCGAAAGACGGCATTCATATCCGTCATCAGCTCCTTGTTTTCCTTCAGCGACAGGGCGACGACCCAGACCACCGGCGCCATCATCACGATGGCAACGGCAATCACCAGCCCCAGGATAACGCGGTCGCCGACGGAGCTTCCGATCGTGGTGGATGTCGGGTTGATGCTCATCCTTCTTCCCCTTGCCGGCGAGAGAACAGGTATTGCGCCATGGCCGCAATCAGGATCAGCACGAACAGCACCTCGGAAGCGGCAGCCCCGAGGCCGAGATCCCACTTGGTGAAGGCGGTCTCGTAGATGTAATAGACGATCGGCTTCGAAGCGTTGTTGGGGCCACCCTGGGTCAGCAGCTTGGACTGGCCGAACAGCTGGAACTGCAGCACGATCTGGATGATGACGACGAGCACGAAGGTGCGCCGTATCGAGGGCAGGGTGATGTACCACAGCACACGCCAGCGGCTGGCATTGTCGAGCGCCGCAGCCTCGTAGATATCGCCCGGTATCTGCTGCAGTGCCGAAAGGAAGAGCATCATCGGCAGCCCGATGCACCACCAGATGGTGGCGATGGCAATGGCGATCATCGCCAGGTCCTGATTGGACAGGAAGGCGGGCGCGGTTGCCCCGAACCAGCCGTAGATGGTCGTCAGCAATCCGAAATTCGGCACGAAGACGATCCGCCAGATCAGCGTCACGATCGTTACCGACAGCACCGAGGAGGAGAAATAGACTGCGCGGAGGATGGTGGCGGTGCGCGTCTTGCGGTTCAGCCCCAACGCCAGCAGCAGGCCCATGACCGCGAGAAGCGGCACGGTGAGGGCAACGAAATAGAAGGTGTTGCCAATCGACTGCAGGAATATCTTGTCGTTGTAGAGCCTCAGATAATTGCCCAGGCCGACGAATTTTCCGACGCCGAAGGTGTCCGCCTTGTGGACGCTCAGCCATATGCCCCAGAACAGCGGCACGACCAGCAGGGTCACGAAGAAGAACAGGAAGGGCACGATGAAGAGCGCATTGCGCCACTGCGGAGCGTTGACGCCCAGGTGACGGCGGCGTCCAACCGATGATACCGCAGGACGTGCGAGGGACAGCGCGACCTCAGCCATGAAGGCGCTCCTCGCAATGCCACGCGCGTCCATCCGCATCGAAGAGATGCACCCTGGTTCCGTCGATGGCGAGGGAGACGGTATCGCCGACAGCCACTCGGCTGTTGCCGATGTCTTCGGCGACGATGATGCTTTCGTCAGCCAGCCGCACGTACAGCAGCGTCCGGTCACCGAGCCGTTCCAGCACATCCACCTTGCCCGTCACGGCAGCTGGCGCCGATCCGGCGAGCTTCACCGCCTCGGCCCGGATGCCGAGCGTGTAGTCGCCTCCGGCAGCGATGCCACCGGGCCGGATGGCGGTCTCCACCGTGCTGCCATCGGCAAGGGTCGCCTGAAGAAAACCGTCGCGCTCCGACAGCTTTACGGACAGGAAGTTCATTGTCGGCGAACCGACGAAGGCGGCGACGAAACGGCTGGCTGGCCTTGTATAGATATCCATCGGCGAGCCGATCTGCTCGATCCGGCGGTTGTTCATCACCACGATGCGATCGGCCAGCGTCATGGCTTCGATCTGGTCGTGGGTTACGAAGACCATCGTCGATTGCACGCGGTTTCTGAGCTGCGCCAGTTCAAGCCGGGTGCGCACCCGCAACGCCGCATCGAGGTTCGACAGCGGTTCGTCGAAGAGAAAGGCTTTCGGTTCCTTGACGATGGCGCGGCCGATGGCAACGCGCTGGCGCTGGCCGCCGGAAAGCTGGCCGGGTTTTCGATCGAGCAGATGACCGATTTCCAGCATGCGGGCTGCTTCCGCCACGCGGGCGTCGATCACATCGGCTGCAACCTTGATGTTGCGCAGGCCGAAAGCCATGTTGTCGGCGACGGTCATGTGCGGATAGAGCGCGTAGCTCTGGAACACCATGGCAATGTCGCGCTGGCCCGGCGGCAGCGTATCGATCCGCTGCCCGTTGATCGAGATCGTGCCCTCGTCGACGGTTTCGAGCCCGGCAATCATGCGCAGCAGAGTAGACTTGCCGCAGCCGGAAGGCCCGAGGAAGACCATGAACTCGTTGGCCTTGATCGTCAGCGACAGGCTGTCGAGCACCGTCAGCGCTCCGAAACGCTTGCTGACATTGAGTATTTCGATATCAGCCGTCATGTCGGCACCTGCGCACCGGACGCTGAAACGAAAATTCTGATATCGATATGCGAGCAGCAACCGTTACAGATGAACCCGCCAGCTGTTGCGGCGAAGTTCTTCTCGGTCCACGACTGCGCCAAAATAGAAGCTATTGCTTCCATCTTCTCCTCCCAGAGACGTCAGGCATCGCTGCAAAGACGTTAAGACAAACGATGACAATGTCAACAGATAGGCGATATGTATCGCCTATCGTGATATATAAAAATCAGGCCTGAAGCCGAATCATGCGGTAGGAAAGCGGCGCAATCGACGCGCTGAGCGTTCCGTCCGAGACGCTCGCGCCGGCCGCCTTGCGCGGGACGACGTTGTCCGGCTTGCCGGCGGTGTTGGAGATTGCGAGATCGGGGTGGGCAATCTCCTGGTCGTCGATCACCGCCAGGGTGCCGAATTCCAGAAGGGCGATGCCCAGATCCAGCGCTTCCTGCTGATGCCGGTTGACGATGAAGAAAGTGATCGTCCGGGACGTATCGTCATGGACGGCCGAGATGTCGAGATAGGGGATGTCGCCAAGGCCATCGGCTGCATAGGTCGGGCTGTCGACGATCAGCTTCAGCGCGGTGCCGCGGCCATAGACCGATGCGAAATAGTAGGGGTAGTAGATGGTCTGTCGCCAGGCCGGCCCGCCCGGTACCGTCATGATCGGGGCAATGACGTTCACCAGCTGCGCAAGGCAGGCGATCTTCACGACATCGGCGCGGTTGATGAAGGTGTTGAGGATGCAGCCGACCTGCAGGACATCCTCGAAATTGTAGTCGTCTTCCAGAAGCGCCGGCGCATGGGGCCAACCGCTGGCGCCTTCGAGGATCGCCTTGTCGCGCTCCTTTGAGTGGTACCAGACGTTCCACTCGTCGAAGGAAATATAGACATCCTTGGTCGAGCGCTTCTTCGCCTTGATGAACTCGATGACGCCGGCGACCGTGCCGATGTAATTGTCGAGTTCGACGCTTTTGGCGAGGAAATTCGCAGTGTTTTTGGCGCGATTCTCGAAATACATATGCAGCGAGATATAATCCACCTCGTCGTATGTATGATCCAGCACCGTTGCTTCCCACTGGGGGTAGGTCGGCATGTGGGCGTTGGACGAGCCGCATACGACCAGTTCCAGCGAACTGTCGAAGGCCCGCATGGCTTTCGCGGTCTCGTGCGCCAACCGTCCATATTCGTCCGCCGATTTGTGTCCGATCTGCCAGGGGCCATCCATCTCGTTGCCGAGGCACCAGAGCTTGACGTCGAAAGGTTCGGCGCGGCCGTTGTCGCGTCGCTTGTCGCTCCATTCGCTGCCGCCGGGATGGTTGACGTATTCGAGGAAATTGCGCGCCTCGTCGAGGCCGCGCGAGCCGAGATTGACGGCGAGCATCATTTCGGTGTTGGCGGATTTGCACCAGTCAGCGAATTCGTGAATGCCGACCTGGTTGCTCTCTGATGTGTGCCATGCAAGGTCGAGCCGCGTCGGACGGCTCTCGCGCGGACCGATGCCGTCTTCCCAGTTATAGGCCGAGACGAAGTTGCCGCCGGGATAGCGCACGACCGGAACGTTCAGCTCCTTGACGAGATCGATGACGTCCTGGCGCATGCCGTTGGCATCTGCGGTCGGATTGTCCGGTTCGTAGATGCCGGTATAGACGGCGCGGCCGAGGTGCTCGATAAACGAGCCGTAGAGGCGCGGATCGATTTCGGAAATCGTGAATCGGCTGTGCGCGGTGACCGCAACTTTCATGGCATCCTCCACTATATCTTATTTCGTGATTTATATCACGATTTAGGGATAATAAAGCGGATGCCCCTGGCGGGGTCAAGTGGAATTTTATGAAGCTTTTGGCTCGCGGCGGGTCTTCAGTCGCAGCAGGATATCCTGGTCGTAATTTCCGAACCCTCGTCCGAAGATGTTGATCCCGCCTGGATGCTTGGCATCGTCCCGCACCCCTATACGCAGGCGGATGGAGTGGTGCTCCTCGAGTTTCAGGTCTGCCAGCGAAATGTTGGAGATGCGCAATCCGTCGACAAAGGCGCCGTCGTCCGTGATGCGGAAATTCTTGAGCTTTCCGTATTGCGATCCCTTCAGCTTCCACCAATCAGGGGTGAAGACGCCGCGTTTGTCGCCGAAATCGCCGGGCGACGTCCAGGTGCCGACATCGACGCCGTTGACCGAGAGAGTGATATCCGAAGGCCAGTCGGCGCTGGTGCCGGGCACTTCCGAGCTCAGTTCCATGACGAATTCTATTTCGCGGACGCTGGTATTGGTCAGCCGCGCATTGTTCGGGAACTGGTATTCGACATGGCCGCGAGTGAACCAGATGAGCGCTGTTTTCATCCGGTCGGGGTCGAGAAAGGTGCTGGGAACATCGAGCAAGCCGATGATACCATCGACCGAACAGAGGCCGCAGGGAGCTGTCACCTCGAAGCTGGTGTAGAGACCAAGCGGCATGGAAACTTCCACGGCGTCCGCTTCGGTTTCCTTGATGTCGTTCTTGAAGACAACGAGAACTTCGTCGTAGACGCTGTAACAGACCTTCTGGTTGCCTTTTCGAGCCTTGTGCGTCTCGGTGCGGATGAGGCCGGCCTCTTCGAGCATCTGGACATTCGTCGATACGCTGGATTGCGGCAGCGACAGGATATCGGCGATCTCGTTGACATTGAGAGGCCCCTTTTCGTGCAGCAATTTGAGGATGGAAACCCGCGCAGGCGAGGCGAGGCCCTTCAGCACGGACATGTCTTCCACGGGGTCGACGACAAGGAAATTGCGGCTCATGAAAGTCCGATCAGCCTTCAGGAAATGGATGATCTTCTATATCGAGAATTTTGATTTATTCAATCGTGCATCAAACGGCACGTTCAACTGACGGGGGTCGGCTTGGTGTCGGACCTGGTGCGGCGGCAGCGCTCCGAGCAGAACTTGACATCGCTCCAGCTGGCAGCCCATTTCTTGCGCCAGGTGAAGGGCAGGCCGCATGATGCGCAGATTTTCGTCGGCAGGTCCGCCTTCTTTTTCATTTTCGGCATGGTGCGGGTCTCGTCATGGAGAGGCGGGGCTTCATTAGACTTTCTCGCCGGTATCGAGTTTCTGGAGAAACGCTGCAGCGCTGGCCCTGTATGCTTGTCGCTTGCCATCCTCCATGCGGTTCCAGGATGCGTAGACCTGCGCCAGACGATGATTTTTCGACAGGACGGATTTGTTGCGATCGAGGAAGTCCCAGTAGAGCGCGTTCAGCGGACAGGCATCGTCGCCGACCTTCTTCGATACGTCGTATCGGCAATCTTTGCAGTAATCGGACATCCGGTCGATATAGGCGCCGCTGGCGGCATAGGGTTTGGACGCCATGAAGCCACCATCGGCAAACTGGCTCATGCCGATCACGTTTGGAAGCTCCACCCATTCGAAGGCGTCCGCATAGACAGACAGATACCATTCGTGGACGGCGTGGGGATCGAGGGCAGCCAGCATAGAGAAATTCCCGACCACCATCAGGCGGTGGATATGGTGCGCATAGGCATGGGTCATCGTTTGCGTGATGACAGTCGAAAGGCAGGTCATCTCGGTGTCGCCGGTCCAGAAAAACGCCGGAAGCGGCCGGCTGGCTTCGAAGACATTGCTGTTTTCATATCCTGGCATCTTCAGCCAGTAGATGCCTCTTATATATTCCCGCCAGCCGATGATCTGGCGGATGAAGCCTTCCACCGCATTCAGCGGCGCCGATCCTTCGAGATAGGCCCGCTCTGCTGCGCGGCAGACAGCCAGCGGGTCGAGCAGGCCGATGTTGATATAGAACGATAGCAGTGCGTGGTTGAGAAACGGCTCGTCTCTCAGCATCGCATCCTGGGTTTCGCCGAAGTTCGGTAGAAAATCACGTATGAAAGCCTCGGATGCGGTCTCTGCATCGGCGCGGGTGACGGCAAATCCGAAGTTCTTCGTCGAGCCCATGTTCCCGGCAAATGTCCGCTCGACGAGATCGAGGACCTCGGTGGTGATCGCGTCAGGTTGGAAAACCGGGTGCTTCGGGCGAAACATATCCGGTTTTGCCGGCTTTCGATTTTCGGCATCGAAGTTCCATTTGCCGCCCTCGGGTTCCGCGCCTCGCATCAGCAGGCCGGTTTTCCGGCGCATGTCGCGATAGAAATATTCCATCGTCAGTGAGCGTCTTCCCGCTGCCCATTCCCGGAACATGTCTACGGAGCACAGAAAACGGGTGTCTGTCCTGATTTCGAGAGGGACTTCGAGGGTCGATTTCCAACCCTCTTGCGACTCCAAGACCCGCCATTCGGAACCCTCGGTGACGACGACGCCCCGAGGCGACACGGCGGCGACGGCGCGGGCGAGTTCACCGGTAAACGAGCCGGCATTCTCCGGGTCGTCCAGTCGCGTATATCGCAGTTCGAACCCCTTGTGGCGAAGTTCCTCGGCGAAATGCCGCATGGCCGAGAAGATCAGCGCGATCTTCAACTTGTGATGCGGCACATAGCTCGCTTCTTCGATGACCTCGCACATCAGGACCACATCCTGCTCAGGATCGGCGTTCTCAAGGCTGGAGAGGGAGGCGGACAATTGATCGCCGAGAACGAAGATGAGATGACGGACGGGCTTCATCGAAGGGCTTTCAGGTGAGGGACATCGTCTGGTGCAATCCCTTACGCTGTCGGGGCGTCAGCGGATCTTTTGAAAGCTGCGCTCTCCGCGGCAATGTTAGAGGTTGACGCGTTGAATTCCGGCGGACACGCCATATGTCCACTCCGGGACAGATCGGACGGGTGTTGCCCTGATGCCGATCGGAACGAGGAGACTCTCTTGAACAAGCTGGATGGAACCGTGTGCCTGGTGACAGGTGCGGGCCGAGGCATAGGCCGCGAAATCGCCCGTCATCTCGCCAAAGCCGGTGCCGCGGTCGCAGTTGTGGCACGGACTGGCAGCGAGATTGCCGAAACGGAATCGCTGATCCGCGAGGACGGCGGGACGGCGTTCGCACTGCCAGTCGACCTCGTCGATCGGCATGCGGTAGCGCGCGCGACTGCGCTCATCGCCGAAAAGCTCGGCCCGGTCGACCTGCTGGTCAACAATCACGGCTCCTTCCGTGCGTTCGGACCGATCTGGGAATGCGATCCCGATGTCTGGTGGCAAGACGTCGAAATCAATCTGCGTGGCAGCTTTCATACGTCGCGGGCGCTCGCACCCGCGATGCTTGAGCGCGGCAAGGGCCGCATCGTCAACCTTGTCGGCGGCGGAACCGGCAACAGCTTTCCGAACGGCTCCGGCTACGCATCCAGCAAGGCAGCGATTATGCGCTTTACCGAATGTCTCAACGATACCACCAGGGAAGGCGGTGTTCTCGCTTTCGCGGTGGATCCGGGACTGGTGCGGACGACTATGACGGAAATGCAGCTCCTGTCGGAGGAAGGGAAAAAGCACCTTCCCGCAATCCAGCAGCTGTTTGCCGATGGCGTAGACGTGCCTCCGTCGCGTGCCGCCGGCCTCATCGTCGATATCGCCAGCGGTCGCTTCGATGCGCTGTCGGGGCGTTTGCTGCGCGGCGCCGACGATCGCGATCTGCTGGAAAAAGAGATGAACAAAGTGGTCGCCACCGGCGGCAGGGCTTTGCGTTTCACCAGCCTGTTTCCCGAGTAGATGCGATTTCGCACGCGGGACCCTGCGGTTACTTTCTCCGGGCTCGGGTGACTCTCTTCTGGATTGCGGATGAGTATCGCTACTCGTGGATGCAATCATGGCGAGGTTGCCAATGAAGAGTGTTTTTGACAATTTGGACTTTTAACTGCGCATAGAGCTATACCGCATTGCATTGCCAGCAGCCAGATTCCGGAGTTTCCATGACCACGACAGCAGAAGCCTTGAAACCTCTTCTTTGGGAACCCAAAAACCTGGTACGCGCGATTCAGGCGGCCGGCGTCACATTATGGTCGTGGAATGTGGACACGGATGCCTTGGCTATGGACGATCATGCCTATGACTTGTGGGGAATTCCGCGCGGCCAGGATATCAATTTCGAAGACCTTTCTGCCCACATCCACCCGGCTGACCGTGATCGCGTCCGGGCTGCCTTCACGGCGACGAGGGCTCTCATCGGCGCCTACGAGATCGATTTCCGCGTTATAATCGGCGAAGAGCTCAAATGGATTTCGGCGCGCGGCCAAGGTGACGATGCTGGAATGGTCAAGCGGATCATGTTCGGTATTTTTATCGATGTCACCGGACGCAAGCAGGCGGAAGAAGGCCGTGAACTGCTGGCTGGCGAGATGAGCCATCGCGTCAAGAATCTTCTGGCGATCGCTGCAGGGTTAACGGCTATCACTTCCCGCTCGACCGAGACCACCAACGATATGGCGCGAGAGCTGACGCTGCGCTTGACGGCTCTCGGTCGTGCCCACGATCTGGTGCGGCCCGTACCCGGCCAGACGAAGGAAGCGTCGGCGCTTCTCGGCGACCTGCTTACCGTTCTGCTTGCGCCCTACGACGATCTCGGCGCATTCAGCGGGCGTATCCGCGTTTCCGTACCGCGCATGAGCGTCGGGGAATCGGCAACGACAATCCTGGCGCTGATCGTCCATGAACTGGCAACCAATTCCCTGAAGTACGGTGCGCTGTCGGTGGATACCGGAATACTCGATGTGTCCTGCTCGGCGCATGATGAAGCCGTGACGATCGTTTGGACAGAGCGGGGGGGACCCAAGGTCCGCGCACCCACCGGCGTCGGAGGCTACGGCAGCAAGCTCGTCGAGCGAAGCGTTACCGGCCAGCTTCAAGGTTCCATCAAGTACGAATGGTTCGAGGGCGGCGTTGTGGTCACCCTTGTGGTCAATCCGTTGCGGCTTGCGAAGTAGCGCGGATAGCTCGGTTCCGGCTTATGACGCTGGCGTCATCCCGGAGAGCACCAATTTTGCCCATCTAACGGCAGCGTCGTCATCCGGAAGTTGCGTTGTATCGACATCGTAGACCGGGCCGACTGCGGAGGGGCCGGCCCGCTTGGCGAGCTCGATCAGTTCCGGGATATAGGAAGCCCCGGGATGGCCGGGAAGGCGCTTCTCCAGCCGGGCAGCATATCGCTCTGCGAGGATCTCTCCCGGCGCATGACA
The DNA here is from genome assembly GCF_019355735.1 of Rhizobium sp. B230/85. Lineage (NCBI taxonomy): Bacteria > Pseudomonadati > Pseudomonadota > Alphaproteobacteria > Hyphomicrobiales > Rhizobiaceae > Rhizobium > Rhizobium sp. B230/85. The sequence continues at coordinate 67,779 of NZ_CP072158.1, forward strand.
CCAGATTTCGGCAATGTCGGTGGCGCCGGACATTTCTATATGCTCCCTGAGGAGCTCGAGCGGCTGAAACCCAAACCACGCATCGACAATGAAGGTCGAACCGTCGGGCGCATCGCGGATAACCGACCATATCGCCTTGTAGCTTGCCTTGCCGAGCGTCCGGTTGAACAGCCGGTCGACGTCTTCGATGTATTCGAGAAATGGGTTCTTGACAGTATCGAGGGCAAGGATCGGCCATCCCGTTGCCTCGGACACCGCATGCGACAGACGGCTCTTGCCCGATGCGGGTATGCCATTGACCATGAGCACACGTTTGCCGCTGGCCTGGCGCGAAGGCCAGCCTTGCCGCTGCCTGGCGAGTTCGTGGGCTGCGAGCCCTGCGCCAACTATGCCCGCATCGTCACCGAGTGCTGCGGCTCTGACCGGCGTGCAGTTCCAGCCTGACACGGCCGGAAGAAACGCCAGCGCCTCGACTGCCGCCTGTCCCATGCCTCCGCCGAGCAGCAGGATGGCCGGATCGAAGGCTGCCGATAGTGTTCCGAGCGCCGCGCGAAGCGGTCCCGCCCAGTTCCTGATGACGCCGAGGGCGCGGTCGTCTCCGTCCCGTGCTTGGCTGAGGATATCCTCGAACCGCGTTCCGGCCGGATATCCGGCTTCGTCGAGGTGGCGCCCAAGCGCGGTTCCCGAAGATTCGGTTTCGACGCATCCCACCTGTCCGCAGATGCATTGCCGGCCGCCGTGGTTGACGACGATATGGCCAAGCTGCCCGGCACTTTGCTTGCCGTTGACGATGCGCCCGTTTTCCATTGCCGCACCGCCGATTCCGGTGCCGATCGTCAGCATCACGGCGCTGCGGGCGCCGCGTGATGCGCCGACGCCGGTCTCGCCGAGCAGCGCCATGCTGCAGTCATTGGCAATGGCCACCGGCTTGCCGAACGCGCTTTCGATCAGCGTCCTGAAATCGCAGCTGGACAAATCGAGATAACCGCCGGACAGCACGGCCCCCGCATGGGCATCGACGCGCCCGGGAACGCCGATGCCGATGGCCACGACCTGTGGACCATCGATTTCGCGGATGAGGCCTGAGATGATGTCGATGGCCGTTTCCCGGTCGCGGCTCCCGGGAACGACCTTCTTGCTCAGGATCTCTCCGGTCGCGGAGATCAGTGCAGCGCGAATATTCGTACCGCCGATATCGACGCCGATTGCACATTGCTGCGTTTTCATGTCTGCGACCGGACCTTATGCTGCCTTGCTGGTGCGCGTATTGTAATAGCGCGCAATGATCGCCTGGATATCCTTCAATCTCGAGACCGCGATCGTCGAAAGCTTCTTTTCCGAGATTTCCCGGTCTATCGAAATGCAGTCCTTCCAAAGCGAACGGCCTGCAATGACGCCCGAAGCGCCGTTCTTCATGGCTGCTTCGACCTGGACGAGAAAGGTCTCGTGATCGACACCGGCCGACAGCACAGCCCATGGAACGTTGCCGGCAAGCTTGGTGATGTTGGCGCAGGCTTCTTCCGAGCCAGGGTAAGGGATCTTCAGAACCTTGGAACCCAATTCCAGGCATGCGTGCGAGCCCTCGAAGATCAGAGCCGGCACTTTCGCTTCGTATTCCGCAGGGCTTTCACCTTCGAGCCGGTAGGTCAGGAACTCGACGACGAGCAGCAGATCCTCGCGACCGAAATCCTCGATGAAGTGCTTCAATGTTGCAAGGTTCTGCGTGTTGGCCTCCGGAACATCCATGCGCAGATAGACCATGATCTTGCCGCCGGTGCCGCCGAGTTGGCGAACGCGCCGGGCATCGATGCCTTCCACCATCTTGGAAATGCGGTAGCCTTCCGGCGATGTGTCCCATCCGGATGCGTCGAGGCCGATCAGAAGCCCGGTATCGCGCGGAAGAATGCCGCGATCAACGAGATGCGGTACGGCGCAGATCGGATCGACCAGCACGCAGCCGGCGTGGGCGGCGAGGTGGCGGGTGATATCGGCCTTGGTATCGCCGAGCATGTCGTTGCCGATCTTTGCCTGCTCCTCGGGCGTGGAGGCGAGAAGCGACCGCATTCCGCCGCGCTGGTCGCACGCGATCACCATCATCGCGCCGTTGGCCCCGCAGATTTGCTGATACGCGCGCTGTTCCGCTGTCGTCATGGCTGTCATCACATCTACTCCCTGTCCGCTGAATTATGGGCGGTTGCTGATCAATTGCTCGACGGAGCCTCTGAAAACGGTCACAATTCTGCGATGCGCCACCGGGTGCGGTTGGCGATGGGATAGCCTTGATTTTTAGGCATTTCGGCAGGATTGCGGTTTAGCCGCTTTTCAGCGATAACTCCTCCAAGTCTCGTTCATGTAACACGTTTCAGAAAGGAATTGCAAGAGTGCCTCCGCAGCCTTCGCAAGAAACTCCGGCATCGCGCGCCATGCTGCACATGGTTGCAAAGCTGCACTATGAGGCAGACATGTCGCAGGTTGACATTGCCAAGAAGGTGGGTGTCTCGACGGCAACAGTGTCCCGCCTGCTGCAGAAGGCCCGTGCAGTCGGGATTGTCAGGATCGAAGTTCTGGACCTCGCCTCACCGGACGAGATCAGGCTCGAACTGATCGAGGCGCTCAAGCTGAAGCGCGCTGCGGTGATCGATACGCCGGCCTCGGGTGTTCTGGGGTCTCTCGCTGCCCCCTTGGGAAACCTGCTGAAAGAAGAGGGCCTCGGAACCGGCTCGGTGCTCGGCATAGGCTGGGGGAGGGCCATTCGCGAAGTGCTGATGGTTGGCCTGCCCCGTATTCCCGGTATGCTGGTGGTGCCCTTGAACGGCGGGATGCAGCAGGCGGCGCAGCACTTCCAGATCAATGAGTTTGTCCGCCTGGCTGCCGAACATGTCGGCGGCACGCCCCGCTTCCTGCACGCGCCGTATCTCTCTTCGACGGATTTGCGCGAGGCATTTCTCAGCGACCCCTTCGTGCGCGAGACCACTGGTCTCTGGGACCGCATGGATTGCTGCATCGTCGGAATAGGACTTCCCCACGCCATAAATCCGCCCGAAGCGAGTGCCGCCACGCTGAACGAGCAGGCGCTGAGTGCCGTCGGCGATGTCATCCGCCACTATGTCGACATCGATGGCCGGATGCTGACCTGGGTAGGCGAGGAGCGGATGATTGCAGCTTCGCCCGAGCAATTGCGTCGTACCGGATTGGCGATCGGCGTCGTTGCCACCGTCGAGAAGGCGGCCGGCGTCATCGGCGCAGTGCGGGCGGGCATGATCAATGCCCTCGTTACGGACACCGCCACCGCGCAGGCCATCCTGGACATTCTGCGCGCGGAAGCGACAAGCTGAGCATTTCGGAAAGTCCATTTGCATTCATTCAAAAATAAGGAAATTCGTTTCAGGAAGAAATTTCACTTGACGAGAGGTGCATCTCGGCATGAGGATCGTGTTGGCCGGTTTCCAGGAGGGGACGCCGTCTAGCATAGAACACTAGCTCATAATGGAGGAGACTATGAAGCGTCGTTCATTCTTCAAGGTTGCCGCTGCTGCGGCAATTGTAACATCCACAGCCCTGACCGCAGGTCACGCCGGCGCTGCGGACAAGAAATATACAATCGCACTCGTACCCGGCCTGACCACAGACGCTTTCTATATCACTATGCGCAAGGGTGCCGAGGCTGCTGCCAAGGCTGTTGGCGCTCAACTGGTGTTCCAGGGTGCCCCCGATTTCAATCCGGTCACGCAGGTGCCGGTGCTGGACGCGGTCATTGCCAAGAAGCCTGATGCCATCCTGATCGCCCCGACCGACAAGGACCAGCTGGTCCAGCCGCTGAAAAAGGCGAGCGACGCCGGTATTCCGGTCATCACCGTCGATACGTTCATCGGCACGGGCGTGTATCAGACCGGCGCCGGCAATGCCGATTTCCCGCTCTCTTACATCGCATCCGACAATGTGCTCGGCGGTGAAATCGCTGCCCGCGCGCTGGCAACTGCCGTTGGCGACAAGGGCAAGGTCTATGTCTCCAACGTCAAGCCGGGCGTCTCGACGACCGACCAGCGCGAGCAGGGCTTCAAGAAGGAAATGGCCGCCAACCATCCGAACATTCAAGTGCTCGACACGCAGTTCAACGACAACGATGCCAACAAGGCGGCGTCCCAGGTTCAGGCAGTCTTTGCCCGTAACCCGGATCTCGTCGGTGTGTTCGGCGCCAACCTGTTTTCGGCTCTCGGATCGGCCACAGGCGTCAAGCAGGCTGGCAAGACGGGCGCGGTCAAGGTTGTCGCCTTCGACGCACCGACCAGCATGGTCGACAATCTTAAGTCCGGCCTGGTCGATGTTGCCATCGCCCAGCATCCGGCCGAGATCGGCTATTTTGGTGTCATGGCCGCCTATGCGCACCTGACCGGCAATTCCATCCCGACCGCAATCGGCACGGGCTTTACCATCATCAACAAGGCCAATGTGTCCGACCCAAAGGTCGCGAAGTACATCTACTCTGACTAATCCAAAGGGCGCCCGCGGTCGGTCTCTATCCTCCGCGGGCGGTTTCCAGCGTCAATTTGTAACGCATGCAGCCTTAGGCCGCAGGCCCTGCTCCTGGATGAAAAAATGACAAGCACTGTCGAAACCCCGCCGAAGGCGGACCTGCATGTCGCGCCTCAGGCGGACCATGCCGACCAGACCAAAAGCCTGATCACGCGGATCGCCCAATTGCGTGCCTGGTTGTTTCTCGCCGCGCTGATCCTCGTGTTCGAGATCTGGTCACGCCTTTCGTTCGGCGGAACATTCGTGTTCTCGCCTTTCAATTGGCAGTCGATCGCGATCTTTGCCGTTGCGCCGCTGCTTCTTGCCATCGGCCAGACCTTCGTCATTATTTCGGGCGGCATCGATTTGTCGATGGGCTTTATCATGGGGCTTGCCGCCGTGGTGGCTGCCCACATGACCAATATAGCCGGCCTTTACATGCCGCTGCCGGCTGCCATGATCTTCGGCATTCTCGTCGCCATCCTGGTCGCCACCATTCCGGGCGTCGTCAACGGGCTGCTGATATCGCGGCTGAAGGTTCCGCCCTTCATCGGCACGCTCGGTATGTTCGGCGTCGCACGCGGCGCGGCTTTCCTGCTCGCCGGTGGAACGACGGTGCCTGTCAACAACGACTATTTCGCCATCCTGGGCAACGGCCGCATCTTCGGCATTCCCTACCTGGTCATCGTCACGGCGGTGTTTGTGCTGCTCATGCATTACCTGCTCAGCCAGACCCGCTTCGGCCAGCATAACTACGCGATCGGCGCCAACGCACAGGCTGCCCGTCGCGCCGGGATCGATATCAAGCGCCATCTGATGCGGCTCTACATGCTGTCGGCGGCCTGCGCCGGCCTTGGCGGTGCGCTCTATGCCGCGCGCTTCACGGCAGGTGCTGCCCAGGCGGGCGAACCGCTGTTGCTCGATTGCGTTGCGGCCGTGGTCATCGGCGGCGCCAGCCTCTTTGGCGGATCCGGATCGATCCTCGGAACCGTTGCCGGCGCGCTGGTCATCGCAGTCATCCAGTACGGTCTCGTCTTCCTCAATGTCGAACCCTTCTGGCAGTTCATCGCCGTTGGCGTCGTCATCATCATTTCGGTTCTCATTGACCAGGCCCAGCGCCGGTTCACCGGAGCAAAGCAAGATGAATAGCCAGACCCCCCTGCTCGAAGTCCGCAACCTGTCCCGCAGCTTCGGCGCGGTCAAAGCGCTGGAAAACTGCTCGCTGGTCGTCCATCCTGGCGAAGTGGTAGCGCTGGCTGGAGACAATGGCGCCGGCAAGACGACAATGATCAAGACGATTTCCGGCGTCTATCCGCCGACCTCCGGCGATATCCTCATCGAGGGCAAGCCTGTGTCGTTTTCCTCGCCGCAGGACGCGCGGGAAAAAGGCATCGAGACGATATATCAGGACCTGGCGCTTGCTGATAACCTGACCATAGGTGCCAATATCTTCCTTGGCCGCGAGCCGATGAAAAAGGTCTTCGGCTTCCTGCCAGTCATCGATCGCCAAGCTATGGCCGAGGCTGCCCGCAAGACGATGGCGACACTGGATTTCCACGTAAAGCGGCTCGATGCTCCGGTCAGCAACTTTTCCGGCGGCCAGCGCCAGGCGGTGGCAATCGGCCGTGCCGTGTACTGGAATGCGCGGATCCTGATCATGGACGAGCCGACGGCAGCACTCGGCGTGCCCGAGCAGCGCAAGGTCGTGGCGCTCATCAAATCCCTGAAAGCGCAAGGGCGAGGCGTGGTTTTCATTTCCCATAACCTGCAGGATATTTTTGCCGTCTCCGACCGGATCGTCGTCCTGCGTCGCGGCATCGTTGCCGGCGAAAGAAAGATTGCCGAAACCACTCATGACGAGATCGTCAAGCTGATGATCGGCGGATAGCTGCAGGTCTCCTGGTTTCTCCGAACGGCGATGCAGGTCGCCGTTTGTGGACCTCATGCAGGGGTGCCTGCCGCAGTCAAACTCCTGAGCATTCTCGCATCGCCGGAAGACGCCGCAGAGCAATTGTGCGCAGTGCGGGGTGCTCCGGCGTGGGCTCTCATAACCTTGGGTAAAAGGCAGGCTCATCCCGCAAACATTACGTTTTTAGGTTGCATCTCCCGCTGGCGGTTCTAGATCTCTTCCGCAACGCGCTTTGCATGTTGATCCGCATGATCCGGGAGGAGGAAATCTTGTCAGACCCAGCCACCACGACCACGGTGCCTTACACGGCCGAGGAAACCCGCCACCGCATCGTTGCGATCATGGCTGCATCTTCGGGCAACCTTGTGGAATGGTTCGATTTCTACGTCTACGCCTTCACCGCGCTCTATTTCAAAAGCTCGTTTTTCCCCAACCAGGATCCGACGGTCCAGCTGCTTCAGACGGCCGGGGTTTTCGCTGCGGGCTTCCTGATGCGGCCGATCGGCGGTTGGCTCTTCGGCCGCGTCGCCGATCGTCTCGGGCGCAAGACCTCGATGCTGATCTCGGTATCGATGATGTGCGGCGGCTCGCTGATGATCGCGGTCCTGCCGACCTATGCGCAGGTCGGGGTCCTCGCGCCCTTCCTGCTGCTGGTCGCACGGTTGATCCAGGGTCTGTCGGTGGGCGGCGAATACGGCACGACCGCAACCTACATGTCCGAAGTCGCATTGCGCGGCCGGCGCGGCTTCTTCTCGTCTTTCCAGTATGTCACGCTGATCGGCGGGCAACTGCTGGCGGTGCTGGTGATCGTCATCATCGAGGCGCTGATGACCAGCGAACAGATCACCGAGTGGGGCTGGCGCATTCCCTTTGCAATCGGTGCCGTCGCTGCCGTCGTATCGATCTTCCTGCGTCGCACCCTGACGGAGACCCAGAATGCTGAAACCCGCAACAGCAAGGAAGCAGGCTCGCTCTCGGCACTTTTCCGCAATCATACCCCCGCTTTCCTGACGGTCCTCGGCTACACCGCCGGCGGGTCGCTGATCTTTTACACCTTCACCACGTACATGCAGAAATATCTCGTCAATACGGTCCACATGCCGGTGAAAACGGCGAGCTACGTGATGACCGTGGCGCTGTTCCTCTACATGTGCATGCAGCCGATATTCGGTGCCTTGTCCGACCGGATCGGCCGCCGCAACAACATGCTGCTGTTCGGCGGGCTCGGCACTCTTTGCACGTTGCCGATCCTCGTCACGCTGCAGCACGTCACCGACCCCGTCATAGCAGGCGTCCTGATCGTGGTCGCACTCGCCATCGTCAGCTTCTACACTTCGATCAGCGGCATCGTGAAAGCCGAGATGTTTCCGGCCGAAGTGCGCGCCCTCGGCGTGGGTCTCGCTTATGCCGTGGGCAACGCTATATTCGGCGGCTCCGCAGAATTCGTGGCGCTATCGATGAAGAACGCCGGAAACGAGCAGCTGTTCTACTGGTATGTCACCATCATGATGATAATCGCCTTCCTCGTCGCCCTAAGACTCCCCCGCCAGGCACGCTATCTGCACGATGACCATTAAGTAAGGGCGGATTCGAGCCTGAGGTATTGCGTGTTTCAGGATCGTGACGGGAGGTGAATGATGGACTGGTCGTGGCAAGGGCTGAGGCGCTCATATCTGACGACGCCTGTGCTGCTGCGGTCTATTCCGGTCGGTATGGTCATCGCATGCGGCGTCGTTGCCACCAGCTGGACGCATAGTTTGCTGAGCAACCATCAACAACTCGTCGTCCACGCCTATCAGGTCATAGACACCACCAAAGACGTACTGATCGGCCTCGACGATGCCGAGACGGGACAGCGGGGATACCTGTTGAGCGGAGATAGCCGCTATCTGGATCCGTACGAAAAGGCCTTGACGAGACTGACGCAACTGCGCGCGACCTTGGCGGTATCGATCTCCGACAACACAGTTCAGGTGGAACGGGTGCGCAGGCTGAACGGTCTTATCGACGAGAAGCTCGCGGACTTGCAGCAATCGATAACCACGCATGACGCCAAGGGTTTCGAGGCGGCGAGGACGATGGAACTCGAAATGATGCAGAAAGCCACGATGGACAGCATCCGGCGAGTCATCGGCGACGTGACCGAAACCGAAAAAGCACTTCTTGCCGCCCGACAGACAAAGGTGGACCGGGACGAGATGCTTATCCGCGTGGTCGCCATCCTCGTCGGTCTCGCATCCTTCCTGACCCGCGCCGGTATCGAAGTGTACCTTGCAAGGACCGGGCGTGCATCGGTTGCAAGCCCTAGGGCAGACGCAGCCGTCCCAAGCAAGAGCTTGGAGAAAGACCGTTGAAGGCTGGCATGCCCGACGGCACGCGACACGCTTCGGCCGCTGAAACGCAAGTTTTCTAGAATACAGGCTAATTGGTCGGTTAGCGCTGTTCGGCATATTTTGAAAATGCCCGGTTTTGCGCTTGCCACCCTCAGCCGCAGATTTCAGGGCAACGTCACGCCCTTTGCCGACACTCCCCGACTGGCCTCCGGTTCCCCCCAAATTGCTGCACTGCCACAAATTTAGCCACTGAAAAACAGTGCGACGTTTTTAGCGTCGTCCGCTTGACAATTCATGGCTGATAAAGCTTTTTATCAAAATCCAGTAAAACAGACGTATGTCCGGTATATTGGACATTCAATAAATCATCTTTTCAAGGGGAACGTCATGACCTTTTCTATTCGTGCCGGCCTGATCGCCCTGGCCGCAGCAGTCGTTTTTTCAAGCCCCGTTCTTGCCGACGGCAGCAAGCTCGATGAAGTGCTTGCACGCGGCCACCTGGTAATGGGTACCGGCAGCACCAATGCGCCGTGGCACTTCAAGAGTGCGGACGACAAGCTGCAGGGCTTCGATGTCGATATGGGCCACATCATCGCAAAGGCCTTGTTCGGCGATCCGGACAAGATCGAATACGTCAACCAGTCGTCCGACGCCCGTATTCCGAACATCACCACGAACAAGGTCGACATCACCTGCCAGTTCATGACCGTCACCGGCGAGCGCGCCCAGCAGATTGCCTTCACCATTCCCTATTACCGCGAAGGTGTCGGCCTCATGCTGAAGGCTGACGGCCAGTATGCCGATTATGCCGCGCTGAAAGCGGCAGGCTCGTCGGTCACCGTTTCGGTGCTGCAGAATGTCTATGCCGAAGCCATGGTCCACGCAGCGCTTCCGGACGCCAAGGTCGACCAGTACGACTCCGTCGATCTCATCTACCAGGCTCTGGAATCCGGCCGGGCCGATGCTGTCGCCACCGACCAGTCATCGCTCGCCTGGTACATGACCCAGAATGCCGGCAGGTATAAGGATGCCGGCTATGGCTGGAACCCGCAGACCTACGCTTGCGGTGTCAAGCGCGGTGACCAGGATTGGCTGAACTTCGTTAACACGGCTCTGCATGAAGCAATGACCGGCGTTGAGTTCGATGCCTATGCGAAGTCCTACAAGACCTGGTTCGGCAAGGACCTGACACCGCCGCAGATCGGCTTCCCGGTCGAATTCAAGTAACTGGCTCCGGGGAGCGAGGCATCCCTCGCTCCCTGTTTCTCCGAGGACGACCATGGGTTACACGCTGAATTTCTCTGCGGTCTGGCGCAATTTCGATTTTCTCTGGAGCGGTTTGGCGTTGAGCCTCGGCCTGGCGGTCATCTCGATCGTGATCGGCGCCGCAATTGGCCTGGTGGTTGCATTTGCCTTGCTGTCTAAGCAGCGGTTCGTGGCCATCCCGGCGCGCTGCTATGTGACGCTGATACGCAACCTGCCTATCCTCGTGCTGGTCCTGTTTGCCTATTTCGCGCTGCCGCAGATGGGATTCAGGTTAGACAAGGTGAAAAGCTTCATCCTGGTGCTTTCCCTCTATTCGGGCGCCTATCTGGCGGAAGTATTTCGCGCCGGGCTGCTGTCCATTCCGAAGGGCCTGACCGAAGCCGGCCTCGCCATCGGCCTGACCTCGAGCCAGATCCGCACCTCGATTATCGCGCCGCTGATGTTCCGGAACGTGCTGCCGTCGCTGTCCTCGACGATCATATCCCTGTTCAAGGACACATCGCTTGCAGCGACCATTGCCGTGCCGGAACTGACCTTCGCCGCCCGCAAGATCAATGTCGAAAGCTTCCGTGTCATCGAGACATGGATGGTCACCTCCGGTCTCTATGTCGTCACCTGTCTTCTCATTGCTGCCGTCATGCGCTTCTTCGAGCGCCGCCTGGCGCTGCCGAGGTAAGCCGATGTCCCACAGTTTCCTCGAACAGCTCTGGATTGCCCGCTATGTGATCGTCAGCGGGCTGATGATGACGATATCGATCTCGCTGCTGGCCATCGTTGCCGGCTCGGTCGTCGGTGTCTTCGTCGGGCTCGCTCTGGCTTACGGTAACATGGCGCTGCGGTTTGTCGTGCGGGCCTATGCCGACATCATCCGCGGCACGCCGGTTCTCGTGCTTGTTCTGGCCAGCTACTATGTCTCGAGTGCCGTCGGTCTTGACCTCGGTCCTTTTTCTGCCGGCGTGCTGGCGCTGGCGATCTTCTGCTCGTCACATGTCGGTGAGATCGTGCGCGGCGCGCTGCAGGCAATCCCCCGGGGGCAGACGGAAGCCGCCAAGGCGATCGGCCTGACGTTCACGCAGACATTCACCTCCGTGCTTTGGCCGCAGGCGTTGCGCCAGTGCCTTCCGGCCTGGGTCAACACGGCTGCAGAAATCGTCAAGGCATCGACGTTGCTTTCGGTCATCGGAGTGGCCGAGCTGTTGCTGCGCAGCCAGGAGATCATCTCGCGCAACTTCATGAGCCTGCAGTTCTACTTCCTCGCAGGCGCCCTCTATTTCGTCGTCAATTTCGGGATCGAGCGCTTTGGCAAATTCGTCGAGCGCAAGACCATGCTGCCATCTTGAGGAGGCTTGCCAATGGCCAAGACCATGCTTGAAATCAAAGGCCTGCGGAAAACCTACGGCCACCATGAAGTGCTGCAGGGCGTCGATTGTTCCGTCGCGGAAGGCGAGGTGATCTCGATCATCGGCTCGTCGGGTTCCGGCAAGACGACGATGCTTCGCTGTATCAACATGCTCGAGGAGTTCCAGGGCGGAACCATCAACCTCGATGGCGAGGAGATTGGCTACCACATCGAAGGTAGCTCGCGCCGCCGCAAGAGCGAACGGGAAATCGCACGCCAGCGCGCGCTAACGGGCATGGCCTTCCAGCAATTCAATCTCTTTCCCCATATGACAGCGGCCGAAAATGTCATGCTCGGTCTCGTCAAGGTGAAGAAGATGCCGAAAGCCGAAGCCCGGACGCTTGCCGAGCGCTGGCTCGATCGCGTCGGCCTCTCGGCGCGCAGCGATCACTATCCCGGCCAGCTGTCGGGTGGCCAGCAGCAGCGCGTTGCGATTGCCCGGGCGATCGCGATGTCCCCGCGCCTGATGCTGTTCGATGAGGTGACCTCTGCGCTGGACCCGGAGTTGGTGGGCGAAGTACTGCAGGTTATCAAGGGCCTGGCGGCAGACGGAATGACCATGCTGCTGGTGACGCACGAGATGCGTTTTGCCTATGAGGTGTCGTCGCGGGTTATCTTCATGAACCAGGGTGTCATCTGCGAAGAGGGCGATCCCAGGGAAATGTTCGTACAGCCGAAGACCGAGCGGCTCGCCGAGTTTTTAAAGACCTCGAGTTTCAACTAAGCAGGAAAGTGAAATATTATGACGATCAAACGTTATGGCGCCGGAGAAAAAGGCGCTGGCGGTCAACCCCTTCCGTTCGCACGGGCTACGGAAGCCGGTGGCTGGCTTTATGTTTCCGGTCAGGTCCCCATGGAGAATGGCGAGATTGTGCCCGGCGGCATCGTCACCCAGAGCCGGAAGGCCATCGACAACATGATAGCCATCCTCGATGAGGCCGGCTACACGCTTCAGGATGTGGTGCGCGTCGGTGTCTGGCTCGACGATCCGCGGGATTTCTGGAGTTTCAATGGCGTCTACGCCGAATATTTCAGCGAGAATCCTCCCGCGCGCGCTTGTGTCCAGTCGCGCATGATGGTCGATTGCAAGGTCGAGGTGGATTGCGTCGCCTATCGCTCGGATCGCGCCTGAATATTGGAGAAATGCATGGCTGAGGCTGCTGTCGAGATCGCATCGCGACGCACCAGAGGACTGGATCGCGCTTTCGAGATCCTGGAGTTTCTGCGCGTCAAGCGCCAGCCCATGAGGCCCAATGAGATCGCGGCGGAAATAGGCGCGCCGCGATCCTCGGTATACGAACTGGTCAACCTGCTTCTCGGCCATGGCATGCTCGACTATCAGGGAGACGACGGGCGGGTGTTCCTCGGCCGTCGTCTGTATTTCCTTGGAACAGCCTATGCCGAGCATTTCGATCTGATGCGGGAATGCGAGCGCATGCTGACCCGGCTTGCGGTGGAAACGCGCGAAACTGCCCAGATGTGTCTGCTCGAAGGCAACAAGTACACTGTCGCGATGATGCGCGAGGGCATTCGACCCTTCCGTATTTCCTCCAACGTAGGCGAAACAGTTTCGATCCCCTGGACGGCGTCGGGACGGCTGCTCGTCTCACACCTGACCGACCAGCAGATCATCGATTTGATCCCGCCGGAAGATTTCACGCTGCCGGATGGCAGGCAGCTGGATCCTGCAGCCTTTCTGGCCGAGGTGCGGACTGCAGCGCGGGATGGATATTTCACCTTCAACAGCGAGGTGGAAAACTTCACCCATTGTTTCGCCGTGCCGATTTACCAGGCCGGTGGCAACTGCATTGCCACCCTCTGCCTCGTCGCGCCTCGGGAAGATGGATTGCGCAACCGCGAACTCTATCTGGAGAGCCTGTTGACGGCCGCGAACGAGATCTCCGACAAGCTCGGGTTCCACAACGAGCGTGCCAGGGTTGCCGTCCCCCGCTGAGGTCTCCGGGCTGGCTGGCTACTTGGGTCGCAGCACGGCCATGCTCATAAGTTTATGCGTTTTTTAGCAATACGACCCACCGAATTGATGTACTCTGCCCTCAATAGCAGGAACCGGGAAAAGCCGGCCTACAGGGGAAGTCGATGCATGAGATACGTCGTCGATGATATCAGCGGTCAAGCCGGGGGCGATGCCTGGCAGGCTGCGGTGACCGAAACCTATTTTCCACTCGATACCGAATACCGCAACAGGCGGGAATTCAGGGGCGTGCTGGAGACATGGTCTCTAGGCCTCGTCGGTGTGTCGAGGATGGAGTGCGACGGCGTCAGCTATCGTCGCCACCGCCGCCACTTTCTCAACGAACGAGATGCAAGTCTTCTCATCACCATTCCTGAAGTCAGCGAAATCGACTTCTCGCAAGGCTCGCGCAGCGTCAATTGCAAGCCGGGTGGATTCATTTTGGAGCGTGGCGATGCGCCCTATGAATTCTGGCACGGCCGCCCGAATGCCCTCTGGGTGCTGAAGGTCCCGGCTGCGAGCGTGCGCTCACGGATCGGCTCGACGGATCGGTTCAGCGCGCTCAGTTTTGACGGGACCCGCGGTGTCGCCGCCCTCTTTCTCGATACGGTACGGACGACGATCAACCATGTCGACGACATCGACGACGTCGCGCGTGAACTGACCGGTCGGCACATTCTCGAAATGCTCTGCCTGTCGATCGTCAGCGACGACCGCGTGCTCGATAGCAATATCTCTTCGATACGGGCAGGGCACCTGCATCGTGCCGAGCAGTACATTCGCGACAATATCAAGAATGCAGATCTCGGTCCGCAATCGGTAGCGGAAGCTGGCGGCATTTCGTTGCGCTACCTGCAGGGCCTGTTCCAGGACAGCAACAAGTCGATCAACGGTTTCATCCGCGACAGCCGTCTGGAGCGCTGTGCCGAGGAACTGATGTCGCTGACCGTCACCACGACGATTGCTGAAATCGCCTATCGCTGGGGCTTCACCGACCAGTCGCAGTTCTGCCGTCACTACAGATCGAAATTTGGCTGCTCGCCAAGCGAGACGCGCCGCGAGGCCCTGCTTCGGGCAGGTAGGACCCACCCGGGAAAAAAGCCGCACTAGCCACTTCGGCCGAGCGGCAAGGGGACATTTGACGCCGTCCGGGCGACCGATCCGGACTTTCGCAACTACCGGACAATCGAAGCGCCATTCCGTGAGGGGTTGGCGAGCGAAGAGTGCTGTCCGGTCGAACCATCCAGAGGATAGATCATGGCGAAGACGAGAGTTGCGGTGGATGTGGGAGGCACCTTCACCGACATTTGCATCATGGATGAGGAGACCGGGTCGATCCGTATCGAGAAGACGGCGTCGACCCCGGATGATCCGATGCAGGCGATCATGAACGGCATCGAGCAGGGCCGCATCGAGCTTTCCGAGGTTACCATGTTCTCGCACGGGACCACGGTCGCCACCAATGCGCTGATCACACGCCGTTTGCCGCGAACAGCAATGGTCTGCACCGAAGGCTTTCGCGATGTCGTCGAGATCCGGCGTGCCAACAAGGAGGACCTCTGGGATACCTACAAGGATGTCGCCAAGCCGTACATTCCGCGACGCGACCGGCTGACGGTTGGCGAACGTGTCGACGCCGAGGGCACGGTCCTCGAAGCCCTGAACGAGGACGATGCCCATCGTGTTGCCGCGATTCTGAAAAAGCGTGGCATCAAGTCCATCGCCGTCTGTTTCATGAATTCCTACGTCAATGGCGCAAATGAACGGCGCATGCGCGATATCCTCAAGGCCTCGATGCCGGAGGTGCCGGTGTCGATTTCCTCCGAAGTCATGCCGGAAATCTTCGAGCACGAACGCTTCTCGACGACCATGGCAAACGCAGTCTGCGCCCCTGTGGTTGTCGATTACGTCTCCCGGCTCGGCGAAAAGCTGGCTGCCGGCGGTTACCAGCGAGACCTGCTGCTGCTGCATTCCGGCGGTGGCGTGATGACGCCAGCGAGTGTTATAGACTTCTCCGCCAGGCTCGCGGGATCGGGGATCGCGGCGGGCGCTATCGCCAGCCGCTTTATCGGCAATCTCTGCGGCTTTCAGAACTCGATAGGCTTCGATATGGGCGGAACGAGCACGGATGTTTCGCTCGCCTGGAACGGTCAGTCTCGTATCACCAAGGACTGGTACATCGAGTTCGGCTATCCCATCCGCTTTCCCTCTATCGAGGTGCTGACGATCGGTGCCGGCGGCGGGTCGCTGGCCTGGCAGGACGAGGGCGGATCGCTACGCAACGGCCCCCAGTCGGCCGGCGCCAATCCCGGCCCGGCCTGCTATCGAAACGGCAATCGGATTGCCACGAACACAGATGCAAATGTCGTCCTCGGCCGTCTCGGCAGCAGCCTCGCAGGCGGCAAGATCACCCTCGATCCGGCGCTTGCCGAGGAGGCCGTACAGGAAACGGTGGCGACACCATTCGGCATGGAGCTTCACGCGGCTGCCGAGGCAATCGTTGCCGTCGCCAATGCAAACATGGCCAATGCCGTACGCCTGATGTCGATCAGCCGTGGATACGATCCGCGCGACTTCGCGCTCGTTGCCTTCGGAGGTGCCGGCGCCCTGCACGGGGCGGCTGTCGCAAGGGAGCTTTCCATTCCGACCGTGATCGTGCCTCCCAATCCCGGCGTCACCTCGGCCCTCGGTTGCCTGCTTGTCGATGTGCAGCACGACTTCTCCGAAAGCTTCATGACCGACGCCTCCATCGTTGCGCCGGCGGAGCTGGAGGCTGCGTTCCAGCGCATGGAGGCGCAAGCGTCCGAGCGCTTGCTGCACGAAGGGATAGCGCCGCAGGATATGGCGCTCCAGCGGACTGTCGAGATGATGTATCAGGGCCAGTGGCGCTCGCTCGCTATCAGCGCACCCGCCCGGATCGTGAGTATTGCATCCCTGATCGATGCTTTCCACGCGGAGCACGAGCGCGAGTTCAACTACCGCCGCGACGAAGCCCCGGTTGCCATCTTTCGCGTCGCAGTCAAGGCGATCGGTCTCGTGCCCAAGGCCGAGCTGCCGAAATATCCGGTGCGCGACCATGCGCCTGCGCCCCTCGACCGACGCGCGGTCTGGTTCGACGGCAAATCCTACGATGCGGCGATCTATCAGCGTGAGGGGCTCGAAGCGGGTGCCACCATCTCCGGCCCCGCAATCGTCGAACAGTTCGATTCGACCACGGTTGTCCCGCCAGGCATGAGCGCCAGGGTCGACGCATTCCTGAATATTCTTATCGGAACGAAAGGCTGAGACATGACCAACTTCGTCGAAACCGAAAAGAGCCTCGATCCGGTCACCTTCGAGGTGCTCAAGAACTCCTTCATCACCACGGTCGACCAGATGGCCGAACAGATGCTGCGCACCTGTTATTCGTTCGTCATCTACAACCGCGACTTCTCCAATGCGTTGCATGACGCCGATGGCAACTCGGTTGCACAGGGCAACTACGACATCGCAGTCCATGTTGGCACGCTGCACAATACCTGCAAGGAAGTCATCCGTGTATTCGAAGGCGACATGGCGCCGGGCGACGTCTACGCAATCAACGATCCCTACGCCGGCGGGACCCATTTCAGCGATGTGCGGCTCGTGCGCCCGATCTTCGACGAGGACACGTTGATCGGGTTTTCGCAGTCGAACGGGCACTGGTCGGACCTCGGAGGGTCGGTCCCCGGCTCCTTCGACGTCACAGCCCGCGACATGTTCCGGGAAGGCATGCGCATCACGCCGGTGAGGCTATTCCGTGCCGGCCGCTTCTGCTCCGATGTTGCCAATCTGATCGCCGCCAATACCCGCGATCCTGCATCGATCATCGGTGACATCCATTCGCAGGCCCAGGCGACCCAGGTAGCGGAGCGGGAACTGCTGCGTCTCGTCAAGAAATACGGCCGCGACACTGTCGTGCGCGGCATGGAGGAAGTTCAGGACTACGTCGAGCGGGCCGTCCGCAAGCGCCTTGCCGAATTGCCCGACGGCACCTGGGAAAGTGTCGACTATATCGATCGCGATCTCGGTGGCGGCGAAGGGATGATCCCCATCCACATCAAGATGACGATCAAGGGCGACACGATCCATTACGATTTTACCGGCAGCCACAAGACGATAGGGTCCATGTACAATTCCGCACCGGGGGCGACCTTTTCAGCGGTGGTCGCGGGAATGAAGACCTTCTTCCCTGATCTTCCCCTTAACAGCGGCTTTTATCGCATGATCGAGGTGACCGCGCCGAAAAACAGCGTTGTCAGTGCCGAGTGGCCGGTGGCAGTCACAGGATTCCTGATGCCGTTCGAGAAAATCATGAATTCGATCTTCGAGATGTGGTCGCAGATCATGCCGGAACGCGCCATCGCATGCGCTTTCAACCTCGAATACCTGCTGGCCGGGGGTCGCGACGCGCGCAAACCGGAAAAGCCGATCTTCATGTTCTACGAGTGGCTTCCGGGGGGATGGGGTGGGCGCAACGGCAAGGACGGCGCCGACGTGACGACTGCCTGCTTTGGAACCGGCCTGATGTCGCAGCCGAACGAAGGTAACGAGCGCGTCAACCCGACGCGGACGACGGAGTTTCAGATCAAGCAGGATTCCGCCGGTCCCGGCAAATGGCGTGGCGGTGTCGGCGTGCAGAAGACCTCGGTGTTGCTGGCGGCCGAAGATGCCGTGATGTCCTATATCTGCGATCGCGAGCGCGCCGTGGTCTGGGGTGTCGAGGGCGGGCTCCCCTCTATGCCGCACGGGCTGACGATCCGCCGCGCGGGCGAGGAGGTCGACACCTGGCTCGGTTCGGTCTTTTCCGACTATCCGGTGTTCACGGGCGATCAATTCGCCCGGCCGACAGCTGGTGGCGGCGGCTTTGGCGATCCGCTGGAGCGCGATCCGCTTCATGTGCTGGAGGACGTGATCGACGATTATGTCTCCATCGAGCGCGCCAAGGTCGACTACGGCGTCGTGTTGAAGGTCATAGATCGCGATCTCTGCGAGTACGAAATCGATCTCCCCGCAACAGAAGCTGCCCGCACCGAAATCCGCGACAATCGCAAGCAATGGGCGCGTTCGGATCCGGCGATGGTATCTGCTCGCTACAAGTCGGGCGAGATCGACGCCATGGATGCAGTTCGTCGCTTCGCGGTCATTCTCGATTGGGAGAGCGGCAACGTCCTCGAGAACACGACCCGGCAATTCCGCGAGAGCTTCGAGAGGCGCAGCGTAGCACACTGGAAGTGAGCGCCAGCGGCATTGCCTCGGTTGAGCTTGGGAAGGGCGTATCTCTTTTTACGATATTACATCCAGGAAACTACTATTTCACGGGCAGGCTTGCCTCTGAAATGATGCTGGAAAGCCGCAAAGACGGCGATTGAAGGGGTAGAAGGTCAATGTCCGAACATCTGCAGCGGTCCCTGACAGTTGCCGGCAGCATCGAGGAAGCGCTTGCCGCGCGCCGACAGGGTGCGGCGATCCTGGCCGGCGGAACGTGGCTCATGCGCAATCCGCGTCGGGGCCACGCGTTGCCGGACGCATTGGTGTCGCTCCACAAGATTGCCGGGCTGACCAGCATCCACATCGAGACCGATCGCGTGACGATCGGTGCGGCCGTAACACATGATGCGCTCGCCCGGTCACTTGCGGGCATAGGCGGCCTTGAGGCGCTGGCTGAAGCTGCATCCGGCGCTGCCAACCCGGCAATCCGCCGGGTGGCAACTATCGGCGGCAATCTCTGCACGCAAGACTTCGCCGCCGCCGATCTTCTGCCCCCGCTGTTGGCCCTCGCGGCGGAAGTCGAGCTGTACGGCAACCAAGGGACAATGCGTGTCCCGATGGTGTCGTTTCTCACGGATCTGAAACGGCTGCTCGCCGATGCCATCCTCGTCAGGGTGATCATCAACCGCGACAGCGCCGCCACCGCGCATGTGAGGCTGCCGCTGCGCCGGGCAGGCGACTATCCGGTTGCCCTCGTTTCGATGGCGCGCCGCCTCGATGGCCGAATTCTCGTTGCCGTCGGCTCTGTCGAGCATGTGGCGCGGCACTGGCTTTCGCTAGAACACGCGCTTGCCACCGAGCCGGGCGGATCGCCCGCTGAACCCGAGAGAGCTTATACCCTTGCCACCGGTTGCAACGACTTCCAGGCCCGCGACGGAATGGAGGCGGATGGCTGGTACCGGCGGCAGGTGTTGCCGGCGCTTGCCCGCCGATGCATGGCAGCACTTCTGAAGACGGAGGCCACCCGATGACCGTGACGCTTCACATCAATCGCTCCCTCTATCGTTTCAACGGCGATCCGATGACGCCGCTGGTCGATATACTGCGGCAGGAACGTTTCCTGACAGGCACCAAGGCCGTTTGCCGCGAGGGATTTTGCGGTGCCTGCACTGTGAGTGTCGACGGAGAGGCCATCATGTCCTGTCTCCGCCCGATGGGATTGCTCGATGGCGCCCACGTATTGTCGATCGAGGCGATGGCGACCGGCGATGGACCGCTGCATCCTCTCCAGGCCGCGTTCGAGGCGGCGGATGTGGTCCAGTGCGGAATGTGTTTTCCGGGCATGGTCATGAGCCTTGCGCCGTTCCTCCGCGACAATCCGACGGCCAGCCGGGACGATGTGAAATCGGCAATGGTGGGCAATATCTGTCGATGCACGGGCTATGAGCGCATTATCGATGCGGTGATGGATTACCTCGGACAACCGGCCGAGGAGCACGTCCATGACTGATGCTTCGACGACCGTGATGGATCTTCCCCGCCGAGACGCCCGCGACAAGCTGCGTGGACGAACGAAATACACCAATGACAGGGCCCGTCCGGATATGCTGCACGCTGTCCTGTTGCGGTCCTCCGTGCCCGCTGGCCGCATTACGCGGCTCGATGTTTCCGCTGCTCTCGAGTGCCCCGGTGTGCTGGGAATTGCGACCGCAGCGGATGCGCCCGGCAATTACGGCATCGGTATCGCCGACCACCCGCTCTTTGCCGTCGATGTGATCCGCTACAATGGCGAGCCGCTCGCCGCGATTGCCGCCGAAAGCGAGGCCGAGGCGCGGGCGGCCCTGGCTGCAATCATTCTGGAGATCGAACCCCTTGCCCCCGTGCTGACGATGGCGGAGGCGCTGACGCCCGGCGCCCGATCGCTGCACGAGGACTGGCGGACATATGAAGTGCTGACCGAGGGCGGTGCACGATCCGGCAACATTGCCTGGGAAGCGAAATCGGTACGAGGCGATGTCGATGCCGCCTTTGCCCGCCCCGATGTGACGATCGTCGAAAGCAATTTCGTCGTCGGCAGGCAGAGCCATGTTCCCTTCGAGCCGCGTGTCGCAATCGGCAGCTGGGAGGACGGCCGGGCGCATATCCAGACATCGACGCAGGTGCCATGGACTGTGCGCAATGTGACCGGTCGCGTCATGCAATTCCCGCCGGGCCGCGTTCGCGTCACCGTTCCGCCGGTCGGCGGCGCATTCGGCTTGAAATTCGATGCGTCGATCGAGCCGATTACGGCACTCTTGGCTCGGATCACGGGCCGGACCGTCATGCTGGAGAATACTCGGCAGGAAGAGATGGCCACCTGCCTCTGCCGGGAGAACGCAGAAATCAAAATTCGCTCGGCCGTATCAACCGAAGGAGAAATCGTCGGGCGCGAGGCCGTCGTGTTGATGGATTGCGGCGCCTATGGCGGCGAACAGGTCTTTCTCACCACCATGACCTCCCATACCCTCGGCGGTAGTTATCGTCTGGGCGCTGCCCGCCTCGTCAGCCGCGCCGTCTACACCAACACGCCGCCGAACGGCGCCTTCCGGGCTTGCAACGGCGTCTATAACGGCTTTGCGCTGGAGCGCCATACCGACGAGATATGCGCCGCAATCGGCATGGACCCCATGGAGTTCCGCAAGCGCAATGTGCTTGGCGACGGCGATCTGGGCCCGACCGGACAGGTGTTCGAGGGTGACGTCCTGCGTCCGATGCTGGAGCGGATGGAGGCACTGCGGGAAAAGACAGGAACGGCGGAAGCCCGCGCCGACGGTCGCCTCTATGGCCGCGCCACCACGGTGGGAACCTGGTTCATCTTCGTTGGGCCATCTGCCGCGACCATCAATCTGAATGCCGACGGCAGCGCCACGCTGGTGACGTCCGGCGTCGAGATCGGCTCGGGAACAATGGTGCAGGCGCTGCCGCAGATCGTTGCCGGCCAGCTTGGGCTGCGACCGGAGCAGGTCGTGGTGCGCGAGGCAGATACGGATTCCGCCGGGCTGGATGTCGGGGTCGGTGGCGGGCGGACGACCGTCTCTATCGGTGCGGCGAGTGTGGGTGCGGCGGCCGAAGTCCGTGAAAAGCTTCTGCGGACGGCCAGTGAGATGTTGCAGACCGCCGCGAGCGACCTGGTGTTGCGCGAAGGGCGGGTGGAAATTGCCGGGCGACCCGGGACCGGCGTCGCCATCCCGACGGTGGTCGCCCATGCGCAATCGACCACGGGGCCGATCAGCGGTACGGGCAGCTTCACCGCAAAGAACACGCCGGCGATGGCAGGCTGTGCGATGGGCCACTTTATCGACGCGCTCGATATTCCCGTCTTCGTGGTTCACGAGGCCGAAGTGGCTGTCGATCCGGATACCGGGCATGTCGAGGTTCTGGCCTACCGGGTGGTGCAGGATGTTGGACGCGCGCTCAACCGCCGTGCCATCATGGGCCAGATCCAGGGCGGCGTCGTCCAGGGCCTCGGCTATGCGCTGCACGAGGAAGTGACGATCACCGCTGACGGCCGGATCGCAGAGGACGGCTTCGAGACCTACCGCGTGCCGCTGGCCGGGGATGTCGTGCCTGTCGTCGCGGATCTCTATGAGGGCGCGCCGTCGATGGGCCCGCTCGGGACAAAGGGAGCAGGCGAAGTCCCGATCCTTGCCGTCGGCTCGGCCATCGCCTGTGCGGTTGCGCGCGCAATCGGCAAGCCGGTCTCCAGCCTGCCGCTAACGCCGCCGCGCGTCCTGCGCCTGATCAACGATCTCGAGCCCACCCCCACCCATCCGCACATCGCCGCAGATTGGGCGACCAACACGCTGGGCTAGGCTTGTTGCCGCGTCAGGACGTCGATAGTGCCGATCGCCTGCCGCATTCGACGTGATGGAGCTGGCGGTATTTTACGCCTGGCCAAATGCCGCTGATTATTTTCTGAGGGCCATTTCTATCTCGTCGAGGACCTTGTCCTTGCCGATCCCGGTCAGAAAGGCGAGACCCTTGATCACCGGCTTTGTGACGGATGCGGAAATGGGCGTGGTGGAGACGATGAAGTCGACGCCGTCGGCAAGCGACGGAACCTCGGTCGCCTTGGCCTGCATGGCGTTGAAAGACAGGCCACGCTTCTTCATTTCTTCCGTCACGGCAGCGTTTACGGCCGTCGATGTAGCAATTCCGGTGCCGCATGCGAAAAGGATAGTTTTCTGCTTGGCCATGTTCAGGATTCCTTTGGTGAGCCGAGAAGCACCCTCACGTCGTGAAGCGTTTTGGCGCGCTTCAATCCATCGAGCGTCGTCGGGCTTTGAATGGCTTCGATAATCTGTTGAAGGGTTTCGATCTGCTTGTCCTTGTCGTTGATCGCAAGCAGGAAAACGGTGCCGACGGGGAGCAGCTCTTCCGGCTCCTCCATATTGGCGAACACGACCGGCGTCGACAGGGTCGCCATGGCAACGCCGGCCTTGATTACATGCTCCGGATCGGTATGCGGCACGGCGACATTTTCGTCCCGCTCCAGCGGCAGTCCTGTCGGCAGGTTCTTTTCGCGGCTGACAACGGCGTCCGCGTAGGTAGTCTTGACATATCCCAGCGTCTCCAGCCGGGCCGCAAGGAGCCGGATTACCTCTTCCGCCGTGGTAGCCCGAACATCGAGCAGGATGGCTTCCGGTTCCAGTATGTCCAACAGGGTAGGCATGTCGTCTCTCCAGTTTCTGTCACACCCGCACAAGGACTTTAGAGTGCGAGTGTCGTCTTTGCCGGTCTGGTTTACCAACGCCTTCTCTCAGGCCGCAGAAGCTTCCACCGGCTCGTCTTCCGCCCCGGCGGCCCGTTCCCAGGCAAGACTATTGCGCCGATAAAGGGCGAAGAGTGCCGCGATGATGGCCGCGAGCAGGACGATGCCGAAGACGCCGAGCCCCTGGATCGCGTTGATGATGACATAGGGGATCCAGAGGAAGCCGTCGACAACGGAGGTGACTTGCAAAGCGTTCGCCGGCAGCTTGAAGCCGGATGAGACGGCAGCGCTGGTAAACAACGGTGCAAGCGCATTCGCCACATAGAAGCCGATGGCAAGCGTCACGGTTCCAACCACGACCATGCGGAACACGTTGCCCTTGAGCAGCGGTGCCGTCAGGGCGACGATGAAAGGGATGACCGCGAGATCGGCAAACAGAATGACGCGATTACCCGGCAGGATAACCGAGAGGATGATCGCAATCGGAACCAGGATGAGCGACGACGAGATCGCCGCCGGATGACCAATCAGGATGGCGGAGTCCAGGCCGACGAGAAGTTCGCGGTCTCCGGTTCTCTTTCGCACGAACGCCTGTGCAGCGTCTGAAACCGGAAGCAGGCCTTCCATCAGCACTTTCACCATGCGTGGCAGGAGCAGCATGACTGCGGCGAGCGTCATGCCCGTGCTGAGGATTTTTGAAAGAACGGTCCCGAGATCGCCAGCGTTGTAGAAGGCGATGGTTCCGAGTATGAGGCCGATGATGAGGCCCAGCACGACCGGCTCGCCGAAAACGCCAAATCGACGCTCGATGGTTTCGGTGCTGATGTTGATCTTGTTGATGCCCGGGATGCGATCCATGATCCAGTTGAGCACGATTGCGATCGGCAGAATTTGTGCCGAGGCAATATGTGGTACCGAGATGCCGGGGACGCCATAGAACTGCTGGACAGCACGGGCGGACCAGTCGGCAAACAGCAAGGACAGGGCAGCCGCCAGGGCGGCTATGGCGATGCCATAGGCAAGGCTGTCGGTAGCCGCCACGACCAGCGAACCGATGAAAGCGAAGTGCCAGAAATTCCAGACATCGACGTTCAGTGTGCGGGTCCAGCGCAGCAGCAGCAGGACGACGTTGACGAGAATGCCAACTGGAATGACCCACAAGCCGACCGACGAACCAAACGCGATGGCAGCAGCAGAGGGCCAGCCAACGTCGACGATATCCCGCTTTATCCCGGTATTGGTGACGATCGCCTGGGCAACCGCACCAATCGAGTTGAACATCAGCCCGAGAACAAGATTGATCCCGATAAAGGCGACGCCGATTGTCACCGCCGCGCGAAATGCCTTGCCGACCTTCGCTCCGAGAATGACGGCGATTATGAAAATGACGATCGGCAAAAGCACAGTCGGACCAAGCGTATCGACGGCCGACTTCAAGCCACTCAGAAAAGTGTCCATATGCGAATTTCTCCCCTCCCATGCTCCATGGCGGCTCCTCCGCCGCATCAGAACATTTGTTCCTCCAACAATACGAAAGTTTATGATTCAGAATCAAATTTGTGTCAATTGCCTATCGGCGCACAGCTTTCGCGCTCGGATATTTACTGTCCTTTCGGCAAGTTCGCCCAAATCATGGCTTCCCTCGAAAGCTCCTCGAATGAACTGAATACCTTGTCGGCGCCCGCTTCAAGCAAATGTGTCTCGTGCTCAACATACGAGTGGCCTCCGCCGGTAAAGCCGAAAACCGTCATGCCGGCCGCACGTCCCGCCTGCGCGCCAAACAAAGAGTCTTCGATGACGAGACAATCAGACGGAGCGAACCCCATCTTGCTGGCTGCGAAGAGAAACAGGTCCGGGGCGGGCTTGCCGTGTTTCACCATGGACGAACTGAAAATGTCGTCGCCGAAAAACGAAATCAGTCCAGTCAGCGACAGGCTATGCTGTATTCTTTCCAGCGAGGAAGACGAGGCGACGCAGCATCGTGCATCGAGAGCGGACAGAAAAGCCGCCACGCCCTTCATGGCTTCGAGTTGCTCGGTGAAGACCTCTTTGGTTTCCAGCCAGACGTCCTCGACATGGTCCCTGGGGTAATCCTGTCCTGTCAGATCATGTATGCGGGCGAAGATATCGGCCTGCTTCATTCCAAAGCATTTGCCGACCACGTCCGGGGTGATTGTCAGCCCGTGCCTTGCATACACCCGAACATAGGCCGAGGCAGCCAACGGCTCGCTATCGACAAGAACGCCATCGCAATCGAATATGAAAAGCCGGTCTTTTGCCAATCCCTGTCCCTCCCCGGACACTGTGCGGAATTCCATTGGAGATGCTGCTAACTGCCTTTTGCTAAAGAAAAGTTCGTCTCGCTCCCCGCTTCGAATTTATACATATTGACATACCACAATACAAATGTTCATTTATGACGTGAGGATGAATGACTGGGCAGCGACACTTTCGGGAGGGGTGAAGATGGCTATATGGCAATGGGCGCTGCTCGCTTTGGGCGCGGTGTGGATGTTGCAAGTGATTGGCGTCTGGCTGCAGATGCGGCACTACACAGACGTCTTCAAAGGAATAACCAGCAAATATAATGACGGATACGTGGGTGCCGGACACGCGCGCGGTCGCCTCAGAAGAGGCACGATTGCATTGCTGGTCGTCGGCCAGGACATGAAGGTGCAACGCCTCATGACGATGACCGGACGTTCCGTTTTCGCCAAATTCAAGCGAAACGAGCAATATGAAGGCCAGTCGCTCAATGCATTGAAAGCTGCGCAAGCCGTCGCTGCTGCGGACAACACGCACGCGGCCATTTCCAAGGCAATCGAGCAGGTCGAGCACGTTCGAGAGGGCAAGGGGCCGGCAGCGCCGCGCCTCAGGCTTGCCTCGGCATAAAACCCAAAACTATTTCAGATCAATCGAACTGCATTCAAGGAGGAGAGAATGTTATTCGCGTCAGTGCTGGCCGATCATGGCCATCTCGCTATACACGATTTAGGGTCGACGTTTTCCGATGCTGCCTTGCACGGAAAGATGGTTGCCAAGGGAGCCGCCGATAAGCTTATCGTTCTGGCCCAGGCAAATTCCGACATTTCCGTCGAGCAATTCAAGGAAAAGCTGAACAGCGTCAACAAAGAAGAGCAGCTCGGCGGACTGGCGAATATCGGCAAGTATTTCATCGGCATTTTCCAGAAGGGCGGCGAGGTCTTCGCAGGCTTCGTAACAGGAATTATTCCGACGCTGGTCGTGCTGATGACCGCCTTCTATGCCCTGACCGAAATGGTCGGCGAGGAGCGCGTTCATGGCATTGCTCGCGGCGCCGGGCGCATCGCGCTGACGCGCTATACCGTGCTGCCGCTGCTGTCGGTGTTCTTCCTGACCAACCCGATGGCCTATACCTTCGGCGCGTTCCTGGAAGAAAAGCACAAGCCTGCATTTTACGATGCAGCTGTGTCCTACGTTCATCCGCCGCTCGGCTTGTTTCCGCATATCAATCCCGGCGAATACTTCGTCTGGGGCGGCGTTCTCGTGGCGCTGCAGGAGCTGGAAAAGCGCGGCGTCGTCCCGGGCGGATACCACATCAAGATGGCCATCTGGTACGCCATTGTCGGCCTCGTGGTGATCCTGCTGAAGGGCATGCTGACGGAACGTATCACAATGATCATGGCCCGCCGTCAAGGCGTGGAACTCTGATTGCCACTTGGGAGGAGGGGCTATTATGGCAACTGAATACAAGGCAGTAAATATTTCGAGGGGTCCCCAGGGCTGGGGTGGCCCGCTGGTTATCCAGCCGACCATGCAGCGCAACAAGATCGTCTCGGTCACCGGCGGCGGTATTCACCCCGTCGCGCGGCGGATCGCGGAACTGACCGGCGGCGAAGCCGTCGACGGTTTCCGGGCGCCACCGGTCGAGGGCGAAATGGCCGTTGTCGTCGTCGATTGCGGCGGTACTGCGCGATGTGGGGTCTATCCGCGCAAGCGCATCCCCACCGTCAACATCACGCCTGTCGGACAGTCGGGACCTCTGGCGCAATTCATTACCGAAGACATCTATGTCTCCGGCGTGAAGGAGCAGAACATCACCATGGCCGACGGTTCCCAGCCGGTTACCGTGGCAGCGGCCGGAGGGGCTCCGAAGGCAACCGCCGCCCCTAAGACGGTACCTGTCGAGACCGGCGGTGGTGGTTTCATCAACCTGATTGCTGGCATCGGTCGCGTCATGGGCCGCGTCGTCGGCATCTTCTTCAATGCCGGACGCCGTACGATCGACCAGGTCATCCGCAACGTGCTGCCGTTCATGGCATTTGTGACCATGCTGATAGGCTTCATTCTGTATACCGGCGTTGGCGATGTGCTTGCCGAGCCGATGGGGCCGCTTGCCAACAATATCGTCGGCCTTCTGATCATCTCCGCCATCTGCGGCCTGCCGTTCCTGTCGCCTATTCTCGGCCCAGGTGCGGTTATCGCCCAGGTCATTGGCGTGGCGATCATCGGCCCGCAGATCGCAAACGGCACCATTGCGCCCGCAATGGCCCTCCCGGCACTCTTTGCCTACAATGCGCAGGTCGGTTGCGACTTCGTGCCTGTGGGCCTGGCGCTGGGTGAGGCAAAACCGAAGACGATCGAGATCGGCGTTCCCGCCGTTCTCATCAGTCGCCAGATCATGGCCCCGGTTTCTGTGCTCATTGCCTGGGTTACCAGCCTGATCGTGTTCTAAGCCGACGCGTGCGGACGTCTAGCAGACTGCCCGCACGCCCAATACGACAACACCAGGCCGAGCTATTTCTCTAGAGAAGGATTTGTCCATGGCACTGCACCTCAAGACGCAGATTACCGCCGTCGGTCCCGACGTGGCCGATCTGGCCGATGGCGGCGTCCTCATTCTGTTTGCCGACGGCGCTCCGCCCGAACTGGCCGAAGTGTCCGTCCTCCATCTGCCCGATGTCGGGCCCACCGAACAGGAGCCTTCCGTGGGCTCGTCGATCAGGGTGGGTTCTGCCAGCAGCCGGATCACGGCGATGGGGCCAATTGCCTGGAACAAGGTGCTGGAAATCGGCCACGTCGTCATCAACTTCAACGACGCCACGACCGTCGACAGCCCGGGTGCCATCTGCGCCGCGGCAATCGACGCGGATGTGTTGAAAAGCGCACTTTCAGTCGGGACGACGATCACCATCGGTGATTGATCTCGACTGTTGCTGATTATCTAGTGAATGGATGTTTTTATGGAACGCTCAACAATTGTGCGCGTGAAGGAAGGTCTTCATGCTCGTCCGGCAACTCGCTTCGTCAAGCTGGCGAAGAGCTTTGCGAGCGAAGTGGAGATCGTCAAGGATGCGAAGGTCGTCAGTGCGAAAAGCTCGGTAAAATTGATGCTGCTTGCGGTCAAGGAAAACGACTCTGTCGCCCTGCGAGCCACCGGCGCCGACGCACTCGAAGCACTGGATGCACTGGTGCAGTTCCTGGAGAATCCGGAGTCAGGTCTCGACGGCGTCACAAATGCCTCTGCGGCGCCCGTTGCCAGCGAGGCTACCGGCACTGCTGCGCCTGAGCGCGCCGGCGTGCTTCAGGGGATCGCCGCCAGCGAGGGCGTCGGCTTGGCGAAGATATTTCGCTATTTTCCGAAGAAGTTCAAACCCGTGCAACGCCGGCTGCGGGACGATGAAATCCTCTTCGAAATAGAGCGATTCGAGAAGGCGATCTCGTCTGTCAGACAGCAGATGGAGGCAGCACTCGCTGCCAAGGGACTGTCTGAGACGGACAGCAGCATCATTTCCGCGCTTGTCGAGATTGCCGGCGATCCTGAGATCATCGACGGCGTCGTGGTTGCGATCGGCGAGGGCCTCGATGCGACCGATGCCGTCTTGAAGGTTACGGACGAAACGGCAGCCTCCTTCGGTCGCGTTTCCGATGCCTATCTGAATGCAAGAGCCGACGACGTAAAAGCCATTGCGCGACAGATCTGTCTGGCGCTTGCCGGCGAACGCGACATCGGCCTCGATGAAATCACGGAGCCATCCATTGTGCTGGCGGAAGATATCGGCGCCTGGGACCTGGCGCGCGCACCGGTTAAGCTGATCAAGGGCGTCATCTGCGCCCACGGTGGCGCCACGTCGCATATCGCCATCATTGCAAGGGCGCACGGCATTCCGGCTGTCCTCGGTCTCGGCAATGGTATCGATGCCCTCGTCTCGGCCACGGACGTTGCTATCGATGGCGGCAAGGGACTTATCTATCCCGATCCGGATGCGGCGTTACGCGAGACGTTCGCCCGGCGTCTTGACGCGGCGGCGAATGAGGAAGTCCGTCTGCGTGCATTCAAGGATGTGCGGCCGCATCTCGCGGACGGCACGCCGATCGAGGTTGCCGCAAACATCGGCTCCATCGAGGAGCTCGAAGCCGCCAAGGAAGCCGGTGCGATGGGCATCGGCCTGTTCCGTACCGAACTCCTGTTCATGAAGCACGGCGGATTGCCGAGCGAGGACATGCAGTTCGATATCTATTCGCAGGCAGCGCGGGGAATGGCACCCGATCCGGTCATCATCCGGACGCTCGACATCGGTGGCGACAAGCCAGTGTCGGGCATCGTGTTTCCCGAGGAGCAGAACCCGTTCCTGGGTTGGCGTGGTGTGCGCATGTGTCTCGACAGGCCGGATATCTTCAAGCCGCAATTGCGGGCACTGCTGCGCGCCGCGACGCAAGGCAATATCAAGGTGATGTTGCCGATGGTATCCACCATCGAAGAGGTCAAGCGCACGCGGGATCTGATCGACGAATGCGCGCGCGAACTTGCCGCCGAAGGAAAGCCTTTTGCGAGCTTCGCTCTCGGCGTGATGATCGAGACGCCCGCAGCGGTGATGATTGCGCCGTCGCTGGCAAGAGAGGTCGATTTCTTCTCGATCGGCACAAACGATCTGACGCAATACATCATGGCGGCCGACCGGATGAACCCGCAGGTCGCGGCACTCAATGACGTCGGCAATGCGGCAGTCCTGACGGCAATCGAGATGGCAGCGAGGGCCGGCAAGGAGGCTGGTATCATGGTCGGCATGTGCGGGGAGGCCGCTGCCCGCCCGGATCTGATCCCGCTGTTCCTGAAATTCGGTTTGACCGAACTCAGCATGAGCTCCGCCTCCATTCCGCGCGCGAAGAAATGCATTTCGGAACTCGGCTCCGCAAGCGCCGGTTGATCTGCCGGAGCCGGATATCGAAACCGTAATGACGATTTCCAATTGCGCCTACTGTTGTTAAGGGTAGTTTTTTACTTCCTAAGACGCGGGAGCCAACTTGGCACGTTCGAAGAAAGACATCTCAAAATCCGAAGGCGCAGAAGATCAGGCCCCATCGGCCGGCCAGACTTCGGGCAACCGGGCTGACAGAATGCGCATTCGGGCTGCCTGGATGTATTTCGTCGAGCAAATGACCCAGAACGACATCGCGGACATTCTGGGCGTCGGGCGCGTCACCGTCGTTCGCATGCTGGCGGAAGCGCGAAGTCGCAACGAAGTAAAAATCGCCATTGAGGGAGAGCTTGCGGAAATCGTCGGGCTCGAACGATCGCTCGAGATCGCCTTCGGAATAGAGCAGGTGGTCGTGGCACCTTTGTCCGATCCGGAAGCGGACCCAATCCCGACGATTAGTGCAGCAACCGGTGCGTTTCTGTCTAACGCGATGAAGCCGGGAATGACGGTCGGTGTCGGCTGGGGCAGGACGCTGTTTGCCTGTCTTTCGTCGATCAATGCCCGTAATCTTCAGGATTTCAAAGTGATTTCGCTTTTGGGCGGTGTCAGCCAGGCGCGCCGATTCAATCCTGCCGAATTTGCCTGGCGCTTTGCCCAGGTGTTCCAGGGCGACGGCTACCTCATTCCGGCGCCAGCGATGGTCGACAGCCTGGAAACGAAGGAAGCGCTGATCAAGCGATGCGGTCTCCAGGATATTTTGGACATGGCCGACAATATGGATGCGGTGGTTGTCAGTGTCGGCGGCATCGATTCTGCAACAACCTTTTATCGCGGCGGCTTTCTTACCGAGAAGCAGAGAAGCGAACTGGAAAAGCTGGGCGCGGTTGGCGACCTGCTATTCCATTTTTACGATCGAAATGGCGATGTGCTGGATCATCCGATCAACAATCTCATCATGTCGGTCGAGGTCGATCGTATCCGCCGAACTCCCTTGCGGATCCTCGCTTCGGGCGGAATAGACAAGCGCGAATCGATGCTCGGCGCCATGCGCCTTGTCCAGCCAACGGTCCTCATCACCGATGAGGAAAGTGCACGGCGCCTGTTGCAGGGCGCGGATGATTTCCTGGCAGCAGAAGCGCCATAAGCCTCGCCTGAAATACCCATTTATCCGTGAAATTCGAGAGCCGGCCGATCCCCCATCGGTGGCATGCGGACGCTGTTGCCTGATCGCAGCAGCGCATCTTTGAGGTCTCGAAATGAACATTCGCGTTGACAGAAAGACAAATGTACGAATACAGTCGCACTGAAAGACACGGTCATTAATTAACTTGGGAGGAGTTTCTATGGCTATCAACGTCGCGCCAACGGGCTTGGCGCGTGATCTCATTGCACGCGCTGAAACAGGACGTCCGGTTCGTATCGGCTTGATCGGCTCAGGCGAAATGGGAACCGACATCGTTACTCGCGTAGCCCATATGACGGGCATCGAGATCGGTGCAATCTGCGATCTCAATCTTCCCGCCGCGTCACGCGCGGTCGACATTGCCTACCAGGAAACCGGACATGCACGCGAAGCCGACAGCGCAAGCGCGCTGACGGCGGCGATGGAAAGCGGCAAGATCGCCGTCACCAGCGATGCCAATCTCATCCTGCAGAATGGCCTGATCGACGTCGTGATCGATGCGACCGGCGTGCCCGCCGTTGGCGCTGAAATCGGCCTCTCCGCCATGGAAAATGGCAAGCACCTCGTCATGATGAACGTCGAAGCCGATGTGACGATTGGGGCTTTCCTGAAGAGCGAGGCCGAGCGGCTTGGCGTTACCTATTCGCTGGGCGCCGGCGATGAACCGTCTTCCTGCATGGAGCTGATCGAATTCGTCTCGGCGATGGGGCATCCGATCGTTGCGGCCGGCAAGGGAAAGAACAATCCCCTGAACATCGATGCCATACCGGACGACTATGCAGAGGAGGCCGCGCGCCGACACATGAATGTCCGTATGCTCGTCGAATTCGTCGATGGATCGAAGACGATGGTCGAGATGGCGGCAATCGCCAATGCGACCGGGCTGGTTCCTGACAAACCCGGCATGCACGGCCCGGCAGCAACGCTCGACCAGCTTGCAAAGACGCTTGTGCCTGAAAAGGACGGTGGCGTGCTGTCGCGCATCGGAGTCGTCGATTATTCCATCGGCAAGGGTGTGGCGCCCGGCGTTTTCGTCGTTGCCGACATGTCGCATCCGCGGATTTCGGAGCGAATGGAAGACCTGAAGATGGGCAAGGGCCCGTACTTCACATTCCATCGGCCCTACCACCTGACGTCTCTCGAAGTGCCGCTGACCTGCGCGCGCGTCGTGCTTTACGGCAAGGCCGACATGGTGCCCCTGTCGAAGCCGGTCGCAGAGGTCTGTGCTGTCGCCAAGAAGGATATGAAGCCGGGCGAAAAACTCGATGCAATCGGCGAATATTGCTACCGCGCCTGGATCATGACGGCGCCAGAGGCGCGCAGCGCGTCGGCCATTCCCTGCGGCTTGCTGCAGGGCGGCACGGTGACGGCCGCCATCAAAAAGGGTGAGCTGATCACCTATGCCAACGCGGCAGTGGCGCCGGGCTCGAAGATTGCAGCGCTGCGGGCGCGTCAGGACAAGCTTGTTTACGGGGCAGGAGCTTAAGGATGCCAAACAGTCCGACAGCCGAGGCAATTGTTGCTGAAACAGGCAACATGCCTTTTCTCTACAAGAATTTCAGCCGCGAGCAGCTATTGGAAGCCTTGCGGAAGATGCATCTGATCCGGAAGTTCGAGGAAGGCGCCGAGGAGAGTTATACGCGTGGCCTGATTCATGGCACCATGCATCTTTCCATCGGTCAGGAAGCGAGCGCCATGGGCATCTGCCTGGCGCTGACCAACGAAGACCAGATCACCTCGACGCATCGCGGTCATGGCCATTGCATTGCCAAGGGTGCGGATGTGAAGCGCATGTTTGCCGAGTTCTTCGGCAAGACGACCGGCTATTGTGCCGGTCGCGGCGGATCGATGCACATCGCCGATGTGACGACTGGAAACCTCGGCGCCAACGGCATCGTCGGCGGCGGCATTCCGATTGCGGTCGGCGCTGCGCTGACGTCGAAGCGGATGAAAACGGGCAAGGTCGTCGTCTGTTTCTTCGGCGACGGCGCCAACAATGAAGGCGCATTCCACGAGGCGCTGAACATGGCGGCGGTCTGGAAGCTGCCGGTCGTCTTCGTCTGTGAAAACAACAAATACGGCATGTCGACTTCGACAGAGCGTTCGACCGCCGTCCCGAACATTGCCGATCGTGCTGCCGGCTATGCGATGCCGGGTGTCATCGTAGACGGCAACATCCTGTCGGATGTTGCGGAAGCCTCGCAGGCTGCCGTCGAGAGGGCGCGATCCGGTCAGGGGCCATCCCTCATCGAGTGCAAGACTTACCGGCATCGTGGCCATTCCAAGAGCGACCGCAACCGCTACCGGACGAAGGACGAGATAGACGACTGGATGACCAATCGCGACCCGATAGACATGTTCGAGAAGCAGCTGGCCGAATTCGGCATAGCGGACGAGGCGACGCTGGCAGGTATTCGCGACAGCGTTCGCGAGGAGATTGCGGCAGCCATCGAATTTGCCAAGTCCAGCCCATCGCCCGAAATGGCTGATCTCGGACAGAACGTATATACGGAGCAGTCGTAATGGATGCGGCAGTGAGAGAGCTGAGCTATTCCCAGGCTATTCAGGAGGCGATGGCGATTGCCATGGAAGCCGATGAACGCGTGTTTCTCATGGGCGAGGATATCGGCGTCTACGGCGGTGCCTTCCAGGTGACCGGCGATCTGATCGAGCGGTTTGGTCCTGATAGGGTCATGGACACACCGATCTCCGAACTCGGCGGCGCGGGCGTGGCGGTGGGCGCCGCCCTGACCGGTATGCGTCCGATTTTCGAATTCCAGTTTTCCGACTTCGCAGCACTGGCCATGGAGCAGATCGTCAACCAGGCGGCGAAAATTCGCTACATGCTGGGTGGAGCGGTTTCCGTACCGCTGGTCATGCGCTTTCCGGCAGGCTCGGGAACCGGTGCGGCAGCACAGCACAGCCAGAGCCTTGAGGCGTGGCTCGGTCACGTTCCGGGGCTGAAGGTCATCCAGCCGGCCACGCCGCACGACGTGAAGGGCATGCTGCTGGCGGCCATCGAAGACCCGGACCCGGTGATGATCTTCGAGCACAAGCTGCTTTACAAGATGAAGGGACCCGTTCCCGAAGGCCACTATATCGTGCCGATCGGCAAGGCCGCCATCGCCCGCGAAGGCCGCGACCTGACGATTGTTGCGACGTCGATCATGGTGCACAAGGCGCTGGAGGCTGCCGATACGCTGGCGGCCGAGGGTATCGATGTCGAAGTCGTTGATCTTCGCACCATTCGCCCGATGGACCGGGAAACCGTCATCGCCAGCGTCAAGAAGACTTCCCGCCTGATGTGTGTCTACGAGGGCGTCAAGACCCTCGGTGTCGGTGCCGAGGTCAGTGCGATGATCGCTGAAAGCGATGCCTTCGATTACCTCGATGCGCCCATCGTGCGGCTTGGCGGCGCCGAGACACCCATTCCTTACAATCCCGAGCTGGAGAAGGCAGCCGTGCCGCAAGTCGCCGGCATTCTCGCCGCGGCACGCGATCTGGTGAAGGGAGTGCGCTGAGCCATGGCAATCGAAGTCATTCTTCCGAAGGTTGACATGGACATGGCAACCGGCCGGATATCCAAGTGGTTTTTTGAAAGCGGCGCCACGGTCAAGAAAGGCGATGTGCTTTTCGAGATCGAGACCGACAAGGCGGCCATGGAAATCGATGCTCCGGCAAGCGGCATCCTGCGTGATGTGGTGGGTGCCGAGGGTATGGATATCGCCGTGGGAGCGCCGGTGGCGTGGATCTACGAAGAAGGCGAGGCTTATTCTCCGGGCTCCAGCGCTGCACCTGCCGCGCCTCCGGCAATTAACGCTGAGGCCGTTCCGGAGCAGACTGCATCCGTTGAAGCTGCTGCAAGCCCCGTGGTAGCGGGTGAGGGCATCCGTGCCACACCGCTTGCCCGGCGATTGGCCCGCAATGCCGGGATAGACATCAGCCGCATAACCGGATCCGGACCAAATGGCCGGGTGACGCGCGCCGACGTGGAAGGCTACGCACCGCCTGTTCAGCAAGAAGAAGCCGTTGCCGCGCCTTCCGGTGCTCAGAAGCCGGTGGTTGCCGGTCCGTCGAGCGAGCAGACCCGCAAGCTCTTTGCCGAGGGAAGCTACGATCTCGTCGCCCATAGCAACATGCGCCGGACGATTGCGCGCAGGCTCGTCGAGGCAAAGAGCACCGTACCGCATTTCTATCTGACGATCGATTGCAACATCGACGCTCTTTTGAAACTGCGGGCCGAGGTGAATTCCTCGACGCTTCCGATCGGCGGCAAGCCAGCCAACAAGCTTTCCGTCAACGACATGGTCATCAAGGCCTACGCAATGGCACTCGCCGCAGTTCCTGATGCCAACGTGTCATGGACTGACGACAGCCTGATCGTCCATCGGCATGTAGATATCGGCGTTGCCGTATCCGTACCCGGCGGGCTTATCACGCCGATCGTGCGAAATGCCGAGACAAAGACCTTGTCTGTCATTTCGACCGAGATGAAGGACCTCGGTGCCCGCGCCAAGGAAGGTAAGCTGAAGCCCGAGGAGTACCAGGGGGGGACCGCCGCGATCTCCAATCTTGGCATGTTCGGCATTCGCGAATTCGCAGCCATCGTCAATCCGCCGCACGCCACCATCCTTGCCGTCGGCGCCGGAGAAAGACGCGCCGTGATCTCCGGGGAGGCTGTGGTACCCGCGACGCTGATGACCGTGACGCTATCGACCGATCACCGTGCAGTGGATGGCGCTCTCGCGGCAGAGTTGATCGGAGCCTTCAGGACATACATCGAAACGCCGATGGCGATGATCATATAGTGCAAGTCCGGGTGGATCAGATCCACCCGGATGCCCCAAAGTCTCCTTGCGAAGATGGGCTGGAGGAAAAGTCTCACTTCCATGCCTGAGCGATCATGAAGCCGATCGCCGCGGCGCTCAAATGGTCGGCGCTACCAGCCGTTCTGTGCTCGGGGCCCGATCGAACTTGTTTTCCGCATTTTGCCGGGCGAGCATGCCGACGCGCATCTCTGGCAGATCAGGTGTCGCCCAGTTGGGCTCGCCGCCAAAAAACTTGTCGAGAAATGCGACCGCATAGGCAGGCATCTCGCTGGTGTTCTCCTTGAACGACCACCAGGTCCGCAGATCATCGACACCGCCCGACAGGGGCAATGTCGACTGGAATTCCTGCTGATGCACGGCTATGACCGCACTGATGCAATAGTTGGTGTAAAGAAAACCCTCGGGCCAGAAGGCCACAATCCCGGGGACCGGAACGGCGCTTTTTGCCTCTACCAGATCGACTTTCGCAGGCCGCGCCTTGATCAGTTCTTTCAATGCGAGACCGCCGGCAAAAACGATGAAATCCGCACGGTTCACAGTCGCTAGGCTCTTCTTCGCATCCAGCACCTCGACCCAGTCGATGAATACCTTTGCAAGCTTGTCCTCGTCGATGGTGACAGACAGTCCGTAACGCGCAGATAGCGTCTGCGCACTGCTGCGAAATGACTTTCGAAACCATCTGAGTTGGCGGAGCCGATGTCCGAAATCAGGCTCTGCTGCAATCTCATTCTGGGTGAGCAGATCCAAGCGCGTAACTCCGGCAGGACAAATTATCCCGAATATTGCGCTTAATTTGTACAATATGCATAAGAAACTGTCAAATGTTCAGCGCACAGCTTCAGGGAAGGTGTCTGAGAAGGCTCGTGCAGGTTTTAATCAGTGCTTCGGTTCGCAAGCCGGACCTGATGGCTTCCTGAAAGACCTCGCTGCGGAGATTGCAAACCGTGATCGCATCCGGCGTAAACGACTGAAACTCGCTTCCCGTGAGGCGATCTGAAATCGAAAGTGCGAACGCAAGCGACAGGGCCGCATAGAGTTTCCAGGTTTCGCTGTCATGGACATTGCCAACGCTCGCGATTGGCTCGTGCTTTACAAACGCGACGAAAACTGTTGCGCAGCAGGTGCCGAGGTCGTCCAAGGTCCATCGCTCGCTTCTGGACGCCGTCATGACTTGCCTTGCCGCTGCCGTGACGCGCGCTTTCAGGATGAGCCGGGCCGGGCCAACGCCCTTGGTGATGAGCTTGAGCGCCGTGTAAAGGTCGTCGGTGAGTTCGTCCTCGTCGCCAGAGATTGCTCCGCTCGCTGCACCGAAGTAGAAGGAGAACTCCCGGAACCCTGCCTCCGGCGCCCGCAGATCCCGCAAAGGCGTGACGAGCGATTGCAACGTTGTCATCACCCCATCCACCGTCTGCAAAGTGCCGCCGACAAGACGGCTTAGCTCTGCCGGAAGGGGTGGCAATGGCTGGTTGGCGACGCTGATGGCGGGTGCCTCGGAGCTCAATGTGTGGATGAGATGCCGGAGGCCCCGAAACTGGTCACCGATATTGTCTTTCAGGTCCCGTCGAATGGTAGAAAGCATGGCACAGCCTCTATCTGAAGAACGCCCGGCCGAGCCGAGGCATTTCGCCAGATTATACCCTATATCAGGACAATATTGTACGCCTTCCTCGCAAAAATAGAGTCTTCCGGTTCACTTGTATGACACTCAGTAGACAAGCCAGGAGGCGCCAGTGGGTGTAGGGGCGCTTCGTCGCAAGGGGCCTTGATGCGCGCACCTAAAACGCAGCGCCGGGCCAGCGCATATCTCTGCCCGCATCATTAGTTTCAACGTCCACCGGTTCAGCTCCCATAAACCCCCGCGCCTGTGCTTCGCACCGTGCCCAACTGTACCGTCTTTCATCCCCTTGACGCCTTCGTCGGGCTGCCATAGGCTTTGTCGTATTCACCAGGGGTGTCCCGTCAAGGGGCTGAGATTCTGCTATCGCGCGCAGTGACCCGTTGAACCTGATCCAGTTCATACTGGCGTAGGGACGGTGCAAAGCGCTGCTGCAGTTACAGATCCGCATCCCGGATTCCGTGTCGGCGTTCTTCCATCATTCCGGCTCTAGGACTGGGTCTCCAAACGCAAACTTGGAGCCTCACGATGAATATTGCCTCTAAAAACCAGAGCCCGACGGTCACCTCGGGCGCATTCCCGGCCTCCCGCAAAATCCATGTCGAAGGCCAGCGATATCCCCACATTCGCGTGCCGATGCGCGAAATCTCCCTGCATCCGACTGCGGGGGAGCCGCCTGTTATCGTGTATGACAGCTCGGGCCCGTACACCGATCCAGGCCATATCGTTGCGATCGATCGCGGTCTTTCGCGCCTGCGGGAAAACTGGATCCTGGCGCGCGGCGATGTTGAGCGTTACGAAGGCCGCCACGTCATGCCGGAGGATAACGGCTTTGCCACCGGCGAGCGATTGACGCCGGAATTTCCCGTTCGCGATGCGCCTCTGAAGGCCGCTCCCGGCCGGGCCGTCACCCAGCTTGCCTATGCTCGCGCCGGCATCATCACGCCCGAGATGGAATTCATTGCCATCCGCGAAAATCTCGGACGCCAGGCTGTCCGTGAAGCCTCGTTGCGGGATGGCGAAAGTTTTGGCGCTCACATCCCGGATTTCGTAACGCCGGAATTCGTGCGCCGTGAGGTGGCCGAGGGCCGCGCCGTCATTCCGGCCAATATCAACCATCCCGAAAGCGAGCCGATGATCATCGGCCGTAATTTTCTGGTGAAGATCAACGCCAACATCGGCAACTCTGCTGTCACCTCGTCCATGGAGGAGGAGGTCGAGAAGATGGTCTGGGCGATCCGCTGGGGCGCCGATACGGTGATGGACCTGTCGACCGGTCGCAACATCCACAATATCCGCGACTGGATCATCCGCAATTCGCCCGTGCCGATTGGCACCGTGCCGCTCTATCAGGCTTTGGAAAAGGTGGGTGGCATTGCCGAAGATCTTTCCTGGGAAGTCTATCGCGACACACTCATCGAGCAGGCCGAACAGGGCGTCGACTATTTCACCATCCACGCCGGCGTCCGCCTTGCCTACATCCACCTCACCGTCAACCGCGTGACCGGCATCGTCTCGCGTGGCGGGTCCATCATGGCCAAGTGGTGTCTGCACCACCACCGCGAAAGCTTTCTCTACGAGCACTTCGACGAGATCTGCGATATCGCCCGCGCCTACGACGTGACGTTTTCGCTGGGCGACGGACTGCGTCCGGGCTCGATTGCCGACGCCAACGATGCCGCCCAGTTCGCGGAGCTGGAGACGCTTGGCGAACTGACGAAAATCGCCTGGGCAAAGGATTGCCAAGTGATGATCGAAGGACCGGGCCATGTTCCGATGCACAAGATCAAGGAGAACATGGACAAGCAGCTGGAGACCTGTGGCGAGGCGCCGTTCTACACGCTTGGACCGCTGACCACCGATATCGCCCCCGGCTACGACCACATCACGTCGGCAATCGGCGCTGCGATGATCGGCTGGTTCGGCACCGCTATGCTCTGCTACGTGACACCGAAGGAACATCTGGGCCTGCCCGACCGCGACGACGTCAAGACCGGCGTCATCACCTACAAGATCGCCGCCCATGCGGCCGATCTCGCCAAGGGCCATCCGGGCGCACGCCTGCGTGACGATGCGCTGTCGCGCGCACGGTTCGAATTCCGCTGGGAGGACCAGTTCAATCTTTCGCTCGACCCGGATACGGCGCGCAGCTTCCACGACCAGACGCTGCCGAAGGAGGCGCACAAGGTGGCGCATTTCTGCTCCATGTGCGGCCCGAAATTCTGTTCCATGAAGATCTCGCACGAGATCCGTGCCGAAGCGCAGAAGGAGGGGCTGGAGGCGATGGCTGCCCGCTATCGTGACGGCGGCGATCTTTACATGCCGGTGGAAAATCCTGCCGAGACGATAGTCGGTGAAGCCTGATGGCGGGGTTTCTTGTCAGGGGTGCCGGTGTCGCCGGACTGACCGTCGCGTATGAACTGCGCAAACGCGGCCATGAAGTCGATATTGTGGATTGCCGGGATGCGGCAGGGCTCGGAGCATCGTCCTTTGCCGGCGGAATGCTTGCGCCCTATTGCGAAAGAGAGGCGGCGGACGAGAGCGTTCTGACACTGGGTTGGGGAGCTGCAGACTGGTGGAGCGACGCCGTACCGGGCGAGGTCGTTCGCAACGGCACGCTGGTGGTGGCACAGCCGCGCGACATGCCGGATCTCGTCCGGTTTGCCTCCCGTACGACAGGCCACGTCTGGGTCGACCGGGATGGCATCGCCGAGCTCGAGCCATCGCTTGGCGGGCGGTTCGAAAAGGCGCTGTTTTTTTGGTCCGAAGCCCATCTCGATCCGCGGAGGGCGTTGACCCGTCTGGCCGAAGCTCTCGGCCGGGGTGGCAGCCGGTTCTACTTCGGTGCCAGCCAGCTGCCGGAACGGCACTACACTTCCACAATCGATTGCACCGGACCGGCGGCGATCCCCCACATTACCGGGCTGCGTGGCGTACGGGGCGAGATGCTGCATCTGGAAACCGAGGAGATCAGTTTGTCGCGTCCGGTGCGGATGCTGCATCCGCGCCATCCCATCTATGTCGTGCCGCGCGCCAACCACCGCTTCATGGTTGGCGCGACGATGATCGAGACGGAGGATGACGGGCCGATTTCGGCACGTTCGCTGATGGAATTGCTCAACACGGCGTATGCGCTTCACCCAGCCTTCGGCGAGGCGCGGCTGGTGGAAACCGGTGTCGGCATCCGTCCGGCTTTCTCGGACAATGTCCCGCGCGTGGTTGAAACCGGGGAGGGGCTGGCGATTGCCGGCATGCACCGCCACGGTTTTCTGCTGGCGCCCGCCATGGCCGTGAAGGCCGCAACACGCCTTTCCAATGGCATGTCCACCAGGAAGGAGTTTTCCCGATGAAACAACTCATCGTCAATGGTGAAGCCCAGGCTCTGCAGGCGGCAACGCTGGCGGAGCTACTTGCCGTGCTGGAATACGAAGGCGAGTGGCTGGCCACAGCAGTCAATGGCGATCTCGTGCACCGCGAGGATAGGGCGGACAGGCGCCTCGAAGACGGCGATCGGATCGAAATCCTGTCGCCCATGCAGGGGGGCTGATCGATGCTGAAACTTTACGATACCGAACTGTCGTCGCGCCTGCTGCTCGGAACGGCGCGTTACCCGTCGCCGGCGGTGCTGGGCGAAGCGGTCAGGCGGTCGGGTGCCGAGATCGTCACGGTGTCGCTTCGCCGCGAAACCTCCGGCGGCAGAACCGGAGGCGCATTTTTCGAACTCATCCGTCAACTCGGGGTGCGTGTCCTGCCCAACACGGCCGGATGCCATAGTGCCTCGGAGGCCATTCTGACTGCCAGGATGGCAAGGGAGATCTTCGCGACAGACTGGATCAAGCTGGAAGTCATCGGCAATCACGACAGTCTGCAGCCGGATGTGTTCGAGCTTGTCGAAGCAGCGCGGATCCTCACCGACGAAGGGTTTTGCGTCTTTCCCTACACGACGGACGATCTCGTCGTTGCGGAAAAACTGCTGGCCGCTGGTTGTCAGGTGCTGATGCCCTGGTGCGCGCCAATCGGTTCGGCGGCGGGTCCGCGCAATGCGTCGGCGCTCGTTGCCTTCAGGGCGGCCTTCCCCGCGATCCCGCTGATCGTCGATGCCGGCCTCGGACGGCCGTCGCATGCCGCTGCTGTCATGGAACTGGGTTACGACGCCGTGCTGCTCAACACCGCCGTCGCCATGGCCGGCGATCCGCCTGTCATGGCCGAGGCGTTCGCGAAAGCAGTCGATGCGGGGCGGCTTGCCTATCTGTCCGGCATGCTGGAGCCGCGTGACATGGCCGTTCCCTCGACGCCCGTCATCGGCAAGGCGGTGTTTCAATGAGGCTCGATCCCTTCTACCTCATCGACGACAGTGCCGACTGGATCGAGCGCCTGGTGCCGCTCGGCGTGAAACTCGTGCAGTTGCGCGTCAAGGACAAGTCTGAG
The DNA here is from genome assembly GCF_019355735.1 of Rhizobium sp. B230/85. Lineage (NCBI taxonomy): Bacteria > Pseudomonadati > Pseudomonadota > Alphaproteobacteria > Hyphomicrobiales > Rhizobiaceae > Rhizobium > Rhizobium sp. B230/85. The sequence goes on from NZ_CP072158.1 coordinate 110,382, forward strand.
ACCGAGTTGCGGCGGGAAATCCGGCGCGCCAGGGCCGTGTGCCTGGCTCACGGATGCCAGCTTGTCGTCAACGACTACTGGCAGCTGGCGATCGACGAGGGATGCGACTTCGTCCATCTCGGACAGGAGGACCTTGCCGGGGCAGACCTTGCCGCCATTCGCGCGGCCGGGTTGAAGCTCGGGCTTTCCACCCATGATGTCGCCGAACTCGACACGGCGCTTGACGCTCGACCGGATTACGTCGCGCTTGGGCCGGTCTGGCCGACCATCCTCAAAAAGATGAAATGGCAACCACAGGGGATCGAACGGGTTGCCGAATGGAAGCGCCGGATTGGCGATCTTCCCCTCGTTGCCATCGGCGGCATCACTGCCGAGCGGGCACCGCTGGTGTTGGAGCATGGGGCTGCGTGCGCAGCTGTCGTTACCGACATCACCCTTCATGAAGACCCGGAAGGCCGGACACGGCAATGGCTTGCAGCAACGGCACCGTGGAGACTTGGGGAAATCGAGAAATGACGCTGATAGCCCTTACCATCGCCGGATCGGACAGCGGCGGCGGCGCCGGTATCCAGGCGGACCTCAAGACATTCTCCGCCCTCGGCGTTTACGGCGCAAGCGTGCTGACCGCCGTCACTGCGCAGAACACGTTGGGCGTTTCGGCCATAGAGGATATCTCCGTTTCCATGGTTGCAGCCCAGATGCAGGCGGTGCTCGCTGATCTCGTCGTCAACGCGATCAAGATCGGCATGCTGTCGCGCGAGGACACGATCCGGACCGTTGCCGAGGGCCTTCGGGGCTTCGACAGACCTGTCGTGCTCGATCCCGTCATGGTGGCAACATCCGGAGACAGGTTGCTCCGCGACGATGCGGTGGCTGAGTTGAAACTGGCACTGATGCCGCGAGCCGATATCATAACGCCGAACCTCTTCGAGGCAGCAATCCTGACGGGCCTGCCGGTGGCAGAAACGCCGGAAGAGGTTGCACGGCAGGCACTGCAGATGCGCAACGAGGGCGCACGTGCGGTGCTGATCAAAGGCGGTCATGGCAAGGGTAGCGAATGCGTCGACACCCTTTTGACCATCGACGGCACCTTCCATGCCTTCAGATCACCGCGTCTCGAAACACTCAATGGTCACGGAACCGGCTGCACCCTGTCAGCAGCCATTGCCGCCCAACTCGCCCACGGACACGATCTGCCGACCGCTGTCGGAATGGCGAAAGAATACGTGCACGCAGCCCTAGCCGCTTCAAGAGATCTGCGGATAGGAAAGGGCCGCGGTCCGGTGCACCATTTCTATGCCCAATGGAAGGAGTTGGGAGGCGCTTAGTCCAATGAGCGCAACCGCAAACTTCAGGAGCCGATTATATCGCGGCGTTATTTCTTGCTCGGCCTCACGGCGTTGCGCAAGTCGATGAGGCGATCAAGCGATCTCAATGTCCTGTCGCGCGCAACTGTGGCCAGCGCCAGCATCAGCGCTTCGATGCAAACCATGGTGGAGCCGTGCAGGGCGACGTGTTCCGTCTTCGCCCTTGGAATGACGATCGATGCATCCGCATGCCGACGCAACACGGTGTCGGGCTGTCCTACCAGCATGACGATGGGGATGCCGAGACGCTTGGCTTCGCCGATCGTGGCCATGGCCTCGCGATGTGGTCGGCCATATGCCATCATAATGAGCGCGTCACCGCTTTCCATTGACAGCAACTGCTCGGCAAGAGCGATCCCTGTAGCGTTCAGCGTATAGGACCGGTAGCCGTTTCTATGGAAAAGGCGGGAAGCGTAGCTTGCAATGATACCGGACGCGCCTATCCCGAACACCCCGATGGATCGTGCCTCGAGAAGCAGGGGCACCGCCAGTTTAAGCGCCTCGCGACTGGAGGGTTCCGCTAGTGCCGCCATCGCCTTTCGATGATCGTCGATGACAAAATCGATCGCGGCATCCGCGCCGCCGTCGAGTGCCTCCGTCGTCGCGGCCATCTTTTCGGAAGGCGAGTCTGTTTCGCCGATATGAGACTCTAGCGTATCCTTGAGGTCGATGAGGCCTTCGAATCCGAGCGCCTTGATCGCGCGGATGACGGTTGCATCCGAGGTCACGGTATCAGCGGCAATTTCGAGCGCAGATTTTCCAAGGACCGCGTGGCGGTGCTGATCGATATAGTCCACAACGCTGATCAGGCTTGGCGAAAGAGACCCTCGGCGGCTCTTCAGTCTTTCGCCAAAGCGATCGATGCGTCGCGGCCGCCGTGTCCTGCCAGGCGCGCCATCTGGTTCTTTTGGCATAGTCTATTCCCAAAGTTTGAAGGCCAAAGCGCCCTCTTGTCCCAAGCGGTTCTATTTCGACGGCATCGGTGGCTGCCGGCCTGAAATTTGAGACTGGACGACGGAGACCATCAGCGAAAGGGCCGCGTATGAATTGGAGATCGCTTCCTCCCTGGGCAGGACAATATAACGGCCTTCGCGGCAGGCTGCGAGGAAGCGGCAATAGTCCGGCAGTATCTTGTTCATGGCAGCGATCTCGTCTGCAGGCGTGCCGCCGATATCCGACCGATATGTATCGAAGATATAGTCGGCATCGAGCTCCGGCAGTCGTTCGGCACTGACTTCCACGCGGCCGCCCTCCGGAATGCTGTCGATGATCTCGGGGAACCTGAAACCGGCATCTCGAAGGACACGACCAAGCGAACGATAGGTGTGGTAGATGCTCACCTTGCCATTCTGCGCCTGCATTACGGAGACGGTGACCTTGGAGGTATCCACCAGCTTTTTCAGTTGCTCTATCTGGACCTTGTAGCGCCGGTCGAGCACCGCAAGGCGGCCTTGAGTTCCCGTCAGGTCGGCAAGTTTCTCGTATATGTGCGGCGCCCCGCCCGAGGTATCGTCGATGACGACTGTCGGGGCTATTTTAGCGAGTTGTTCGACGGGCGTCGTGCGCCCCGGTTCGGTGATGATAAGGTCTGGTCCTGCCGCGACCACAGCCTCCATGTCGGCGGTGACAGCGCCAATGTACTGAATGCCGGAATTGTCGAAATCCACACCTGTCAGGATCGGGCTCGAGCGCAGATATGGCTTGCCGTCGACGCCGGCACGGCCATGGCTGGCGACGGGTGGTGCGCCGAGTTCAATGAGCGGTATGGTGATATCGAGGTCGTGCATCGAGACGATCCGAAGTGGGCGCTTCGGCACTTCGACAACCCTGCCGGCGTCGTCGGTAAAGGAGCGCATTTCTGCTGCCTGGACTGCAGTAAACGAGACCATCGACAGAGCGATGATGGCGGCGGCAAATGCGGAAGATCTTTTCATTCTGTCATCCTAAAGCTGACCGCGGCGTTTCCAGAGAAGCGTCAAGAGAACGGGGACGCCGACGATCGACATGACGATGCCGGCCGGCAACTGGTGTGGAGCAAATGCGGCCCGCCCGATCGTGTCTGCGGCTAGAACCAGCGCCGCGCCATAGAGCGCGCTTGCGCCCAGCAACCCGCCCTGGCTGCCACGAACCGAAAGCCGGGCGAGGTGGGGTGCGATCAAACCCACGAAGCCAAGACTTCCAACCAGCGCCACACAGGCAGACGTCAGCAGCACAGGTGCCGTGAACCTTATTATTGCGAGTGTTTTCAGCGACACGCCGAGGCCTGCTGCTGCCTGAGGGCCGAGCATCGCGGCATCGGCTGCGCCTGCAGTCAGGAAGAGCAGGCTGGCACCCATGAACATCGCGGCAAAAGCGATCGGTACCGCTTCCCACGAAGCGCCGTTCAGGCTTCCGGCAAGCCATACAAGGGCCGCCTGGACATCGCGGATATCGGCAGTCGTGACGATGACGGAGACGACTGCGGCTGCAAGCCAGGACGTGCCGATGCCGACCATCACGAAGCGCATGCGGGTCACGCCGCGGGCGATCAGAACAACAATGAGCGCAATGGCAAGCCCGCCCGCCATGCCGGCAGCAGTCCGCCCGTAAAGCCCGGCAAAAGGGGCGTACAGCGAAAAGACGATCGCTGCGGCGCTGGCACCTTCCTTGACGCCAAGCAGGCCCGGATCGGCAAGTCCGTTGCGCGTCAGGGTCTGCATTGCCGTGCCGGCAAGCCCGAGCATGGCGCCGACCATCAGTGCCAGGAAAACGCGTGGCAGGCGCAGATCCCACAAGATGCGCATGGTCTGACTGCTGAGGCGCGCAGGATCCACGACGAGATCGAAAGCATCCCTGAGGTCTATCGGCTGGCTTCCGGCAAGGATGGCAAACAGGGTCAGGCAAACTGTGCCGAATGCCAGGCCCAGAATGGTGATCGAGGTGGCCACATGAATGCGTCTCGAGAAAAACGGACCGCTGACGACTATGTGCGGGTTCGGAGTGTCGTAACCGGTCATTTGAGAGCCCGCGAGGCGATGGCGACGAAGAGAGGCGCTCCCAGCATGGCGGTCATGATGCCGGTTGCCAATTCGTAGGGCGTGAACAGCGTGCGCGCGCCTATGTCGGCGGCGACGAGCAACGCGGCACCGAGAAGTGCGGCAAGCGGCAGGGCGATGCGCGCATCTCCGCCGGCAGACCATCGTGCGATGGCAGGCACGATCAAGCCGACAAACCCGATCGGCCCGGCGATGGAGACAGCAGTTCCGGCAAGAATTGCCGTTGCGCAGAGGCCAATGAACCGTGTCGCCCAGATCGGAACGCCGAGCGCCTTCGCCACGATATCGCCGAGTGCCAGGGCGTTGAGCCGTGGGCCAATGAAAAACGCAAGCAGGAGGCCAACAGCTATCGGCCCGAGCGCTGCGGCAATAGTGCCGTAGCTGACGCCGGCCAGATCGCCCGCAAGCCAGAAACGCAGGGATTGCAGCGTCTCCTCGTCGAAAAGCAGTATGGCCGAGGTGATGGACGAGGCCAGCGAAGACAGTGCGATGCCGCAGAAGGTAACCTTGAGCATCGTCGGGCCGGAGCGACCAGCGGAAGACACTGCCAGCACAAGAATAAACAGGGTGGCTGCGCCAACGGACGCGATCAGTGGGCGACTGAGACCACCAGACAGGAAAGGCACACTGCTTGTCGCTGTGACCGCCAGTGCGGCACCGGCATTGAGGCCGAGAATATGAGGCTCACCCAGCGGATTGTGCAGCAGCCCCTGCAGGAGAAGCCCGGAGACGCCGAGTGCCGCACCGACGAGGAGGGCGGCTGCCAGGCGTGCAAATCGCAACTTGACCAGCAGCTGATGATCGAAATTAGCGGGATCGAAATGGAAGACCGCTTGAAAAAAGGTCAGCGGTGAAACCGGTCGGGCGCCAATACTCACATGGATGCAGGCCAGTGTGAGGATCGCCAGGAGAAGCGCGCCCGTTACAAGGCCAACGCGAATCCCGCTTGAGGGCTGGCGCCTGGTATCCGAGGACATGACATAATTCACGTGATCGGCCCCGTGCCATGGGCAGGAACGAAAACCGGTTTGTCAGTCTGCGGATGGGTCAGTCGAATGACCTGCACGCTGAAGACGTCCTCTATGAGTTCGGCAGTGCAGGTACCGGGATCCTCCGCAATGTGCCGAATGGACCCGTTTTTCAAGAAGACGACGCAATCGGCATACTGGACGGCGAAATTCAGGTCGTGCAGCACGACGACGATCGTCCGGTCGTGATCCTGGGCGAGATGCCTCAGCAGTTCCATGACCTCCACCTGATAGTGGAGGTCCAGATAGGTCGTCGGTTCATCCAGCAGGATAACCGGGGTTTGCTGCGCGAGAGCCATGGCGATCCAGCACCGCTGCCGCTGACCGCCGGAAAGACTGTCCACCGGCCGGTGGAGGAGGTCGGAAAGGTCTGTAACCTCGAGTGCTTGCCTGACCGCTTGCTCGTCCTTGTCGGTCCACTGTTTCAGAAAGCCCTGATGCGGATGGCGGCCGCGCGACACGAGGTCATAGACCGTCAAACCTTCCGGAACCACGGGGCTTTGCGGCAGAAGGCCCAGCTTCCTCGCCACCGACCGCGTCGGTAAAACGTGAATGTCGTGTCCTTCCAGAAGCACATTGCCAGCGCTGGGCTTCATCAGGCGGGCGATGGTCGCCAGCATGGTCGACTTGCCACAGCCGTTGGGGCCAACCAGCGCGGTCAGCTTGCCTGCACCGATGTCGAGCGATATTCCGGATAAGACTGTCTGCCGTCCGTAGCCGGCAGAGACGTCGCGTGCGGAGAGGGGATGCCCTTGCCCGGCTCCTCGAGCGTTCGAGTTCAATCTGTCCGTCATGCCCGCGGCAGTCCTGTTTTAAAAATCCGACCTCTCCTACCGTCTCGAAACCGCGCGAGAAAGAGAATTCTTGAGTGTAGTAGTCAATTTTAAATTCGAAAAGATGCGATTGCCGTTGTTGGTTGTGCCTGCGTGACAGCCATATCGCGGCTCACCTCTCCCATAGGCGCACGCTCAACACATTGCTTCTATTTATATATTAGGGGTATCTCAGGGTCGAGAGCCTGACGGCAACGGGAACGCAGGCGAGCACGCCGGGCATAAAATTGCGGATATTCCAGCAATTAAAGTTGACTACTACATTCATGAAATCATACCTGCCATCGGCTTGCAGGCGGGCAAGGGGTAATTCTGACGAAGATATCCGCAAGGATATGGGGGTACGACATGATTGAACGGCGAGCCGCAGGGCGCTACGGTCCCAATATCCTGAGGGCGACTGCCTTGGCGCTGGCTGCCTGCGCCGCCTATCCGGCATTCGGCGAAGACGCTCAACCGGCTGCAACGGCAGAGACCGATGTATTGCCCAAGGAGAGCCGGATAAAGGGCGACACCGTGCTGAAGCCGATCGTCGTCGGTAAAGGCAGCAATGCCGCGACGCAGGGCTATCAACCGATCTCCACCGTAACCGCGACGCGTACGGATACACCTCTGCTCGATATCCCGCAGGCCGTGAACGTTGTCAGCCAGGACGTCCTGAGAGACCAGAATGCGCGGTCGCTGGACGATGCACTTGCGAATATCAGCGGTGTTGCGCAGTCGAATACGCTTGGCGGCACGCAAGAATCCATCATCCGCCGCGGTTTCGGGGACAACAGGGACGGTTCGATCCTCATCGATGGCATGAAAACCGCGATGTCTCGCAGCTTCAATGCGACGACCGATCGTGTCGAAGTTCTGAAAGGCCCGGCGTCGACACTTTACGGCATCCTCGATCCCGGCGGCATGATCAACGTCGTGACGAAGAAACCGGAACAGACTTTCAGCGGCAAGACCTATACCAGCGTTTCAAGCTTCGGCGGTGGATCTGCAGGGTTTGATTTCACAGGCCCGATCGAAGGCACCGATTTGAGCTATCGCTTCGTCGGAGACTACAAACACGTCGACTACTGGCGCAATTTTGGCGTCAACAAGGATTGGGTGCTCTCGCCATCGCTGACATGGTCCGGTGAAGATACCGAAGTGACCGTCTCCTACACGCATGAAGACTATAGCGTCCCCTTCGACCGCGGGACGATCTTCGATCTCGCCACCGGCCATGCCGTCGATGTCGACCCGAAGATCCGCTTCGACGAACCCTATAACATCAGCAAGGGGCAATCGAACCTTGCGTCTGTCCACGTCAAGCGCGACCTTGGCGACGACTGGAAGCTGACATTCGATTACACCTACAGCATCAATACCTATTCGGATAACCAGGCACGCGTCATCTCCTATAACGCAGCGACGGGGATCCTGACGCGACGCGCGGATGCCACGCAGGGCTCGACTATCTACAATCACGCCGTTCGCACCGATCTGTCCGGTGACGTCGATATTGCCGGTTTCCGAAATGAACTGCTGTTCGGGACGTCCTACGATTATGCGGATACGCTCCGGACCAAGCTGATCCGTTGCGCCAATCGCACCGGGTTCAATATCAATAACCCGACTTACGGCACGCTACCGGAATGCACCACCGTATCGGCTGCCGACAGTGACCAGACAGAGCAGATCTCTACAGCTTCCTTCTACGCTCAGGACGCTTTGCATCTCAACGATCAATGGACCCTGGTGGGCGGTTTTCGCTATCAGTATTATGACCTGATGGCCGGCAAAGGGCGTCCTTTTAACGAGAATACCGACAGCTTTGGTACTTCTTTCGTCCCACGGGGTGGGATTGTCTACAAGGTGACCCCGGACTTCTCGCTGTACGCCAATGCTGCCAAGACGTTCCGGCCACAATCTTCCATCGCCAGCTATTACGGCAATCTCGATCCTGAAGAAGGCGTGGCCTATGAGGTCGGTGCCAAATTCGACCTGCTTGACGGCATCACCGCGAACGTCGCGCTGTACACCAGCGACAAGAAGAATGTCGCTTATTCCAGCCTCGATCCGGCGACTGGCGATACGGTCGTGAAGACGGCAGGCCTCGTGCGGGCAAGCGGCATCGAAGCCGATCTGGCGGGCGAAATCACCGATGAGATGAGTTTCATTGCAAGCTACGGCTACACGCACGCGCGGATCCTCGAGGACCCCGACTACGCCGGAAACGAGCCGGTCAATGTACCGCATCATACAGGCTCGCTTTACCTCACCTACGATTTTGGCGAGATCGACAGCCGTGGTGATTCACTGAAGCTTGGAGGCGGTGTTCGCGCTGTTGGGCGGCGTGCCGGGATCAACACGAACGCCTATTACCTGCCGGGCTATATGGTGGCTGACGCATTTGCAGCCTACACCTGGAAGAACGACCGCCCGTTGACGCTCCAGCTCAACCTCAAGAATATATTCAACAAAACCTATTACACATCATCGATCGGCACGACGGCATTGGGAAACCAGATCGGCGAGCCTTTCAGCGCGGTATTGACGGCAAGCGTCCAGTTCTGACAGGTGGCTGAGACGATCGCTTGTCGATGGTTGGCTTGACGGCAGCCTTCCATCGGCCTCTTCGGCTTATTTCCGTAGTCCGCTTTCCTGACGCGGACTACGGGCGCGCGCTGCTGGCCTTATCGGCGCGGCAGCAACCATCAGCATTGCCGAACAGACCGCTGGATCCTCGTTTGTCAAACGGACGGCTACTCAGAACCTGCATTCTCAATTGCGTAGGAGTTCCATAATTACTATTACGAATTTTTCTGTGTGTAGCCGGTACATTCCATTTCCAAGTGCGACATGCCGCGCGCGCCTTTCATCACCCCTCAACCACCCATCTGTTTCATATCCCTGACGTTTTCGACCTTGGTGGTTGTGACGGCGAGGGATTGGGCGAGGATGCCGTTGAATAGGGGGCAGACGAAGAAGAGGTCGCGGTGTGTCTGGGTGGGGGCGTTTTCGAGGGCGTGGGCTAGCGCTTTCAGGAGGACGGATCCGGAACGGAACGCGTAGGTTCCAGCCGAGGCTTCGCTGGAGATGACCTTTTTCTCGGCCGCCTCTACAACGTTGCCCTCGTCGTTTTTACGTAGATAGCTGTAGAGGGGATTTTGGCTCTGGAAGGTCAGCGCGAGGCCGCCGACGTCAGCGTGCCGGGCAAAGTGGAGGGCTGGATCGAGGGCGGTCGCGTAGAGGATGTCGGCGAGATCGATGAGGACAGGATTGTTGTGGGCGCCGAGTTGCAGGGCTGCGCCGGCAAGGCTGCTGAAGGCTGCGCCGGCCGTGAAGTGCGACAGGAAGACGACGCGGCAACCGGGAAACCAGGCTTGGAGGTAGTCGCTTGCAAAGGCGCGTGTTTCCGCCCGATCATGGAGCACGAATGCGTAGCTGGAGGGGGCGGTGCCCCTCGCCCAAGGCCGCTGCTTCAATGTCGCGTAAAGGAAGGGGTCGGCTTGCCCGATATCCATGAGTGCCTTGAGGCTGCCGTCTGCCGACACGAAGTCCGGACCGGCCAGCGGCACGACGATATTGAGGCCGGAGATGTCCATCGGCGTTACGAGGCCATGGCGAGGGGCGCATCGGCCGAAGACGGCAAGCCGCTTGCGGCGAGGTATGCGTTCAGGTCCTCCGGGGTGCCGAGGCCTTTCATGGCATCCGGGCTGACCTCGTAGACGCCGATCCTGGCGCCGTTGCGGATCATGTAGTTGTAGACCGGGCAGGTGTAGAACTCGTTGTTCACCCGGTCGTTACAGGCGATCATGTCGACGGCGGCGCGGACGAAATCGGAGCCCCGACGGAAGAGATAGATGCCGACGGTGGCGAGATCGGAGATCGGCTTTTTCTCTGCCACCTCGGTGACCAGGCCCCGGTCGTCAACCTTGGCGAAGGACCATTTCGGATCCATCTGCGCATCGCGAAAGACCAGGATCGAGCCGTCGAGCTTGCGCTGCAGGCAATCCTCGATGAAGGCGCTGCAATCGAAATCGACCCACTGATCCGAGTTGGCAATCAGCAGCGGCCGGTCGTTGTCGAAGCTGCTGCGGGCAAGCAGCACCGTGCAGGCGGTGCCCTCCGTCAGGTGGTCCACGGGCTTGATCGTGGTGCCCATTGCCCGCAAGAGCTGGACGTCTCCATCGCATGCCTTCATGTGCTCGGCGCGCAGCAGCACAGTGGGTGTGGCATTCGGCGGGCATACATTGCCGATAACATGTTCGAGCATCATCCGGCCATCGACATCGATGAACGGTTTAGGCTTGCGCCAGTTCTGCCGGGCAAAGCGGCTGCCCTCGCCGGCCGCCGGGATGAGCACGTTGATCGGTCGGTCATCCCGTGACTGGTCGCGCAGGCTCGCAGCGAGCTCGGTCGCCGCAAATTCGGCAATCTTTTCCGGCGAATAGAAGCTGTAGTACCTGGAGGCCTCGATCTTCACATAGGCGACCTCTTCGTCGCTGAGGATGATCTGGTTGAGGGCGGCAGAGAAGTAATATTGGCCCTCGACGTCATCGCCGTTGAGGATCGCGCGGCGTGCCGCCGCGAAGAAGTCACCTGCCCGCCGAAAGTAATAGAAGCCGGCAACGGCGATATCGGAGACGACGCGCTTTTCCGCCGCCTGGGCAACACGTCCGTCGCCTTCGGGCACGATGTAGCACCAGCGCGGATGGACGGAGCGGAAGGTGACGACGCCGGAGGCGACGTCGTCATGGCGAAACTTCTCCAGGATTTCCATCAGCGGCGCATCGATGATCTGGTCGCTGTTACAGATGACGAGAGGCGCCTCCAGATCCAGTTCGTCGCCGGCGAGCAGCGCAGAGCAGAGGCCGCCCCTGGTCTCGCCGACGCGCTGGATGACCTTGGTCCCCTGCCCGCCGACAATCATCAGGGTCTCATCGAGCGAAAAGCGTCGCGCATCGTCGGCTGAAATGATGAAGCAGAAGCGGGCGTCGGCAATCGTCGTGCGCAGCGCCGAGACGACGCAGTCGATCATCGGCTTGCCGGCGATCTCGATCAGCGGTTTGGGAAAGAAATACTCCTGCTCGGGAAAGAACTGCGAGCGGCTGGCGATCGGCATAAGAATCTGCATGGAGAATCCTGATCGGGTTACGCTGTCTTGCGATGGGAGATTGCGGATGTGCCGGCATTTGCCGCTTCAGGCCTTGCGGGGTTGAGATCAGCGGCGCCCTGCCCCAGCATGCGGCCCATGTCTGCGAGCTCGATCTCGCTGATGCGCTGCATGATCCGCTCGTAGGTCACATCGGCGGGCGTGCCTATGACGAGCACATGACCGCCGCTTGCACGCGCCGCCCGGATGCCGTGCTCGTTGTCCTCGAGGATCAGGCACTCATGCGGCTCGACGCCGAAGCGCTGCATTGCCGAGAGGTACATTTCCGGATCGGGCTTTGCCTTGGCGACATCCTCGTTGGAGACAATGGCATCGATGAACGGCGAAAGCGCTGCGAGCCGCATCATCACCTCGATGGAATTGCGGATCGAATTTGAGCAGACGGCGATCTTGCGCCCCGACTTGTGCAGGCGTGAGAGCGCCTTCTGGTGGTGGAAGACGGGCTTGCAACGCAGATGGGTGAGTTCGATGGTGTAATTCTGCTTCAGCCCGTTCAGCAGATCGTGCAGCCCGCGCGGCAGTCCATGAGCCGCCGTCAAAATCTCTAGCTTGCGACGTGTCGGCAGTCCATCGAAGGTGGACAGATGGGATTCGCGGCTGATCGTGTAGCCGAACAGCTCGAGCGCGCGGTTCAGCGCCTCGTAATGCCAGTCCTTGGCGTCGATCAGGACACCATCCATGTCGAATAGAACGGCTTTGATCATGCTGCTTCACTCCCGAAGTAAACAGCTGCGGCATCGGGAAAATCCGTGCAGAGCAGCATGGAGGCGAGATCCAGGTTTGGTCGATCCCGCAGCGACGACCAGAAGGTTTCGTGCGGGCGCTTGTGCAGCTCTGGCGAAACCAGCGCGATCGGCTTGCCATTCGTGGACAGTCCCTCTGCCACGTCGACCTGGGGAAATTCGCCGGTAAAATTGTCGAGCCAGATGCCGGCCGATTCTGCGGCCAGAGCGGGCGTCGGCTCGTATTCGCTGACGCGCGTGTAGACCGGCATTCCAGCCCTGATGTAGGCCAACATGTCCGGGATCGACATATCGAAGACGAAATAGGAATTGACGCCGTGGGCGCGCAATGCGCGGTGGGTCATTTCGGCAAGACCGTCGGCCTTGATGTTCAGCGCCAGCGTTCCCGTGCAGCCATTGACGGCGTAGAAATCGAGTAGCCAGTCGAAGGTGATGATGTCGTCGGAACGGGTTGGCGGATCGTGGGAGATGACGAGTGCGCCATCGAGATCGCGAATGTCAGTTTCGAGGCCGAACCCGGCGAGGAGCGCGCTGCAAAGGGCAGTGCGCGAATTTCTCGCGACGTGTTCGTTCCAGCTGCCGCGATGAGCAAGGATGCTGCTTCTGGCAATCGTGCCCATTCTACCGCCCCATCCAAGATCACCGATCAGCACATGCTGTCGCTGCATGGCCATGCCGCAGCAAAACCATGAGTCGCGCTGTCGAGGTCATTGGAGGGGCTGCAGCTTGTGCCAGCCTTATGGTTGAACGATATGCGGGGAAAATCGTACGATAGCGATCAAGTCAAGGTTGTAGGCCCGGCGGCGGGACTTCGTACGGAAGATGGAAATATCAATCGGGCGCGTCGCGCGATCAGTGCGCCCGCAGCTCTATTGATTGCTCCGCAGACGCCGCTATGTCCGTGGAAGCTGTAACCTGCTCGGCCATGCGCGCGGAGAGATCGAAGAGCTCCGTCAGTTCCTGATGCTCGCGGTAGGCCGACAGCCAGTTCTGCTCGCTGGCAGCCTTTGCTTCCGCGGCATCGTCTATCCATGACACGAGGGGGTCGCGTGGTTCTTCCTGATCGGAAGGGTCGTCGATCGGCTGAAACTGGGCGATCAGGAGGCCAATTTTCTGTAGCTGAGAGCGCTGCTGCATCCGGCGTTCGTTGGCGATCAGCAGTCGGAAGGCGTTCACCAAGGTGCCCTTCGGTGAAGGCAGTTCTTCGATGTCTACAAGCCTTGTCTCGGCAATCGGGTTGGCTTTCAGGTAGACGAGAAACTCGCGGACAATGTGACCGGCGTGCAGCAGCGGCGCTGTGTCCATCGGTGTTTCCGACGTGCTCTGCTCGAGCGTTCTGTCCTGGAGTTCCATCTGTAAATCCTTCCGATTGCGCTCGTTAACGCATTCGAAAGGAATTGGTTCAACTGACGCCCGTACGGGCATCCACGGCCTCAGCTGGCTGAAACCGTGGAGGTTATGCTTTAGTCGCGGAACTTGCTGTCGAGTTCGTTGATGGCGGCGACGTTGGAGGCGCTGCGGCCGTTTTCGTCGAAGGTCTGGGCGAGGTAGGCATCGGCGATGGATTTTGCGACTTCGCTGCCGATGACGCGCGAGCCCATGGTGATAATCTGGGCGTTGTTGGAGAGGGCTGCGCGTTCCGCCGAATAGGTGTCGTGGCAAAGGGCGGCGCGGATGCCGGGGACCTTGTTAGCGGAGATCGACACGCCGATGCCGGTGCCGCAGACGAGGATGGCGCGGTCGTATTTGCCGGCCAGCACATCGGCAGCGACGCGAGCCGACAGATTGGCGTAGAATTCGTCCGAGCCATCGGTGGGCTTGGAGACTTCGGAGACCTCGTGGCGGTCCTTCAGGTATTCGGCGAGGACGTGGGCGAGCCCGTTTCCGGCGCTATCGCCAGCGATTGCGAGTTTCATGGGTTTTCTCCTTCGTGTGTGAACTGGATATGGGGTCGATCAGAGAACGGCGCAAACACGGGCCAGGATGTCGAGATAGCCGGTGACATTCCAGGCCGAGCGGCCGATGAATAGGCCGTCGATATGGTCGCAGGCCGCGAGTTCGGCGCAGTTGCCGGGATTGACGGAGCCGCCGTAGAGGCATGGCACGCGGCGCCCGAGGATGCCCTCCGCGACCTTGATGATCTCGGCTTGGCGGGCGTCCGCATAATCGGCTTTCGCGGGGATGCCATTTTCACCGATGGCCCAGACGGGTTCGTAGGCGAGCAGCAGCGGTGCTGTCCGCTGTTCCGCGCTGAGCTTGCCCAGCGCGCCGCGCACTTCGGCGGCCAGAACCTCGTCGGCGCGGCCGCTCTCGCGGTCGGCCAGCGTTTCGCCGATGCAGATCAGCGGGATCATCCCGTGCCGCACGGTCGCCTCGACCTTGAGACCGACCGTCTCGTCGGTTTCGCCAAAGAATTCGCGTCGCTCGGAGTGGCCGAGTTCGACGACATCCATGCCGCAGTCGACCAGCATCAGCGGCGAAATCTCGCCTGTCCAGGCGCCGGATTCAGCCCAGTGCATGTTCTGGGCACCGACCTTCACGGCACTGTCCTTCAGCATCGCCTTGACTTCGCGGATAGAAGTGAACGGCGGGATGACGAAACATTGCAGGCGCGGATCGTTGACGATCTCGGCGCTGGCAAGCCCCTCGGCAAAGCTGCGCGCCTCTGCGAGCGTCTTGTTCATCTTCCAGCTCGTGCCTATCCAGAAAGGCGTCTCGGTCATGGTCTTCTCCCCCGGCGCTAAAGGCTGCGCCCAAATTCATGCAACTAAGGTGACAACCGGCGCCGCCAAGGCGGTGGCCGGCTAGAGGTTAAGGTCGGCAATGCCGGTGTCGATGTGCGGCGCCCAGAAGGCGATCGATTCGGCGATCTGCTCGATCACCTGCCGGTCGTTGGGCTCGCGCTCCTTGAACGACAGCTCCAGGCAGATTTCATTGTCTTTCGCGCCACCCTCGGCGAAGGCAGCCAGCAGCGGCTCCGGCTGCACACGCCCCTTGGCGTTGAATTCCGCCGTGAACGGACGGTGGCCGCCCTTGTCCATCAGCGATTGCTTGATGTGGATGATCGGCGACACCGGCGGCACTGCCCGTGCCCAGGCATAGGGGTCGATATCGTCCGGATTGCTGCTGGTGACATCGCCGTGGTCGATATCGGCCATCATCCACATCGGCACCGCCATGTTGGCTGCGGTCAGACGATCCTGGAGGGCAAAGCTGGCGGCGATGGTTTCGCCGAACTCGCGGCCGATCGACATCGGCTCCCAGAACACGTAGCTCAGACCCGCTACCTTGGCATGCTCGGCGACCTCGGCCCAGCAATCGATGGCGATCTGAATCAGCTCTTCGCGCCGCGCCGTATCGTCGAAATCGCGATAGGTGAAAATGGCAAACTGCGTGCCGACGGAGCTACCGCCGAGATCTGCGGTGATGTCGGCGAAGGTCTTGAACCATTCGACATAGTAGCGCCGGACATCCGCATCCGGATGGCCGAAATGGTTGAGGCGGCCATAGGGCCCTGTCATGCCGGAGGTGATGCGTATGCCGGTATGGGTCAGGGCGGCGCGCATGTCACGTGTCAGCCTCCGGATGACGGCAGCGGGCCAGGATGGGTTGATGAACTCGTGCGTCAACTGCACATCGCGGATCTTCAGGTCACGCGCGATGGCGCCGATCAGGTCGGCCGGTTCGGCGTAGCGGTTGACCAGCGGGTTGGTGTTGAGCGACAGCGTCAGCCCCATCGGTAGCTCCTGTAAACGGCGCGTGGCCGATCCCGTCGACCACGCCTGTAAAAATCGAAACGGCTCAGGCCGAGCGCGCCATCTGCCCATCGAACCAGGCGCCGAAAGCGGCCTTTTCGTCGGCACTCATGTGCAGGCCGTGCTTGGTGCGGCGCGTCAGGATATCTTCCGCCGTTTCGGCCCATTCCTGCTCGATCACGTAGCGCACTTCTGCCTCATAGAAGTTGGGCCCGAAACATTGGCCGAGGGCTGCCACCGATGTGGCACCTCCGATCAGCTTCGATGTGCGGGCGCCATAGAGGCGGGCATAGTGGCGGGCGAGCCCGCGTGGCAGCCAGGCATAATCGCGCTGCAGCTTTTCGAGAAAGCGCGGCACGTCGGCGCCCTCGATGTCGCCACCCGGCAGGATGCCCTTGGCCGTCCAGTCCGGTCCCATCTTCGGGAAGGTCGCCTGCAACTTCTGGATCGCGTGCTCGGCGAGCTTGCGGAACGTGGTGATCTTGCCGCCGAAGACATTCAGCAAGGGCGCGCCGCCCGTCGTGTCTAGGTCGAAGACGTAGTCGCGGGTAACGGCGGAAGGGTTACCCTTGCCGTCGTCGTAGAGCGGCCGGACGCCGGAGAACGTCTGCAGCACATCCTCGCGGCGGAGCGTCTGCTTGAAGTAGCGATTGACGGCGTTGAGCAGGTATTCGATCTCGCTCTCGTCGGCCGAAACGGCTTCAGGAGCACCTTCGTAGGGGATGTCGGTGGTGCCGATCAGGGCCTTGTCGCCCTCGTAGGGGTTGATGAAGATCACGCGCTTGTCGTGGTTCTGCACCAGATAGGCCTGCGGTCCGTCCCAGAATTTCGGCGTGATGATGTGGCTGCCCTTGACCAGCCGAACGTTGCGGCTGGAATTGGTGCCGGCGACGCGGCCGATGATGTCGTTGACCCAGGGGCCGCCGGCATTGACCAGAGCCCGCGCCATGACGACGCGCTTGGCGCCGGTTCGCGTGTCCGTCATCTGCACCCGCCACAGATCGCCCTCGCGCCGGGCGGAGTTGCAGACGGTGCGCGTCAGTACTTCGGCGCCGTGTTCGGCGGCATCCTTGGCGTTCAGCACGACCAGGCGGGCATCGTCGACCCAGCAGTCGGAATACTCGAAGCCCCTGGTATATTCGTCCTTGATCGGTGCGCCTTCCGGATCGCGCCTGAGGTCGAGCGTGCGGGTTGCCGGCAGTTTCTTGCGGCCGCCGAGATGGTCGTAGAGAAACAGGCCGAGCCGCACCAGCCAGGCGGGCCGATCATTGGGGCTGTGCGGCAGCACGAAACGCATCGGCCAGATGATGTGGCTCGCTGAGTTCAGCAGCACTTCGCGCTCGATCAGGGCTTCGCGGACCAGGCGGAATTCGTAATATTCCAGGTAGCGCAACCCACCATGCACCAGCTTGCCGGAGCGCGACGACGTGCCCTGTGCCAGGTCGTCCTTTTCGCAGAGGATCACCGACAACCCACGGCCTGCAGCATCGCGCGCGATGCCGGCGCCATTGATGCCGCCACCGATGATGAACATGTCTACCGTTTGAATATCGCTCATCTGCATTCTCCTGCGGCACGTGCCAGTGTCTTGTTCCGGTTCTGCCGGATGTGATTGTCGATCGGACTTATTCTCGTGGGGATCATGCAGCCGGCGCCTGCTGCGCCGCGAGCATGTCCCATACGGGCTCGAGTGCCTCGCGCGCCTGCCTGTATGCTGGAAACGTCCGGTCGTAGACCGGCACCAGCGACGGGTCCGGTGCTGTACCCGCACCGAGCAAGGGCGTGACCCATTCGGCGATGCAGGCGTTCATGTCGGGGTAGACGCCGACAGCCACTGCCGCCATCATCGCCGCACCGGCAGCCCCGGCCTCCTCGCGCGCCGAGACGCGGACACTGGCGCCGGTAGCCGCAGCAAGCACGCCGCCCAGTGCCTTCGAGCGAGCAGCACCGCCCGTCAGCCGCAACTCGCGCGGCAGTGCACCCATCGCCACGTAGCAATCCCGCGCTGCCATGCCGAGACCCTCGATAACGCTGCGCAGGAGATCGGGATAACGATGGCCGGCATTCAGCCCGATGAAACCGGCGCGCGCGCTGGCGTTGACGAACGGGCCTCGTTCTCCGGCTTCGGAAATGTAGGGGTGATAGAGAACGGCGCCCGGCCGGCTGGCCGCCATCCAGTTGTCGATGCGGGCGACCATCTCTGCGTGGGAAGGTGCAGTACCAGCCTCGCCGATAAGGTCGGCGGCCACGTGCAGGATCCAGTCGAGATTGAGTGTCGCTGCCATGTTGGTCTGCATCTGCGTCACCATGCCTGGCACCGGCAGCGCCATGATATAGCCTGTTCCCTCGGCATTCAGTTGCGCATCGGCTGTTGCGACCGGACGCATGTGGACGCCGGTCGAGCCGATGACGGTGCAGGCGGCATTGAGGTCGCCGGTCCAGACGCCTGCCCCCATGCCGGTCATCACCATGTCGACATAGCCGAGACTGACAGGCGTGCCCTGCTTGAGGCCAGTTGCGGCAGCGGCGGCTGCCGTTAGCGGATGCGTTACCTCGGTTCCGTCGATGATTTCCGGAAGAAGATGCCGGCGCGATGAAAGCCCCAGCGCCGCAATTACACCGTCGTCATAGGCGCGGCTGCGAAAATCGCCGAAGGTCCAGCACGCTTCGGATGGGTCCGTGGCACGAACCCCGGTGAGATTGAGATAGAGCCAGTCCTTGCAATGCAGCGCCACTTCGGCGCGGTCGAGCAGTTCGGGCGCGGTGGCAGACATGTGCGCCATCTGTGCGCCCTGCTGGCAGGTGTTGAGGCCGGTTCCGGTGGTCTCGAAGCGCGTGCGCTCGCCGGATGCGCCGACCAGCTTTCTGACCGTCGGTGCGGCGCGCGCATCGAGCCAGATCCAGGCATCTCCGACCGGGGCATCGTTAGCGCCCACCAGCCAGGTGCCATCCCCCTGTGCCGTTACGGCGACTGCAGCAGTCCGCGCGGCAAGCCCCGGGACCTTTTCGCCGAGTCCCCGGAGTGCAGCGGCACATTCGTCCCAGGTTCGGGCAAGCGGTTGCGTCGCCGAACCGTCCTGCCCCGAATTATAGCGGTTCGCGACCGATGCCGAGGCGATCTGCCGTCCGGCAAGATCGAAGGCCACGGCCTTGATCACCGAGGTGCCGGCATCGATACCGACGAGGATGTCCTGTCCGGCATCAGCCATGGAACTTGGTTCCCGTTTCGCTGTGGCTCAATATCATGCTGTTATTCATAGAACTCTCCCCCTCACCCGTCCCCTCAGGCCAGGTTATCTAGCAGCAGTGCTTGCGCCGTGCGTTCGTCAGTGATCAGTCCGCTCAGCAATCCGCTTTTCATCACCGCCGCGATCGCCCCGACCTTATTCTTGCCGCCAGCAATCGCGACGATACGCCGGCCCTTCATGGCATCGAGACCCGGCGACAATGTTCGCGCCGACAGCGATGTCTCCACCGCCTTGCCGGTCCTGTCGAAGAAATGCCCGAGCACTTCGCCGACGCCTCCGAGTTCGCGGACTTCGGCGATCTCCGCCGCCTCGATCATATGCGACGCCACAAGCTGTGCGTCCGGCTCGACAGTGCCGATGCCGACGATCATCGGATCGGCGCCTGCCGCAAGTTCGAAAATCTCGCGCACGCCGCGTTGCGACAGGAGAACCTCGCGATCCTCCATGGTGTTGGCAAACAGCGGGATCGGCATGACGTAGGCAGCGGCCGCTGTTTTCTCGGTCAGGCGATGCATCACATCGTGCGGGTTCGCCGCATAGTTTCGTGTCACCCCGCCGAGCAGCGAAACGAACCGTACCCGGCTGGCATCGAGGCGTGCCATTTCCTTCACGGCCGCCGCCAGCGTCCGGCCGTGTCCTATGCCGATCACGCCGCCTTGGAAGTTCTCGATCTCGCGCTGCAGAAAGCCGGCCCCGGCCATGCCGAGTGCCTTGAGAGGCAACCCCTGTTCATGCAGATCAGGGACCACCTCCGCGTAGGTGAGGCCGTAGTCGCGCTCCAACTGGCGCTCGAGCGTCACGCACTCGGCGATGTCGCCTTCGATCGTCACCTTCACGGCACCGTTCTGGTTTGCGCGCGCAATCAGCCGGTGGGCTTTAACGCTGGTGATGCCGAGGCGGTTGGCGACTTCGGATTGCGTCAGGCCGGCAGCGTAATGAAGCCAGGCCGCGCGCACGGCGAGGCTGTCTTCATTGTCGCGCTTGTCGGCAAATCGCGCCATGTGCTTTCCGAAGCCTCCAGATTCAACTGAAATTATTGTCGCTCAATGTAATTTTTTGCACGTTTTTATAACATAAGTCAACATTATCACATGTCGTATTCGGGGGAATTTCGGATGGATTGCGAGGGGTACTGCCTTTGCAGGTCTCCGTCGCTTCAAGCGGCAGCCTGCAGAGTTAAGCAGGTCGTACTAACCCGAATTTACCGAAATATGCATTAATTTTGAGCATTTTGAGCTAGAAATTGCCATGAATTGACGGTTTTTGCATACCGAATAGACTCATGTCTTGGTCAATGCGGTTTAGGTCCGGTCTATCCGGGGGCTTCACTTCACACTCTTATGTTGCTCACTCGGCTTGGAGCTTTGTTTTTTGTCCTCTGAAACGGTTTGGAGGTAATTGACAACATCCTGGGTATATCACATATTGAAAGTGGCTGATAACATAAATATACCACAGCCGGTATCGGCGGGTTGAGGAAACTCCGCTTCAAGTGACATTCATAATGCAGAGGGTTTTCCATTTGGAGCCTGACGCAATCCGCCGCTTGGAGGAGGGGCGACCATGCAAGTTTCAGCGCCTCACCCCGTTCGTCTTCATCGTTTCGCTGTCCCTGTCGCCATTGGCAGTGCGCTCTGGCGCGGCAGCCTCTCCCCTTCCCGCATCGTCAAGTCAAAGGTGGTCACACCATGAGCAATCTGGTCGGTACCTCGATACCCAATCCTCCCAAGCCCCGCCTCGGCCTGATCATCGGTTCCGTCGCTATCGTCGTACTGGTCGCTGCCATGGCGCTCGATACCAAGGTGGTGAAGATCGGCTCTGAGGCGGGCGCGCAGCCCAATGCGTTCTCGCCCGAAACATTCGGTTCGACCGAGTTTCCGAAGATCCAGGCGGCTATCGAGAAGCGCGCAGTCAGCGCGGACACCTTGGCGACGGCGATTGCAGCGAACAAGGACGCGGCGGCTAAGCAGTACGGCGTGCCCGGTGGCGTAGGGCCCGAAATTTCGGTCAAGTTCACCGGCGTCGTCGGTGCGGCCAAGTCCGGCATCTACACGGTAGCAGTTCCCGGCGTTCCGAACACGGTGACGATCCGTGTCCAGACTGGGCCGGCGATCAACGGGACCGACCTGCGCGATTCGACCGGCACCGTGACGTTCGACCAGTTCACCAACCAGATCGAATATCAGAATGCCGGCTCGGCCCTGAACAAGGAAATGAAGGCGCAGGTGCTCTCCAAGATCGACACAGCAAACCTCACCGGCAAAACCGTGTCGGTCGTCGGCGTCTTCCAGCTCATCAACCCTAACAGCTGGCTTGTCACGCCGGCCAAGCTGGATGTCCAATGAGCGCCGCACTCAAGCCCGCACCGCAGAACGGAGACATCGTTCTTTCAGCGCATAACGTCGCCAAGTCCTATGGTAACGTTCATGCCCTCAAAGGCGTAAACTTCGATATTCGTCGCGGCAAGGTGACGACGCTGTTCGGCGAAAACGGCGCCGGCAAGTCGACGCTGATGAAGATCCTGTCAGGCGTGGTGACGCCGACCTCCGGGGATATTGTGCTCGATGGCGAACGCGTGGTGTTCAATTCCTCGACCGATGCCCGCGATCGCGGCATTTCCATCATCCATCAGGAACTCAGCCTGGCGCCCAATCTGAGCATCCGCGACAATATCTTCATGGGTCGCGAGATCAGAGGCCCGATGGGTGTCGATTTCGCCGAGGAAGCCCGCCAGGTCAAGGCGCTGATGGCGGATCTCAACGAGGATATCGATCCGATGACCCGCGTCGAGGAGCTCAGGCTCGGGCAACAGCAGATCGTCGAGATCGCCCGCGCCCTTTCCGTCGATTCCCGTATCCTGATCATGGACGAGCCGACATCGGCGCTGAGCGCAACCGAGGTCGAAGTGCTGTTCAAGGTCATCCGCGATCTTACCAGCCGCGGCGTGTCCATCGTCTATATCTCCCACCATCTCGAAGAAGCGCTTCAGATCACCGACTATGCCGTGGTGCTGCGCGATGGAGCCATGACGGCCAAGGCTGACGTCAAGGACATCGACCTCGAATGGATCGTCCGCAACATGGTCGGCGAAAACTTCGATCTCGGCTCGCCGCCATCGGGCTACGAGTTTGGCGATGTCGCGCTTTCGGTCAGCGGCGTCAGCGTCGCCGATGCCTCGGGTACCGGCTATTCCGTGGTCGACAACCTGTCGCTGGACGTGCGTGCCGGCGAGATCGTCTGCATCTACGGCCTGATGGGCGCCGGTCGTACCGAGCTGCTCGAATGCGTTGCAGGTCGCGTCCCGTCCACCGGCGGCAAGGTGATGCTCCAAGGCCAGGACGTGTCGAAGCTCAGCATCGCAGATCGCATCGGTCGCGGGCTGGCCCTTGTTCCCGAAGATCGCCAGCGGGACGGGCTCGTCCAGACGATGTCTGTTGGTACCAACCTGTCGCTCGCCAGCATCGGCACCTTCGTGAAGGGCATGCTGCTGTCGCACAGCCGCGAAAAGGCGCTGATCGACGATTCCATCCGCAATGTCCACATCAAGACGGCAGGCGGCGGCGCGCCGATTGGCTCGTTGTCCGGCGGCAACCAGCAGAAGGTCGTCATCGGCAAGATTCTCGCCACCCATCCGCGCGTCATCCTCCTCGACGAACCCAGCCGCGGCATCGATATCGGCGCCAAGGCCGAGGTCTTCAAGCTGCTCGCCGAACGGGCAGCGCAGGGGCTTGCGGTGGTGTTTTCGACCTCGGAAGTCTCGGAATGCCTGAGTATCGCCCACCGCATCATCGTGATGAGCAAGGGCAGGATCTCGGCGCAGTTTGGGTCCGACGCAACAAAAGAGCAGATCATGGCCGCCTCGGGCGAAGCGGTGATCGAACAATGACGAAGAAGAACGGAGCCATGACCATGAGCGAAGCTGGTCCATCCCGCACAACCACCAAGCCAGGCCTCTTCAGCGGCGGCTTCGATCTCGGCCGCCTGCTGCTCGAGGGGCGCGCCTTCTTCGCGCTGATCCTCATCATCGTCGTCTTCTCGATGCTTTCGCCCTATTATTTCTCGACCGCCAACTTCCTGACGATGGCCTCGCACGTTGCGATCTTCGGCATTCTCGCCGTCGGCATGCTGCTGGTCATCCTGAACGGCGGCATCGATCTTTCGGTCGGGTCGACGCTCGGCCTCTCCGGTTGCATCGCTGGCTTCATGATGCAGGGCATCACGCTGAAGGTGTTCGGCGTCATCCTGTTTCCCCCGGTCTGGGTCGTCGCCGTGTTGGCCTGCTGCCTCGGCGCGCTCGTCGGGCTGGTCAACGGCGTGTTGATTGCCCGCTTCAAGGTTCCAGCCTTCGTCGCGACGCTAGGCGTCATGTACATGGTGCGCGGCGTGGCGTTGCTGATGACCAACGGCCTCACCTACAACAACCTCGGCGGCAAGCCCGAACTCGGCAACACGGGCTTCGATTGGCTCGGCTTCAACCGGTTGGCCGGCGTGCCACTCGGCGTCGTCGTCCTCGTCGTCATCGCGTTCCTCGTCAGCGTCATGCTCAATCGCTCCGCCTTCGGTCGCTGGCTTTATGCTTCCGGCGGCAACGAGCGGGCAGCCGAACTCTCCGGCGTTCCGGTCAAGCGTGTGCAGATCCTGGTCTACGTGCTTTCCGGCGTTTGCGCCTCGATTGCCGGCCTGATCCTGTCCTCGCAGCTGACGTCGGCCGGGCCGACGGCCGGGACATCCTACGAATTGACTGCGATTGCTGCTGTCGTCATCGGCGGCGCGGCGCTCACCGGCGGACGCGGTAATATCCGTGGCACGCTGCTCGGCGCCTTCGTCATCGGCTTCCTGTCCGACGGTCTGGTGATCATCGGCATCTCGTCCTACTGGCAGACGGTTTTCACCGGCGCGGTCATCGTGCTCGCGGTGTTGCTCAATGCCATCCAGTATAGCCGCCGCGCCAAGAAACCCGTCTCGACGGGCGGCCAGACCACTTCTCCGCAACTGGGAGGTAAAGCGTGAAGGCTTGTTCCGCAGCCGAGAAGAATACCGGGTAACCGGGCACTACCATCAACCAAGGAGGAAAGTTTCCATGTTCAACAAGACAAGACTTCTCATGCTGTCGGCTGTCGTTCTCGCCGGACCGCTTATGGCCGCATCGTCCACCTCGGCATTCGCCGACGGCCTGATCTCCATCATCGTCAACGACCCGGCCAACCCCTACTGGCTGACCGAAGGCAACGTTGCTGCTGCCGAAGCCAAGAAGCTCGGCTATACCTCGAATGTCGGCGCCCACAAGGGTGATACCAACACCGAGAGCAACCTGATCGACACCGCGATCACCAACAAGTCGGTCGCGATCATTCTCGATCCGGCCAATGCCAGCGGTTCCGTCGGTGCCGTCAAGAAGGCCGTTGCCGCTAACATTCCGGTGTTTCTGGTCAATGCTGAAATCAACCAGGCCGGTCTTGCCAAGGCACAGCTCGTGTCGAACAACGCCCAGGGCGCTGCCCTCGGTGCGCAGGAGTGGATCAAGTCTGTCGGCGACAAGGGCAAATACGTCGAACTGCTCGGCGCGCCTTCCGACAACAACGCCGCAACCCGTTCTAACGGCTACGAGACCGTGCTGACCCAGTATCCGGACCTCGAAAAGGTCGGTTCCGACGTTGGCAACTGGGATCGTACCCAGGGTCACGACAAGATGCAGAACCTGCTGCAGGCCCATCCGGACATCACCGGCGTCATCAGCGGCAACGATGAAATGGCACTGGGCGCTATCGCTGCGCTGAAGGAAGCCGGCAAGCTCAAGGGCATCAAGGTCGGCGGCTTCGACGGTTCGCCGGATGCTGTGGCTGCCATCAAGGCCGGAGAACTGCAGTACACCGTTCTGCAGCCTGTCGCCGTGTTCTCGGCAAAGGCTGTCGACCAGGCAGATTCGTTCCTGAAGACGGGCAAGACCGGTGTCGACACCGAGAAGCAGCTCTTCGATTGCCTGATCATCAACAAGGACAACATTGCCAAGTATACGGCACCGTTTACTCTGTCCGAATAATCCGACTTTGGGGGCGGCCTTCGGGCCGCCTCCTCTCTTCATGACGAAAGCCCGGGATAGCCCGACTTGTCCACACTCTAGACCGTTGGCATGTCAGTCGCGACGCATTACCGTTTGTGACGACGCCCTGTTCGCGTCATAGATGATGGACGCCGGGCGGGACAACCGCCCAAGTGAACTCGAGCATGCCGGCCCGAACGTGATGATACTGTCCTCGCAGCTGCTGAAGACGACGGGTGATGTACATGATGCCTCTGCGACGTTGCTCGTGGTCGCATCCGACGGCGTGGCAGGCGTGGGCCGGTGATCATGGGTGACCACGACGATACCGGCGAAGCTGCGGACAATCCTCTGATGCAGGAGCAGGTTCCGAGCGACACGCGGCTGGCGCGTCAACTGGCCCGCCGCCAGCAGATGACCGAGGCCGTCATGGCCGAAGGCTCGGTACGCATCGAGGATCTGGCCGAACGCTTCGGCATCAGCCTGATGACTGCCCACCGGGATCTCGACGAACTCGTCAGCCGCGGTATCCTGCGCAAGACGCGCGGCATTGCCTCGGCGGCGCCGACAAGCCTGATCGAATCCAGCGACGTCTACCGCTCCAGTCGCCAGTCGGTCGAAAAGCGTGCGCTTGCGCTTGCGGCAATGCGCTTCGTCGAGCCCGGACAAGCGATCTTCTTCGACGATTCCACCACTGTGCTGCAGATGGCGCAATTCCTGCCCTCCGCCGTGCCGCTTACCGTCATCACCAACTCGCTGACGCTGATGAACGATCTCAAGGGTATCCGCGACCTGACGTTGCTCGGTCTTGGGGGCCAGTACTACAACTGGTGCAATGCCTTCATGGGCCGCATGACCACCCACGAGATCTCGCAGCTGCGGGCCGACACGTTGTTCATGTCGATGTCTGCGATCACCGACGATATCGCTTTTCACCAGTTTCTCGAGATGGTCGATACCAAGCGGGCGATGTTCGATTCCGCCTCCACCCGCATCCTTCTCGCCGACAATACGAAATTCGACCGGCGTGCCCTGCACGTCTTCTCGCCGCTTACCGATTTCGACATCGTCATCGTCGACGACGGCACGCCGCCGGTCCATATCGCCCGCATGCGCGACAAGGGCATCAATGTTGTTGTGGCTCCGACGCGCGGCTCAAGCCATGCATCCGCGCTGAAGCGATACGATCCCCAGGCCCGATAGCTCTCTGTCACGTCACTGAAACAAGGCGGTTGAAGCACCTTTTTACCCTTTGCTAAATGTAACATCACTTGACGTGAACTTACCATGTTTATATGATCCAGTGATGTTGCAGCTGTGGTACGAGCGCTCGTCTTGACGCTCCCGCACCCGGTCGTAAAAGGGAGCGAAAACCATGCCCAGCCTGCTAGGGATCGACAACGGCCTGACTGTCACCAAGGCGGTCATCTTCGATATCGACGGGACGCAGCTTTCGGTGGCGCGACGCCGGGTGCCGCAGTCGATACCCCGGGCGCGCTTTGTCGAGCGCGACATGGCAGGCCTCTGGCAGGCGACAGCAGAGGCGATATCGGAGGCGATAGCCCTTTCCGGCCGGCCGGCCGACGACATCAAGGCCGTTGCCGCCACTGCCCACGGCGACGGGATATATCTTCTGGACCACGCTCTCCAGCCGCTCGGCCCCGGCATCCTTTCGCTTGATAGTCGCGCCGGCGGTATTGTCGACCGCTGGTCGGAAGGATCGCTGTTTGACGAAGCGCTGGCCCTGACCGGCCAGGTGCCGCATGCATCTGCGCCATCGGCCTTGCTTGCCTGGTTGAAGGAAAACGATCCGGAGCGGTTCGGCCGCATCGGCCATGTTCTCGCCTGCAAGGACTGGCTGCGCTTCTGCCTCTCCGGCACGATCGGCACGGACCGGACCGAGGCAAGCACGTCCTTCACCGATGTCAGGACGCAAGCCTATTCGGCCGAGGCCTTGCGCATCTACGGGCTGGAGCAGGTGGAAAGTGCCCTGCCGCCCATCGCAGATTCCAGTGATATCGTCGGCCATGTCACGGCCGCGGCCGCAGCTCTTACCGGGCTCGTCGAGGGCACCCCCGTTGCCTGTGGCCTGCACGATGTCACTGCTTCTGCGCTCGGCATCGGCGGCCATGTCGAAGGTGTGATCAGCATCGTTGCTGGCACCTATTCGATCAACGAGGTCGTCTCGGCGGAACCGCTCACCGATCCCCGCTGGTTCTGCCGCAACGCCATTGCGCCGGGCCAGTGGAACGCCATGTCGATTTCTCCGGCCTCGACGGCCAATTACGACTGGTTTCTCGACACCTTCTGCCGGAAGGAGCAGGACGCCGCCGCCACTGAGGGTGGCTCCATTCATGCGCTGCTGGCAACCGAGATCGACGCGGCGCTGCAGCGGCGCTCGACGATCCTCTTCCACCCCTATCTGTTCGGTTCGCCCTACGGCAATCTTGCCAGCGGCAGCTTCCTCGGCCTGCACGGCTGGCACGACCGGGGCGACATGCTGAAGGCAGTACTGGAGGGGATCGCCTTCAATCACCGCACCCACGTGGATGCGCTCCGTGACGGCTTCCCATTCGGCCAGGTGCGGCTGACCGGCGGCGCCTCACGCAACCCGGCCTTCGCCCAGATGTTTGCGGATATCCTGAACCTGCCGGTGACCGTCACCTCGACGGACGAGCCGGCGGCCTTCGGCGCCGCGCTTTGTGCCGGCACGGCCATCGGCGTCTATGCCTCTCCGCAGCAACCGCATCTGACCGTCGGCGCCACCAGCCGGACCTATCAGCCGGATGCCGCCCGCAGCGCCGTGTTCAACGAGCGCTTTGGCCTGTACTCGCGCCTCGCCGAAGCCTTGAAATCGGAGTGGCCAGCGATCGAGCGGCTGGGCATGCCGCCGGAGACCGTCGCGTGATCAAGGCCGACGAACGGCGCGAGGAAATCGCCAACTATGTCATCAAGTGCGGTCAGGTCCGCATCGATGATCTTGTGACGCATTTCGGCGTGTCGCGGATGACCATTCACCGCCATATCGAGCAGCTGGCCCAGCAGGGCGTATTGCGAAAGCTGCATGGGGCTGTCACCGTGCAGCCCTCCGGCATCTATGAGAGCACGTTCCGCTACCGCATGACGGTCGGGCGTGTCGAGAAGGATGCACTGGCCCGCGCCGCGCTGGAATATGTCGAGGCCGGACAGGTGGTGATGCTCGACGATTCCACCACGGCCAGCGCCGTGGCGCCGCTGCTGGCCGAGATCAAGCCGTTGACGGTCATCACCAACAGCGTGTCGACCGCAGAGGTGCTGATCCATGTCGAGGACATGGATTTCATTTCCCTCGGCGGCCAGTTTCACCGCACCTACAACGCCTTCATCGGTCTCGTCACCGAGAATGCCATCTCGCGGCTGCGCGCCGACATCCTGATCTGCTCCACCTCGGCCATCACCGGCACGACCGGGTTCATCCAGGACCAGCAGGTCGTGCGGGTCAAGCAGGCGATGATGGCCGCCTCCCGCCGCCGCCTGCTTCTCGTCGACCATGGCAAATTCGACAGGATGGCGCTGCACGTGTTCGACGAGCTGACGGCATTCGACGCCGTGCTGGTCACCGACGGCATCGCCGACGCAACAGCGCAAAAGCTTGAACAGGCCGGTGTACGGCTGAAAATCGTAAGGATGGCATCATGACTTCCCCGGAAACAGCATCGGTCGATTTCGCCAGCCGCCTTGCGACTATGACCAATGAGGGCAGTGTCGATGTCGTGATCCTTGGGGCCGGCATCAACGGCGCCGGTCTCTTCCGCGATCTCTGCGCCCAAGGTATCAACTGCCTGATCGTCGAAAAGACGGATTTCGGCGCAGGCACTAGCGCCGCACCTTCGAGGCTCATCCATGGCGGGCTCAAATATCTCGAAACCGGCGAATTCGGCCTGGTGGCGCAATCGACTCTCGAGCGCAATCTGCTTTTGAAGAACGCTCCCCATTGCGTCACCGCGCTGCCGACGATCATTCCGATCTTCTCCTGGACCAAGGGCATCTTCGCGGCGCTGCGCACGCTGTTCGGCTCCACCAGCGCGCCCCGCAGCCGAGGTGCGATCCTCATCAAGATCGGCCTTTCCATCTACGACTACTACGGCTCGCGCGACCGGGTCATGCCACGCCACAAGCTTATCGGCCGAAAGCAGGCCCTGCGCGACATCCCGGCTATGACCAAGTCAATCGTCGCCACCGGCACTTACTACGACGCCAAGATCAGCCATCCGGAACGGCTGGTGCTGGAACTGGTGACCGATGGCCTCGACGCAAATCCGCGCTCGGCCATGGCCAACTACACGACGTTGACATCCGCCAAAGACGGCGTCCTGACCTTCCAGCCGGAGAACGGCCCAGCCTTTTCAGTGCGGCCGAAGTTCGTCGTCAACGCCGCCGGGCCGTGGATCGACCATGTCAACGCCGCCCTCGGCGTGCCGTCGAAAATGATCGGCGGCACCAAGGGATCGCATATCCTGCTGAAGCACGACGAACTGCTGAAGGCGCTAGACGGCCGGATGATCTACTTCGAGGCCGATGACGGGCGTATCTGCCTCGTCTACGACTATCTCGGACTTGCGCTGGTCGGCTCGACCGATATCCCCGCAGACAACCCCGACAGTGTCGTCTCGGAGCCGCAGGAAATCGACTATATGATCAACAGCCTCCGCGGCCTGTTGCCGGGCATGACCTTCGATCACAGCCAGATCGTCTACGCCTATAGCGGTATTCGCCCGCTGCCGGCCTCGAACGCATCCATCCCCGGTCTCATCAGCCGCGACCATTCCGCACCGGTCGCCGAACCCGATAAGGCCCGCCCCTTCCCGATCATCTCGCTGATCGGCGGCAAATGGACGACATTTCGCGGCTTTGCCGAAGAGGTGACCGACACCATCCTCAAGCGCATGGGCGCCAGCCGCAAGACCACGACCCGCGCCATGCCGATAGGCGGCGGCAAGGACTTTCCCACCACCGCTGCGGCCCGTGCCGAATGGTTGAAGCGGGAAAGCGCCGAGACCGGCCTCGATATCCCTCGCCTCGACCAGCTCCTGACACGCTACGGCACCAAGGCCCGGGAGATCGCCCGCTACCGCGGCAAGTGGACGGACCGCGATCGCTTGCCGGATTCGACGGATCACAGCCTCGCGGAAATCGACTACATCCTCCAGAACGAGGGTGTAGAGCACCTCTCCGACATCGTCATGCGCCGCACCACGCTCGCCATCACGGGATCGCTGACGCTGAACGACCTGCAACGGATCGCTGCCACCGTAGCTGTCATGCGCTGTTGGGATGAGACGCGGGTGTCAGCCGAGATCGACGCGGTCACGACACAGCTCGCCAAGAGGAACCATATGCGGGTGAAGTGAAGTTGCTGGCGGGAGGTGGTGCCGGATATTGCCAATGGGCAAGAATCTTGCCGAATAGACAGTCGTTCACAGGAGACAGCATCGCCTCGGCAGCCGTGCTGCACCAGAGGCGGTCATCGCGTGTTCGAAAAGTGAACCTTGCTAGGCTTTGGAATAACAGGGTTCTGGACCTGGGTGTCGCTCCAGATGAGTTCTCGGCCATCCACCGATGTCACTTCGAGGCGGGAAACAAGAGCACCGTTCTTCTTGTCCACCAGTGAAGATCGCTCTTCCTCGGGAGCGAACAGATTTTCTTCACCCCACTGGCGAAGAGCCACGATGACGGGGAACAGTCTGCTTCCCTTGGTTGTCAGCACGTATTCCCGATAGGCTGTGCCATCCGAGGCAGGCGCAGTTTCAAAGATTCCACGCTTCACGAGGTCGCGCAACCTGCTCGCTAATACGCCCTTGCCGATACCCAATCCGGTCTGGAATTCGCTAAAACGGCGGGCGCCATCAAATGCGTCGCGAATAATGAGCAAAGACCACCAATCCCCTATCACATCCAAGGAACGCGCTACCGGGCACCCTGAATTCCAGAGACTGACGCGCTTGACCATCGGCTCTCACTCCATGCAATCATTCTGGTTCTAACTTAGAACTAGAAATAACGCAATCCAGCGGGTCTGATGAAAAACAGGATTGAATTCATGCAGAGGATTGCAAGATGGAAGACGGATCGACCTACGCGGCACTCGGACAACAGGTTAAGGGCTTGTCAACCACGCAGACATTGATCGTCGCAGCATTCGCGGGTCTAAGCGTGGCGAATGTCTATTATGCCCAGCCACTGCTCGATATCATGGCACTTGATTTTGGGATGTCATCCGCGGCCACTGGATCTATCGTCACGCTCACGCAGATTGGCTACGGACTGGGCTTAATCTTCATCGTACCGATTGGCGATCTTTTTGACCGTCGATGCCTTATCGTCGGCCAGGGCGTCCTTTCAGCAATTATCCTGATGGTCGTGGCGACAGCCCGGACGGAGACAATCCTGTTTTCTGGCATGGCCGCCATGGGGCTTCTGGCTGTGGTCGCTCAGGTTCTTGTCGCATACGCCGCCGCGTTGGCAACGGTTGCCCAGCGAGGCAAGGTTATCGGTACGGTCACAACTGGCATCGTGATGGGCATTCTTGCCGCACGATCCATTGCTGGTTCGGTGGCCGACCTCGGCGGTTGGCGTGCGGTCTACATGCTGTCTGCAACGCTTACCTTGTTGATGGTCTGCCTTCTTTTGCGGGCCTTGCCTTCACATCATCCTGAACAGAGGTCAGAAACCTACATTTCTGCGGTCAGCTCGGTGCCGATCATGATCCTGCGTGAACCGGTACTGCTTATCCGAGGCATCCTCGCACTGCTCATTTTTGCTGCGTTCAGCACATTTTGGACAGCGCTCGTTCTTCCCCTTACAAATCAACCTTTCTCCTACAGCCATACCCAAGTCGGTCTGTTCGGCCTCGTCGGGCTGGCAGGCGCGGTTGCTTCGACATATGCAGGCAAGCTTGCCGACCGAGGACATGCCCATTGGACAACGGGAATTTCCCTGTTGCTCCTGCTGATATCTTGGGGCTGGATCGCCTTTCTTCCAGTTTCAATTCCAATACTGCTGATTGGAGTGGTTTTACTCGATCTGGCAGTTCAGGCGGTGCATGTCATCAGCCTGAGCATCATCGTGGCCTTGAATTTGCAGAAGAGCGGTCGTCTGATCGGAGGCTACATGGTCTTCTACTCAGTCGGCAGTGCGGTCGGGGCAATTGCCACGACAACGATCTATGCCCGTTTTGGTTGGTCAGGTGTCAGCGCGCTGGGAGCAACGTTTAGCCTGGGGGCATTGGCACTATGGTTAGCCACATCTCGGTTCTCGGAGATAGGTCGGGGAATCCATTTCTCTGATGGGACGGACTAATGGCCGCTGTTGGCCGATCGCGCTCACCCGAGACTCCCGTACCACCCCACCCTTCACCTCCCATGACAGCCATCGCAAAGCGTGATGGCTCCTGCGTGTCCGGGGTGGAACGTACAAGGCTCCACAACCGTTCTCGTTATGACAATTCCATTTTGGAGATCATACGATGGTTAAGGCCCTGATAGTCTCAGGCGCTCTTGCGCTTACAACTCTTACCGTTATCGGCTACGCAGCGAGTGCATCCGGCGCGGGTGCGGCTGGTGTCGAGACGATGGCTGCGCCTCCGGGTGCCGTGGTCTCGTTTGTCGAGGGGCAGCCTAACCCGGTGTCGACAGCCCTTGTCGAGGAGCCAGTCGTCGTCGGCCAGGCGCTCTCGTCGCATGTCATCCTGGTGCCGGTGCCGGACAATGCGAATTACGCCTATGCGATCGTCAACAACCAGCGGGTCATCGTTGAGCCCGCAAGCCGCAAGGTGGTGCAGATCATTCCTTGATCGGTTGCTGCAAGCAGGCATGACAAACCCGCCGGTCGCCCGGCGGGTTTGTTCGTTCTGGAGGTCTATCAGTGCTTGCCGAACGACTGGTCGAGCAGGCCGCCGTCCGCGAAATATTCTTTCTGAACCTTGTCCCATGAGCCAAAGACGTCTTCGACCTTCAGAAGCTTGACCTCCGGGAAATCGGCCTTGAACTCGGCGGTGACGGCGGGATCGTTCACGCGGTTGCCGTTTTGCGCCAGGATCCGCTGGCCATCGCCTGTGTAGAGAAAGTCGAGGTAGGATTTGGCCACCTCGCGCGAGCCGCGCTTGTCGACGACCTTGTTGACGATGGCGACCGGGAATTCCGCCAGCAGGCTGACGGCCGGCGTCACCACGGCGACCTTGTCGGCGCCGAACTGTTTGGCGATACCGCGGGTCTCCGCCTCGAAGGTCACCAGCACGTCGCCGATGTCGCGTTCGACGAAGGTCGTGGTTGCGGCGCGTCCGCCGGTGTCGAAGACCGGTACGTTGCTGAACAGCTTCTTGGTGAAGGCAGCAACCTTGGCATCGTCGTTGCCATAGGCCTGCTTGGCGAAGGCGACGGCGGCAAGATAGGTGTAGCGGGCATTGCCAGACGTCTTCGGGTTGGGAAAGACGACCTTGACGTCGTCACGCACCAGATCGTCCCAGTTCTTGATGTTCTTCGGGTTGCCGGCCCGCACCAGGAAGGACGGGAAGGAGTAGAAGGGCGAGGCGCCGTTCGGAAACTGCTGCTTCCAATCGGCAGATACAGCGCCCTTTTCGGCGAGGTGGTCAATATCGGTCACCTGGTTGAACGTCACCACGTCGGCATCCAGTCCCTCGATCACGGCACGCGCTTGTGCGGAAGATCCGGCATGGGACTGCTTGACCGTGATGTCCCGGCCGGTGTCGGCCTTGTATTTGGCGACGAACGCCTTGTTGACCGCGACGAAAAGCTCGCGGGAAACATCGTAGGATACGTTGAGGATCTTGTCCGGCGTTTCGGCCATAGCCGCGCCGGAAAGAGCAGCAGCCAAGGCTGCGCCGAACATCAAGGACCGATACATGAAAACCCCCGGAATATGCTGAAATGTGCCGCAAAATTATGCCAACCCACCTCGCGATACGAGGTATGGATTGGCATCGCTGGCAGCGACTTGGAAAATATTGCTCTTTCATCCACATAAACGGGATGAGTATGCTGCAGCGCTATTTCCAGCCCACATTGCTCCGGCGCTGGCTTGGCGCGCGTCAGTAGCCGCTCGTCTTGTCGACTAGGTGCGGAATGGCCTCGCCGCGCTCGAAACGCATGACGTTGCGGGCTATTTCCAGCACGGCGATGCGCGGATGGGTGGGCGCTGCCACGTGCGGGCTGACCCGGATATCGGGATGTCGCCAGAACGGGTCGCTCTCGGGCAACGGCTCGATGCGGAAGACGTCGAGGACGGCGCCGCTGAGCTGGCCGCTGTCGACAGCAGCAATCAGGTCGGCATCGACGACATGGCCGCCGCGCGCACCGTTGATGAAAAAGCCGCCTCTGGCCTGGGCGTTGAACAGGTCGGAACCGACGATGTTTTCCGTCTCTGTCGTCAGGGGCAAAAGGTTGACGAGAATATCGGCGCCGGTGACGGCCGCTACCAGGCTATCCCTGCCGGCGAAGGATTGCGCACCCTCGATTGCGCGCCCGCTGCGGCTCCAGACGCGTGTCTTAAACCCGAAGGCGACGAAATGCCTTGCAACCGGTGTTCCCAATGCACCGGCGCCGAGGATGGTCACGATGCGCTCATGGGCCAGCTTTTCGGCCTGCGGCTGCCAGCGCAATTCGCGCTGGAACCGCTCGTAGAGGCGGATGTTGCGGTGCCAGGACAGCGCCTCTGCCAGTACCCATTCCGTCATCCCTTCCGCCAGCCCATCGTCCACCATCCGCACGATCGGCGTCTTCTCGGCGATTTCGCCGGAACGCAGCAGGTGCTCGATGCCTGCGTTAAGGCTGAGGATAAGCTTCACCTCCGGCAATGCGACCATCAGGCCGGCCTTCGGACGGCCGACGACGAGATAGTCGATCGGCGCTTCGCCCGGCTGCGGCATGTCGATGAGGATCTCGTGGGCGGGAAGTGCCGCCCTGAAAAGGGCAGCCAGGTCTTCGCTGCCTTCGGCAATCAACAGGCGTTTCATCATTTTATCCTGGTCTTGGCTGTTATGCGCGCACGCGCTTCCCCTTCGGTCGACCATCAGGCAATCGTCGACCGAAGGAGAGAGTTCAAAGGCTAAATCAGTGGGTCGACAGTTCCGTCTGGAACTCCTCGATCGAGCGCTCGAAGATGTCGAAGATATCGTTGATCTGGCTCTGCGTGGTGATCATCGGCGGGCACAGCGCCAGCGAATCGCCGATGGCCCGGGCTATCAGTCCGTTATTCTGCAGGATGGCAAACAGCTTCGGCCCGAGCATGCCGGGCGCAAAGCCTTCTCGGGGCGCAAGCTCCAGCGCACCGATCAGGCCGGCGCCACGGGCTTCGATTGCCAGTGGGTGTTCGGCCAGGCCCTTGAGGCGCGAAAGGAAGTTGCCGCTGAGATCGCGGACGTTGCCGACCAGATCGCGCTCCTCGATGATCGCCAGGTTTTCCAGCGCCACCGCCGCAGCGACGGGATGACCTGCGGCCGTCACGCCATGACCGAAGGTGCCGATGACCTTGGATTCGTCGGCGATCGGCTGGTAGACCCGGTCGTTGATCAGCAATGCCGAGATAGGCAGGTAAGATGAGGAGAGCTGCTTCGACAGCGTCATGATGTCGGGGCGCATATCGTATGTGATCGATCCGAACATGTTGCCGGTACGTCCGAAACCGCAGATCACCTCGTCGGCGATCAGCAGGATATCGTGCTTGGCGAGCACAGCCTGAATGGCGCTCCAGTAGCCTTCCGGCGGCACGATGACGCCGCCGGCGCCCATCAGCGGTTCGCCGATGAACGCTGCAATCGTTTCCGGCCCTTCGGCCATGATGATTTCTTCGAGCTCTGCGGCCAGCCGCGCCGAGAAGGCCAGCTCGCTTTCGCCAGGCTTGGCAAAGACGCGGTGGTGCGGGCAACCCGTATGCAGGATACCCGGCATCGGCAGGTCGAACGAGCGATGGTTGTTCGGCAGGCCCGTCAGGCTGGCGCTCGCAAGCGTTACGCCGTGATAGCCTTTGACGCGGGAGATGATCTTCTTCTTGGCGGGAAGGCCCAGCGCATTGGCGCGATAGCGGATCATCTTGACGACGGTATCGTTGGCTTCCGAGCCTGAATTCGTGAAGTACGCCTTCGACATCGGCACAGGCGCCATGCCGATCAGCTTTTCGGCCAGATCGACGGAAGGTGCGTGGCTCTTCTGCGTGAAGGTGTGATAGTAGGGCAGCTTCTCCATCTGCCGGGCCGCAGCCTCGACAAGTCGCTTTTCGCCAAAGCCGACACCGACGCACCAGAGGCCGGACATGCCTTCGATGTATTTCTTGCCCTCGTTGTCGTAGACATAGATGCCTTCGCCGCGCTCGATGACCAGTGGCCCTTCCGCCTCGTTCTTCCGCGCGTTCGTATAGGAATGCATGTGGTAGGCGGCATCGCGCGCCTCGACGGAATTGGCTTTATATGTCACGAGCGTCTCCTTGAATCATCCTCTGTCTACAGTGCAGCAGCGCGCCTTGTTGTCAACGACAGCATCGCTCGGGCAAGCGATTGGGCGGATTTCTTGACGCAGACCTGCCACTCGGCCGCGAACGACTTTTCGACATTTAATAAGGCTCCCTTGCAGTCACGAATTAGTGAACAAGTGTGACCTTGCATCGGAACCTTTGTTCCAACGGCGGGTTACAGACCCTGTGATACTCAGCCGAAATCGGCTCGATATACGCATAGGGAGTTCAAACATGTCCAAGATGCTTTCTATCGCCGGCCTCGGCCTGGCTCTCGCCGGCAGCATTCTCGTCGGCTCGGCGACCATTGCAAGCGCCCAGAACCTCGACATCCAGGTTGGCCCGAACGGCATACGTCCGGTCATCCGTGACCAGGACCGCGACCGCGGCCCACGCGGCGAGTGCAGCCCCCGCGAAGCCATGGCCGCTGCGCGCGACGAAGGATACCGTCATCCGCGCATCGTCCGCGTCACCGATCGCCGCGTGGTGGTCGAAGGCATGACGGAAGAGGGTCTCGACCGCATCACCTTCGCCAACCGCCCCGGTTGCCCGGAAACCTGATCGAAAAATATACGCAACCGCTTCAGCCCCGCTTTCACGAGCGGGGCTTTTCATTGCGGTGAAGGCGCTCCTGCCAAGGGTGCTGGAGGTTATCGAGCGCCTGTGCAACAAGCGTTTCGCTGACGGGACGAGTGGGCTGGATAGAGACGTTCATGCGTTTGCTTTTGAAATTTTTGCGTGTCGTCGCAATCCTGGCCGGTGTGGTCGTTGCTTGCGGCATACTCGGCGTGCTCGTACCCCACCCACCTGCCCGAGATGTCGCCGACGCATCCAGAAACCATCGCATACTGATCCTCAGCAACCCTATCCACACCGATATCGCCATTCCAGTCGATGACGAACTTCGCAGGGAGTTCGACTTCCTGCCATCCGCGGGTCTCGATTTTAAACTCGATGGTGTGCGCTATGTCATCTTCGGATGGGGCGGGCGGGCGTTCTACACGGAGACGCCGACATGGTCGGAGCTGAAGACCATTCCAGTGCTGAAAAGCCTGACCCTTGATCGCTCCGTCATGCATGTGGAACTCGGCGGAGAAATTCCGGTGGGCAGCCCCTATGCCATGACGGTCAATCTCGATGACGCCGGCATGGCAGAGCTGCGCAAGGCGGTACGTCGGAGCTTTGCTGAAAGCGCCGGCGCCCCTTCCGTTTTGAATGGCTTCGCCTACGGTCCCTACGACGCGTTTTACGAGGCCAACGGGTATTTCAATGTGATTGCGGGCTGCAATACATGGACTGCGGCCATGCTGCGGCGCGCGGGTCTCACCACGGGATGGTGGACGCCCATGCCCTTCATGCTGCGGCTGGCGCTCCGGCTTCACAACGGTGCCGACAGCCTGCCTGCCGTGTCGTCCTAGAACTCGGACTTAGGCAGGCCATCGGTGCCGGCTCTCGTCATATGGCGGGCTTGGCCTTATAGTCGCCGGATGAGGATTCTCCTGGTCGAAGACAATCGCGAACTCGCATCCTGGCTCGGCAAGGCGCTGAGACAGGCGCATTATGCCGTCGACATCGTCCATGATGGCGAAGATGCCGAGCATTCGCTAAAAGTTGCCTTTTACGCCGCCGTCGTTCTCGATCTTTCATTGCCGAAGCTCGATGGTTTGACGCTGCTCAAGCGCCTGCGGCAGGGCGGCAACAAGGTGCCCGTCATTATCCTGACGGCGAACGCAAGCCTCGACGGTCGCGTTGCCGGATTGGATAGCGGCGCTGACGACTACCTCGCAAAGCCCTTTGAGATGCCGGAGCTCGAGGCCCGCATCCGCGCGCTGGTGCGCCGCGGTCACGACCGGGCAGCACCCGAGATTGTCGTCGGAGATCTGTTCTTCGACGGCGGGACGCGACAGTTCAAGCTGGCGGGCGATCTCCTTGCACTGACGCCGCGCGAACACTCCGTTCTGGAGCATCTTGTGATGCGGGTCGGCGTGACAGTCAGCAAGGACCGCTTGTCGGAAAGCGTCTTCGGGTTTGACGACGCTGCCGATCCGAGCGCCATCGAGATCTATGTGCATCGCGTCCGCAAGAAGCTGGAGGGCAGCAGCGTCCAGATCGCCACCCTGCGCGGCCTCGGCTATATGTTGCGCCATGCGGAGTGAGGGCGACACCGGCTTCCTTGCAAGGCCAACCCGAGTATTCGCAAGATTGCGCGACAGTCTGCGCGTCCAGCTGCTGACCTGGGTACTGCTGACGCTCGCCGGCGTCATCTGCGTCAATCTCTATCTGAGCTACAAGTCGGCGGAGGCTACGGCCGATCTCGTCACCGATCACACGCTGCTTGCCGCGACGCGGGTGATCGCCGAGGCGATGCGGGTCGATGCATCAGGCACGGTCGAAGCCAACATCCCGCCGGCAGCCCTCGAGATGTTCGATACCGGTTTCGGCGACCGGGTGTTCTATCAGGTCATCACCGCCTGGGGCGGCCTTGTGGCCGGCCTGCCGGACCTGCCTCAGCCGAAGGCCCCGCAACTGGCCGAGGACGGCGTCTTCCGCGGTGATCCGGTGCGGGCCATGACGCTGATCCACCCGATCGTCGGTCTCGGCGAGGACGGGACTATTTCTGTGACGGTGGCCGTCACCCATAA
The DNA here is from genome assembly GCF_019355735.1 of Rhizobium sp. B230/85. NCBI lineage: Bacteria > Pseudomonadati > Pseudomonadota > Alphaproteobacteria > Hyphomicrobiales > Rhizobiaceae > Rhizobium > Rhizobium sp. B230/85. Next base: position 149,730 of record NZ_CP072158.1, read on the forward strand.
CAGCCAATACGCCATGCGCCGCCGCCTTTGGCTTTCGGATTTCACCAAGCAGCTGGTGCTGGTGGTGATCGCCAGCCTGGTAACCATCATCGGCCTGCAGCGGGGGCTGGCGCCGGTGCTCAGGCTGCGCGATGCAGTCAGGGAACGCGGTCGCAATCGGCTAGATCCGCTGTCGCCCGATATGGTGCAGAGCGAGCTGCAACCCCTCGTCCATGCGCTCAACGACCATATGGAGCGGGTACAGAACCAGATGGCGGCCCAGCGCCGGTTTGTCTCCAATGCCGCGCACCAGCTGCGCACGCCGTTGGCGCTGATCTCGACGCAGGCAAGCGTCGCTGCGCGTGAGGGCGACCAGACGAAGCGCGACGAGGCGCTGCAGGCGTTGCGTTTGAGCACCCGACAGGTAACGCGCCTTGCCAGCCAGCTGCTGACGCTGTCGCGCGCCGAGCCCGGCAGTCGACGTCCGCGCAGCGATGTCATCGATCTCGCCGCCACCGCTCGTCAGGTGCTGGAAAGCCAGGCGGAAGAAGCGCTGCGCCGTCACATCGATCTGGGCCTGGAGGCCGAAGGGCCCGTGCATGTCGAGGGCGACGGCACGATGCTGCGCGAGATGCTGGTCAACCTGGTCGACAATGCGTTGCGTTACGGCTGTCGCGAGGGTGGCGTCGTCACCGTTTGCGTGCAGCGCGATGGTGCGACGGCGATCCTGACGGTCGAAGACGATGGTCCGGGCATCGCGGAATCGGAGCGTGGGCCGGTGTTCGAAAGGTTCTACAGGGTGATGGGCACGGAATCCGAAGGAAGCGGTCTCGGTCTGGCCATCGTGCGCGAGGTCGTTGACGGCGCTGGCGGCACGGTCGAACTCAGCGAGGCTTCGGCGGGTGGTCTGCTGGTCACCATTCGCCTGCCGCTGGCAGTCGTCCTGCCATAGAAGAGGCCGGGTTGGAGCCCGGCCCTTTCTGGATCGATATGAAGATCGTATGCCTATTGGGCATCCATATGTTGCTGTGGCCGCCACTTGGCCAGTCGGTTCTCGACCATCGTCATGATGAACTCGGCAATCAGTGTGACGAACATGACGAGGATGATAGCAGCAAACATGCCGGCGGCATCGAAGGTGCCCTTGGCAATCGAGATCAACTGGCCGATGCCGTAGCGTGCACCCACGAATTCGCCGACGATGGCACCGATGATCGCGAAGCCGAACGACACATGCAGGCTGGCGAAGATCCAGCTCATCGCCGATGGCACGATCACTTCCCGTGTTACCTGCCAGTCGGAGGCGCCGAGGATGCGGGCATTGGCAATCATGTTGCGGTCGGCTTCACGCACGCCCTGGAAGGCGTTGGCGAAAACTACGAAAAACACCATGATGAATGCGAGCGCTACCTTCGACGCAAGGCCGAGGCCCATGATCATGATGAAGATCGGGGCAAGCACGACGCGCGGAATAGAGTTGATCGCCTTGATATAGACCGAGAAGATGTCGGCCAGGAACCGGTTGCGGCCAAGGCCGACGCCGACGAGGACGCCGGTGATCGAGCCTGCGAAGAAGCCGATCAGGGCTTCCTCCATGGTGACCCAGAGATTGTACCAGAGCGAACCTTCCGTCGTGCCCTCGGTCGCCCATTCGTAGAGGCGTGAGGCGATAGAGCTCGGACTGGAATAGAAGAACGGGTCGATTATGTTGAAACGTGACGTCAGTTCCCAGAGCGCGATCGTTATGACGAGAATGGCGATCTGCCAGAAGAGGACAAGCTGCTTGCGCCGGGCGATTAGCTTCAGCGCTGCTGCTTCGATCTCGGCATCCGACGTGCCGGCGCGGAAAATCGGCGCGATGCCGGTTTCGAGTGTGGTGATTGACATGATCCGATCCTCCCTCAGGCTGCTTCGCTGGCGCGGCGATAGCTGGTCTCGACCTCCTGGCGGAGATCCTCCCAGATGGTCTTGCAGTAATCGATGAAGCTCTGCTCGTAGCGGATTTCCGAGACGACGCGCGGACGCGGCAGATCGATCTTGTAGACCGACTTGACCGTCGCCGGTCCTGCTGTCAGCACGTAGACCTTGTCGGCCAGCGCCACGGCCTCCTCGAGATCGTGGGTGACGAAGACGACGGACGCCTTGCGCTCGGCCCAAAGCTTCAGCAGTTCTTCATGCATGACGGTGCGTGTCTGCACGTCGAGCGCCGAGAAGGGCTCGTCCATCAACAGGATTTCCGGCTCGTTGATGAAGGTCTGGGCGAGCGAGACGCGCTTGCGCATGCCGCCTGAAAGCTGGTGGGGATAATGGTGGAGGAAGCGGGTGAGACCGACGCGTGCCAGCCAGTCCTTGGCGGTGCTCTCGGCTTCCGCCTTCGACTTGCCGCGAAACAGCGGCCCGGCCATGACGTTGTCTATGACGTTCTTCCACGGAAACAGCGCATCCGTCTGGAAGACGAAGCCGACGCGCGGATCGATGCCGTCGACCGGACCGCCCATCAGGCGGACTTCGCCGGCGCTCGGCTTGTTAAGGCCGGTTACGAGATTGAGGGTCGTTGACTTTCCGCAGCCTGTCGGGCCGACGACGGCGACGAATTCGCCGCGTTCCACGGTCATGTTGAAATCGCGAAGTGCCGTCAGCGACTTGCCGGTCGGCGAGACGAAGCGCAGGCTGACATTGATCAGCTCGATCGCCGGTCCCTGGGCGTTATCCTGTTGCATTTTCATACCTGGTGCGTGCCTGTCTAGGGGCGTGCACGCCTTGCCCCGGACGATCGATGGACCGCTTCCGATGTCTGCCGGAAGCGGGCAGAAGCGCTTACTTGACGTTCTTGACGTATTCCGTCGTGTACGTCTTCGACAGGTCGATCTGCTTGCCCTTGACGTTCTTCGAGAACTCCGAGAGCACGGTGAGGACTGTCTTCGGACCATCTTCCGGCATCACGCCATCAGGCGTGAACATGCCCTTGCCGGCCTCGAGCGCCTTGATGTAGCCGTCCTTGTCGCCGACGTAAAAATCCTTTGGCATCTTGTCTGCGATCTCGGCTGCAGAATGGGTGTTGATGAAACGCAGCGTCTTGACGAAGGCGTTAGCCAGCTTCTGGGCCTCTTCCTTGTGGCTGTCGATCCAGGCATTCTCCATATAGAACGAGGCTGCCGGATAGGTGCCGCCCAGTGCGGCGCGAGTCGATTCGACAGTACGCATGTCGACAAGGATCTTCGCCTCGTCTGTCTTCAGCATGCGCGAAATTGTCGGCTCGGTGGTCATGCCGGCCTGGATCTGGTCCTGCTGCATCGCGGCGATAAATGTGCCGCCAGCGCCGACAGGAATGGTGACAACGTCGCCCGGCTTCAGGCCTGCCTTGGATGCCATGTACAGCGTCAGGAAATTGGTCGACGAGCCGAGGCCGGTGACGCCGAGGTTCTTGCCCTTGAAATCGGCTGGCGACTTGATTTCGGGATGCTTGGTTGAAACGAGTTCGACTTCGCCGGGCGCCTGGCTGAACTGCACGAGGGATTCCACGAACTTGCCCTTCGCCTGCAGGTCGACGCAATGGTCGTAGAACCCGACCACGCCCTGCACTGCGCCGGCCAGCAGCTGGTTCTCGGCGTCGACGCCGGCCGCTTCGTTCAGCAGCTCCACGTCAAGGCCTTCGTCCTTGAAGTAGCCGAGTGCTTCCGTCAGCTTGGCCGGCAGGTAGATCTGCTTTTCGAAACCGCCGACCATGATGGTGATCTTGTCAGCAGCCTTTGCAGCGGTGGTTGCGCCGAGCGATGCAGCGGCCATAATGGCGGAAAGGGCGACGCAATGAAAAAATGCGTTGGAACGCATGGGATATCTCCTCCTGTTGTTGGCACCGTTCTCAGCCCTTGTCGGGCATGGGCTCCTCCACGATGCGTCTGCAACTTAGCGCTCCAACCTTTCATTCCGCTTTCAGTGGAAAACTTACGCGACACATCCCGCAATCTTTACTCGCGATGCCTCCGCGAAAGCGCTAGACGGAGTATATTGCTGACGACCGAAGAGGGACAAACATGAAAATTGCGCTTGCAGCCCTGGCCCTGCTTTGCCTCGCATCCCCCGCGCTGGCGATATCGCGCTACATCTCCACAGACCGTACCTGCGGCGACGTGCAGCAGATTATTGCCAGGGAAAAGGCAGTCCTGCTGCGCTATTTTTCGCGCCGCGGCAACATACAGGTCTATGATCGCTACGTAACAGACAGCGCCAAATGCGACTTCGGATCCTATGCCGCCAGCGCCTATGTTCCGACCAGCGACAATCCCAGCTGCCCGGTTCGAAACTGCCGCTCATCCTCGGCTATCCAGCCCCGATAGGCGCTGCGCTCGCTGATCAAAATATATGCGGTTTGTGAAATTTGCATACAGAGCGCGTTTTTTACGCAGCAGGTGTCGTTTTTCGAACAAATTTGGCATATATCGTACCGCAGCGTTTTCCTGAGCATTCCAAGTGGCTGAATGTTAGGGTTGTCATCGCCTTTTGATCCAGGAGACTGTGCAGTGACTGCAAAAGTACCAAACCCAATCGACATTTACGTCGGCTCACGAGTTCGTATGCGACGCCTGATGCTGGGTATGAGCCAGGAGCGGCTTGCCGACCAGATCGGCGTTACATTCCAGCAGGTCCAGAAATACGAAAAAGGCACCAACCGCATCGGTGCCAGCAGGCTGCAGACGATTGCCGGCGTTTTGGCGATCCAGGTAAGCTTCTTCTTCCAGCAGGATAATTCCCAGTCCATCACGACAGATGGCATCGGGCACTTGAACGGCCTCGACGACCTCTCCGAATTCCTGACCTCGAAAGAGGGACTGGGATTGAACAAGGCTTTTATGAAAATCGGTGACGCCGGCATTCGCCAGTCAATCCTGACGCTCGTGACATCCCTTGCCGACGCATCCGAAGCCGCACCGGCAGCAGTCGCTGTGACGACAGAAGCTCCCATTACACTGCACCATTGAACGCACGGTCGTTTGACCGCTGATCTGATCCAGAACGCGCGCCCTATGAAATCAGGGCGTGCTTTTTTTTGATAACACCACATGCCTCTACGGGCGTATTGGCGAGTCTCTCATCTATAAATTCCTTTTAAAGTTGTAACTAAAAATGAGCCGCACCCAAACGCTGTGTCACGGCTGTTGTCACGCGCCAATGTCCAGTGTCTGCGCTATAGAAACCGCGGAATGCGAACAACTTCGGCAGCGCATGTGGGGCAGCAATGACAACGATACTTCCTAATGAAAACAGAGAGATCGATTCCGACACCCTAAAGGAACTGGCATCGATTGCGCGGCTCATCACCTATGCCCGCGAGAGCGCCAAGGGAATGAATGCCGAGTTTCCAGTTTGGTGCCTGGATCTGGCGCTTGGCGCCGTGCTGCAGGAAATGTATGCGGCCCGCGATCCGCAGTCCCTGATGGGCGAAATGGACGACGACGTCTGCGCCATGGCGCAGCGACACTGATCCGTCCGCATAGCTTCCTCAAGGGCGTGGCAGCGCGCCCTTGAGGAAGACTTCGAAACAACAGCGCAGATGTTCGTTTCTCGCCTCGCGGCTCGGCCAGTGGTCTAGATTGCCCGGCATGGGAGCCAGCGCTCCCATCACCATGCTGAGCAGCATACGGGCCCCGCTTTCGGTATTCCGGATGCTGATTCGCCCGCGTTCGTTTTGTATCTGCAGCCATTCCGCAAGGAGGGTTCGCGATTGCTGCAGGCCGTGTTTGTGCAGCAGCCCGCCGATTTCCGGAAACCTCTCCGCCTCTCCCACGATAAAGTGAATGAACGCCTGGCGATCCCTGTCGACCTCCTCATCGATGTCGATCATGAAGATTTGCTCAAGCGTTTCCATCAGCGGCAGTGTCTCTGTCTCGTCGCGTGGAAGTGCCACCATCGATGCGCGATGAAGGTCGATCATCGCCATGAAAAGCTCTGTCTTGCTGGAAAAAAGCTTGTAGAGTGTCTGCTTGGAGACTTTGCAGCGCATTGCGACCAGATCCATTGTCGTACCGGCGTAACCCATCTGGTGGAAGGTGCTGCGAGCCTCGGCAATGATCATCCTGCGCCGTGTGTCGTCGCTTGCAGTCTGCGGACGGCCACGCGGGCGGCGGACAGCTTCTGCAGCAACCGTTCCTTGAGTCTGATTTTTCATTGACAAACTCCGGGAGCAATTGACATTAACGGCTACAGATATATTTGCCATACCGTGTCGTACTGTAAATAACAGGACTGGAAACCGCAACGTGCAAAACTCCGCCTCCTCTTCGCATGTGTCGCAACGCTCGTCTGCTCCGACGGCCCGGAGCCGGAGCGCCTCGATTGGCAGGGTAGTTGCGCTCGCTGCGGCGGGCCTTGGTATGGCCCTGTTGGTTGCCGGTTGCAACGAGCAGAAGTCCGGACAGAACAACGCGCCGGCGGTGAAGCCCGAGGTTTCCGCCATAGTGCTGCACCCGCAATCCGTCGCGATTACGGCGGAACTGCCGGGAAGAACCTCCGCCTACCTGACGGCAGACGTCCGCCCGCAGGTCGGCGGCATCATTCGCAGCCGAAATTTCAAGGAAGGCAGCGAAGTCAAGCAGGGCGATATCCTGTACGAGATCGACCCCAGGCCTTATCAGGCATCCTACGACAGCGCCGTGGCGGCGCTTCAGAAGGCGCAGGGTGCACTTCCCAGCGCGCAGGCGAAGGTCGATCGCTACAAGGGTCTGAGCCAGCAGAATGCTGTCAGCCAGCAGGATTTCGACGACGCCAACTCGACACTGTTGCAGGCGAAGGCAGACGTCGCGTCCGCCCAGGCTTCACTTGAAACCGCCCGCATCAATCTCGACTACACGAAGATCCGCGCTCCGATCGACGGTCGCGTCGATGCATCCACCGTTACCGTCGGCGCGCTCGTGACCGCCGATCAGACGACAGCGCTGACGACGATCAACAAGCTCGATCCGATGAATGTCGATGTGACTCAGTCGAGCACCAACCTGTTGAAATTCCGCCGTGCTGTCGATGAAGGCCGCCTCAAGACCAGCGGTGACAATGTCGCCGTGCACCTGACGCTGGAAGACGGCTCCACTTACAAGGAAACGGGCAAGTTTCAGTTTGCCAACGCAACAGTGGCTGAAACCGTCGGTACGATCAGCGTCCGGGTTATCTTCCCCAACCCGGACCGCACTCTTCTGCCCGGCATGTACGTGCGGGCGAACATCGAAGAGGGTGTGGCTCCGAACAGCTTCCTCGTTCCGCAGCGCGCCGTGGCTCGCAACACCAAAGGCGAACCGACAGCAATGTTCGTGACGCCCGAAGGCAAGGTCCAGGCCCGGACGCTGGTCGTCCAGCGCAGCTATGGCAACAGCTGGCTTGTCAGCGAAGGCCTGAAGGACGGCGATCGGGTGATCATCGAAGGCGGTCAGCGCGTCAAGGATGGGCAGGACGTCAACGTTTCGATGGTGACCATCGACGACGCGACCGGCAACATCAAGCAGGCTTCCGCTGACCCGAAAAAGTCGACGGATCAGGCTAGCCTCGTAAATACCGACAAGGGTGCCGCCAGCGGCATCGCGGAGTAAGCTGCACGATGTCACGTTTCTTCATCGACCGCCCCATCTTCGCGTGGGTCATCGCCATCGTCGTCATGCTCGCGGGCGCACTTGCGATCACGACACTGTCGATTTCGCAGTATCCGCAGATCGCCCCGACGACAGTGCGCATCACGGCCAACTACACCGGTGCCGATGCGTCGACGGTCGAAAACTCGGTGACCAAGGTCATCGAGCAGGGCATGACAGGTATCGATAACCTGGACTACATGACCTCGACGTCGACCTCGACCGGGCAGACCTCGATTTCGCTGACGTTCACCAATGCCGCCGATCCTGATACCGCACAGGTTCAGGTGCAGAACAAGCTGTCGCTCGTCCAGTCGCAGCTGCCCAATTCCGTTACCAGCACCGGTATTACCGTCTCGAAATCCACCTCCAACTTCCTGATGGTCATCGGCTTCGTGTCGATGGACGACAAGCTTAATGCCAACGATCTCGCCGATTATGTCGACAGCACTCTGAACGATACGATCAAGCGTGTAGAGGGCGTTGGCGACACGACGCTGTTCGGTTCTAACTACGCCATGCGCATCTGGGTCGATCCGGACAAGCTGGCCAAGTACCAGTTGATGGTCAGCGACGTCTCGACCGCCATCGAAGCCCAGAACAGCCAGGTCGCCGCTGGCCAGCTGGGTGCGTTGCCGCAGCGCAAGGGCCAGGAACTGAACGCAACTGTAACGGCCAAGAGCCGCCTGCAGACACCGCAGCAGTTCGAAAACATCATTCTGAAAAGCCTTCCGAACGGTTCGCTTGTCCGCATCAACGACGTGGCGCGCGTTGAACTCGGCGCAAAGAGCTACGCAAGCTCGAGCACCTATAACGGCCATCCGTCTGCCGGTCTTGCTATCCAGCTTGCAGCCGGGGCGAATGCTATCAGCACGGCTGAAGCCGTCGAGTCGACCATCAACGCCCTGAAGCAGACGCTGCCGGCCAATGTCGAGGTCGTCTATCCCTACGACACGACGCCTTTCGTACGGCTGTCGATCGAAGACGTGGTCAAGACGCTGATCGAGGCCATCGTCCTCGTGTTCATCGTGATGTTCGTGTTCCTGCAGAACCTGCGGGCAACCTTGATCCCGACGCTTGCTGTACCGGTTGTGCTGCTCGGAACCTTCGGCATCCTGTCGCTGTTCGGCTACTCGATCAACAACTTGACCATGTTCGGGATGGTGCTGGCAATCGGCCTGCTCGTCGACGATGCCATCGTGGTGGTTGAAAACGTCGAGCGCGTGATGGAAGAGGAAGATCTTTCCCCACGCGATGCGACGATCAAGTCGATGGGCGAAATCACCGGCGCGCTTGTCGGTATCGCGACTGTGCTATCGGCTGTGTTCATCCCGATGGCGTTCTTCGCGGGCTCGGTCGGCGTCATCTACCGCCAGTTCTCCGTGACCATCGTGTCGGCCATGATCCTCTCGGTCATCGTCGCGCTTATCCTGACGCCGGCACTTTGCGCCACTCTGTTGCGCAAGCCGAAGCACGGTTCGAAGACCAAGGGCGTATTTGGCTGGTTTAACCGCAATTTCGATCGCGGCAGCCATGCCTATCAGCGCGGCGTCGGCGGCATTATCCGGCGCAGCTGGGTCGGCCTCGTCGTATTCGTGCTGATCGTCGTCGGTGTCGGCTTTCTGTTCACGCGTCTGCCGAGCTCGTTCCTGCCGGACGAAGACCAGGGCATTCTGATCACCAGCGTCACCTTGCCACCGGGAGCCACCGATGCCCGCGCTAAGGAAGTGCTGGGACAGGTGCGCGATTATTATCTGAATACCGAGAAAGACTATGTGGACGGCGTCTTTGCCGTCGCCGGCTTCGGCTTCGGTGGCCAAGGGCAGAACATCGGTCTCGCCTTCATCAAGCTGAAGGATTTCGCGTCCCGCACGACGCCGCAATCCAAGGCACAGGCAATTGCTGGTCGCGCCATGGGGGCGTTTTCGAAAATCAAGGACGGTAGCGTCTTCGCGTTGGCGCCACCGGCTATTCCTGGCTTCGGTTCTTCCAGCGGGTTTGACTTCTACCTCCAAGACGTCAACGGCCAGGGCCATGAGAAGCTGATGGCGGCCCGCAACCAGCTGCTCGGCATGGCGTCCAAAAGCCCGCTCTTGGTCGGTACCCGACCGAACGGCCAAGAGGATCAGCCGCAGTATCAGGTGGAGATCGACCAGGAAAAGGCGAGCGCACTGGATATCTCGCTAGCCGACATCGACACCACGCTGGCAACCGCCTGGGGCGGCAGCTATGTCAACGACTTCATCGACAGGGGCCGCGTCAAGCAGGTCTATGTCCAGGCCGATGCGGATTTCCGGATGCAGCCTGAGGATTTCGATCGCTGGTATGTTCGAAATTCCGAAGGCTCCATGGTGCCGTTCTCAGCCTTTGCCACGGGAAGCTGGAGCTTCGGTTCTCCTCGTCTCGAGCGATACAACGGCTCTTCCGCAGTCGAGATCCAAGGTGCTGCAGCTCCGGGGGTCAGCTCCGGTGATGCGATGAACGAAGTCAACAAGCTGGTGTCCCAGCTGCCACCTGGCTTCCGTCTGGAATGGACAGGATTGTCCGAGCAGGAAGAGTTGTCAGGCAGCCAGGCGAGCAAGCTCTACGCCATCTCGATCCTCGTGGTCTTCCTGGCGCTTGCAGCCTTGTACGAGAGCTGGTCGATCCCGCTCGCTGTCATGCTGTCGGTGCCGGTCGGCATCTTCGGGGCCCTTCTGGCGGCGACCCTCTTCGGTCAGTCGAATGACGTGTACTTCAAGGTCGGCCTGCTGACGACGATCGGCCTGGCCGCCAAAAACGCCATTCTGATCGTCGAATTCGCGCTGGAGCAGCAGAAGAATGGCAAGAGCCTGATCGACGGAACGCTCGAAGCCTCGCGGCAACGCTTGCGACCGATCCTGATGACGTCTCTGGCTTTTATTCTCGGCGTCATGCCGCTTGCCATCGCGAGTGGCGCAGGTTCCGGAAGCCAGAATTCGATCGGTATCGGCGTCATGGGCGGCATGCTTGCCGCCACCATCCTCGGCGTATTCTTCATTCCGTTGCTGTTCGTTACGACACGGCGGATCTTCAAGGGCAAGAAGCCTGAAGAGGATGTCGCAGCACCGGACGTGAAGCCGGAAGCGACCCACTAAAACGAGACTGAAAGCACAGCCCGGGAGCCGTCAAAAGACCGCTCCCGGGCTGTAGCGATTCTGGGAGGAAGTCGCTATGACAGCTTCAGAGGACATGCCCGTTCGGGAGATGTGACGGGACAGGGAGGGATCATGATCAAGGCACTGCGTATCGAAGCGGAAAACGTAACGCGTTTTCAGGAGATCGAGGCCACGCCTCTCGGACCCGGCCAGGTGCGCGTCAGCGTCCGCCATATCGGTCTTTGCGGCAGCGATCTCAACACCTTCAAGGGTCTGAACCCGCTGGTCCAGCTTCCGCGCATCCCTGGCCATGAAATTGGCGGTGTGATCATGGAAGCAGGCGAAGGCGTCTCCGCCGACTATGCGGCAGGCCGGCGCGTTATTGTCATGCCCTATACCAGTTGCGGCAAGTGTACCTCTTGCCGAAAAGGCCGGGTGAATGCCTGCCGTTACAACAAGACGCTGGGAGTCCAGCAGGATGGCGGCCTCGCCGAGGAAATCGTCCTGCCGGCTGAAAAGCTCATCCTCAACGACGTGCTGCCGCCACGCCATCTGGCCTTGGTCGAGCCATTGTCCGTCGGCTTCCACGCCGTCGAGCGCGGCCGCGTTGCCCGTGGCGACCGCGTCGCAGTGCTGGGCTGCGGCATGATCGGCATGGGCGTACTGATTGCCGCCGTCGCCCGTGGTGCTGAAGTTATCGCGGTCGATCTCAGCCCGGAGAAACGTGCTCTCGCCATGCAGTTCGGCGCCGTCGAGACGATCGATGCCCGCAGCGAGGATGTGGTGGCGCGCGTCATGGCGTGGACAAACGAAGACGGCGTCGATGTCGCCTTCGAGGCGGTCGGCCTGCCCGCTACCTTTACGCAGGCGGTCGATATCGCCTGCTTCGGCGGCCGCGTCGTCTATGTCGGCTATTCCAAGGCGCCGGTCACTTACCAGACGCAGTTCTTCAATCTCAAGGAACTCGACATCATGGGGTCTCGCAATGCCATGATGCAGGACTTCCTGGCCGTCGCCACCCATCTCCAAAAAATCGGCCAAGGCGCCGATGCCTTGATCAGCAAGGTGATTGCGTTTGACGAGGCTGAAACGGCCCTTCCCTATTGGGACGGCAACCGCAATGCCCTGAAGATCATCATAGAGCGCAACGTTTAGGGGTTGCGCGCATCTTTGCTTATAAACGCGCGCCAGGACGCTTGACAAAGACGGCATGCCTGTATTTTACTCAGGCCTGCCGAATAGGCAAATTTTAACACATGACTTCGATGTCGCCGGGCAGTTTCGCCCCCATGATGCCCCATCCAAGATGGGATCCGCGTCGTGGGGTTTTTCGCGTTTGGGTATTGAACAATGATCGACGCACTAAAGATCGGCATCCTCTTTTCGACGACCGGGCCCTATGCGTCGATGGGTCGGGATGCGCGCGACGGTGCCGAATGTGCCATCGAGGAATTTGCTGCCACGGGCGGGCTGCGCTTAGAGCCCGTCTTCGCCGATCCTCGCGCTGATCTTTCCGCCTATCTGGATGGCGCCCGCCATATGCTGCGCAACGAAGGTTGCCGCCATATCGTCGGGACGATCACCTCGGCGGCGCGCAAGGAAATCATTCCGCTGGTCGAAAAGCATGACGGCCTGCTCTGGTACATGTGCCCCTACGAGGGTTTCGAGGCCAACGAGAACGTCATTTATATCGGCGGCTGCCCCAACCAGCACCTGCTGCCGCTCTTCCAGCATCTCATCCCCCGTTACGGCAAGCGCCCCTACCTCGTCGGCGCCAACTACGTGTGGGGCTGGGAAATGAACCGGCTGGCCCGCGAGCTGATTTCCACGGCTGGCGGCGAGGTGCTGGGCGAGCGCTATCTGCCGCTCGAGGAGACTGCGGTCGAGCGCATCGTCGCGGATATTGCCGAGCGCCGGCCGAGCTTCATCCTCAACAATTTGATCGGCCCCTCCAGCTACGCATTTCTGGCGGCCATCCGCGCGCTTGCAGACCGGGACCCGGCCTTCCTGCCGGAGAATTGCCCGGTCGTCAGCTGCGATCTGATGGAGTGCGAACTTTCCGATATCGCCGCAGGTGCGGCCGTCGGGCAGCTTTGCGCCGCCTCCTATTTCGCCAGCATCGTGTCGCCCGAAAATGCCGAGTTCAAGAGCCGCGTGGCGGCGGCATTCGGGCCGGAGCGTGGCGTGTCCAGCGTTTTTGCCAGCGCCTATACCGCTGTCAAACTTTGCGTCGAGGCCATAATCGCAGCCGGTAGCGACGAGCCGCAGGCAGTGCGACGGGCGCTTCATGGCGCCTCTTGGCCGAGCCTGTTCGGTCCGCTCGCGATCGACCGGCAGACCAACCACGCGGCCCTCCCCTTTCATCTCGGACGGATCAATGCCGGCAATGGTTTCGATGTCATCGCCTCGCGTCCGGCCATCCCTGCCGACCCATATCTGACTGCGCGTCACACGATTGCGGCGCCGAAGTTGCGGGTGGTTTCATGAGGGAAACACCGAATTTCACTGGCTGGCATGCTGCGATCCTGCACAGGGAAGACAGCAACACGGAGCGCTTGATCCGCCAGCTGACACTTCTCGGCCTCAGCACATCGCTGCGCTGGGAGCCGCTCTCTGCCATGGAATGTCCGGACCTCGTGATCGTCGATGCCGATCAGGGCTGGGACGGGCTGCTCGCTTCGGCACCCGCCGCGCATCCGGCGGTGCCTGTGATTGCGCTGCTGGGTTCGGAAGCACCGGGCCGGATCGCCTGGGCGCTCGAACAGGGTGCCGGCGCGATCATCGCCAAGCCGGTTGCAAGCTCGGCCGTCTATCCGGCGCTGGTCATGGCGGTCTCCATCCACCAAGAGCGAATGGCGACGCGCTCGAAGATGGATCGTCTGGAGGAGCGCGTACGCATGCGACCGCTCGTTCATGCCGCCGTGCAAAAGATCATGGAGGCGCGGGGCGTCGGGGAAGAGCAGGCCTATACGATCCTGCGCGGCTCGGCCATGCAGCGTAGATTGCCAATGGAACAACTGGCGGCCTTCATTCTCGGCGGCTCCGAACCCTTGCCGGAGGCCGTCTGATGCGTGTCCTGAAATCGATGTTTCGCCAGCCCTCGGCGCTGTTCGGGTTGATCATCGTCATCGCCGTTGTCGTCATGGCGATCGCGGCGCCGCTGCTGGCGCCCTTCAGCCCCGATGACCAGATGTTCGATGGCCTGTCGCTGGATGGCGCGCCGTTGCCGCCCGGCGGCCCCTATCTGCTCGGCACCGATACGCTCGGCCGCGACCTGTTCTCCCGGCTGCTGTTCGGCGCCCGCACCTCGCTGGTCATCGGCTTGGTCGCCAATGGCATTGCGGTCGCCATCGGCCTCTTCATCGGTATTGTGGCTGGTTACGTGGGGGGCTTCTTCGGCAATCTGCTGATGCGCTTCACCGACCTGATGATGGCATTTCCGGCCCTGCTGCTTGCCATCGTGCTGGCGGCCCTGCTGCACCCGAGCCTGTGGATCGTGGCGATGGTCATCGCGCTCGTCAACTGGGTGCAGGTCGCGCGCATCGTCTATACCGAGACGCGCGGACTGGTGGAGCGCGACTTCATCATGGCGGAGCGCTCGCTGGGCGCCGGCCACGGCCGTATCCTGCTGCTGCATATTCTGCCGCATCTGATGCCGACGGCGATCGTCTGGGGCACGCTCGGTATCGCAACGACTGTGCTGCTCGAGGCGACGCTGTCCTTCCTCGGCATTGGCGTGCAGCCGCCGCAGCCCTCCTGGGGAAATATCATCTTCGAGAGCCAGAGCTACTTCGAATCCGCCCCCTGGTTGGTGTTCATTCCGGGCGCCGTGATCCTGCTGACCGCTTTGTCGTTCAACCTCGTCGGCGATGCGCTGCGCGACATTCTCGATCCGACCCAGAGAGGGCGCGGCTGATGGCCCTTCTCATTCTCCGCCGACTTGTCCAGGCGGCACTCATCCTGCTCGGCGTCGGCGCTATCACCTTCCTGCTGCTCTACGCACTGCCGGCCGATCCTGCCGTACTGATCGCCGGCCGTAGCGCGACACCGGCAACCGTTGCCGCCATTCGCCATGAACTGGGGCTGGACCAGCCATTGGTGCTGCAGTTCCTACATTATCTCAGCGGCATCCTCCATGGAGATCTCGGTCGATCCTATACGCAGAAGACATCCGTGCTGCCGCTGATCCTCGCCCGCCTGCCGGCAACGCTGATCCTCATGGCGGCGGGCATCCTGGTCGAAGTTGTCCTCGGTATTACGCTTGGGACCATCGCCGCCGTACGCCGCGGGGGCTTTGTCGACCGGCTGGTGATGATGGCGTCCTTCGTCGGGGTGTCCGCCCCGCAATTTGTCGTCGCGCTGCTGCTCCTCTACGTCTTTGCGGCAAAGCTCGGCTGGTTCCCCATGAGCGGCTATGGCACGCCCAACCATGTGGTGTTGCCGGCCGTGACGCTCGGCATCCTCGGTGCCGGCTGGTATGCGCGCATGGTGCGCTCGGCGATGATCGACGTGCTCAACCAGGATTATGTGCGCACCGCCCGCGCCAAGGGCCTGTCGTCGTCGCGGATCATCTTTCGCCATGCCCTGCCCAACGCCATCCTGCCGATCATCGCCATGATCGGCATCGACATCGGCCAGTTCATGGGCGGTGTCGTCGTCGTCGAGGCCGTCTATGGCTGGCCGGGTATCGGGCAACTTGCCTGGCAGGCCATCCAGCAGGTCGACATCCCGATCATCATGGGTGTCACCATCGTCTCGGCCCTCGCCATCGTCATCGGCAACCTGATCGCCGATATCGTCGCTCCGTTCATCGACCCGCGTATCCGCGCTCAATAACCAAGCAAAAACCAACAGAGGAGTTCACCAATGACAAAAACCTTCCTGCGACGTGCAGCTCTGGCTGCCATGCTCGCGACCACTTCCCTGGTGCCGGCGCTCGCCGTCCAGGCTGCCGACAAGCCTGTCGACGGCGGCAAGATCGTCGTCACCTACAAGGACGACATCGCCACGCTCGATCCGGCCATTGGCTATGACTGGCAGAACTGGTCGATGATCAACGCGATGTTCTCGCGCCTTGTCGATTACACGCCCGGCACGACCGAGTTGAAGCCTTCGCTGGCCGAAAGCTACACGGTGTCCGAGGACGGCAAGACATACACCTTCAAGCTGCGCCCAGGCGTTAAGTTCACCAACGGCCGCGAAGTGACGGCTGCCGACGTCAAGTATTCGATCGAGCGCGCCGTCAATCCGAAGACACAGGGCCCTGGCGCCGGCTTCTTCCATTCGATTGTCGGCTCCGACGCGATGACCGCCGGCACGTCACAGACGCTTGACGGCATCACTGTCGTCGACGACCACACCGTCAAGTTCACGCTGGTGCAGCCGGACGCGACGTTCCTCAATGTGCTCGCCCTCAACTTCTCTTCCGTCGTTCCGAAGGAAGCAGTCGAGGCTGCGAACGGCGACTTCGGCAAGAAGCCGGTCGGCTCCGGCGCTTTCATCCTGAAGGAATGGACGGTCGGCCAGCGCCTCGTGTTCGAGAAGAACCCGGACTACTTCGTCAAGGACCGCCCGCATATCGATGGCTATACGGTCGAAATCGGCCAGGAGCCGCTGGTGGCGCTGCTGCGTCTGCAGAAGGGCGAAGTCGATGTTGCCGGCGACGGCATCCCGCCTGCCAAATACCTCGAGATGAAGAACTCGAAGGATTTCGAAGGCATGATCGTGGATCGTCAGCAGCTGGAAACGAGCTATGTGACGCTCAACACGCAGGTAAAGCCGCTCGACAACGTCAAGGTCCGCCAGGCGCTGAACATGGCTGTCAACAAGGAGCGCATCGTTCGCATCATCAACGGTCGCGCCGTGCCGGCAAACCAGGTGCTGCCGCCGCTGATGCCGGGCTATGACAAGGACTACAAGGGCTATGCCTACAGTGTTGAGAAGGCCAAGGCACTGCTGGCCGAAGCCGGACTGAAGGACGGCTTCACAACCCAGCTCTACACCTCCAACACCGATCCGCAGCCGCGCATCGCCCAGGCGATCCAGCAGGATCTGGCGGCCGTCGGCGTCAAGGTCGAGATCAAGGCGCTTGCCAATCCGAACGTCATCGCTGCCGGCGGTACGCAGGGCCAGGCGCCGATGGCCTGGTCCGGCGGTCTTGGCTGGATCGCTGACTTCCCGGATCCGTCCGACTTCTACGGACCGATCCTCGGCTGCGGCAGTGCCGTCGCCGGTGGGTGGAACTGGTCGTGGTATTGCAACAAGGAAATCGAACCGCGCGCCCAGGCGGCCGACGCCCTGCCGCTGCCTGCCAAGGCTGCGGAGCGCAACGAAGCCTGGAAAAAGATCTTCACCGAGATCCAGGAAAAGGATGCGCCTTGGATCCCTGTGTTCAACGAGCGCCGGGTCGTTGCCAAGTCGAAGCGGATGGGCGGACCGGATGAGATCTACATCGATCCGACCCGCGTCATCGATTACGAAGCGATCTTCGTCAAGAAGTAAGCCGATCGGTTCAATACCTCCCTGGGCATCGCCCCGGGGAGGCTCAATCTTCGGAGGCACCCATGTGCATCGTCTGCACCCACACCATTCACCGCGCCCAGCATAATTTCGGCTGGAACCGGGATTTCGAACCCGCGGTCGTCGCCAAACCCGGTGAAACCATCCATTTCGAATGTATGGATTCCTCCGGCGGACAGCTTGGAGCCGACGCGACGCTGGAATCGCTGAAGGAGCTCGATTTCGGCAAGATCAATCCGGTCTCCGGCCCTGTCTATGTCGAGGGCGCGATGCCGGGCGACGCGCTGAAGGTTACCCTCCGCCGCTTCGTGCCGTCGGGCCTCGGCTGGACTGCCAATATTCCAGGCTTCGGCCTTCTGGCCGACCAGTTTCCCGATCCGGCTCTCCACATGTGGTCCTATGATGCCAACGCCATGACGCCTGCCCTTTATGGGCCCGGCGGTCGCGTGCCGCTGAAGCCATTTGCCGGCACCATCGGGGTTGCGCCTGCAGCCCCGGGTCTGCACTCCGTCGTGCCGCCACGCAATGTCGGCGGCAATCTCGATATTCGTGATCTCAGCGCCGGCGTGACGCTGTACCTGCCGATCGAAGTCGAGGGTGCGCTGTTCTCGATCGGCGACACCCACGCGGCGCAGGGCGACGGCGAGGTCTGTGGAACCGCCATCGAAAGCCAGATGAATGTCGAGGCGACGATCGAACTGGTCAAGGATGCGCGCCTGAAGAGCCCGCGCTTTACGACAACCGAGCCGGTCACCCGCCATCTGGACGGCGCCGGCTATGAGGTGACAACGGGCATCGGGCCGGACCTGATGACGGGTGCGCGGGAAAGCCTGATGCGGATGATCGACCTGCTCGGCGACGAACACGGCATGAGCCCGGTCGACGCCTACATGCTGTGCTCTGTCTGCGGCGACCTCCGGATCAGCGAGATCGTCGACATGCCGAACTGGGTGGTGTCGTTCTACTTCCCGAGGATCGTGTTCGCGTGACGGAAACAGCCTCGTCGCCCGCCGCGCTTTCGGTGAGAAACCTGTGTGTCGATGCCCGCACGCCGGAAGGCCGCCGGCGGGTGCTCGACGACATCGATTTCGATCTGATGACCGGCGAGACTCTCTGCCTTGCCGGCGAATCGGGCTCCGGCAAGTCGGTAACCTCGCTCGCTGTCATGGGCTTGCTGCCGAAAGCATCATTGCAGGTGGCCTCCGGCAAGATCATGCTCGGCGGCCGTGACCTGCTATCCCTGCCCGAGCGGGCGATGCGCAAGGTGCGTGGCGGCGAGATCGCCATGGTCTTCCAGGAGC
Organism: Rhizobium sp. B230/85; assembly: GCF_019355735.1. Taxonomy (NCBI): domain Bacteria; kingdom Pseudomonadati; phylum Pseudomonadota; class Alphaproteobacteria; order Hyphomicrobiales; family Rhizobiaceae; genus Rhizobium; species Rhizobium sp. B230/85. The sequence goes on from NZ_CP072158.1 coordinate 168,261, forward strand.
CGATGACCTCGCTCAACCCGGTGATCTCAGTCGGCGACCAGCTGACCGAGGCGATCCGCGAGCATCAGGAGAGCGACACTGCGAGTGCCGTGGCGTCCGCCCTGCGCATGCTCGACGCCGTCCAGATCACCGATCCGGCTCGGCGGCTGAAGCAGTTTCCCCACGAGCTTTCCGGGGGGATGCGACAGCGGGTGATGATCGCCATGGCGCTCTCCTGCCGCCCCAAGGTGCTGATCGCCGACGAACCGACCACGGCGCTCGATGTCACTGTCCAGGCACAGATCCTGAGTTTGATGCGCGAGTTGAAATCGGAGTTCGGCACCTCGATCATCCTCATCACCCATGACATGGGGGTTGTGGCGGAAATGGCGGATCGCGTCGTGATCATGCAAAACGGCCGCATGGTCGAAAAGGGAGCTGCGATCGATATCTTCGAGCGCCCGACCCACGCCTATACGCAGGAGTTGCTGGGGGCCGTGCCGCGTCTTGGCGCCCATGCCGGTACGGACGGTCCACCGCGCGTCACTGCCAGAGGCCTGGTCGCGCCGATGCCGCTCGACCGGACGCCGGTGCTCAACGTCAGCAATCTGACCGTTACCTACGGCAGCCAGGCCGGCTGGCTCTTCAAGCCAACCAGGCGGGCGGCAGCGGTCGATGGCGTATCCTTCGAGATCCTGCCCGGCAAGACGCTCGGTCTCGTCGGCGAAAGCGGCTCGGGAAAGTCGACGACCGGCAAGGCTGTGCTCGGCCTCATCCCCTACGAGGGGGACGTTGTGATCGACGGCCGCAATATCGGTGGGCTTAGCCAGCGCGAAATGCAGCCGGTTCGCCGCTCCGCGCAGATGATCTTCCAGGACCCCTATGCATCGCTCGATCCGCGCATGGCGGTGGGGGCTGCAGTTGCCGAGCCGATGATCATCCACGGCATCGGCAGCAAATCGGAGCGTCGCGACCGGGTGGCAGAGCTGCTGCGCCGCGTCGGCCTGACGCCCGATGCCGCCACCCGCTATCCGCACGAGTTCTCCGGCGGCCAGCGCCAGCGCATCTGTATCGCACGTGCCCTGGCGCTGGAACCGAAGCTGATCGTTGCCGACGAAAGCGTGGCGGCCCTCGATGTGTCCGTGCGGGCGCGGGTTCTCGATCTGCTGCTCGAATTGCAGGAGACGATGGGTCTCGCCTATCTGTTCATTTCGCACGATATGGCGGTCATCGAGCGGATGTCGCACCATGTCGTGGTCATGCGCTACGGTAAAATCGTCGAGAGCGGCACGCGCCGCCAGGTGTTCGAGACGCCGAAGGATGCCTATACGCAGGCCCTTCTGGCCGCCGTTCCCGCACCTGATCCGCGCGCCCGTGGCCGCAGGCTGGCAGTCCAGCAGTCATGAGAAAATCCGGAAACCAGACCAATGCCTGGTTTCCGGCCCGGCTTAGCGCTTGCGCCAGGTAATGGCTGAGTTGGTGAAGTAGTTCCAGGCAGCCCCGATAGCGGCACCTGCGAGGCCGGCCAACCACCAGCGTGGTTCGCTATTATAGAAGGCGGTCGATACGCCGACCCCGGCAAAAACGCCGAAACTGCAGAGTGCTGCAAACATGCCCAGCCCGGTCACGAACCTCCACCCGTGCCTACGCCTGTCCCTGTAGGTGAGAGCGTTGTTCAGGGTGTAGTTCACAACCATGGTGATGAGCATGGCGGCAGTCTGCGCCGTTGGAAAGTCCAGCCCTGCCCCGAGCAGTATGCGCAGAAACACGAGGTTGACCACGAGGCCCGTCGAGCCGACCAGGCAGAAGGCCAGGAAGCGCGCAGAGATGAAGTCGCCAGAAGCCTTGGAGATGAGAAGCCCGAGATATTCGAACACCACAGATGCATCGAGTTTGCTGACACCGTGCAGGCGCGGGCTGAATGCGTAGGACACTTCCTCGATCCGCATCTGTTTCGGTGACGACGCGACGATGTCGAGCAATATCTTGAAGCCCTGGTTCGACAGGCGCGGCGCCACTGCCTCGACGAATTCGCGACGGATCATGAAAAACCCGCTCATGGGATCGCTTAGCCGCACTCCCAGCAGGGACTGCGCCATTCCCACCGCAAGCCGGCTGCCGGCATGGCGAATTCTCGAAAGCCCGTCCGATGCGCCGTCCGCCTGAATGTAGCGGCTGGCGACGACGAGGTCCGCGTTGCCGGTGCGCAGAACGTTGAACATTTCCGCCAGCCGGGTTTCATCGTGCTGAAGGTCGGCATCCATGACGGCAACCACGGGTGCGGAGCTGGACAGGATACCTTCTATGCAGGCGCCGGCGAGCCCCCGCCTGCCGACGCGGCGCAAACCGCGAATGCGCCGGTCGTTGACGGAAAGGGCGCGAACCTGGCCGATGGTGTCGTCGCTGGAATCGTCATCGACGAAAATCACCTCCCAGTCGATACCGGCCAGCGTCGCGCGCAGTCGGTCAACGAGAATGGCGACGCTTTCGCGCTCATTCAGCGTTGGAATGACGATAGAAAGCTCGGGACCGATATGATCGAGGCTGATTTGAGCGCTGATGGCCGAGAGATCGTCCTCGACAAGGCGCGCGGCAGAGACACTTACATTCATCAATCTTACGACCTTCGAGCGTTAATCCGGCAGTGGCATCAGGCCTTTGGATCGGCTGCCGGAATACGAACACCAAGCTCAGTCTCTGTCGGCGACGCGGACTGTCTGATCATGTCACTCTTGCACCCTTACCCTGACGACAAACTGAAGCGCTGCATGCGAATTCGATCGGGGTGCTCATTGCGACGGGCATTGTGCCGCCGGCGAGGCGCAGTCCCGATAGCCATATCCAATGCGGTAGTAGAACTTGCCGATGGTAACGCCATTCCGGCTGACGCCATGCGTCTGGATATCCGTGAGGCGATCGAAGTAGCGTCCCGCGCCGGGTTTATCGACGTCGCTCTTTTTCAGGCTGACCAGCATGATGGTGCGGCCCTGCATTTCCGCAGGCCTGTACCAATATCCGTACATGAGACTATCGTTGCCAAGCGGACCGGCGCCGACGGAGTTGCCCGCAACGTTGCCGTCGCGCCTGTTGTAGAAAGCGAGTTCGCTGGCAACGAAGTATTTGTCCATGCCTGCCACAAGCACGCTCTGGCCCGCCTGCTCCTCGACAGACCGTTCGATCAGGCCGACTTCGCGGCCGAGATCGTCCCAGGCCACCGGCAATGTGCGGATGTTTCCGAGATGGCCCGCGAACGGCAGCCCGAGGACCAGATAGTGCAGACACACGGCGTATATGGCCAGCGTACCAAGCAGCGTCGGCGCCCAGGACCGGCGCAGCGCTGCGGCAATCCTGGAAGAACCGGAATTGGCGTCGATGATGGTCGCGGCGACGGCGGGCAGGATCGCGAGCCACACCGGCCCCGTCCAGTTGAGCTTCACCTCATGCCCGAGACTGAACGCTGCAAAAACCGACAGGGGCGTCAACGTGAACACCAGCATGAACAGCGTCCTTCGTCTCACCTGCACATCGGTTTTCTGCGCCGTGACGAGGCGGCGAAGACATGAGACCAGCGTTGCGATTGCGACGATGAGCCCAAGCGGCGTCAGCAGCAATGCCGCGCTTGCGACCAGCGCCGGCGAGGAAAAAGCCGGCGTGTCGGCGAGACGCTGGGTGCTCTGGAAGGCGAAAGACGCCCAGGCATGTGTCGCATTCCAGTAGATGACGGGGCTGAACAGGAAAAGCGCCGTGGCAGCTGCAAGATAGGGTTGGGGCCTCATCAGCCATCGCCGCGCTCGCGGGTCGATGAGCATGAAGATCAGGGCTGCGGGGCCGAGCAGCGCAATCGTGTATTTCGACAGCATGCCGAGACCGGCACAGACCCCCACGCCCCACCAGGCATTGCGCTTGTCTGCAACCAGCGCCCGTTCGAGGAAGTACAGCGCCCCTGCCCAGGCCGCAGTCAGGGGCACGTCCGGTGTCATCAGGAACCCGGTGTAAAAGAAGACGGGTAGCACGGCGGTGAGGACAAGCCCGACAATTGCGGTCGTCTTGTCGAAAAGATGGGCTGTCAGGCGGTAGACGAACAAGCACGCAACGATCCACGCAAGGTAGGCCCCGATGCGGACGCCGAATTCGGTATCGCCGAAAAGCGCGGTCCCAAGCCAGATCATCCACGCGGACATCGGTGGGTGATCCAGGTAGCCGATGTCGATATGGCGGGAGAAGTTCCAATAATAGGCCTCTTCCGGCAGAAGATCGACGACGCCGATATAGGCGAGACGCAGCGCCAGCATATAGCAAACCACGCCTGCTGCCGCCAACTGCCAGCGCGCCGGCGCCGAGGAAGGCCACGTCATCCGGAAGACGAAAAAGTGATTGCCGAAATAGCACGCAACCGCTGAAGCGCCGGCGCCGAGGACGATTGCGGCTGACGGCGACCATGTCAGCAACGCCATCGCGTCCGCAAATACCCCGCCGCGCAGTCCGAACCCCAGAAAGCAGATTGCCACGTAGCGGCCAAGCTGATGCCAGACGCCGCCTCCGGCTGCCGCTCTGGAGTGCAGAATGTAGGAGAAGGTCGACGCCACAGCAAAGCTTGCGGCCAATGCCACCGGCAGGCTGATGCCGAGACCGAAAAGCATCTCGAAGAGCAACACGTCGATAGCGTAGGCCGTCAAGCTCCCCCAGAGGAAAGGACGTGCTGCGAGCCCGGATCGTTGCTCCACGGAAATGTCGAGCGCTTGCCTGGCACCTGAGCCGGGACCTCCGGCCACCATCGCAGGCGTCGTCACGTCGCGCACGACAGACCGGGGACCAACAGGTTGAGATGGGAAAAACTGGTCATGTTCGGAGTACGGCTTTCTCTGAGGCCAGTCTGTTGGGCTGGCGGCACTTTGAAGTCGACCACAGCAAGACGGACCGATGACGGTTGCCGTTCACTATCTTGCGCAAAGCTGACAGACGCCTGAACCTGCCTGTTCCGGGGACGCAAACAGCGCGCCCCAGTCGAGTGTCACCGGTATTTGGCGGGGCGCATTGATCGAGAACAATTTCAGGTGAATGTCAGTATAAACGTGCATCTACCGACGCTAATGCTTCGGGGGTAGCGGATTTGCGTATTCTTTTGGTCGAGGACAACTTCCTCATCGGCGATGCGCTGCACGACCACATCGTAGCGGACGGATGGGACGTGGACTGGGTGCTGACCCTTGCGGCAGCCCGCGTCGCCGCAGACGAGGGGTCGTACGCTCTGGTGCTGCTGGATCTGCATCTGCCTGACGGAAGCGGGCTCTGTCTGCTCCGTTCCTTGCAGCAGACGTCGCCGCACATCCCTGTCATTATCCTGTCCGCTTACGACCAGGCTTCCGACAGGATCGAGGGGTTGGAAAACGGTGCGATTGACTACCTGACGAAGCCCTTCGACCTTGGCGATGCTCTTGTCCGTATTCGCCGTTTTGCCAGGCCTCAGGGGATCTCACCCTGGTGGCCGTCGCTGAAGACGATCGCCGGATGCGGATTGCGCACGATAAATGGCGTTTCAAAGAAGAGCGTCAGTCACTTTGATTGAAAATTTTCTGGCTTGACCGCGGACGCTCAGAGATAGCGACGGTTGGTCATTCCCTCAGCCACCGCCAGAACTCCCGCAAAAATCACCACGGACGACAGCCAGCCAAGGATGACATCCGAGAGATAGTGCGCGCCCGTGAGCACGCGCATCACGGGGATGATGAGGGAGATAAAGGCCATGGGCAACCCCAGCGTCAGGCGCCAGCGTGCCGGCAGAAGAAGGATGAGACAGAAAAGCCATCCCGCCGACGATGCCTCTCCCGACACGAACGAGCAGTTCTTGAGACATTTCCCGGCGAACGAGCCCGCTTGGACAAAATCCAGCTGGCCTCCGAACCAGGACGTCTCGCGCGGGCGTGGGCGGCCTGAAAATGTCTTCAGGAAAAGGTTGACGGTCAGGCCGCAACCGAGCGCCAGCGACATCAGCGCTGTCAGGCTGAGCATCACCCGCGGGCTCTTCCAGTCCGCAGCACCAGTGAATTTGCAGCGGATGAGGTCGGCAATCAAGACGGCGACTGCGATGTAGGGAAGCACGAAGAGCACGTTGCGTGCCGCTGTGAAAAACGGGCTGGCATCGTAGGCAAAACTGCCGCAAGTCCGGCCGACGGCGTCGAATATGCTGCAATTTGTGCCGGTGAAGAACCGCTGTGCGACGGCGATATCGATGGAAGGAAAGGCATTGAACAGAGCGAGGATTGCCCACCAGAGAACGAACGTCACCATAAATATGACACGGCTTCTCGCCGTATAGGCTTGCGGGGCGGCAACGCTCGTCAGATCAGACATCGGCACAATATTCTCGCTTACGGTGTTTTATCCCACCTGCCTTGCTGCGTTCGACGCCCACGATCATCTGCAGCCATGCTGCTGGATATCGCTCGACGCTGACAGGAGCCTGAAGCGCCAAAGGAAATCTGGCTGCACTCTTGCAAACCGCTGTCAGCCCCCCGCACCCTCGCCCTGCTTTGCCAAGCCAGCGGCGTCCCGGCATCTGACTACCGCGCCCGTGTGAAAGGTTGATGATCCCGTTGGTGTCATGCACGTCGGCGTCCTTGTCGCCGCTGCCTGCTGTGCTGGTCCGTTGAAACGGCCATGTCTGGCAGGTATCGGTCTTCGCCGAGAAGCGCTCGATCATAGGCGTGCCGATCGGGTTCGGCGCCGTCCCTTGCGAGGGCCGATAGCAACCGCGCAGACCGGCTGAGCAGACGCGTGATCTCCAGCCATGCCCTGTAGGGCTGGACGGATAGATAATGCCAGCGCGAAAGATGAAACGCCCGTCGGTGGCCCTGTATCTGTGATATCAGGCCGATATCCTGAACGACCGGCACGGGAACGACGAAGGCTGCCTTCAGGCCGGCAAAATATTCAAGATCGAAGGCAATGTCGAAGGGAAGGCGCATGGGCATCAGGCCGGTGACGAACCACTCCGCCGCCCGCCGGTTGATGACGTATGCGCCAGACCCTTTTTCGCGCGTCAGTGAGATCGCCAGGCTCCGGCGGGGCGTGAGCTTGCGGAAAACATGCTTTTTGCCGCTGTTGACGCTCGATAGCCGCAGAATATCCCAGGTCTCGCCAGCTTTAATAGCGCCGTGGATGAGGTCGCTGATATCGTCGGGAAGAACCGCGTCGTCCTCGAGCACGAGGGCATGCTCCGACGATGAGGCCAGCAGCCGGCGAGCGCATTCGATGTGGCTCAGATAGCATCCGACCTCGGCCGGGTTGCGCCGCCTGCCGTGGCGCAGGACATAGGCGCGCTCGGCAAAATCGGCGGTCGGGAACTGGATTGCTCTCCCGTCGATGGCGGAGACCCTCTCGAACGGCAACGACAGATCCGAAAGCATCGAGGTCATCAGTTCCAGACGGTCGGGCGCCCTGTCCAGATTGATCAGATAGACAGGGACGGTAAGTGTCTCGCGATTGACCCGGTGCATGTCGTCATTACCCGCTGCGATCTCTTGTCGGCGCATTCGCCGATTTGCTGCCACAGCTATTGGCGGCAGGAATTACAGCTGACTTACGGAATAGCGGCGACACGGCAGCAGGCCGGCTCGCCGCCACTTTGATGCGTCCTAGCGGTCGTCTGAATCGCCATCCGACGCGCTACGCAGAGAGAGTGCGGCGATGGCAGACGGCACATTGGCGGCCGATGAGGCGCCAACTGTCGGCTGGGGAGTGCCCGACGGATTGGCAGATGCAGCCGGGGAAACCGGTGGTCGTGTCTGGACGGCTGCGGTGGTGGAAAGGGCGGCGATGGATGAAATGGCAGACAAGGATGCATCTCCTTCGGCCGGCCTCCGCATCATGCGTCGGGCGCAGCCAGATTGAGCGCACGGTTCATCCATCCGCGTTTGGCGATGGGGCTGTGAGGGCCATTCGATCGCTTCGCTGGTTATGCCGGCTGCAGCTTACAGGCGACTTACAGAGCTCGAGGAGAAGAGGGTGTCGGAAAGACCATCCGCGCAGACGCTCCGCCGCCGGTCGGGTTGGACAGGAACAGCAATCCCCCGTGCGCCATCATTGTTTCGTCGACGATGGAGAGCCCAAGCCCCAGTCCATCGGAACGATCGCTGACGGACTGCTGGGTTCTTCTTGCCACCGGATCGAGCTTGATGGGCGGAAACCCTGTCCCCTCGTCCGTGACTGTGATTTCGCGCTCGTTGCTGACGGTGATCGTCACCGTGCCGGCGACAGGACTGTGTTCGACCGCATTCTCGATCAGGTTTCGCAGCGCCCGGAAGATGAAGTCGTTGGCGCCGCTGATGAGAACGGGGTGGTCTGGCGTGATGATCTCGATCGACCTGCCCTTCTGGATTATGATCGGGGCGAGGAAGGCGCCGACGCGACGGACGATCTCGCACAGGTCGACGCAGTCGTCCGTTTCGAAATGAAGGCCGCCGAGCCGCACCCTGTCCACCAGTTGCGTGACGATCCGCTCCAGCGCATCGAAGTCTCGTTCGAGGTCGCAGGAAAACGCTCCGTCGGAGGCCGAAAGCTGCGCCTTGATGATGGTCATCGGCGTGCGCAGCTCGTGGGCGATGTTGCCGGAGAAGCGCTCGAGGGCCAGATAGCCGCCCTGCAGCCCGCCGAGCGCATTGTTCACAGCCTTGACGATGGCCAGCACATCGGGCGGCATGTCGCCTTCGGTCAGGCGAACGCTGATGCTGGCCGGGCTGATCCCTTCCGCCTCGCGCGCCGCGCGGGTGAGTGGCCGGAGCGCGAGTTTGGCAACCACGATGTTGGTCACGAGGATCGCCACGACGAAGGGCAGCCAGATCCAGGCGATGTCCCCGACGAATTCTTCTAGAACGCTGTCGAACACGAGATGACTGCTGGGAAAGGCCACCTGGACATAGCGAGCCAAGCCTTTGTCGGCAAGGCGCAGCGACAGGCCAAAAAGTCTCGGGATGCCGTCATGGGCAGGCAGTGAGAAATAGCGCTGGTCGACATCGTCGGCGGGCACGAGTGGTCCGGAAACACCGTCGGATGCGCTCAGCAACTCATTCGCCGCAGTTAGCACGGCGTATTGGCCGTGCAGTTCGCCAAGCCGGTTCACCACGAACTTGAAGCCGCCCTGCTGCAAGGGCAGTTCCTTGGCCATTCCCCGGGCAAAGGTCAGCAGCGTCTCCTCGCGAAAGCGATTATTGGCCGATGCGAAGCGGATGTAGAGAAAACCGATGCTGGCGAAGACCGCAAGCGTCGCCACGAGCGACATGGAGAGCACCAGCCGCGAAAACAGCGATAGTTTTCGGTAGCTCATGGCCGCTTTTCTGCCAGCATGTAGCCGAGGCCGCGCAGATTGTGGATCTCGATCTCCGCCCCTGCCCCTTCCAGCTTCCGTCGCAGGCGGTGGATGAGCACCTCCACCGCGTTGGAGCTGACTTCCTCACCGAAGCCGTACATCGATTCCTCGAAATCGGCGCGCGATATGACGCGCGAGGACCGTCGCATGAGAAGTTCCAGCGCCGAAAGCTCGCGACGGCTGATGTCGAGATCATGCCCGCCGACCCGGACGCGATATTGCGCGGGATCGAGCTCCACGTTGCGCTCGCTCAGTACCGACGTGCGCATGGTTCCCGGCCGGCGCAGCAGCGCGCGAACCCGTGCAATCAGAACATCCATGACGAACGGCTTGCAGAGGTAGTCGTCGGCGCCGCGGTTGAGCAAGTCTATCACCGACGAGCTATCGTCGCGGGCTGTCAGGATGAGGATCGGCGCGGATGGCGCGTGTCGCCGGGCGGGCTCCAACAGCGACGCGCCGTCCCGATCCGGCAGGCCGAGATCGAGCACGATCACATCGTAGGCGACGACAGCCATCGCCGCCTCTGCCTCTTCGGCATTCGAAAACAGATCGGCTGCAAAGCCTGCCGCCTTCAGCGCACCGCAGGTCAGTTTGCCGAGGCGGCTGTTGTCTTCGACCAAAAGCAGTCGCATCCAACGGTTCTCCAGATGGCGAAGTTTGAGTTTTCCAGTGTTTTTCTATTCGGGAACGGCTGCTACAAGCGTCAGCCTACGGTCATCCGGCGCAGGACATTTGTCTTCCAGTAGAACTGGTGGACCAGCGCTCCGAGCACATGTCCGCCGATCAGCACCCAGAGGATGACCTTCAGCACATCCGCATGAATACCGCCTGCGACGTCGATGCCGAAATAGTAGGCCGCCCCACCGGTCAGCGGCATAGCAAGCAGTAGGAGGTAAAGCGTTGCATGCGCGAACTTGGCAGCGATGCTGAAAATCTTCGGTTCCTGTGAAGGCGATGCCGGGGCGCCGCTGGTGAAGCGCAGGAAAAGGCGCGCGAGGACGACGAAGAATATGGCGATGCCGACATAGGCGTGGATATTGGCGCTTGCGATCTGGTCTGCGCTCGCCGAGCCGGTCTCCTCGATGGCGCGGTTCCACTCGCTCATTCCATCGGGAAGCAACAGGTTGAAGAACACCAGGAGAACCGTCAGCCAGTGAAGCACACGCTGCGGCAGCGAAAAAGAATTTGAATGGTGATTTTCCAAGACGGGATCTTTCAGGTTGGGGGATCTGCTTGGTGAAACCTAAGATACCAAACAGCTGACATCGACCTGAACACTATTCGAGAAATTGTAAACTTGTGACGATGCAATAAAAGGTTGATAAGCTGTCCATGTAAGTCTGGCGTAAGTTTTGGCCTTCAATGGCCGTCGCATTTCGGAATTCGGTCTGGTATGGACCCTGCCATCAGACCTATCGAGGGAACGCTTGCGTGTTGGTGAAAAAGACGTGTCTGCATAAGTCCGCCGCGGCAGTTGTTGACGTCCGAACACGCGCGTCCGCAATCCTTAAGGTCATTCCGCGTGCACTATAAAGCCGGCGGGATACGCGTCGGTGACTGGTGGCCGGTCATGCTGCTGGCTGCGGTGCTCGCGGCGTTTCGGCTCTTTGCCATGGCACACACCGACCTCAATTCCGACGAGGCTTATTACTGGCTTTGGTCCCGCGTTCCCTCGGCCGGTTATTACGATCATCCGCCGATGATCGCGTGGTGGATATGGCTGTCCACCCATGTCTTCGGCGATACCGCGCTCGGCGTTCGCGCCTTACCCGTGTTGTCGGTCTCCGTGGCATCGCTGGCGGTGTATGCGACCGTCATCGAACTCTATAACGACACCCGATTGGCTTTTCGTTCTGCGGTCTGGCTGAACGCAATGTTCCTGGTGGGGCTCGAGGCTATTTTCGCGACCCCAGATGCGCCGTCCGTGATGTTCTGGTCCCTGACAATCTGGGCCCTGGCGCGCCTGCGACGCACGGAAAATCCGCTTTGGTGGATCGTTGTCGGTGTACTTGCCGGAGCCGGCTGCGTCGGCAAGTACACCAACTTCTTCATCGGTCCCGGGATCCTGCTGTGGCTCTTACTTGATCCCAGGGCCGCACGCTGGCGCTTTAGCCCATGGATCCTGCTGGGAGGCTTGGCGGCCTTTGCGGTCTTCATGCCGGTGCTGGTCTGGAATGCAGATCATGGCTGGGCGTCCTTTGCCAAGCAGTTCGGCCGGCTCGGCGACAATCATCCGGCGCTCAATTCGCTTGCCACATTCATCGGCGGGCAATTCGGACTGATGAACCCGGTCATCGCCATCTTTGCGGGTATTGCGGTCTGGCGGTTTTGCCGCCATTGCCAAAATCGCCGGTCGGACCCCTTCATCTTTCTGGTCGCACTGACCGCCCCCCTGGTCGCGTATCTGATCATTCACTCGCTACATGACTGGGTGCATCCGAACTGGCCTGCCCCTGCCTACCCGGCGCTTGCCATTGCCGCAGCGGTGGCAGGTGAGGCTTCGGGCAACGTCCATCTGAGGCGTCTCCGGCTCTGGGTCGTGCCGGTCGGCATAGGACTGTCGTCCCTGCTCCCTCTCTACCTCGCCACGCCGATGGGCGAGCGCGTTCCGTTTACGAGCCCGGCCGACACGGTCATCGGCTGGCAAGACCTGACGACGGAGCTGGAAGGCCGCAGGCAGCAAACCGGTGCCGCATGGATCGCCACGACCGACTATGGGCTCACAGGCGAAATCGCCTTCTATTCGCATCAAGCAGACAAGGTTCAATCGATCGTCGATCGGCAGCGCTACACATTCGAAAGCCCCGACGCCTCTCTTGCGGAAAAGTCTGCCTTGCTGGTGGTGCGCACCGGCGAAGGGCGGCTGGCACAGTATCTGAAATGCTTCCGATCCACCGGCCCCGTCGAGCACGTTGCCCGCCGTGCCGGGACGAGGGTCATCGACGACTATTCGGTCGTTGCCGTCTCCGGGGCTGCAGGCAATATCCTGTCCAGCGGTTGCCAGGCAGCGCAATGATCGGGTTTCAAAGCAAGCGGTTGGGACAAATGACGTCTCGCCCGCGTCACCTCGACGGTATCGCCTTGAGATAGGCGGCGATCGCTTCGCGGTCCGAGGCGGGCAGATGGGCCAGATTCTGCTGGACCTCCACCATGGAACCGCCGACGCTGTCGAAATCCGGAGTCATGCCGGTTTCCAGGTAGCTTGCGATATCGGCTTCGCTCCAGGATCCGATCGACTTTGAGCCGGGCGTGATATCGGGAATGTTGCCCTCTCCCTCAGGATTGGGGGCCCCCGCAAGCCAGCTGTCGGCCTTGAAGCCACCCAGCGGATCGCGCGGGGTATGGCATTCGCCGCAGTGACCGGGTCCTTCGACGATGTATTGCCCGCGCTTCACCTTGTCGCTCGGATTGTCCAGCACGACGCGTGGCTTTTCACTGAAGTACAAGAGTTTCCAGCCGCCGAGCAACAGCCGGATGTTGAAAGGAAACGGCAGCTCGTGGGGTGGTGCGACGTTGCTGCTCTTCGGCAATGTCTTCAGGTAGCCGAACAGGTCGTTCACATCGGCATCGCTCATGCGGCTGTAGGAGCCGTAAGGGAAAGCCGGATAAAGATGTTCGCCGTCGGGTCCAACGCCGCGTTTCATGGCGTTGCCGAACTGCGCAAGTGTCCACTTGCCAAGACCTGCGGTGTCATCCGGGGAGATGTTCGGCACATGAAACGTGCCAAACGGGCTCTTGAGCGCGAGGCCGCCGGAGAGGACGAGCTTTGCATCGCCTTCCGCACCTTTAGCCGCATGGCAGCTCGAACAGCCGCCCGTCCAGAAAACCATCTCGCCCTTCTTGACGTCCGGAGTTCCGAGGTTGGCCCAATGGCTATCGGGAAGTGGAGTTGGCTTGGTCAGGACATAAAATCCCGCCACGCCAGCAAGGGCGGCGCCAGCAATGATTGCCAGGACCCGCCGAAAATTCAGGATCAAGGTCTTCCTCCCATTTCAGTTTCGGCGGATTTGGCGATGTCAGTCAACTCGCCGCTGCAACCGGAGGCGCGCTACTCCTTCTGCCGGTAGACCTGATGACAGCTGCTGCAATCCGCGCCGAGCTGCTTCAATGCCGGGCCGAGGGCTGCAGCGTCTGCCGGCAGTTTCATGGCGATCATCTCGGCATCGGCCGAGAGCTTGTCGGCATGCGCCTTGAAGTCGGCCGGGTTTTCCCAGATCTTCGGGCTTGCGGCTTTGTCGGTCTTGTCCGAATCCGGCTTGAACTGGTCCGGGAAGGCCTTGGCCGTTTCCGAAATCGTCATGAGAGCGGCTTTCACTGCCGCTGCATCGTATGGCTTGTCGCCCTTTGCCATTGCCGCCATGATGCCGACGGAACCGCCGATCTTCTTCATCATGGCCTCGCGGGCAGGCTTGGTTCCCTCGTCAGCAGCGAAGGCGGCAGTCAATCCCATTGCAACGACGAATGTAGTCATCATCATTTTGGCGCGCATAGCTTTGTCTCCGATCATGAGGAACTCTGTCCAGGTGGTGGCCGGAAAGGCACTGTCGGGCGTTTCGCGAACCTGCTGGCTGTCAACGACGAAGGGTCGAGGCCGCGCCATCGAGCGGGGGCGACCTCGGCTGGTTTCAGGGCGTGACTGTCAAGGTTGCAGCCATGCCAGCTTCATAGTGTCCCTTGATGTTGCAGAACACAAGGTAGCTGCCGGGCTTCAGATTGACCTTGAGCTCGCCGTTAGCGCCTGGCTTCAGGTCGGAGACTTCGCCAAGGCTCTTCAGCTGCTTCTCGTCGACCCGATGCTTGGCGGTGTTCAACGGGATCTTCTGGTCGGCCGACTTGAGCTTGACCACGATCATCTCGTGATTTTCCGTCGCTGCGTCGTTGTGAACAGAAAGGACAGCCGGGCCGGCCTTGACGGTCATCGGATCGAGCTTGAGACCCATGGCGCCCCCGCCCTCGCCGGTTTCAACCACCTTGATCGTCGTCTCGGCCCATGAGGGCGAAGCAAAGGCGACCAGAGTTACTGCCGCAACAGTGGCAAAAGTCATTTTCAAGACATTCATCGACAAGTCCTCCTTTTTGCACGGTGATTACCGTGCAAGCTTCATCGCGAGTGTTTATTACAAGAAGCTTACAGGGGCCAAGTTTAGTTAACAAGTCCCTGATTTCCTTGACTTGCGATGGCGAGCAACCTCGTAGAAACAAATACCGGCTTGCCCCAAGACGGATAGTTTTGCCTTCAGATGGTGACGCCTGTGCGACGGGCGATGAGATGATCGACGGACAGTCTTCCGGGCCCGCCGGCGATGATGACGAGGAAGCAGACAGCCCATGTGCCGTGGGTTGGCCAGGCGTCGGGATAGACGAAGATCTCGATGACCATAGTCATCCCCAGCAGCGCCAGTGCCGATAACCTGCTGGCAAACCCGATCACCAGCAGCAGCGGGAAAAAGTGTTCGGCAAATGCCGACAGGTGGGCTGCGAGCCATGGATCGACGAAAGGCAGCTTGTACTCGGTCTCGAACAGGTAGACGGCATTGTCGGTGACATGCCATCCTTCGACCTTCGTTTCACCCGACTGCCAGAAGACGGCAGCGATCGACAGCCGCGAAAGCAATGCGATTGCGTCGTGCGGAATACGATCGAGGAGACGCAGTATGGCGCGACTTTTCCCCAGCAGCGTGCGGTCCGGCCTTGCGGCCAGGGTCATATCGTCGGTCATGATGTGTCTCCAGATGGATCAGATGATTGCGGCGAAGGCACCGGATTGCAGGATGCCCGCGAGATTGGCGGACAGGTCGAAGTCTGGGGCCTCATTGATGGCAGCCACTGCCGCCGCCCCGAACGTTTGGCCTTCGGCCAGCGCCGTCACGAAGGTTGCTCCGCCCGGTGGCAGGCGGTGAATATTGACGATCATTTGCGGCCTGACGATCATCGCGTCTTCACCGCGCCAGTCGTCTATCGGCGCGAGCTCCAGTTCCCCCGCATTCATCGCCCAGATGGTAACGGCCGGAGTGGTGAAGCGCAGGACGGACATTGACGGATGCGGTCGGAGAATGACCCCGGCGAGATACTCCGGCGCAACCGTTGCAAGCTCTGCGCCGTCGAGCGGCATGCTGTCCCCGGCGTGATAGGCCATGCCGCGGGCAGCCTCCAGGCGGATGACATCGGGCAGATAGGCCAATTCCCGGGCCGGTTCGAACTCAACCACGAAGGCGGCAAAATCGTCACCATAGGCCAGAAGCAGGGGCGAAAGCGGTGGATGGCAGCGAACGAATTCAAGCGCCATGGCTGTAAAGAATGCCTCGCCGACGATCTCGACCGTGACCGGAAACCGCGCCGCCAACGCGCCCGTCAGGGCCATGGCAACGTTGTTGCGGTACACGCCGAACCGCCGTGCGGGATGCTGCGTGTTCCAGGCGGTCAGGCCGTCCGGCATGTCGTGGGGCGGGTTGCTCAGCGCGTTAGCAAACTGCGCCTGAGTGTCGAGGGACATGGCGGCCTCAGGCTGCGTGGCGGGTGGCGGCCCGTTGCAGGATTGCATCGGCCATTTCTGCTTCGGCACGCAAGATGGACCAGGAGGGAACGTCGTTGTCCCATTCCACCAGGCTCGCAATGGGGCCGGTGCGGGCAATTGCCTCTTCGTAGAGCGTCCAGACGGGATCCTTGACCGGCGTGTCGTGGCTATCGATCAGCAGCGGCGCGCCGGCGTCGTCGGTGGTTTCGGAATGGCCGCTCAGATGAATTTCGCGCACGGCCTGCAGCGGGAAGCGGGAAAGGTACTCGCGGGGGTTCATGTGATGGTTGGTGGAGGCGACGAAGACGTTGTTGACGTCGAGCAACAAGCCGCAGCCGGTGCGACGGACCAGTTCCGCAAGGAACTCGGTTTCGTCGATGCAGCTCTCCTCGAACAGCAGGTAGGTGGCCGGGTTTTCGAGCAGCATCTGGCGCTTCATCGTCGTCTGCACCTCGTCTATATGTTCTGCGACGCGGGCCAGCGTCTCCTCCGTATAGGGAAGCGGTAGCAGGTCGTTGAGGAAAACGCTGTCGTGGCTCGACCAGGCCAGGTGCTCGGAAAAGCTCTCCGGATCGTAGCGATCGCAGAGCATCTTGAGCCTGTAGAGATGCGCGGTGTCGAGCGCCTGCATCGAGCCGATGGAGAGGCCGACGCCATGGATCGACAGGGCATAATCCTCGCGCAGGCGGCCAAGGCGGGCATGCGGCGGTCCGCCGGCACCCATGTAGTTTTCGGCATGCACCTCGAAGAAGCCGATCGGCTGTCGCTCGGCATCGATGGCGGAAAAATGCTCCGGTTTGAAGCCGACGCCGGCACGGGGCGGCAGTGTGGGGGATTTCATGGCACTCTCCCTTCGATAACGGGGCGGCACGACAATCGTGCCGCCGCTCTTGGCTGAGGTCGCCTCGCAGTAGGCTCAGATAGGGGCCGGACCCTGGGTCAGCGTGCCGTGGCCCTTGGGCGTCGTCATCGTGACGCAGCTGCCGGCGGGAACGAGCTTCCAGGAGTTCTGCTGGTAGTCGACCTTGGAGGTACCGGCGCATGTGGTGCCGGCACCGGCGGCGCAATCGTTCTGGCCCTTGAGGGCGACGCCGTAGCATTTTTCCTTCTTGGCATCGGCGGCCGAGGCCGAGACGGCGCCGATGAGGCTCAATGCCGTTGCCAGAGAGGCGACGACGACGGTTGTCGTAAGGTTGGTCATGTCAAACTCCGATGAATGGATCGCTGTGCGGGCGTTTCGGCTCAGACCGGCTTCAGCATGCCGTGGCCATGCGGCGTCTTCATCGAGACGCAGGTGCCGGTCGGTACGAGCTTGAAGGATGCCTTGTCGTAGCTCATCGTCGACTTGCCGGCGCAATCGTGCTTGCCGGCGGCGCAGTCGTTCTGGCCTTTCATGGCGACGCCGTAGCACTTTTCCTTGGTGTCGGCGGCGAAGGCTGCAGGGGCGGCAATGGTTGCGAGTGCTGATGCCAGCGAGCCGGCCAGTGCCAGTGTAGCGATGCTGTTCTTCATAATTTTGTCTCCCGTCGATGAGCCGTGATTGGCTTGCAACAGGGACTACGGCGACGACCCGAGGGTTGTTACAGGCCGTTCGAAATCTTTTTGCAAACGGCCCTTGCCGTCCTGGCGAATGCGCGGGACAAGGCTTGGCTGCAAGGATATTGGCAGGGTGCAAAAGATTGTTGCAGCATCGGTAACAAGATCGTGCGTCTCGCCGTAGGGGATGATGTGGGTTGAATTATTCAGCGCGCGAAGAGCAATGGGCGGAGTGGATGCGCAGCGCCATCGAAGGCGACACGCAGGCCTACACCCGATTTCTGACGGCAGTGACACCTTATCTGCGAGCCATGGCGAGAAGACGCTGCGAGCAGCTTGGCGCGCCGCCGAGCGAAGCGGAAGATGTCGTTCAGGAAGTGCTTCTTGCTGTGCACCTGAAGCGGGGAACCTGGGACCCTGCCCGCCCCATCGGTCCATGGCTGTCGGTCATCGTCCGCAACAAGCTGATCGACAGCCTTAGGCGAAGGGGCCGCAGGGTCAACGTGCCGATCGAGGACGTCATCGAAACGCTCGAAGCCGAGCCGTCGAGCGATGGGTTCGACCGGCTCGACGCGGAACGGATGCTGCAGCATCTGAAGGATCCACAGCGCGACATAGTCCGCTCTATCTCCCTGCAGGGAACGAGCATTGGCGAAACGGCCGCAAGGCTGAAAATGACGGAAGGTGCAGTGCGCGTTGCGCTGCATCGGGCCCTGAAGTCTCTGGCCCTGTTCTATCGGAGTGAAACGCGTGAAGACGAATGATCTGATCAGCCTCCTGGCGGAAGACGCCCCGGTCCGCTTACGGCTCGGCCGCAGACTGGCGCTGGCGCTGGCGATCGGCATCGTTGCATCCGCCGTCCTGCTACTGTCGACCATCGGTATGCGTGCCGATATGGCGGATGCGATCGATACGGTGCGTGTCGCCTTCAAGCTGCTCTTGACACTGACATTGGCAATTATCGCCTGCGCCCTCGTCTTTCGGATCGGCCGCCCCGGTGCATCGCTGACGATCTCGCGCTGGTTGTTGCTGCCGCTTGCGGCGTTGGTCGTGGCAGTCGCCAGCGAATTGGTGGTCGTTCCCGAGGTCGCGTGGAAATCCAGCATGATGGGTCAACACGCCGCATTCTGCCTCATCTTCATCCCGGTATTGTCGCTTGTCCCGCTGGCAGGCTTCATGCTCGCCCTCCGCCATGGAGCGCCGGAAAGTCCGCGGCTGGCGGGCGCTGTCGCCGGCCTTGCGGCTGGCGGTATCGCGGCTGCCATCTATGCCTGGCACTGCCCCGACGACAGCCCTCTGTTCGTCGCATCCTGGTACATGATGGCCGTCACCCTCGTCACCGGCATCGGCGCACTGCTCGGCAACCGCTTGCTCCGGTGGTGAAATTACCAGGTGGGCGCCGCAGCATAGCTGCGACGCCCATTCTTCGGGGAGGAGAGCGGTAGATCAGGCCGCCTGCGCGGCTTTTTTGGTGCGGGCCCATTCCGGCAGCCATTCGCCGTGGGCTGCCAGCAGGTCGTCGACCAGCGACCAGATCTGGTCGAGATCGAGTTCGGCGGCTGTGTGCGGGTCCATCATGGCCGCATGGTAGATGTGCTCGCGGTTCTCCGTCATCAGCGCCTGGACCGTGAGTTCCTGGACATTGATGTTGGTCCGCATCAGCGCTGTCAGCTGCGGTGGCAGGGCGCCGATATAGGTCGGCTGGATGCCTGAGGCATCGACGAGGCAGGGAACTTCGGCGGCGCAATTGTTGGGCAGCGAGGTAATGCAGCCATTGTTGCGGACGTTGCCGTAGATCACCGAGGGTTCGCCGGTCCAGACCGAGTTGATGATCGACGAGGCGTATTCCTTCGACTGCGCGACTTCGATCTTGTCGGCGCTCCGGTATGTATCCGCCTGGCTTTGCCACTTGGCGATCTGCTCGATGCAGCGTTTCGGATATTCATCGAGCGGAATGCCGAATTTCTCGATCAGGTCCTCGCGACCTTCCTTGATGAAATAGGGTGTGTACTCCGCGAAATGCTCCGAGCTCTCGGTGACGAAATATCCGAGCCGCGTCAGCATCTCGTAGCGCACCTTGTTCGGGCAGCGTGGGTTCCATGTCGGTTTCGGTGCACGGCCTTCGCCATAGCCGCGCAACAGGTCCGGATAAAGATCGCGATAGGAGCCATCCGGCTGGCGATGCTCGAACTTCAGGAAGAAGGCCATGTGGTTGATGCCCGCCGAGCGGTAGCGGATTTCGTCGTAGGGGATCTCAAGATCTTCGGCGAGTTCCATCGCCGTGCCCTGCACGGAGTGGCAGAGGCCAACCTGCCTGATGGTCGGGTATTTCTCGGAGATCGCCCAGGTGTTGATCGCCATCGGGTTGACATATTGCAGCAGGATCGCGTCCGGGCAGACGGCCAGCATGTCTTCGCAGATCTTCCACAGATGCGGGACGGTGCGCAGGCCGCGCATGATGCCGCCGACGCCCAGCGTATCGGCGATGGTCTGGCGCAGGCCATATTTCTTCGGCACCTCGAAGTCGGTCACGGTGCAGGGTTCATAACCGCCGATCTGGAAGGCGACGACGACGAAATCCGCCTTGTCCAGCGCCCGGCGCTGATCGGTAAAGGTTTCGACCGTGGCCGAGGCGCCCAGCGTGGAGGCCAGCTTGCGGGCGACGATGGCGCTCTCTTCGAGACGCTGTGGATTGAGATCCATCAGCGCGATCTTGGCGCCCGAGAGCGCGGGACGCTGCAGCACGTCGCCGATGATATTCTTCATGAAGACGGTCGAACCGGCGCCGATGAAAGTGATTTTGGGGTTGTTTGCCATGTAAGCCTCCGGACAAAAAATGTTCAAGCTACCTCGAATGCGGCTTTGACGAGCCGTTCGGTGTAGGCGGTCTTGGGGTGGGAGAGGACGTCTTCGACGGGGCCCTGCTCGACGATATTGCCATTCTGCATGACGATCACGCGATGGCAAAGAGCGCGCACGACTTTCAGATCGTGCGAAATAAAGAGATAGCTGAGGCCGCGCTCGTCCTGCAGCTTGCGCAGCAGGTCGATGATCTGGGCCTGGACAGAAAGGTCCAGCGCCGATGTCGGTTCGTCGAGCAGGATGAATTCCGGCTCGAGAGCGATGGCCCGCGCGATGGCGATGCGCTGGCGCTGGCCACCGGAAAATTCATGCGGGAAGCGCGACAGGATGTTCGACGGCATGCCGGCCGATACCAGTGCCTCCTTCACCCGCGCCAGCCGTTCCGCCTTGTTGGCGCCGATGTTGTTGACGATCAGCCCCTCCTCGATGATCTGCCCGACCGGCATGCGCGGATTGAGCGATGAAAACGGATCCTGGAAGACGATCTGCATGCGTGAGCGCAGGGGCCGCATGTTGTTGCGCGAATGATCGTGGATCGGCTGGCGGTCGAAATAGATCTCCCCGCTATCGGCATTGATCAGCCGCAGCAGCGCTTGCCCGAACGTGGTCTTGCCGGAGCCGGATTCGCCAACGATGCCCAGCGTTTCATGCCGGCGCAATTCGAGGTCGAGGCCGCCGACGGCTACCAGCTCGCGCATCTCCGGCTTGAAGAAGGTGCCGTGCTTCAGCATGAAGGAAACGCGCACGGACTTGGCTTCGAGGATCGGCTCGCAGCCTTCCGGCAGCGGCTTGGCGTGCCCCTTCGGCTCGGAGCCGAGCAGATGGCGGGTGTACGGGTGCTGCGGATTGGCGAACAGCTGCGCCGTCGTGTTGTGCTCGCGCATTTCGCCAAGCTGCATCACGTAGACGTAGTCGGAAAACTGTTTGACCACTGTCAGGTCGTGGGTAATCAGGATCACCGCCATGCCGAGTTGCTTCTGCAGGTCGCGGATCAGGTTGAGGATCTGCGCCTGCACCGTGACGTCGAGCGCTGTCGTCGGCTCGTCGGCGATCAGCAAGTCCGGATCGTTGGCAAGTGCCATTGCGATCATCACCCGCTGCCGCTGGCCGCCCGAAAGTTGATGCGGATATTGGTTGAGCCGGGCCTTCGGGTCCGGAATCTGTACCTTTTCCAGTAGTTCGAGCGCCCGCTTGTAGGCATCCTGCCGGCTGACCCGGCGATGGACGCGGATGGCTTCGACGATCTGGCTGCCGATGGTGTAGATCGGGTTGAGCGAACTCATCGGCTCCTGGAAGATCATCGAGATCCGGTCACCGCGCAGCTTGCGGCGTTCGCGCTCGGAGAATTTCAGCACGTTTCGCCCGTCATAGGCGACGGTCGACTGCGGTGCGACGACGGCGCGCTTGGTGAGCAGGCCCATGACGGTGCGGGCGGTGACGGACTTGCCGGACCCGGATTCGCCGACGATCGCAATGGTCTCGCCACGGTAGAGTTGAAAGGAGATATCCTTTACGGCCTCGACGATACCGTCCTCGACCTTGAAATTGACCGCGACATTGCGGGCATCGATGATCGGCGCTGTCGTTCGGCCCGGATGATCGAGCCGCAGCACGGGAGCGAAATTTTCGAAGACGGAAAGAGGCATGGAGCGTCTTCCTTCAGTAGGGATCGACAGCATCGCGCAGACCGTCGCCGAGCGCATTGAACGCAAAGACGGTGACGAGCACGAAGGCGACGGGGGTGAGGATCCAGGGATAGGAGCCAATGACCGAATAGGTCGAGGTATCCTGCAGCATCAGGCCCCAGGAGATCAGCGGCGGCTTGACGGCGAAACCGAGGAAGCCAAGGAAGGATTCGAGCAGCACGACGCTCGGGATGGCGAGCGTCACTGAGACGATGACATGGCTCATGACGTTGGGGAAAATGTGCTGCATGATGATGCGCCGGTCGGTGGCGCCGACGGCCATTGCCGCCCGGACATAGTCGATGCGGGCGAGCGCCAGCGTCTTGCCGCGCACCTCGCGCGACATCTGCGCCCAGCCGAGTGCCGACATGACGAAGATGACGAAGGCGAGGAAGACATTGGTCGGCGCGGTGACCGGGATCAGCGACGTCAGCGCCAGATAGAGCGGCAGTTGCGGAAAGGCCAGCACGAGGTCGACGAAGCGCTGCATCCAGGCATCGAACGTGCCGCCGAAATAGCCGGACACCATGCCAACAGTCGTGCCGACGACGGTGACGATGAACACGACGGTGAGCGCGATCATCAGCGACACGCGCGATCCGTAGATGGCGCGCGACAGCACGTCGCGGCCGAACTTGTCGGTGCCGAGGAAATGCACCGCCTGTCCATCCGTCGAGCCGAACAGATGGCGGTCGCCGGGGATCAGGCCGAACAGGTCGTAGCTGTCACCCTTGACGAACAGGCCGATCAGTCGCGGATTGTTGTAGTCCGGACCGACGACGGGCTGGAACGTGACGGGGTCGAGGGCATCGGTTTCAGCAAGCGCGTAAACGCGTGGCTGGAGCACAAGGCCGCCATCCTTGTCGTGGAAGCTGATGATCTGCGGCGGTGCGAAGCCGCTGTCAGTGGCCTTCGGATCCATCGGCGCCACGAATTCGGCGAAGATCGACATCAGTAGCAGCAGTGCGACCAGAACCAAGCCGCCCATGCCTGTCCACGAGCGCTTCAGCCGGCGCCAGACGAGGGCCGGGTAACTCTCGTTGCCGCCTCTCAGCTTGACCTTTTCGACCTGAGGTTCGACGACTGGCTGGGGCAAGTCCGTTTTGATGAAGGCACCCATCAGAAAGCTCCTCCCTGTTGGCGAACGCGGGGATCGAGCAGGGCCAGCAGCAGGTCGGCGATGATGTTGCCGACGATCAGGGTGGCCGACAGCACCATCATGAAGGTCGCCGTGACATAGACGTCACCAACGGCCATAGACCCGACAATGGCCGGGCCGACGGTCGGGAGCGCGAAGATAATCGCCGTCTCGATCTCGCCGGTGAGCATGTAGGGCAGCACGACGCCCTGGTACATGACCAGCGGATGCAGTGCATTCGGCACTGCGTGGCGCATGACGACGGCAGCGCCGCTCAATCCCTTGGCGCGTGCAGTCTCGACATACTGGGCATTCAGCGTATCCAGCAGATTACCGCGCATGATGCGCATGTTGTAGGCGAGGCCGCCGAAAGTGGCGATGGCGACGACCGGCCAGACGTGATGGATGAGGTCTCCGAGTTTGGCGAAGGACCACGGTGCGCCGCCATATTGCGGCGAATAGAAGCTGCCGATTTCCGCGACATTGAGCTGGAAGACCAGCAGATAGACGATAATCAATGCCATCAGGAAGCGCGGCACCGTCATGCCGAGGAAGGCGACCGCCGACAGCACGCTGTCGATCCAGCTATACTGGCGGGTGGCGGCGATGATGCCGAAGGAAATACCGAGGATCGAAGCGAGGATATGACAGACAAGCGCCAGGATCAGCGTTCTCGGAAGACGCTCGCCGACCACATCGGCCACCGGCTTGTTGTAATACATGCTGTAGCCGAAATCGCCGCGGGTGACGATGCCGCCGATCCAGTTCAGGTATTGCACCGGCAGCGATTTATCGAGGCCGTGCTCAGTGCGATAGGCCTGCGCCTGCGCATCGGCCTGCGCGAAGGAGGCGCCGCCCTGGTTCATAGCCTGCGAGCGGATATAGTCGGCGTAGTCGCCCGGCGGCGCCTGGATGATGGTGAAGGTCACCAGGCTGAGGATGAACAGGATCGGTATCGCCGAGGCGATGCGGACCATTAGAAATCGCAACATGGGATTTTTCGCTTCTCTTGTTGCCGTCTGACAGTTCGGGTTTGTGGAACGGACTGCATGTTTCAGAGATATCCGGCCGCCTTGCTCTGCGGCCGGATATCTCACTGCCTTGGGAGGCTAGTCTATCGGCCCCTTGCCGCCCGGCGCGCCCGGCAGTTGTTGCGGGAAGAGCTCGTATTTACCCTGCTTGTCGGCCGCCACGAAGATGCGCTCGCGGATGATCGCGTCCTCCGCCCAGTTGAACATGAAGATCGGCGTTCCCTGGGGAATGTTCGAGAAGCGCTTGTTGATGATGAGCGCACCCGGATACTCGGTCAGGCCGACGGTGTTGACGTTTTCGGTGTAGATCTTCTGGTACTGCTTCATCAGGCTGGTGCGCTCATCGTTGTCCTGGGTGGTGATGAACTTGCGGACGACATCGACAAGCTGCTGCTCGAAGGGCATCAGGTCGAGTTCGCCGCTTTCCGGCGACCGATGATGGAAGCTCGTCCGTGGGCCGATTGGCGCAAGCTGCTCGGTGTTCTGGACCACCGAAGACAGTTCGGTGTGATTGCGCATGATCATCCAGTCAAAACGACCGGCGTAATTGGCGTCGTCGCGCTTGGTGCCGGTCTGTGAGTTGAGGATCACGCGGATCCCGAGCTTCTCCATCTGGGCGATCACGCCCTCGGCAAGGCTCTTGTCGGTGCCGTAGTCGTTGTTGACCAGCAGCACGATCTCGACATCCTTGCCGCCTGCAGTGCCAGCCGGAAAGTTGACGATGCCGTCGCCATCGGTATCCTTCAGCCCGGCCTTGGCGAGTTCGGCCTTGGCTGCGGCGAGATCATAAGGGTAGTAAACCGTGGACTGGCGGTCGTAAAAGCTGGTGCCGGAGGAGAGCCCGCCGGGATAGATCGCCGTGAACGGCCCCTTGACCAGGGACTCGCCGATGGCCTTGCGATCGAGCGCCATCGTCACCGCCTTGCGGAAGTCGAGATTGCGGTTCAGTTCGCGGATGGCCTGCTCGCGTGCATCCGGCTGTCCCCAGCCGTTGGCGGAGAAGTTCATGGAGAGGTTATAGCCCGTCAGGCGCGGACCGAAGGCGAGGCGCGCCGGTGCATCCGGTTGGGCAGCCCGTTTCAGCGAGGCGACGAAATTTTCAGGCTGCTCGAGGTTGGAGATATCGCCGGAGCCGGCCACGGCCTGCACGTCGCGATCCGCCCATGTCGAGAGCTTGTAGTGGGCCTCGTTGAGATAGGGCAGCTGGTTACCCTTCTCGTCGACCTTCCAGTAATAGGGATTGCGGCGCATGACGATGATGTCGTCAGGGCGGTATTCGACCGGCACCCAGGCGCCCATCACAGGCATGTTCATGAATTCCGGCGGGAAGGCATTCTTGAATTGGTCGTAGGTGTTCTTCGAGTATTTCGGATGCTGCGGCTTCAGGATATGCGACGGACCCGGGCAGAAGGTGCCGTAGGCCATGGCGAACAGATATTGCCGCGGGAATGCTTCCTTGAACGTCCACTCGATAGTGTAGTCATCGACCTTCTTGAGCGTCGTGCCGACCCCGAATGTCTCGGGCGTGGCGCCGTTCAGCGGCGAGACGTTGGGGTCCACCACTTCGTCGTCCCAATAGAACATCACGTCGTCAGCGTTGAAGGCGACGCCGTCGGACCATTTGGCGCCCTCGATCAGGTGCATGGTCAGCTTGTGGCCATCCGGCGACCAGTCCCAGCTCTTGGCAAGGTTCGGCAGCGGCTCGGTATCCTTTGCCTCGACCTGGAACAGCGGCGCGGTGCGCGTCAGGCATTCGGACAGGCCGATATCGATGCCGCCCCAGCCCTGGCTCTGGCCTGCACCGTAGTTCCAGCCTTCCGGCCGGCCGCCGATGACATGGCGCAGCGTGTCGCCGTAGACGCCGATGCCGTCGGTCATGTTGCCGGTCTTGTAGACCATCGGCTCCTTCGGCAGGCGGTCCTTGACGGGCGGCAGCTTGCCGGTCTTGACGAACTTTTCCGTCATCCAGTCCGGCTCGTGATATTCGGGCAGCGCCTTGAATTCGAGGATGGAGTCGCGCGCGACATACTTAATCTTGCCTTCGGCCGGAAAAGTCGGCGCGACCGGCGCAATTGTCGGCTCGGCGGCATGGGCGTTCATCGCGATGACGGACGCCGCAAGCGCCAGACCCGCTGCCAGGCTGATGGATCGGAAATGGCTCATTGTCTCTCCCCTTGTCGTGAACTGCCTCCTTCAAAGACAGCTCCGCTCCTCCAAATCAGGGCGTACGGTATGAGCGGGCGCCTCTCCTCAAGCGCTCCGCCGCCGTTCGTCCCTGCAATCTCAACTGGCCTGTTTCAGGCTGGCCTTTTCTACGCGCAGTTCCTCGATCGACCGGACATTGCGTGTCGCCGCGCCCTTCCAGTCGCCTGTCTTGACCTTCGATCGCGAAAGCCTTTCCTTCGCAGGCTCGATGGCATCGGCATATTGCGGCAACCAGCGCGCCTGGGCGACCACCATTTCGTCGACCATCTGCCAGACCTCTTCCGGCGTCGAGACAGCACCGACGAGCGGATCGTGCAAGACGGCCAGCTTCAAAAGGTCGATGTCGCCGGTGACGGCAGCATGGACAGACATCCGCTGGACGTTGATCGAGGCGATGCAGGTGGCGGCGCAAGCTTCCGGCAGCGTGATGCTGGCCACCATGTTGATGCCGAAGCGATCGACGAAGCCGGGCGACTCGATAATCGCATCGGCCGGCAGATTGGTAATGATGCCATTGTTCTTGACGTTGAAGTGTCCGCGATAGACCCGGTTGGTCTCCAGCGCTTCGAGGATATGGCTCGCATGCTCGTTGGAGCGGCGGGCCGGATCTATCGGTGCGGAAGCGGATTCGAGGATCTGGTCGAATTCGGTTTCGAACCAGTTGCGCGTCTCCGTCGAGTGGCGCAGGTAGCCGCCGGTCTCGCCGTGGATCCAGTCCGACATGTCGATCCACTTGCCGATCTCTTCAGGCCGCTTGCGGTACCACGGCAGGTATTCGGACAGATGGCCGTTGCTCTCGGTCGAATAGACCCCGAAGCGCTTCAGCACGTCGATGCGCAGCTTTTCCTGCTGCGAGAAGACGGGATGCGCTTCGAAAGCGGCGACCAATTCGTCCTTGCCGATCTTGCGGCCCCTGAGCCTGAGGTCGACGAACCAGGTCTGGTGGTTGATGCCCGAGCAGATGTAGTCCAGTTCGTCCTTGGACGTGGCTCCAAGCACTTCGGCGATCTGTTCCGCGCCGTGCTGGACGCCGTGGCAGAGGCCGACGGTGTCGACCTTGCCGTATTCGATAGCCGCCCAGGTGTTCATCGCCATCGGGTTGGCGTAGTTCAGGAACTTCGCACCTGGCTCGGCAACCTCGCGGATATCCTTGCAGAAATCGAGTATGACAGGAATATTGCGCTGGCCGTAAAGAATTCCGCCGGCGCAGATCGTATCGCCAACGCACTGGTCGATGCCGTATTTCAAAGGGATGCGGATATCGTCGGCATAGGCTTCGAGGCCGCCGACGCGCACGCAGCTGATGATGTAGCGGGCACCCTCGATCGCCTCGCGGCGATTGGTCGTGGCGGTCACCCGGGTCGGCAGCTTGCTGCTTTCGACGATGCGATCGAGGATCGCCTTGATCATCCCGAGATTGTGTTCGCTGAGGTCCGTCAGCGCGAATTCGACGTCGTGGAACTCCGGAATGCAAAGGATGTCGGTGAAAAGCTTCTTCGTGAAGCCGACACTGCCTGCGCCGATAATTGCGATTTTGAAACTCATGATCCTCACCCTGTCTGTCAAGCGAACGATGCGCGACTGCATCCGCTGCAACCTCGCCCGTCGTCTCCAGCGGCCTCGCATCGCTGCAGGCTCGCGTCCCCCCGCCTCTCCTCGGCGGATCGTTCGGTACTCTTGTCTGGCCGGGATTATGCCGATTATGCATCGTGCGACCAGAGAACTATTATGCTTTCAAGGGTAATTTTGTGCTGTCGAAACGATCTCCCATTACCCGCCTGATCGCCGCCGGTGGAAGGGCAATCGAGCCTTTTCTCGCCGCAACGCAATCTCTGGACAGACGGCGCGCTCGTCCCGTAAGCTGCCTCATCGGTACTTCACGACAACGGCCTGGCACTGCAGATGAACAAGATGGATAAACCGGCAGCCCACGACGGTCAGACCTTCGCTCCTTCGCAACTCGGCGTGCGGCTGCGGCTGGCGCGGCAGACATTGGGAATGACGCTGAAGGCGCTGTCGACAGCTGCGGACTGCTCGGAAAGCCTGTTGTCGAAGATCGAGAACGGCAAGGCGTCGCCATCGTTGCCGATGCTGCACCGGCTGGTGGGGGTGCTTGGCACCAATATCGGCTGGATGTTCGAGGAGGCCGACGGCGACGAGGGTATCATCTTCCGGGCCGGCGACAGGCCGCTGATCGCGCTCGATCCGCTGCGCCGTGGCGAAGGCATTTCCCTCGAGCGCGTCATCCCCTATTCTGCAGGCCACCTGCTTCAGTGCAACATCCATCACATCGAGGCCGGCGGCGAGAGTGCCGGTCCCATCCAGCATGCGGGCGAGGAAGTCGGATATCTCCTCGCCGGGGAAATCGAGTTGATGGTCGGCGAACGGACCTTTCGGCTTGCGCAAGGCGATAGTTTCGTCTTCAAATCGGAAATGCCGCACTGGTACCGCAACGTCGGCAGCGAGCGTGCCAGTATTTTCTGGGTCAACACACCGGCGACCTTCTAGCTTCCGGGAGGTTCTTCATTTCGGCGGCTAAAGCTAATTCAAGTATCTTGACAATCATTCAAGTCTCTTGAATTATGATTGGGCTTGAAGCCAATGAGCCCGGTCACGGGCCTATCCGAAAAGGGGAACTACATGCGATTTTCCAGATATCTGATGGCCTGCACGGCAGCCATCGCGGTGACGATGGCCGTCGGCTCGGCCGCAGCCTCCGCCAAGACGTTCGCGCTCGTCACCATCAACCAGCAGGCGCTGTTCTTCAACCAGATCAATGACGGCGCCAAGGCTGCGGCCAAGACCGCCGGCGCCGACCTGGTTATCTTCAACGCCAACAACGTCCCCAGCGCCCAGAACGACGCAATCGAAAATTACATCACCCAGAAGGTCGACGGTATCATCCTCGTCGCCATCGACGTCAACGGCGTCAAGCCGGCCGTCACTGCCGCCAAGAAAGCCGGCATCCCGGTCATCGCCATCGATGCGCAGATCCCCGACGGCGATAACATTGCCTTCGTCGGCGTCGACAATACCAAGGCCGGCAGCGATATCGGCAAGTTCTATGCGGACTACGTCAAGGCCAACATGAAGGGGTCGGCCAAGATCGGCGTCGTCGGCGCACTCAATTCGTTCATCCAGAACCAGCGCCTCGACGGCTTCAAGAAGGCTGTTACCGACAGCGGCGAGAAGGTCACCTTCCTCGACACCGTCGATGGCCAGAATGTCCAGGACGTGGCCTTGAGCGCCGCTGAAAACCTGATGACCGCCAATCCCGACATGACGACGCTCTATGCCACCGGCGAACCGGCCCTGCTCGGCGCCGTGTCGGCCGTCACCAGCCAGGGTCGCACCGGGGACATCAAGGTATTCGGTTGGGACCTCACCAAGCAGGCGATCGAAGGCATCGATGCCGGTTGGGTTGCGGGCGTTATCCAGCAGGATCCGGCCGGCGAAGGCAAGGCTGCCGTCGAAGCGCTCGACAAGATCTCCAAGGGCGGCTCGGTCGACAAGATCATCAACGTCCCGGTCACCATTGTCACCAAGGACAATGTCGACAAGTTCAAGGACATGTTCAAGTAAGATCTCCCGAACCGTGTGACCGCGGCCGGCAACAGCCGCGGTCAAATTGACAGCCGTGGAGCAACGCTCCCTGTCAGGTGAAATCATATGACCAATGCCGATACCTACCGCGTCAGGATGACCGGTATCTCCAAGCGCTACAACACGATCCAGACCCTCGACAATGTGTCGCTGAACCTGAAGCCGGGAGAAGTCCTCGGTCTCGTCGGCGACAACGGGGCGGGCAAGTCGACCCTGAGCAAGGTACTCTCTGGCGCCGTTATTCCGGACGCTGGCACCATCGAGATAGACGGCAAGACCGTCAGCTTCGCCTCGCCGGCCGATTCCCGTGCTGCACGCGTCGAGATGGTCTACCAGGACCTCTCGCTCTGCGACAGCGTCGACGTTGCCGGCAACATATTCCTCGGTCGCGAGCCGCGGCGACACATCGCCGGCGTCCCGTTCCTCGACAACAGGAAAATGCACGACGAGGCCCGCGACATGCTCGAGCGGCTTGGCATCGTCATTGCCGATACGCGGCTGAAGGTTGAAAATCTCTCCGGCGGACAGCGTCAGTCGATCGCCATCGGCCGTGCGGCGTCCTTCAATCCTTCGGTCCTGATCATGGACGAGCCGACGGCAGCGCTTGCCGTTGCCGAGGTCGAGGCCGTGCTCGAATTGATCCGCACGGTCAGCGCTCGCGGCGTCAGCGTCATCCTCATCACCCATCGGCTGCAGGACCTGTTCCTCGTCTGCGACCGCATCCAAGTGATGTACGAGGGCCGCAACGTTGCAGAGCGGCGGATCGAGGACACCAGCATCGAAGAGGTCGTCAACCTGATTGTCGGCCGCAAGTTCAACGCCCGCTCCGCCGGCCACAAAGACCAGGGGATCCCGGCATGACCGTCTCCACTACCGAACCCTCCCTGCACGCCGCTGCACCGCCGCGCGTCCACAAGACCCGGCTGCGCGACAAGGCGATGGCGAATGGCAGCATCATCTCGATTGCGCTGTTCTTCCTCGTCGTCTGTATCGTCTTCTCGGTTGCAACAGGCGCTTTCCTGACGGCGCCCAATCTGCTCAACGTCGTGCGCCAGTCGGCACCGCTGCTGATCGTCGCCGCTGCTATGACATTCGTCATCACAACGGGTGGCATCGATCTCTCCGTCGGCTCCGTGTTGGCGCTGACATCGACGCTCTCGGCGGCCTCGTTGCAGGCGGGCATTCCGTGGCCTGTGGTCGTAGTGCTGATGCTGGCCCTCGGCGGCTTCGTCGGTGCGCTGCAGGGCTTCTTCATCGCCTATGAGCGCATCCCGTCCTTCATCGTCACGTTGGCCGGCCTCTCGGTAATTCGCGGGCTCGCCCTGCTAATCACCGGCGGCTATTCGATCCCGGTCGATGCGGAAAACCCGTTCACCGCTCTCGGCCGGGCCTGGTTCCTCGGTGTCCCCGTGCCGGCGCTGATCGCTCTCGTCATTCTCGTCGTCAGTTTTATCGTCTTCAACCAGACGCCGTTCGGTCGCTATGTGACCGGCGTCGGGGCCAATGCCGAGGCAGTGCGCCGCGCCGGCGTCAACACCCGCCTGACGACGCTGCTGGTCTACGTAATTTCCGGCACCGCTGCAGCTGCTGCCGGCATCATCCTTGCTGCCCGTCTGGGTTCCGGTTCGTCGAATGCCGGCCAAGGCTTCGAACTGGATGTCATCGCCGCGGTGGTGCTCGGCGGCACCAGCCTGTTCGGCGGTCGCGGCACGATCCTCGGCACCGTACTCGGCGCCCTCACCGTCGCGGTCATTGCCAACGGCTTGATCCTTGCGCACATGTCTCCCTTCCTGACGCCAATCGTGACCGGCTCCATCATCCTGATCGCCATCTGGCTGAATTTCCGCATCTTCAAGGGTGCCGTGAGGAGCCGCTGAGACATGGATCACCTGTTCGATACAAAGCCCGTCGAACGCGCGGGGATCGGTGTGCGCTCCGGCACGGCGATGACGGTGCTCGGGCCTGTCGCGGTGGACGACCTCGGGGTCACGCTGATGCACGAGCACATCCTGCTCGACGGCGCCAGCACCTGGAAATGCCCGTGCCATCCCGACGAAAAGCTGATCGCCGAGCAGCCGGTCAATATCGAGATCGTCGGCGAGCTCAGGATGAACCCCTACATGAACCGCGACAACGTCTCGCTCGACGACAGCGACTTGGCGCTCACGGAACTGAAGAAGTTCCAGGCGCTCGGTGGCCATACCGTCGTCGAGGCGACGAATATCGGCATCGGCCGCGACCCCCCGAAGCTCGCCCGTATATCGCGCATGTCCGGCATGAAGATCATCATGGGCACCGGCTTCTATCTGCAGCATACGCATCCGGAATGGCTGAAGGCTATGGATGTCGAGGCGGTGACTGAGTTCATCGTCAACGATGTCGGTGGTGGCGAGACGCAGCCGGAAATCATGGCCGGCATTATCGGTGAGGTCGGCGTCAGCAAGGACTTCACCTCCGAGGAGCTGAAGTCGCTGCAGGCCTCGGCGCGCGCATCGCGGATCACCGGCCTGCCCCTGACCATCCACCTGCCCGGCTGGGAGCGGCTCGCTCACAAGGTGCTCGACGTCGTCGAGGAGGAAGGGGCCGATCTCAGGCACACTGTGCTCTGCCATATGAACCCCAGCCACAGCGACCTGCCCTACCAGAAGAGCCTCGCCGAGCGCGGCGCCTTCCTGGAATACGACATGATCGGCATGGACTATTACTATGCCGACCAGGATGCACAGTCGCCGTCCGACGAGGAGAATGCCCGCGCTCTGCGCTCGCTGATCGACATGGGTTTCGTCGACCGGCTGCTGCTGTCGCAAGACGTGTTCCTGAAGATCATGCTGACCCGCTATGGCGGGTTCGGATATGGCTTCATCCTCAAGCATTTCGTGCCGCGGCTGAAGCGCCACGGCGTCGATCAGGCCTCCATCGACCGGATGCTGGTCGATAATCCGAAATCGGTTTTTTCCGCGGCCACCTGAGCCGCAATCGCAATCTATCGAAGGAGTAAAGCATGCCCAAGAAGAAGGTTCTTCTCGCCGGCGAATCCTGGGTGTCGACCGCCACCCACATCAAGGGCTTCGACCAGTTCCCGACCGTCACCTACCACACCGGCGCCGACGAGTTGCTGACCGCCCTGAAGGACAGCGATTTCGACGTCACCTTCATGCCGGCCCATGAGGCCCAGCGGGATTTCCCGCAGACCATCGAGGCGCTTTCGGCCTACGATGCCATCGTTCTGTCGGATATCGGCGCCAACACGCTGCTGCTGCATCCCGATACATGGATCCATTCCAAGCCGACCCCAAACCGCCTGCGCCTGCTGCGCGACTACGTCGGCAACGGCGGTGGCCTGCTGATGTTCGGCGGCTACTACAGCTTCCAGGGTATCAATGGCGGCGCCCGCTATCACAATACGCCGATCGAGGATGTGCTGCCGGTCGATTGCCTCTCGGTCGATGACCGCGTCGAGGTACCGGAAGGCTTTGCACCGGCGGTCAACGGTTCAGAGGACCACCCCATCCTCAAGGGTCTCGGCAAGGACTGGCCAATCCTGCTCGGTTTCAACGAAGTTACGGTGAAGCCCGGTGCCGAAGTTTTGGCGACCGTTTCGACGGACTATGGTTCGCTGCCGCTGCTGGTTGCCGGCTCTTACGGCAAGGGTCGGACCGTCGCCTGGACATCGGATGTCGGCCCCCACTGGCTGCCGCAGAGCTTCATCGCGTGGAGCGGCTACAAGACCCTGTTCGAGCAGATGCTGGCCTGGGCAACCACCAAGGATTGATCCATGCGCGTCCACGTCGTCGGCAATGTCTGCATCGACACCACGTTCCGCCTCGACCGTTTTGCGCGGCCGGGGGAAACGCTGAATGCCGACGGCCATAGCGATGGCATCGGCGGCAAAGGGGCCAACCAGGCGGTCGCGGCCGCCCGGACAGGTGCTCCGGTCGACTTTCTCGCTGCCACCGGCACGGATGCTGCGGCCAGAACCATCCGCGAGATGCTGTCGGAGGAATTCGACACAGCACTGATGCCGGCCCTGGAGCTGCCGACCGACCGCTCCACGATCATGGTCGATGCCAGCGGTGAAAACATTATCGTCAGCGGCGTCACATGCGCTGAGGCCTTTGATCCCCTGCTTCAAACCGGCCTCGCGGCCTCGATCGGGGATCAGGATATCGTGCTGTTGCAGGGAAACCTGCGCGCCGATGTGACAATCGCCTGTCTGAAGGCCGCCAAGGCGAGCGGGGCAACGACAGTGTTCAATCCAAGCCCACTCGCACCGGGCAGCAGTCCGGACCTTGCGGCGGCCGATATCGTGATTGTCAACGAGGGTGAGGCTGCCGAGATTTCGGGGCATGCCGATCCGCGGGAGGCCGCCCGTGATCTCATCTCCCGGGGCGCAGGCTCCGTCGTCATTACGCTCGGCGCGCGCGGTTGCCTTGTTGTCGACAGGGCGGGAGGCGCGCCGGACTGGGTCGAAGGCCTGCGCGCCGATGTCGTCGATACCAGCGGTGCGGGCGATGTCTTTTGCGGCTGTGTCGCCGGATGTCTTGCGCAAAAGATCCCACTCGGTCATGCCGTCCGCATTGCCACGGCTGCTGCGGCACTGTCCGTCGGCCGCACCGGTACAATGCAGTCCTGCCCCAGCCAGCAGGAGATGGCACACCTTATCGATATGGAAATGGAAACGGAAAACACATGACAGCCCCTACGAACCGCATCGGCCAGGTTGCCGACAACGTGCTGGTCTCCCTGTTCGGAAAGCCCAAGGCCGTCATCGGTGTCGTCCATCTGATGCCGCTGCCGGGATCGCCCCGCTACGACGGCGAGACGGTGGAAGCGATCTACCAGCGCGGCCTCGATGACGCAAAAGCCTATCTGCACGGCGGATGCGACGGTGTGATCGTCGAGAACCACGGCGACATTCCCTTTGCCAAGCCGGACGATATCGGCCCGGAAACGTCGGCCTACATGTCTGTGGTTTCCGACCGCATCCGCCGCGAACTCGGCCGACCCATCGGCATCAACGTGTTGGCCAACGCCTCGATCCCGGCGCTGTCGATTGCCAGCGCCTCGGGTGCCGGCTTCGTTCGCGTCAATCAATGGGCCAACGCCTATGTCGCCAATGAAGGCTTCATCGAGGGCGAGGCCGCGCGCGCCATGCGGTTCCGCGCCAAGTTGCGTGCCAACGGAATCCGTATTTTCGCCGATGCCCATGTCAAGCACGGCGCCCATGCTATCGTTGCTGACCGTCCGGTCGAGGAGCAGGTCAAGGATCTCGTGTTCTTCGACGCCGATGCGATTATCGCCACCGGACAGCGCACGGGCCATGCAGCTGACCTCGGCTACATCAGGATGATCAAGGAGGCCGCCGGCCTGCCGACATTGGTGGGCAGCGGCGTCACGCCCGACAACGTCAACGACATTCTCGGCATCGTCGACGGTGTCATCGTCGCAAGTTCGCTGAAGTATGACGGCGTCTGGTGGAACCCGGTCGAACTGTCGCGCGTCCAGTCATTCATAGCGGGCATCAGGGCGTGACATCGGCTTCCATCAACGGCAAACGGTTGCTGGCCCGAATGCAGGCCTTTGCCGCAATCGGAGCCACGCCTGCCGGTGGTGTCAACCGCCAGGCGCTGAGCGATGGCGATCGCCAGGCTCGCCGGCTGCTGGCGGAACTCGCGCTGGCACGCGGTTTCGGCGTTTTCCAGGACAGCATGGCCAATCTGTTCATCCGGCGGGAAGGCCGCAACGCGGTGCATGCGCCGGTGCTGATCGGAAGTCACCTCGACAGCCAGCCGACGGGCGGCCGGTTCGATGGTGCGCTGGGCACACTGTCGGCGTTCGAGGTACTGGAATCGCTGGAAGATTTCGACGTAGATACCGAGGTTCCGGTCGAAGTCGTCGCCTGGACCAACGAAGAGGGCAGCCGATTTTCGCCTGGGGCGATGGGCTCGATGGCCTTTGCCGGCGCCGCCGACCCCGCAGAGTGGGACTCTCTTTCAGGTGCCGACGGTGGCTCCTTTGCCGACGAACTCGCCGCCACTCTCTCGGCGCTGCCGGAAGCCACGATGCGCCCGCTCGGCACGCCGGTGTCGCGTTATCTCGAATTGCACATCGAACAGGGGCCATCCCTGGAGGCGGAAAATATTCCTATCGGCGTCGTCACCGGTGTGCAGGGCACGCGCTGGCTGCAGGTGACGTTCTCCGGACAGGCTGGACACGCCGGCACCACGGCTCTTGCCTATAGACGCGATCCGATGGTGGCAGCCGCTTCCGCCCTGCACGAGTTGCAGGCAACCGTGATGCACAACGATGCGCATGCGCGGTTGACCGTCGGTCGGATAGCCATCCATCCGGGCTCCATAAACGCCATTCCGGACTCGGTTGCCTTCAGCGTCGATATCCGCCATCCCGACCCAAACAGGCTGGATGGCATCGAGGCCGAGGTCCGCAGTGTCTGCGACAGTCGAGCCATTGCCGAGAGATGTAGCTGCAGCATCCTCCAGACCTTCGATATGCCGTCGGCGACCTTCTCGCCTATCGTCACCGGTGCCGTCGAGGCGGCAGCGACAAGCCTTTCACTGACATCCAAGCGTATGGTCTCCGGCGCCTTTCATGACGCCCTGTTCCTCGCCCGCGTAGCCCCGTCGGCGATGATTTTCGTCCCCTGCCGCGATGGCTTGAGCCACAACGAGGCGGAATATGTTGCCCCAGAGCACATCGTGACGGGCGCCCGCGTCATGTTCGAAGCAACGCTGTTGCTGGCCAATTCGATGACAGCTGCCGTTTGATCCATCGTTCGCAGTCAACCGGCGCACAATCTGCAGACGACGTGTTGACGCGGCCTCAAATCTGAGGCGTCATCGGCATGGATGGCTCGTGCCCGCGGTCGGTGCCGGGTCGGGCAAGGCATCATGACAGAGTGAGTTTGCAACGGGGGAGTTCGGAACCTATCGTCGAAGCTGTAGTTTAATTTTCAACCACTACAGAAACCTCGTCAATTCCGGGCTCGCGTCCGAGGCCAGAGATCAATCAATGTCGCTTGTGCTCACCAGACCCGAAATATCGATGCCGCAAATGGCATTCATGACCGACGCCGCCCAGGAGATCCTGCAATTCGCGGCCGACTCCGTCGACGAAGGCTTCGAGACGGCGCTTGTCACCCTGGTCGAGATCCGTGGCGGTGCAGCGCGAGCGCTCGGTGCCCAGATGGCAGTTCGCCGGGACGGCCTTTACTGCGGCTACGTCTCGGGCGGATGTACGGAGGCGGCGGTCGCGGCGGAGGCCCTGCAGGCCATCGCTGGCGGCAATGACCGGTTCTTGCGCCTGGGGGAAGGGTCACGGTTCTTCGATATCGTCCTGCCTTGCGGCGGTGGTATCACGCTGGCAATCCATGTGCTCAGGGACAATCTCAGTCTGCGCAGCGTGCTGGAAGGCCTGAAATCTCGGCGTCGCATGGGGCTCAGGTACGATGCTGGCGCGCAGTCACTCGAGGTTGCAGCCTTTCCGGCCAAGGATGCCTGGGACGGAGAGCATTTGTCGAGAGGCTATCGTCCGCGTCCTCGCCTGTTGCTGAGCGGCAGGTCCATCGAGGCCGAGCGCACGGCCAAACTCGCAGCCTCCACCGGCTATGAGGTCGTCCGCCGGGAAGATGGTGCAAATTTGCTGGGCGGTGCGTTGCCCGACCACGATATGGCGGTTGTCCTCCTGCACCACGATCTCGATCTCGAACTGCCGGTCCTTCGTGCAGCGCTGGACGGAAATCCGTTTTACATTGGTGCCCTCGGCAGCAGCAAAACCCACGAGCGGCGCTCGGCGGCGCTGAAAGAGCTTGGATACGAGCAAGCTGCCATCGACCGGATCAAGGCGCCGATCGGCGTGATCGCCAAGGCCCGGGACGCCAATACGCTGGCACTCTCCGTACTCGGTGATGTCGCTGCTGCCTACGCGATCTCGCGCTGACTGGGCAAGTTTTTCCAATATCGGACTACGGGCCGAACCTCAGTTTGGGCAGCCCGGGCGGCGGTCCGATTGGTTGGCGGGGCATGGCTTGCCCGACTGGTTGGTATCCTGGGGAAATCCTGCAGCGCCTGCGGTATCGCCAACGGATCCCAGCGTGTTGCCGACCGATCGGCCGAGGCGCTGAACCTGCTCACCATAGTTGCGCCGCGTGCGCGGATCGAACACGGCAATCGGCGCGCTGACGGCGACGCTTGCCGCATTGCCAACGGTGTTGGAAACACCGAGCGCCACGGCGCCGACGGCCTCGCCGAGACCGACATCGGAATCGGTGATGGTCTGCCCGGATATCAGCCGTTGGCCGATCAACTTGACCACGTCGGCGCTCTCGGCAAATTTGCCGTGGTTCAGGCTGTCGCCGGATTTTAGCTTGGTTAGGTCGATAACGCTGATACCGGCTTTTTCGAACTGGGTGCGGTAAGGCTCGGCATTGGCATCCACCTGGCCGAGACGATCGACATTGCCTGAAATGCGTCTGGACACGCTGAGTGCCCGGTCATCCTGGGATACGAACAGCGTGAAATGTGGCGGGTTCTTTCCCAGTGCGAGAAACTGCCGGCTGAAAACATCGACGTCGAGATCGGGAGAGGCAAGAATGACGTTCTTGATCTTCGGCAGTGTCCTGCCATCGCGGATCGCCATTTGACGAAGCGCTTCCACCGCCAGCCAGGTCCCCATCGAATGGGCCATCACGGTGACTTCGCTGATCGACGGATCGGCGCTGATCCGCCGCAGCAGATCCTCCAGCGCGTCGCGAGAATAGTTGGTGCTTTTCTTGTCGTAGTTATAATCGAAAATGCTGGCGCGTGATGGCCATGTGAAGACAACAGGAACGACATCTGCGCCGGAATCGTGGACGATCTGTGCGAAGCGATAGACGGCATCCTCGTAGCGATTGTTGAATCCATGCACGAAGACAAGCGCGCGATGGCTTTTCGTAAGATTCTGCTTCAACCAGCGTTCGTCTTCCGCCTTCGAGACGAGGGGCACGACATTGACGGTCGAGAAATCCTTGAGCGGATTGGCAGGCAGGCGCGCCGGCCATTGTACCTGGCCAACCGTGCGGTTGGCTTCGGGCGGAATGGAGACGGTGATCGCATCGATCTTCAGGTCGCTGCCGCGCTCGCCGCTTAACAGGATGGCCTTGTCGTCAGACGGCGCTCTCGTGGTTGCTGCCAGCAGGCGGACCTGCGAGGTGCCCCTGACGACTGTGCCGCTCGGCGTCATGACTCCGATCAGGCGCCCACCGCAGCCGGAAAGCAGCAACAGGGTCGCCACGATTGCCAAAGGACGCATAATAGCCACGCATGCGCAGGCTGCTTTACGACCTGGCTGTCCCACACTTGCCACCAATGATATGTCCCGCCGCTCTAATTTAGCCCCTCATACATTTCCGGCCATCCGGGTTCCAGACTTTTCCGTAAAAGAAAGCAAATGAGACTGAGCAGCCGTGTGGAACCGACGCCGCTTTGTGGATATCCAGAAGCGAAGCGTCGGGCATACGAAGCCGCAGCAAACGGCTTCTCCGGCCTCTAGATGCCGATGAAAGGCTGGATGAAACGCAGGATGCGACTGGTAAACCGCAGGGGGGCTTCCGTGATGGCAAGGCAGATGCAGTCTTCCCCCGGCGTTGCCGCCGGCTGATGCGTCAGTTCGTCGTCGGCGAGCTCCACGTCGCCGCGGTTGAAGACGGAAACCGAATCACCAAAGCTGCCGGCCAGCACCAGCGTCAGTTCCCGGCCGCGATGTCCATGTTCGGGAACGGGCTTGCCGGCCGGTATCTTCAGGAGCCTGACGATGGTGCTCGGGTCGGATGTCGGTATCTTCATCTGCGATGCGCCGCTGCCGAGCGAGCGCCACTTCAGTCCGCCAGCGGCATCCACGTAGGAGAGCAGCGGCTGCGGAAGCAGCGGATCCGAGCGTCTCGGCGCGGGCACCGACGGTTGCTCGGGAATTTCCATGCGCTTCTTCATGTCTTCCCAGGCGACCGGTTCGGCGGGCGTGACTTCCTCGCACTCGAGAAAATATCCGCCTATCGTCTCGAACTCGGCCAGGCGCTCGCGACAGCCGGGGCAGAACGACAGATGCGTCGCGACCCCGATGTTCCATCCCTCCGACAGCGTTCCCGCAGCATGGGACATCAGCAGTTCGTCACCGAGGTGATGCACGACGATCAATCGTCCTTGAGTATGTTGCGCAGCTTCAGACATGCATTCCTTATCCTTGATTTAACAGTCCCGATGGGGATGCCCAGCGAAGCGGCAATTGCCGGATGCGCCATGTCCTCGAAGAAAGACATCTTCAGCGCCTTGATTTCGTCCGGCTTCAGCGAGGCCATCGCCCGCCTGAGCCTGTCGGCATCCTGCTCCTTGTCGAACGCGACATCGGCGGCAGGCGTATCGTCGGGAACGAAGGCCGGGTCGTTCGGGTCGAAATCCGGTCGGGGCCCACGACGCAACGCATCGATGCGAACGTTTCGGGCGATCGTGTAAATCCAGGTCGAGGCAGCGCCCCTTTCCGGATCGAACTGGTTGGCTTTTCGCCACACGGACAACATGGCTTCCTGCGCCATTTCTTCAGCCATGATGCGATCGCCGCCGATCTTGAACATATAGGAGCGGACCTTCGGTACGAAATACTTGTACAGCATCTCGTACGAATCCACGTCCCGATGCTCGGCGACCGCTGCCATCAGTTCGTTGATGCGCTTGCGGTCGAGTGCGGCTTGTGTTTCTGCCAAAGGCAGGACCTTCCTAAACGGCGGTGCCGTCCGCCCCATCCCCATACTGGCGGCCGACACGGGAAGCGAGACAGATTGGGCGGGCTCCGATATTGTCATAGCCGATATACGCCATTTATCAAAAGACGGATCATAGGCGTCGTTGTGCCGACCGACGGCCATGATTACCAGCAGGGACCGAGAACGTAGTGCAGCAGCATGATGTCGTAGGCGAACGACACGACCAGCGTCACCCAGAGGCGCAGCTTCCA
Source organism: Rhizobium sp. B230/85 (assembly GCF_019355735.1). Classification (NCBI taxonomy): domain Bacteria; kingdom Pseudomonadati; phylum Pseudomonadota; class Alphaproteobacteria; order Hyphomicrobiales; family Rhizobiaceae; genus Rhizobium; species Rhizobium sp. B230/85. The sequence continues at coordinate 209,182 of NZ_CP072158.1, forward strand.
GTACCATCGCTGCTCCGGGTTGCCGGCATAGACGCGGTAATCGGCAAAAAGCAGCAGTCCAAAGACAGCAAGCTGGGTCACCAGCGCGACAGGCGATAGCGAAAAGACGGCGGTCGCGAAGGAGGCGAGCGCCAGCACGTTGCTGGAGAGAAGCAGGGCGATGTCCGCCTTGCCATTCTGGGCACGTCCCCAGAGGGCTCCCGCCATGAACGAACTGATGATGGCGCCGTAGGTGACGAAGACGGAGGCGGAGTTCAATCCGGCGATGGTCTCCGGGGCGAGCGCGAAGAACCAGAACGGCAAGGCGCCCGCAAAGGCAAGCGCTGTCGATACCTTGCGTAAAACGCCGTTCACTCCGCCGCTCCCATGACTGCGCCCAAGGCATCGCCGAGGCCGGCTGCGCTCAGAAATGCGGCTTCCACCCTCCCCGCGATGCACCAGTCGCCGCAAGCGGCAAGCTGCGAATCCTTGTCGAGCAGATAAGGCTCGCCAGCCGGACGTTCGACATTTGCATATCGCCAGCGATGAACGATGGCGGTATCGGCCTCTCCTGCATCGATCTGCACGTAGTGCCGTATCGCCTCGATCAACGCCTGCCTGACCTTTTCGAGGGGCATATCCATGTTGAGGTCAGCCCAGACCGCGTTGGAATTGACCACCAGGCAGGGCGAAGCCGGGCGGCCCGGCTTGCTGTTGTTGAGCGAGATCCAGTTGATGACGGGATCGTCGACATGGGCTGCGGCGAAAGGGATCCGTGCTCTCTGCTTCATATCGATATTGACCATCAGCGTGAAACATCCGTTCATCCGGACATGGCCGAGCTTGTCGTGATGAGCGAACCTCGCCGGAAGCATGAGGGCGGACTGCGGGGCCGGTGCTGTGGCAATCACCCAGTCGAAGGGGCCTTCCGTCCGGTCGCGGATGTTGACGAACCATCGGCCGGGTTCGCCGGTGATCGCGCCGACAGTGCTCTCCGGCTGGATATCGAGGCCGACGGACATCGATTTCGGCAACGCGTTCATCGAAGGGGTGCCGACATATCTGACGGTGTCCGACTTCGGTCTTTCCAGCAGGCCGTCCTCTGTCAGAGAAACCACATGGCCGTTCCAGGGTTCGACCACGCCGTTCGCGCGCGCTGTTTCCAGTGCATCGTGGAAACGGTCATTCCTGATCGTGAAGTACTGTGCGCCGTGGTCGTAGGAGACGGCATCGATCCATCTGGTTGCCATCCGGCCGCCGACGCCGTGGCTCTTCTCGAACACACGCACGGATGCGACCTCGGAAATGGCTTTGGCCAACGTCAGTCCCGCCATTCCCGCGCCGATGATGCCAACTCGTGGTCGTATTGCCATATGGTTTCCGGTTTGCTGGACCTGCAGTCTTGCTTGGTGGCTCTGTCAGGTCGGATGGGCAGGTCGGTCTCGGTCTGTCAGGCGTCGCATTCCGCGTATCGGAAATCGTTTGCCGCAAGCCGCCTGATACGGCCCTCCGCGATGAAGCGTTCGACCAGGATGCGCTCCGCATCGAAAGGATGTCCGTTCCATCCCTTGTGGTCAAAACCTGCCAGGATGACCCTATCGTCCGGGCCTGCGGCTTCTTCCATCACATAGGCGAGTGCCATCAGTCCGGAACTCGGCACGATGTAGCTGCCCGACATGATGCGCTGTAACTCGACGTCGATCCGGTCGTGGTGATGGCGCGGTATGATCTCGAAGCTCTTCCCGGTCATGGCCGCGAACCGTGCGAATTCCGCCGTGTAGTCGTCGCAGAAGTCTTCCAGACCGGGATCCAGCTTCGGTTTCAGCTCCGCGAATTTGTGATAGTCGCGCACGCACCAGATGGCGGAGGCTGAGGCGACCGCCGGGAGCTCGCGCCACGAGGCGCTGCGGATCATGCCCAGCGCGGGCCGCCCGGTGTTGCAGACTGCAACCACGTCTGTGCGCATACCGCCCTCGCCGACCGAACGGCAGTCGTTGAAGCGTATTACCAGGTCGCACGAGTCGATCACGCCAGCATGGGCGCTGGCGAACGAGCCGTTTCCAACAATTGCGATCCTGCGTGACACAAATCCACCCGTCGAATTTTCAGCCAATACGGTGCCATTGCCCGACCGGATCAAAGCACAGCTTTGAACGGTTCGAAATCTGTCGATTGATCTGAAGCCTGGAAGTTCCCGTACGCAACGTCGTTTATGAATTTGGAGAATAGCAATGGATGCCATGCTCGCCAATGCCGACCTCGCCGCCTTCGAGCGCCCCTCGCAACAGGAGGCAGAGGCCGCAGTCAGGACGCTGATCCGCTGGGCTGGCGAAGACCCGACGCGCGAAGGCCTGCTGGACACCCCGAAGCGCGTCGCCAAGGCCTATCGCGAACTGTTCGCCGGGTATGACATGGAACCGGAAGACGTCCTGTCACGGACATTCTCCGAAGTGGCCGGCTACAACGACATGGTAATCGTCAAGGACATCACGTTCCACTCCCACTGCGAACACCACATGGTACCTTTCCATGGCGTGGCCCACATCGCCTATGTGCCCGACAAGGGCGTGCTCGGCCTTTCCAAGATGGCGCGTCTCGTCGATGTCTATGCCCGACGCCTACAGACACAGGAAACCATGACGGCCCAGATCGCCACGGCGCTGGACGAAAGCCTGCGGCCGAAGGGCGTGGCTGTCATGATCGAGGCGGAACATATGTGCATGGCCATGCGCGGCGTTGCAAAACAGGGTGCGAAGACTTTGACGACGCGCTTTACGGGAACGTTTGAAATGTCGGCGGCGGACCAGGCGCGCTTCATCACGCTCGCAAGAGGATAAGCGCTGGAGGGATGAGATGGAGGGGTATATGTCGGACGCATTGATGACATCGCTCGATGTCGGCTACAGAGCCCTGGTGATCGGCGCCAGCGGCGGCATTGGTGGAGCCCTTGCTGGACAGCTGGCCGATGACGGAAATTGCGAAAAGCTGGTGCTGCTGTCACGCCGGACCGACGGGTTCGACATCACGGACGAGGCCTCTGTCAAGCGCGCCGCCGAAGCGCTTGCACCCCAGGCGTTCGATATCATCCTGTGTGCGACCGGGGCTTTGACCATCGACGGTGCGGGTCCGGAAAAATCGATCCGGCATATCTCGCAGGATGCGATGATGGCGCAGTTTGCCGTCAATGCCGCAGGTCCGGCGATCGTCCTCAAGCATTTCGTGCCGCTCCTTGCCAAGCGAAAGAGGGTCATCATGGCGTTCCTGTCGGCGAGGGTGGGCTCGATCGGCGACAACGGTCTTGGCGGGTGGATCTCCTATCGCTCGGCAAAGGCTGCCCTCAACCAGATCGTTCACACCGCCGCCATCGAGGTGGCGCGCAGCTCTCCTTTGGCGACCGTCGTCACCATCCATCCCGGCACCGTCATGACCGGCCTGTCCGATCCCTTTTCGTCCGGTCATCCCCGCACCGAACCGGACGACGCCGCACACCAGATCCTGCGAACGCTGGATGGCCTTCAGCCACACGACACCGGCAAATTCTTTGCCTACGACGGTACGACCATTCCGTGGTGAAGCCCGCCGCTTTAGCCCGCCGGCCATGATCTGAAAGCCGAACCGGCCGTATACCATGCATGATCAAGATTTTTTACGATGGCGCGTGCGGCATGTGCTCGCGGGAAATCAACCACTACCGCAAGGTTGCTCCCGCTGGCGTTTTCGACTGGGTAGACGTCATGAAGGACGGAACTGCTCTGGAAAACGAGAATGTGTCGCTCGCCGATGCGCTGATGGAGCTGCACGGCAAGGACGACAATGGCCGCATGCATGTCGGCGTCGATGCCTTCCTGCTGATCTGGCGGCACATACCGCGGTGGCGGACCGCTGCGAAGATTGCAAGCTTCCCGCCCATCAATGCGGCCTTGAGGGCGATATATCCGATCTTTGCAAAATGGCGGTTTGCGAGGCTCGCCCATTGCCAGGTCGCAGCGAAATCCTGAGGGCAGACGTCGATTTCCGTCGGCCCTTCTGAATGCGTGACGTGATCATCCGGCAGGCATCTCCTGCCCAATGCCCATTCCTGTGGGGGAGAATGCGATGAGTTATCTAGCTGCAAATTTCGAAGGCGTGTCGGGCGATAGTGACGCCGCGCCCCTCTCCCTCCTCATCGTCGATGACGACAGCGTTTTCGGCCACAGGCTCGGAAAAGCATTCTCGGATCGGGGCTTCGACGTGGAAGTGTGCGAGACCGTAGACCATGCATTGGGCCTCGTGGGTAAAAGACATCTCGACATCGTCATCACAGATCTCAGGATCGGTGAAAAAAGCGGTCTTACTGTGATCGAAGCGGTGAACACGCTGTCGAAGAACACCAAGACGCTGGTTTTGACAGGCTACGGAAATATCCATTCCGCAGTGGTAGCCGTGAAGCTCGGGGCGACCGAATATCTCAGCAAGCCTGCGGATGCCGACGAGATCCTCGAGGTGCTGGGCTTTGTCGACAAGTCGGCAAGCGAGCCGAATACGGCGCTGAAGCCACCGGATCTCGTTCGCTGGGAACACATCGTCAGCATTTTCGAGGCGACCGGCGGGAACATGTCGGAGTCAGCAAGGTTGCTCAACATGCATCGCCGCACACTGCAGCGAATGCTGGCGCGTGGCGGACCCGGTCCCACGGACTGAAGTCCATCTCGCCCACAATACGTCAGTAAGTTTCGCTTGCTGCCTGCATCGTGCAGACAGATCACACGAGGAAGACAAGATATGGCCAATATCAAGCTTTGGGGCTTCGACGGCTCCACCTACGTTCGCACCGTAAAGATGCTTCTCGCGGAAAAGGGCGTCACCGATTTCGAGCAGATCCCGCTCAACGTCCTGAAGGGAGAGCCAAAGTCGCCGGAGCATCTGAAGCGCCACCCGTTCGGCAAGGTTCCCGTGCTCGAGCATGACGGCATTACGATCCTGGAGACTGCGGCGATCACGCGCTATCTCGATGACGTCCTGCCGGGCAAATCGCTTGTTCCGGCGAACGCCAAGGATCGCGCCCGCATGGACATGGCCGTCGGCATCATCGATTCCTACGGCTACGGAGCGCTTCTCGGTGGCATCGCGGCCTACCACCTGTTTCCGGATTTCGTCGGCGGCAAGAATGAAGACAGCCGCAAAGAGGGAATCGCGAATGGCCGCAAGGTGCTCGAATTCATCATGACGACACGAGCCGGCGACACGTTCATCGCGGGCAACGAGCTCAGCCTCGCAGACCTGTACCTAGCGCCGATAGCCTTCTACATCTCCCTGACCCCCGACAAGAGCGTCCTTTTCGACGTTCCGGGCTTCAGCGACTGGTGGACGGCTATCCAGGCCCTGCCGAGCTACAAGGCCACCCAGCCCAATCTTGGCTGATATCTTCGCTGTTAGATCGACGTCTCCCCTACGCCCGGTAAACGGCGGCGGGGAGGCGCAGAATGGCCCGTAGGCCGGTCGGCGATGCCGGCTCCAGCACCAGCGATCCGCCATAGAGCCCGGCCATTTCAGTCACAATGGTCAGCCCGAAGCCGTCTCCCGGAACGCGCTCGTCCTCCCGGACACCGGGCAACAACACTGCCTTTATGCGCTCCTGCGGGATACCGGGTCCGTCATCCTCGAAGGTGATACGAACAAAGGCGCCGTCTCTGACGGCAACAGCGGTAACGCGCGACGATGCCCATTTGAAGGCGTTGTCCATCAGGTTTCCCAGCATTTCCTCGACATCGCTTTCCTCGCAGGCGACAGCTAGCCCGTTCGTCACGTCCGCCTTGAACGCGATGCCGCGTTCGGCGTGGATCAGGCTGATGGCGCCGTGGATGTCGGCTAGGGACTTTGCAACCTCTGTTCGCGCTACCGTCCCAGATGACGCCATGACCCGCCTGGCGGAGCTCAGGTGATGCTTGATGCGGTTATCGATGCGCAAGGCGAGGTCTCGGAGTGCACCGTCAGGATCATTGCGACCGTCGAGCGCCAGCAAAAGGCTTGCGACCGGTGTCTTGAGGCCATGCGCGAGGTTTGCAAACTGGATACGGGTGGCCGCCAGCCTTTCGGCGTTCGCTTGGATCAGCGCATTGGTTTTCGAGGCGAGCGGGGCCAGTTCGACGGTGGCCTCGTCCTGGAGTCGCGACTGTTCCCCGCGGTTGATGGCGTCGATGCCGGCTGCCATGGACTTCAGCGGGCGCAGGCCAAAGCGGATCTGCCAGAGCGTGCCGGCCAGCAGCACCACGCCCAAAAGCAGCATGCAGGGCACGAGCCAAAACAGCGCGCGCACGGCGGGATCGACCAACGCACCCTCTGGCGCTGTCACGGTGATCAGCACCATCTCGCCGTCGATATCGCGCGAGCTCTGGCGAAGATAGAGTTTGCGGCCGTTTTGCCTGCCTTCCCCGGGTGTCGGCATGGCCGTCAGCATGTGGAGAAAGTCCTGGCGCGGGGGCGGCGCATCGATCGTGCCATCCAGAAGCGAATGCGATGCAAGGCGTTGGCCAGTGCCCTCCACCTGCCAGTACCAGCCGGAACCCGGGCGATCGAATGGCGGCGCATCGAGGATGGTCGACAACTCAAGCCGTCCGTCCGGCCCGTGTGTCACTGCGGAGGCGAGCGCGCCGATCTGTGTGTCGAGGCGTTGATCGATCTGCTCGCGGATGACGGCATTCAGTGCCAGCCACAGGATTGCGGACGCGACCACAAGCGCCAGCGTCACGAAGATACCCGAAAATATCAGCAGTCTGCCGGCTATCGATTTCGGTCGCGCGGGGAAAAATAGCTTCATGGCATCGCCGCGGCGGTCAGCATGTAGCCCCGCCCACGCACCGTCTCAATGAGGTCTGGCCCGAGCTTCTTGCGCAGCCTGCCGATGATGACCTCGATGGAGTTCGAATCCACTTCGGCATCCCCGTCATAGACCCGTTCGTTCAGTTCCTGCCGGTCGACGACTGTCTCCTTGCGCAGCATCAGGCAGGACAGTACCCGCCATTCCAGCGCCGTGAGCTTCAGAGGCAGGCCATCCAGCTCGAACGTGCCAAGTTGGGCATCGAAGACGAGGCCGCCACAGCTGACGCGCGACGCGGCGTGACCGGTGGCGCGCCGCACAAGGGCGCGAAGCCTGAGCACGAGTTCCTCGATCTTGAAGGGCTTGCCTAGGAAATCGTCGGCTCCCGCCTTGAAGCTCGAAACCTTGTCCGGCCATCCGTCACGAGCGGTAAGCACGAGCACGGGAAGATTGCGTTCGCTCTCCCGCCAACCCTTGAGGACGGTCACGCCATCGATCTTCGGCAGCCCGAGGTCGAGGACTGCGGCGTCGAACATCTCGGTCAGGCCGGCATGCAAGGCATCTTCACCGTTGCGGGCAATATCCACCACGAAATTTTCCGACCTGAGTGCCGCAGCGATGCGGCCGCTGAGGTCGTCGTCGTCTTCAACGAGCAGTACGCGCATGAGGTGACTTTCGGCTGCAAAATGATCGCCCAGTCCTAGCGAAATTGCCTGAACTGAATCTGAACCGCGAGGTTCAGCCGTGTGATGGCACATAGGGCCTAGATTGCGGTTGTCACTTACAAAGGAGCACCAAGATGACGATTGATCACGACAGCAGCGAGCGTCCCGGCAAGGGCGGCGCCCACGTTCCTCCGCACGAGCGCCGCCGCCACTGGATCGTCTTCCCGGCGATCGCGATTGCGCTTGCAGTCGGTGCTGCAGGCGGTGCTGGCGCGATGCGGATGGTTCGTCCGACGGCGGAAATGGCGCCGATGACGCCGATTTCCATCGCGACGATGCCGGCTTCCAGCCTGGTCACCATCAAGGGCACCGTTACCGAGATCTACGGCAACAAGTTCATCCTGCAGGATACCAGCGGCAAGGCCCTGGTCGAGACCGGACCGGCCGGCGACGGCGGCGATCTCGTCAAGCAGAATGAAGCGGTCACAGTTCAGGGCCGCTTCGACCAGGGCTTCGTTCGCGCGAGCTTCCTGGTCGACAAGGACGGGAAGACTGAAGCGCTGCGCGCGCCCGGTCCTCCACCGCACGGGCCATTCGGCGATCTGATCCACAGACCGGGTCCATGATCACTCCAGCAATCCCGATTGACCCATCCTCAACCTCACAGAAAGTCGATACGATGAGAAAATATGTTCTGTCTGCAATCGCGTTCGCTGCCCTGGCAGGAACCGCCTTCGCCCAGCAGCCACCGGCCCCGCCTCCGCCCGGCGGCCCCGCGCCTGTGGTCGATCCCGGCGCACCGCCCCCGCCGCCGCCTGCGCCTCCAATGCGCGGTGGTCCCGGTGGCCCTGGTGGCCCTGATGGCGGCCCGGATCGCATGGGTCCTCCTCCCGGCGGACCGGATGGCGACATGGGACCTCGCGGCCATCGCCCACCCCCGCCACCACCGCCGTCCAAGGCTGCGCACTTCCATATCGACCACGGTGATACCCGGATCGACGTAAAATGCGCCGATGACGAACCGATGAAGGTTTGCTCGGACACGCTGATGCAGCTGATGGATCGCCTCAACGGTCCTGCCGCCCAGCCAGTCCGCCCTCCGGTCCAGTAAGCCAGCCGTAAATGCAGCCGCGCGCAGAAATGTGCGCGGCTGTCGTAGTGGAGAGCCTCGACCATGCACTGATCTGTGCAATTTGCCGCATTGAGCTCGCCAGCGTAATGACGTACCACCGTTACGGTCGATGTGGTGGGCGATATGAGGACGGTTTCTTCCGACATAAGGCAATGGACGGTGCGCCTGCTGTGCGCGCTGGCCGTCGTGTTTGTCGGCTTCGGTGCGCAGCCGGCCATTTCAAGCCCCGATCAACTGACCCCGGCAGAACTCGCCCAGTATCGCCTGCCCGATGGCACCTTGCCGATCTTCTGCATCACCTATCGCGACGCAGATGGAAAGGCGCATGGCGAAGTCCATATTCCCGGATGCTACCTTTGCCAGACCGCTCCGGCCGCACTTCTGCCGGCAGCACCCGTTTTCGACTACGGCCACCTCCCCTTCGTCTTCGCCCGCCTGGCGGCGCCTCTCTCGGTCGCCTTTCACCGCCGGCTCTATCCTCCGAACAGCGGCCCCCGCGCCCCACCACTTCTGTCGATCGTTGCCTGAGCCTGCGTTGCGGCCTGAGCTGTGACGCGTTCTGTCAACGGCGGCCGTATGATCGTGGGCGGAGAGCCCGCAAGGCTGCGGGAGAATGCCATTTGCAGGTTGCCTGTCGCGTATCGGACTGCTCGTTCCGGACGCCGCAGCGGGTCTGCACAAGGCGATGACCTCAACGGTCATTTCCTCCCCCGCACGAGATCATCTGCGTCGTCGCGATCCCCAGGGGGAATTCCATGTCTGCTTTTGCAGCGGCCGACCCGTCGGCTCCGTCTACTACCCATGTTTCGCTCTACCGGGCCATCTGGCGCTGGCATTTTTTCGCCGGCCTGCTGGTCATCCCGTTCATGCTCAATCTGGCGATCACCGGATCGCTCTACCTTTTCAAGGATGAGATCGCCGATACGTTCTACGCGCATCGCCATATCGTCAACGATTTAGGGCCGATGCAGTCGCCGCAGCAGATCGTCGATGTCGCGGTGGGGAGCATTCCGGGCGCCAAAGTGACCAACTACCGGGAGGCTGCATCTGCGACCCGCTCGGCCGAGGTCACCGTGGCAAAGGACGGCGTGTCCACCATCGTCTACGTCAATCCGCACAATGGCGCTGTCCTTGGCAAGGTCGATTCCAAGGAGGAGTTCGGTTGGGTCGTCAAGCGGATCCACAGTCTCGAATATTTCGGCGAATGGACAAACCGGATCATCGAGATCGTCGCCGGTTTCGCGCTGGTGCTGGTCGTCACCGGCATTTACCTCTGGTGGCCGCGACAACAGACGGGCGGCGTCCTGACAGTCCGTGGGAAACCGTCACGGCGGGTTTTTTGGCGCGACCTTCATGCTGTCACCGGGGCCATCGCCGGCATCGTCATTTTCTTCCTCGCCTTCAGCGGGCTGCCCTGGTCCGGCTACTGGGGCGCCAATGTCAACGCCTGGCTGACCGCCCATGACCTCGGCGCGCCGGCAGCGCTCTGGGACAACGTTCCGGTCTCGACCAAGGTGACGCAGGACGTCGTCGCGCGGGCCGGATGGGTCGTTGAAAACGCACCTGTGCCGCTCTCCGACATCGCCGCAGCCCAGGCTGTGAAACCCATCGGCCTCGACAGGGCTGTGGAGATCATACACGGGCTGGGGATGGTTCGGGGTGCCGACCTCGCCATTCCTTCGACCGACACCGGCGTCTATACGGCAAGCCACTATTTCGGCGATCTCGGCAAGGAACGCACAGTCCACATCGACCAGTATTCGGGAAAGCCGCTCGTCGATCTTTCCTACGACCAGTACCCGGCGCTGGGCCGCGCGATCGAGTGGGGCATCAACCTCCACCAGGGCCAGCAATGGGGATTGTTCAACCAGCTCGTGATGCTGGCGACCTGCATTGCGATCGTGCTTTCCTGCGTCACCGGCGTCGCAATGTGGTGGAAGCGGCGACCGGCAGGGCGTCTCGGCGTGCCACCGATGCCACAAGACAAATCCGTCTATCTCGGCCTCTGGCTGATCGCCATCGTCTTCGGCGTCCTCTTTCCCCTGACCGGCCTTGCCATCGTTGCCATGGTTGTTATCGACCAGGTCGTCATCCGCTTCATTCCCGCCATAAGCCGGGTCTTCCAGTCGGGAGTTTCGTCATGAGCAGAATAATCGCAGCCGCTCTCTTCGCCTTGGCGGCGATGTTTTCGACGCCGGGCTTTGCGGCCGATACGATCAGGATCGACAACGCCCAAGCACGCGCCATGCTGCCGGGCGCAAAGGTCGGAGGCGGCTATCTCGCGATCACCAATACCGGCCCGCAAAACGACACCCTGGTTTCGGTGACCTCCCCCCGTGCCAGCAGCGTCCAGCTGCACCAGATGAGTATCGACAATGGGATCATGATCATGCGCGAGCTGCGCGATGGCATCGAGATCCCGGCCGGGAAGACCATCCTGTTCAAGCCGGGCGCCTACCACCTGATGTTCATGGATGTCCGTGAACCCTTCAAACGCGGCGAAACAATCACCGCGACGTTGACTTTCGCCAAGGCGGGCGCCGTCGAGGTCGCCTTTGACGTCGGCAGTGCGGGCGGTGACATGAGCGCCCCGGCTGCTGGTGCCGAACAGGCCGGGGACGATCACACCATGCCTGGCATGGAGGTGGGAAAGACGGATATGGGCGGAATGGATATGCCGGGCATGTCGATGGATCCGAAGCAGGAGATCCGGCAGACGATGCGCAAGCAGTTCGAGACGCCAGAGAAGCCGCTGACGACGGACCTCATCATTGTCCGGAACGACTGGGCCATTGCCGCCTGGCAGCAGGATGGACGTGGCGGTAGGGTGTTGCTGAGGAAAGGTCCACATGGGTTCGAAGCGCTGCTCTGCAGCGGCGACAGTCTCAAGGACCCGGCAGTGCTCGAAACTCTCGGCGTCGATGTGGCTGATGCGAGGGCGCTAACCAACGAGTTGGCGACGGCCGAGCGCTCGCTCGATCCAGCAACGGTTGCGCTGTTTGCGAGCTTCGCCGGAACAGTGATGCTGGATAAGGCTGCCGGTGGGCATGCCGATCACGCGGGGCATTCAAAATGAGGCCCCGCACCCTTTTGCTGAGCGCGTCGATAGCCGCAGGCATGTTCGTATCCTGCCTCGTTGGCTCGCTGGTCTGGCTTTACGCGTCCGAACCACGCAGTGGGCCCTTCGACGCGTCGTTTTCGTTGAGCGACGATCGCGGGCGTCCAGTCGACAAGAGCGTTTTCCATGGCCGCCCGGCCCTTGTCTATTTCGGATATACCAATTGCCCCGAGGTGTGCCCGACGATGCTCCTCGAGGTTACGGACTGGCTCCAGACGTTCGGTCCCGAGGGCAAGGATCTCGCGGCCTACTTCTTCTCTGTCGATCCCGAGCGCGACACGCCAGCCATCATGCACGATTATGTCTCCGCTTTCGGCGATCGTATCGTCGGTGTGACTGGCAGGCCTGAGGAAATGCGCAAGGTCATGGACGGGTGGATGATCCGCGCTGAAAAAGTGCCGAGCGAGGATGGCAACTACCATATGAGCCATACCATCACTCTGCTGATGATTGGCGCCGATGGACGGCTGAAGGGCTTGATCCCCTATGGAACGGATCGGGAGGCGGCGATTTCCAAGATAAGGGCCGTGCTCCTGAAGAAAGGGCTCGGGTCCGCATGACCTCTTCAGGGGGAAATTCAGGTCTCGGTGGATCTTCCGCCGAGACCGTGAATTTCGCCTGCTACAGCCTCGAAGACCGGCTTGGAAAACAGGTATCCCTGCATCAGCTCAACCCCCAGATCCTCCAGCACCGTCTGTTCGGCACGGGTTTCGATACCTTCGCAGAGGGGAGTTATGCCCATATCCTTCAGCATCGCAACGGTGTGGCGAACGATAGTCTGCTTGGCTTTATGGCTGTCGATATTCCGAACCAGTTCCATGTCCAGCTTGACGATATCGGGCTGGAATTTCGATAGTAGGCCCAGGCCGGCGTGACCTGCGCCGAAATCGTCGACCGCCGTCTTGAAGCCGATTTCACGGTAGGTTTCGAGGATGCCGAGAATGTGCTTGGTGTCGAGTTCCTCGACTTCGGTGAACTCGAAAATGATGTGGTCTGCCGGGAACCCGGTTTTCAAAGCAGTTGCCAAGGTGAGCCGAATGCAGGCGCGTGGCTCGTAGACGGCGTTCGGCATGAAGTTGATGGACAGACGCGGCCGGTTCTGTTGCGGGAACACTTTCGCTGCCAGTTCGATAGCCTTCACCCTGCACTGCTGGTCGAACGCATAGCGGGTTTCGGCGTCCACCGAGGAAAGGACAGTGGCTGCTCCCTCGCCGTTGACGCCGCGCACCAATGCTTCGTGGGCGTAGACGGTTCCATCTGTAATATTGACTATCGGCTGCAATGCCATCGAGAAATCAAAGGGAAACTTCTGGCCGTCGTTGCAGCCCTGGCATCGCGTGGTCATCACTGGTTCCTCCGGTCGGCTCTAAACGTCTATTCCAGAAATAAGTTCGGTCACTGGAAATTCAAAGCGTACGCCGGATTTGCTACAGCCAGTCTCGCCTGATCAGGTCGTCGTTGATGTAGAATTGCTGAAACGTCCACCCTGCTGTTGCGAGTTCTCGTTCTCTCCACCGGCGCTAGCGCCGTTCGACACTGCGGCCCAGGATCTTTCTACGGCCGCTATCAGTGCCTCGGCATGATAGGGCTTGCCGACAACAACGGCACCGATTTCGCTCTTCACGCTTGAGGGATCGCCCGTTGCAAAGACGATCGCCGCCGACGGTCGCACGGAACGCGCGCGCTTCGCCAAGTCGGCGCCTGACGCCCCTGGCAGGTTGACGTCGGTAACCAGCACGTCGAAGGGGACTGTCTCCAGGGCAGCCATGGCCTCCTCGGCGCTGCCTGCCTCGACAACGATGCAGCCGGCGTTCTTCAACGCTTCGCCGGTGCTGACACGGATCAGGTTGTCATCTTCCACCAGAAGAACCGTCAGCCGCGTCGTGATCGATGCGCTCGATGCCGGCGCTTCCAGAGACGGGTTCGAGGCGGGTCCGCTTTCCGCGGGCTTCAATCTCTGGCTTCGGTTGGCGAGTACGTGGCGGAACTTGCGGGCCATTGCCTCGCGTGTGTAGGGCTTGGAAAGCAGCTCGATTCCGGCGTCGAGCTTTCCGCCATGGACGATCGAGTTTTCGGTATAGCCGGACGTGAACAGGATGGCGATATCAGGCAGGCGTTCCCGAGCCTTGCGGGCAAGTTCAGGACTTTTCAGGGTGCCGGGCATGACGACGTCTGTGAACAGGATGTCGATCGGTATGCCACTCTCGATCACGCTCAGGGCGCTTGCCGCATCGATCGCTTTCAGCACGCGATAGCCAAGGTCGGTGAGCAGGTTGACGACGGTGTCGCGCACGGCATCGTCATCCTCGACAACCAGCACCGTCTCCGTGCCACCGGTGATCGGACCGGTATCGACGGCGACTTCCATATCTTCGGACTGCATCGCGCGTGGCAGGTAGAGCTTGATCGTCGTGCCCTCGCCGACCTCGGAGTATATCTTGACGTGGCCGCCCGACTGCTTGACGAAACCGTAGACCATCGACAGGCCCAGACCCGAACCCTTGCCTTCTGCCTTGGTGGAGAAGAACGGCTCGAACACCTTGTCGATGATATCTGGCGACATTCCGGTACCCGTGTCGCTGACCGCAAGCATGACATACTGGCCGGGCGTGACTTCGTCGTGCTCCAGCGCATAGCTGTCGTCGAGATGGGCGTTGGCGAGCTCGATTGTCAGCTTGCCGCGACCTGCCATCGCATCGCGGGCGTTGATGGCGAGATTGAGAAGCGCATTTTCGACCTGCGCGGGATCGATGAAGGTGTTCCAGAGCCCACCGGTCACGACGGTCTCCACCTCGATTGCCTCGCCGATAGCCCTTCGCAGCATGTCGTCCATGCCGCGCACGAAGCGGCTGATATTGACGACCTTCGGCTCGAGCGCCTGCCGGCGTCCGAAGGCCAGAAGCTGGCTCGCAAGCTTCGAGCCGCGGGATACGCCCGCCATGGCGTTGGCCACTCGGGTTTCGGCCCTCGGGTTGCCGGCGATATCCCTTGCAAGCAGCTGAAGGTTACCGGAGACGACCTGCAGCAGGTTGTTGAAATCGTGGGCCACGCCGCCGGTCAGCTTGCCGACGGTCTCCATCTTTTGCGCCTGGGCGAGCTTCGCCTCGGCGGCGCGTCGTTCGCCGATCTCGGCAACGACCCGCGCTTCCAGATTCTCGTTGACCTGTCGCAGCTGCTCCTCGGCGCGTTCGCGATGGCGGACCTGCCGCGACAGCACCTCGGCCTGTTCGCGAAGCGCTGCTTCGGCCGCTCGCTGATGGGTGATATCGGTGTGGACGCCGACCCATTCGACGATGTCGCCGGATGCGTCGAGGATCGGCAGGCCACGGATGGCAAACTGACGCCAGGAACCGTCGTGGCGGCGCACCCGGTGCTCGTGAATGAACATGCTCTTGGTCGCCACGGCCTCTTTCCAGGCTTCTACGGTCGCAGCCGCGTCGTCGGGATGGACGGCATTCGACCAGCCGTAGCCCTGATATTCTTCCGCGGTCTGGCCGGTCAGCTTGGACCAGCCATGCTGCTCCCCGATCATCCGGCCATCGGCGCTGTTGGTCCAAAGCACGCCGTGCACAGCGTCCATCGCGTAGCGGAAGCGCTTGTTGCTGACAGCGAGATCGGTTTCACGCTGCGCGCGTTCCTCGACGTCGATGCCAAGAATGTGGACCCCGAGGACGGCGCCATCTGCTCCGAAATGTGGGACATAGCGGATCTCGATGCGGCGCAGGGCGCCACCGTTATAGGCAAGTTGCGCTTCGGACGCGAAAGTCTCGCCGGCGAGGCCACGAACGATTGATTGGCGGCGATCTGCATAGGCCTTTTCGCCGATGACATCGCTTACATGCCGGCCGACCATGCTTTGGGGATCGACCCCGAACCAATCGCGGTAGGTGCCGTTGGCAAATCGATAGATATGATCCTGATCGACGTAGGAAATCAGCATGGGCACGGCGTCGGTGACGCTGCGCAGCTCGGCTTCCCTCTCCGCCAGTCGCGTTTCGGCCAGGAGCCGCGCGCTGTTGTCGACGATGGTGCACATGACCCCGCCCACATGGCCGTCCGCGTCATACACAGGTGTGTAGAAGAGATCGAGAAACATGGTCTGCGGGCCGTCAGGCCGATTGAACACGATAGGCTGATCGCGATGCGTCACGATTTCGCCGCGCAGACCCGCTTCGAGAATGGAACGGTTCCAATCCCATACTTCGGGAAATGCCACGGCAACGGGTGTTCCTAAGGCTGAAGGGTGGCGCTCGCCGGCAATCTCCCGGTAGGCGTCGTTATAGAGCATGACGTGGTGGCGGCCCCACATGAGGACTTTTGCCACGGGCGAATTGACGATGTTGGCAACGGTCGTCCGCATCTCCGTGCTCCATCCTTCGATGGGGCCGAGAAGGCTCTTGTTCCAGTCCATGCTCCGGATCAGCGCGCCGCATTCGCCGCCGCCCTTGGGCCAATCCCTGACAGATGAAGTCGCAGGCACTGCTGCACCGTCGCGCAGCCTGCACAAGGCGGCGCGAACCACTTCACTGGCGTTGGCATAGTCACCCGTAGCCAGGCTTTCATGAATGAAAGCTTCCAGCTCGGGGGTCAGCGAGACGTTACGAGATTGACGTGGGGCCATGACTCCTCCTGACAGGTCATTTCTTCCGTGTCAACAAATGTCAGGATCGGCGGATTCACTTTGCATGAAAAGATCCGCCGGTCGTCATATTGGCCCGCTCTGCCAGCGTTTTGCGCTCTCAAACCGAGCGTAGATCAGACCCGCTCGAGGGCGATTGCGATCCCCTGCCCGACGCCGACGCACATAGTGGACAAAGCGTACCGACCGCCGGTTTCCTTCAGCTCCAGTGCTGCCGTGCCGGTGATGCGTGCGCCGGACATGCCGAGCGGGTGACCGAGCGCAATTGCGCCGCCGTTGCGGTTGACGCGGGCGTCGTCGTCGGCGATGCCGAGTTCGCGCAGGACAGCGAGCCCCTGGCTCGCGAATGCCTCATTCAGCTCGATGATGTCGAACTGGTCCTGCGTCATGCCGAGGCGCGCCATCAGTTTGCGGGATGCGGGTACCGGGCCGATGCCCATCACCCGTGGCGGCACGCCGGCAGCAGCGCCGCCGAGGATGCGCGCGATGGGCGTCAGGCCGTATTTCCGGGCTGCCGCTTCCGAGGCAATGATGAGCGATGCCGCCCCGTCGTTGACGCCGGACGCATTGCCGGCGGTGACGGTGCCGCCCTCTTTCTTGAACGGGGTACCGAGCTTGCCCAGCACCTCCATCGTCGTTGCGCGCGGATGTTCGTCTTTGTCGACCACGATCGGGTCACCCTTGCGCTGCGGGATGGTGACGGCGGTGATCTCCCGTGCCAGCCGGCCGCTTGTCTGGGCGGCGGCGGCCTTGTCCTGGCTGCGAACGGCAAAGGCATCCTGGTCGTGACGGCTGACCTTGTAGTCCTCCGCGACGTTCTCTCCCGTCTCCGGCATGCTGTCGACGCCGTACTGCTTCTTCATCAGCGGGTTGACGAAGCGCCAGCCGATGGTCGTGTCGTGGATTTCGGCGCTGCGCGAAAACGCCGTCTCGGCCTTGGGCATGACGAAGGGCGCGCGCGACATGCTCTCGACACCGCCGGCAATCATCAATTCGGCCTCTCCCGCCTTGATGGCGCGGGCCGCCGCAATGACGGCATCCATGCCGGAACCGCAGAGGCGGTTGATGGTCGTGCCCGAGACCGAATGGGGCAGGCCGGCCAGCAGCGACGACATGCGCGCGACGTTGCGATTGTCTTCACCTGCCTGGTTGGCGCAGCCGAAGATCACATCGTCGACGGCATCCCAGTCGACAGAGGCATTGCGCTCCATCAGGGCCTTCAGTG
The DNA here is from genome assembly GCF_019355735.1 of Rhizobium sp. B230/85. Classification (NCBI taxonomy): domain Bacteria; kingdom Pseudomonadati; phylum Pseudomonadota; class Alphaproteobacteria; order Hyphomicrobiales; family Rhizobiaceae; genus Rhizobium; species Rhizobium sp. B230/85. The sequence goes on from NZ_CP072158.1 coordinate 226,736, forward strand.
GAATGGCGCCGAGATCGTCGGCGCGCACCGAGGACAGCGAGCCGCCGAAGCGGCCGATGGGCGTCCGGATATAATCGCAGATGAATGCATCAGCCATGGGGGCCTCCTCGGAGTTCGGGGACGACGAGATCGCCGACCTCGCCGTCGATATGCAGCGTCGCCCCGGTCATTGCTTGCAACTCCTCGAGCGACATGGCGGCAAGCTTTTCACGCAACACGAAGCGGCCGTCAACGATGTCGACGACCGCGTGGCTTGTATAGACGCGCGTGATGCAGCCGACTCCTGTCAGGGGAAACGTGCATTTCTCGACGAGCTTGGGTTCTCCCGCCTTGGTGACATGCTCGGTGATGACGCAAACCTGCTTGGCGCCGTGCACGAGATCCATCGCCCCGCCGACCGCCGGCACGCCCTTGCTGCCGACCCGCCAGTTCGCCAGGTCGCCGTTCTGCGCAACCTGGTAGGCGCCAAGAATGGCGACATCCAGATGTCCGCCGCGCACCATCGCAAAGCTGTCGGCGTGATGGAAGAAGGCGGCCCCCGGCTTCAGGGTCACGGCTTTCTTGCCGGCGTTGATCAGGTCCCAGTCTTCTTCTCCTGGAGCCGGCGGTTCGCCGAAGTTGAGGATACCGTTCTCGGTGTGGAAGATAGCCTGCCGGCCGGGCGGCTGGTAGCGCGCCACCATCTCGGGAAAGCCGATGCCGAGGTTCACATAGGCGTCGTTGGCAATGTCCTGCGCCGCGCGCCAGGCGATCTGGGCGTTGGAGAGCTTGATGTCTTCGCGGGTATCGATGGTCATGCGTAGGCCACTCCGGCTCGAATGAGGTCTTCTTCCTGCCGGGGATTGGCGACCTCGACAATGTGGTTGACGAAGATGCCGGGCGTGACGACCTGTTCCGGATCGATCTCGCCGGCAGCGACGATTTTCGAGACCTGGACGATTGTCCTTGCGGCCGCCATGCACATCAGCGGATTGAAGTTGCGGCCAGCCTTGTTGTAGGTGAGGTTGCCGTGGACGTCGCCAACATGGGCCTTGACGATGGCGAAATCGGCTTTCAGCCAGCGCTCCTGGACATAGGACCTGCCCTCGAATTCGGCGATCGGCTTGCCTTCCGCGAGTTCGGTGCCGAAGGCCGTCGGCGTGTAGAATGCCGGAATGCCGGCGCCGCCAGCGCGGATGCGCTCGGCCAACGTTCCCTGCGGAACGAGTTCCAGCTCGATCTCTCCGGCGAGATACCGATCGGTAAATGCGCGCGGGTCGGATGAGCGCGGGAAAGAGCAGATCATCTTGCGCACCATGCCGGCATCGATCATCGCCGCGATGCCGATGCGACCGTTGCCGGCATTGTTGTTGATGACGGTAAGGTTCCTCGGCCCTTTGTCGATCAGGGCGTGGATCAGCTCTATCGGGGCGCCAGAGCCACCGAACCCGCCGATCATAACCGTTGCGCCATCGCCGATATCAGCGACGGCTTCTGCGGTGCTGCCGATTGTTTTGTCCATGCGTGATTCTCCGACGACCGTATGACCGAAATCTATCTGCGGTCGTCGTCTGGAATACCGGCCCAAGGGCTCGGCAGCAAGATATTAGTGCGTTAATCGACATTTGTTCGTATAACGCACGAGAGATATCTAGGTGATGATCAGGAAAACCGCTCCGGACGGAATTCGGCCAGCAACGGATGCAGATTGCCAGTGGCAATCTCGTCCGCAATCAATTCACCGGCGATCAGCCCAAGCGTCGCGCCGCTGTGGCTGAAGGCGACATAGCAGCCAGGTACCTTCGTCAGCGCCCCGAAAACCGGCTCTCCGTCGCCCGGGATAGGCTTCGGGCCGACGCCGTAGCTATCGAGTTCGAGCTTCGGATTGCCCTCGAGAACACGGGATGCCTCGTCGAGAAGGCCCTGAACCGTCGAATCCTTGACCTCGTAGCTGCCATCGGCCTTGACGATCACTTCCTCCTCCGACCAACCGGAATCCAGCACCAGGGCACCGGTCGGTGTCTGGCGGACAGCGACGCGCGGGGTGTTGAGGACTGCTTTCAGCGGCAGGTCGACAGGCTTGGTCTTTACCAGCAGCGAAACCGGCGTGCCGTCGGCGATGGTCTGTCCAAGCTCGGCGGCCATGCGCGGAACGGCCGGTCCGGTGGCGAGCAACACGGTATCGGCATCGAACTCGCGGCCGCTCGAGGTCGTGACGCCATCGACACGGCCATCGGTTTTACGCGGCGTGACTTTCCCGGCATCGGTGATCACAGTGCCGCCGAGGGCCTTGAACTCCGACAGCAGCACGTCGATCAGGCTCGGCAGATCTACCCAGCCTTCGCCGGGATTGAGGATGGCCCCCTGCGGCGTGACCGGACGCGCATCGACGCCGGGCGTCGCATCGGCTATGTCGTCGGCCGATAGCAGCTTGGCATCGTAGCCGATCTGTCGCTCGAACGCGAAGGCCTCGCGGATTTCGTTGGATGCGTCGTCGGCATCCCAGGTCAGCCCGCCGTCGAAGCGCAGCCATGAAGCCTGGGGATATTTGGCCGCAAGCGTCCGGTGACGATCGATGCCAACCATGCGCAGCCGGTGATAGGCCTCGGAGCGCTTCCGGGACGAGTTGAGCCATGACAGCGAACGGCCGGATGCGCCGTTGGCAGGCGGACCGTCATTGACCAGCGTCGTCTGGACACCCAGGCGGGCGAGATTGACGGCGGATGCCACGCCGAAAATACCGGCGCCGACAACGATGACCTTCTTGGCGGATGAGACTGACATTCTGGGATAACCTTTGTAGTTGATGCTGGCGGTGTGGTGGTTGAACGGCACCGGGGTTCTTGCGCTAAAGCACCTCGGCGAGAAAGTGTCTGAGACGAGGACTGCTTCGGGTGTCGAAGATCTGAGATGGCGTGCCCGCCTCGATCACCCTTCCCTCGTCCATGAAGATGACCTGGTCGGCGACCTTGCGGGCAAAACCCATTTCGTGGGTGACGACGACCATGGTCATGCCGCGCTTGCCGAGATCGGCCATCAGGTTGAGGACGCCCTTCACCAGTTCCGGGTCGAGTGCGCTGGTGACCTCGTCGAACAGGATCACCTCCGGATCCATGGCCAGCGCTCGGGCAATCGCCACGCGCTGTTGCTGGCCGCCGGAAAGGCCGCCCGGACGGTGGTGCTTGCGGGTCGCAAGTCCGACATCCGCCAGCCGGGCCTCGGCGATCGCCTCCGCCTCGCGCTTGCCCATGCCCTTTATCTTGGTCAGCGACAGCATGACGTTTTCGAGGGCGGTGTGGTCGGGGAAGAGGTTGAAATGCTGGAACACCATGCCGACCCGACGGCGCAGCTTCTCCGGCTTCATCGTCAGGATGCTGGCGCCATCCAGAAGCACATCGCCTCCCTTCGGCTCGACCAGGCGGTTCAGGCACCGCAGCAACGTCGATTTGCCCGAGCCGGACGGACCGATGATGCAGGTCACCGTGCCCGGCTTGACCGTGAGGTCGACGCCTTTGAGGACCTCGAGATTGCCGTAGGCCATCGACAAATTGCTGACTTCAAGGCTGCCGCCCCGGAATTTCGGGCCGTTTGGTGGTATAGGACTGCCGGAGCCCGTATCCACCACGCTCGCCAGTTCGCTGACTTCGGCGAGCCCGCTGGTCGGCTCGCCGCCCTTGTGCTTGCCGAGCCTGAGATTGGTGTCGATGGCGTTGACCACATGGGTCAGCGGCACGGTGATGACGAGATAGAAGACGCCGGCCAGAAGCAGCGGCGACAGGTTGCCGGTGACGACGGCCTGATCCTGGCCGACGCGGAAGATCTCGCGTTCGGAAGCCAGCAGCCCGAGGAAGTAGACGAGGCTCGAATCCTTGACGTTGCCGATGAACTGGTTGACCAGCGCCGGCAGCACCCGCCGTATTCCCTGCGGAATGATGATGAGCCGCATGCCCTGCCCGTAGCTCATGCTGAGCGCCCGACAGGCTTCCAATTGCCCGCGCTCCACGCTCTGGATGCCGGCGCGGAAGATCTCGCCGACATAGGCACCGGCAATCAGGCTGAGAGCAAGAATGCCGAGTGGAAAAGGAGACGGACCGAAAAGTTCGCGGCCGATGCGGGCAAAGCCCTGACCAATCAGCAGGATCGTGACGATCGCCGGGAGGCCGCGGAAGATGTCGGTATAGAGCCGTGCCGGAATTCGCAGCCAGCGCGACTGCGAGATACCCATGACGGCCAGTATCATGCCGATGACCACGCCCAGTACTGTCGACGTGGAAGCGAGGATCAGCGTATTCTTCAGTCCGACGGTGATCATCGCCGGCATGACCTCGAGCATCGCGTTCCAGTCGAGGAAGCTGCGACGCAAATTCTCAAGCCAGTCCATTCCTATCCCCTTGCTATCGATGGTGTGCCGGCTGTCTGGTTGTTGCCGGCAGCCGGCCAGGCGTCGTTATTTCGGGAGATAGTCTGCTGGCATCGGCGAACCCGGGAACCACTTTTCGTAAAGTTTCTTCCAGGTGCCGTCCTGCATCGCAGCGTGTAGGCCGGTGTTCAGTGCTTCGCGGAAGGCATCGTTGCCCTTTTTGATGACGAAGCCGGCAGGTGCATCGAAGGACGGGATATTGACTGCGATCTTTAGGGCTGGATAACGCTCTGAATACTGCTTGGCGGCTTCGTAATCGAGGAAATGCGCGTCGACAGTACCGTTGTTCAGCGCGGAAACCGCCGAGTTGTTGTCGGGAAACTTCACCAGATCTGTGCTGGTGAAAGTCTTCGCGGCATAGATTTCCTGCAGCGTCCCCTGGACTACGCCCAGCCGCTTGCCCTTGAGGCCTTCCGCGCCGGTAATCGCCTTGTCGGCGGTCAGCACGGAGAGATAGCCGGCAAGGTAGCCATCGGAGAAATCGACGGTTTCCTTGCGCTTGGCGGTGGTGCCGATGGCGGCAACCGCCACGTCGAAGCGACCGTTGGCGACCGAGGGTATCAGCGCCGAAAAGTCCTGGCCGGTGAAGATAACCTGCTCCTTGGTGAAGCCCATGCGCTTGGCGACATCGAGGAAAAGCTCGATATCGAAACCGGTGAACTGGCCGTCTGCTGTGGTGAAGACGTAAGGCTTGGCATCGCCCATCGTCCCGACGCTGATCTGCTTGGCGTCGATCAGGCCGTATTTGTTGTCGTCTGCGGCAAAGGCCCCGGGGCTCGTGCCGACGGCTGCCAAAGCCGCTGCAAAAACCAGCGCGGCCGATAGAGCTGCCGGCTTCACAAATCTGATTATTCCCATCATGCGCATGTCGTTCTCCTCTGAACTTGTTTTTTGGGTCGAACGGGCACGCCATTTGGCACCGTCGGAAGGCTCGCGCCGACGTTCAGCTGCATGGTTCTTGTTACCCGAAAACTCACTTTTATGCGGATGAGACCGGTTTCTACGTTAGTGAGACCGGTCTCATTGATAATTGGTATATTCGGATTGACGGTTCGTCAACATCTCTTGTAGTCGTTGCCGGGATGAAAAAAATATCCGTGAAAACCCGCGCCGTGACGGTTGCGGATGTGGCCCGGGCGGCCAATGTCTCGAAGGCGACGGCGGCCCGCGTGCTCGGCGGCTATGGCGTCGTCAGCGACAAGGTCCATGCGGACGTCATGACTGCGGCCAAGGCGCTCGATTACCGGCCGAACGAACTGGCCCGGAGCATGACGACCGGAAAGTCCGGCCTGCTGGGTGTGGTCGTCGGCGATATCGAAAATCCCTTCTTCAGCCTTGCGGTGCGCGGCATCAGCGATGTCGCACGGGCGTCCGGTTTCAACGTCATCCTCGCCAATTCCGGTGAAGAACTCGAGGCCGAGAAGGCCGCAGTGCGGGTGCTGATCGGCAAGCGGGTCGATGGACTGATCGTCTCGCCATCGGATAGCCGGGAGATCGCCCATCTCAGGGACATCGACCGCTCCGGCCGTCCCCTGGCATTGCTCGACCGCCCCCTGCAGGATTTCAACGTCGACACCGTGACCGTCGATGACAGGGATGCCGCCAGCCGGGTGGCGCGGCTGCTGGTGGCCGCAGGCCACCGCAGGATCGCCTATTTCACGGCGGCCGAAGCGGAGGCAGGCCCGGGCTGGAACTTCAACCACATACCGACGTCAACCGTGCGCGAGCGCATTGCCGGCCTGCTCGCGGTCTGTGCGGAAGCCAATATCCCAGATCCGGAACGCTATCTCATGTTCGGCGCCAAGAAAGCCCGCACGGCATCGATCGTGGCGAATATCATGTCGGAACCGGATCGCCCCACCGCGATCATCGCCTCCGACAGCATCATCGGCCTGGAGATCTACAAGGCTATTCGCGATCTCGGCCTCAGCGTGCCGCAGGACGTATCGCTGGTCACCTTCCACGATGCCGATTGGACCAGTGTCACGACGCCGCCGATCACGGCGGTGGATCAGCCCGTCTATGAAATGGGAAAAGCGGTTGCCGAGTTGCTGATTCGCCGGCTGAAGGGAGATACGCATGCGCCGCAACGGATCGTCCTGCCGACGTCTATCATCGAACGCGGCTCTGTCGGTCCGGCAAAGGCGGATTGAAGCCAGAGTCAGGCGGTTAGCGGTGTCGCCACTCTCACTGCGTCAGAACCAGCCCTTCCGGCGGAACCAGACGAGTGGCAGGATGGCGCTGAGGGCGATCAGTGCCAACGATATCGGATAGCCCCATGTCCATGAAAGCTCCGGCATCGACTTGAAATTCATGCCCCAGATACCGGCGAGCAGGGTTGGCGGCACGCCGACGACAGAGGCGATGGTCAGCACCTTGAAGATTTCGTTCTGCTCGATGTTGATGTAACCGAGCACGGCGTCGAGCAAAAACTGGATCTTGTCGGAGAGGTGCGTCTCGTAGTCGCTGAGCGACACGACGTCCTTGCAGACCGCCGCCAACCGGTCGCGGAATTCGGGCGCCAGCCATTCATGCCCAACGTCGCCGCTGAAAGATGCGATCCGCCCGACGCCGAGAAGCACGTCGCGCGCCTTCGACAGGCGGTCGCCAAGGCCGCCGATCCTGGACAGCGTCCGGTGCAGCGTTGCGGTCGCCTTGCTAGGGTCTTTGAGACCCGAAATCTTGCCTCGAAAAATTGATCTTGAGACTTCGTCGATGGCGGCCCCGAGATGCTCGAGTGCGTCGGCGCCACGGTCTACTATGGCTTCCAGCAGCGAGGTGAATACCCCGACGCTGCTGGCGATAGTGCCATCCTTGTTCATCCGCTCCACAACTGCGTCGAACGTCGGCAGCGATGCGTAGCGGATGGTGACGAGAATGTCTTTGCCGAGCACGAAGCCGGCTGGCGACAGTTCAGCATCGTCCAGCGTCGCGTGGCCGATGACCGGAGTGCTGAGATAGAGGTGGTCGCCCTGCCTCGAGAGCCTGCTCGATGCCTCGATCTCGCTCAGGGCATCCCGCGACGGCACCTTGATATGGGCTCCGGCCTCGACGAATGCAATTTCCTCCGCCGTCGGATCCATGAGGTCCATCCAGATGACTTTGTCGGGAAGGTCAACGCCCGTGTCGGCCTGGCGCACGGAGGGGGTGGTATCGCGGTGGATGGTGAGCAAGGCTGCACTCCCGGGGGTCAAAAAGGCTTAGGCAAGTCGTTTCGGCGGAGCCTTAGGTGGCCAAACTGATATCACCATGATTACGCGGAACAATAGTTCTCGTTCCCGGCATCGGGCTTTACTTTTTCCAGCGGCGGGCAGGCATGCGGCAGCGCTAGATGTCATCGTCCTCAAAAAGGCAGCAGCACGGCCACAAATTGATGCTTTTCGTGCCCGGTCGATTTCCGTAACCCATAAGCCACAGACAACGAGGAACGGGTCGATGCCGACGCCATTTTACTGGAACGAGCTGAATACCTACGATTTTGCCGGGCTGTCGCCAGACACCACCATCGCTATCCTGCCGATCGCGTCCACCGAGCAGCACGGCCCGCACCTGCCCGTGGCGACGGATGTGGCGATAGCCAATGGCATGCTGGCCGAATTGCGCGCCCAGCGGCAGGACGATCTCGATATTCTGGTGCTTCCGACGCAGGAAATCGGCAAGGCCAACGAGCATGTCTACGGTCCCGGCACGCTGTCGCTGGGTGCTGAACTGCTAATTCCGGTGTGGACGGCGATCGGTGCCAAGGTGGCGGAAACTGGCCTGCGCAAGATGGTGATCGTCAATTCCCATGGCGGCAATGTCGACATCATGAGCATCGTCGCCCGCGAACTGCGCGTCCGCTACCAGATGGCGGTCATGTCGACGCAATGGGGCCGGTTCGGCAATCCCGAGGGTCTGATCAGCGATCACGAGTCCCGTTACGGTATTCACGGCGGTGAAGTCGAGACATCGCTGATGCTGCATTTCCGCCCCGACCTGGTGCGGATGGAGAAAGCGCAGAACTTCGTCTCGAAAGCCGAATGGATGCGCGAGCAATCCCAGTATATTCAGCCGCTGCCGCCGCACTCGCTGGCCTGGATCGCCCACGATCTGAACCCCAACGGTGTCGTCGGCGACGCATCGCTCGGCACCGCCGAGAAGGGAGCGGCAATCTGCCGACATCAGGTCAAGGGTTTCGTCGAGATGCTCTACGATCTCAAGGCCTACCCGCTTTCCAACCTCTACTCTCGGTAATTTTCAGGCGGCTGCCGGGCGGTCTGGGGCGATGTGGCCCTTGGCCTGCAACTCGGTGACGAGCCCGGCGAGTTCGGCGAGCAGATATTCGACGAACAGGCTGGTCGTGGCGTCGAGCGGCGCGCGGGCCCGGGCAAACAGCTTCATCGGTTGATGGCGCGTATGCGGCTCGGCGATGGGGCGGAACACCAGTTCGCCGGAGCGGCACTCGGTGATGACGTCGAGCGGATTGAGCATCGTCAGCCCCGCCCCGCATTTCACCAGCTTCTTCAGCATCTCGGACGCGTTGGTTTCGAGCACCGGCTCCACATGAACGTCGAGACGCGCCAGCATAAGGTCGATGGCATCGCGCAGGCTCGTTCCCGGCTGTGCCAGGATCAGGCGCTCCTGCACGACGTCGGCAAGGTTGATCGGCCCCGGCGCTAGCAGCCTGTGGCCGGGCGGGAAGACGACCCCGATCGGGATGTCGAAATTTGCCAGCGTCCGGATGCCCGGCGTTGCCGGAATGTTGAAGCCGAGGCCGATGTCGACCTCGCCGGTCAGCACCGGGTTGACCGTCGTCGTGCCGGCGTCGTTACGCAGTTGCAGGTAGACGCGCGGGTGCTTGAGCTGGAACCGGGCGATAATTTCAGGCAGCGGCCCGGAGGCGAGACCGACTGTCGTCACCAGCCGGATCTTGCCGGCCTGCTGCGTCTTCAGGCTGCGGATCCGCCCCTCCAGCCGCTCGTAGGTCTTCAAGACCTCGCGGATATGCTCGATGCAGAGTTCGCCGGCCGCCGTCAGGCGCAGGCCGCGCGGCAGGCGCTCGAAAAGCGGCGCGCCCATTTCTTCTTCCAGCGCCAGGATCTGCCGGTTGATCGCCGACGAAGCCACGTTCAGCCGCGCCGCCGCCTTGCGGATCGAGCCGCAGCGAGCGATTTCATTCATGTAGAGAAGCTTCCTGGAATGCAGCACGGGCGCCTCTTTGCGTTAATTTTAAGCAGCGCGCACAATTTCGGTACAGGCGCGCCCTGAGATGCCAAAAAGGCATCGTTGCGCACGAATTTTGATGCTTTTCAAAGCGCAAGGCAACCGCTCAAATGCAGAAAATCCGGCGTCTTCCAAGGCGACTGGTGGCCACAAAAATGGGGAACGCCTGCCATGTCGAAGCTCATGAACACCATTGCCTTTTCCGCAGCCCTTGGCTTCGGCCTCGTCGGCGCACTGACCGCGCCCGCCTACGCGCTGGATCAGGTGACCTACGGTACCAACTGGCTGGCCCAGGCCGAGCATGGCGGTTTTTACCAAGCCGTCGCCGACGGCACCTACGCCAAGCACGGCCTTGACGTCAAAATCGTCCAGGGCGGCCCGAACGCTGCCAACAGCGCTTTGCTCATTGCCGGCAAGATCGACTTCTACATGGGTGGCCCGCAGCAGGAGCTTTCGGCGGTCGAACAGGGAATTCCGATCCTCGACGTCGCCGCCATCTTCCAGAAGGATCCACAGGTGCTCCTCGCCCATGCCGATGCCGGTGTCGAGAAGTTCGAGGATCTGGCCAAGCTACACACTATTTTCATGAGCAAGGACGGCTATCTCACCTATTTCGAGTGGATGAAGTCGAACTTCAAAGGTTTTGCCGACGAGCAGTACAAGCCATATACCTTCAATGCCGGTCCGTTCCTTGCCGACAAGCAATCGGCCCAGCAGGGATACCTGACGTCTGAGCCCTACGAAATCGAGAAGCAGACCGGCGTCGCACCGAAAGTCTTCCTGCTCGCCGACAACGGATATTCGCCTTATTCGACGATGATCACCACCTCGCAGAAGATGGTCGACAGCAAGCCGGATGTCGTCCAGCGCTTCGTCGACGCCTCGATCGAGGGCTGGTACAACTATCTCTACGGCGACAACAGCAAGGCGAACGCCCTGATCAAGACCGACAATCCTGACATGACGGACGGACAGATCGCCTATTCGATCGCCAAGATGAAGGAATACGGCATCGCCGAATCCGGCGAGGCTCTCGACAAGGGCATCGGCTGCATGACGGATGCCCATTACAAAAAGTTCTTCGAGGAGATGGTCGGCATCAAGGTCGTCAAGGCCGATACCGACTACACCAAGGCCTTTACTACGAAATTCGTCTGCAAGGGCGTCGGCATGGCGCTCAAGAAATAAACGCCGCGCGCGCGAGGTTCGCGACCGCGAGGCTGCGAACCGCAACTGCCTTCAGGAAGATCCAGTCCATGTCCCTAGCCGAAACCCAGGCGTCCCGATCGACGGAAACGCGCAAGCGTCCGCTGGTCGTGATGCAGTCGGTGTCCAAGGTGTTTTCCAGCGGCACCGTCGCCTTGTCCGACATGTCGCTGACGGTGGAAAGCGGCGAATTCGTCAGCTTGCTCGGACCCTCCGGTTGCGGCAAGTCGACGGCGCTGCGGATCATCGCAGGGCTTGGCGGCACCACGAGTGGCAGCATCGACTGGCCGAGCTCGCGGATCAATGCCCGGGGCCTGCCGGAGGGCGATATCGGCTTCGTCTTCCAGGAGCCGACGCTGATGCCCTGGAAGACCGCCTTCGGCAATGTCTACCTCCCCCTCCGGCTGCGCGGCGTTTCGAAAGCTGCGGCCCTTGGCCCGATCATGGAAGCGCTCGAGAGAGTCGGCCTTGCCGACTTCGCCGACGCCTATCCGCGCGAATTGTCCGGCGGCATGAAGATGCGTGTCTCGATTGCCCGGGCGCTGGTGACAAAGCCGAAGCTCTTGCTGATGGACGAGCCCTTTGCCGCACTCGACGAGATCAGCCGCCAGAAGCTCAACGACGATGTGCTGCGGCTCTGGAAGACGACGGGCATCACGGTGATCTTCGTCACCCATTCGGTGTTCGAATCCGCCTACCTGTCCAATCGCATCGTCGTTATGAAGTCGCGGCCCGGACGCGTCCATGCCGATATTCCGCTGGTCACCAGTCTCGAGCGCGACGCCCATTATCGCACGTCGGAAGAGTATCGGCGGGCCTGTGAGACCGTCTCCCGGTCGCTGATTGCAGCCATCAACACGGCAGAGGAGGCGTGATGAGCAACGATCCCAAAACACACCCGTTGCCGGAAGGCCAGCAGGCCACCAATACCGGCCGACGCGATCTCGCCTTGCGCATTGCAGTGCCGATTGCCGTCATCGCCGTGCTGGTGTTGATCTGGCATGCCTATGTCCGGCTATCCGGCATTCCGCCCTATATCCTTCCGGGTCCTGTCGCTGTTGCCAATGCCTTCGTTTCCGACTGGGGGACGCTTGCGCCTGCCTTTTGGGTGACGACGAAGATCACCCTGATCTCGCTGCTGCTGGCGCTGATCGGCGGCGGTGGTTTCGCGATCTTCCTCGTCCAGTCGCGCTGGATCGAGCTCGCCTTCTATCCCCTCGCAGTCATCCTGCAGGTGACGCCTGTCGTGGCGATCTCGCCGCTGATCCTGATCTACGCGCCCTCGACGCAGGCAGCATTGTTGATTTGCGCCTTCCTCGTCGCCTTCTTCCCGATCCTGTCCAACATGGTGCAGGGGCTGAAAAGCGTCGACCACAATCTGATCAATCTCTACGAACTCTATGGCGCCTCACGCTGGCAGACGCTGCTCTATCTGAAGCTTCCGGCAGCCCAGCCCTATTTCATGACGGGGCTGCGGATCGGCGGCGGGCTGGCGCTGATCGCGGCGGTGGTCGCCGAATTTGCCGCCGGCTCGGCCGGGGCCGGCTCGGGCCTCGCCTTCCGGCTGCTCGAGGCGCAGTACCGCATGAACATCCCCCGCCTATTCGCCGCCCTGCTGATGCTGTCGATGCTCGGCGTGGCGATCTTTGCGATTACCTCTTTCATTTCCTGGGTGAGCCTGCACCGATGGCATGAGAGCAGCCTGAAGCGAGAAAACTGATGTCGACATCCTTTCTGTCTCCTCCCAATGCCGGACGCTTCGTACTCAGTCATGCGACATTGCCGGCAGTTGCCGTCGAGGGTTTTGCCGCGGCGTCCGACGAGGGCCTCGTGAAGGCCGATATCGTCATCAACGACGGCCTGATCGAGGCAATCGTGCCGCCGGGCACCGCGCCCATCGAGCTTGCCCGGTCCGACCTGAAGGACGGCATGGTCTGGCCGTGCTTTGCCGATATCCACACCCATCTCGACAAGGGCCACATCTCCGCCCGCCACGCCAATCCGGACGGCACCTTTGCCGGCGCGCTCGATGCGGTAAGGACCGACCGGGAAGCCCATTGGTCGGCGGACGATGTCCGGAAGCGGATGGAGTTCTCCCTGCGCTCGGCCTATGCCCACGGCACGAGCCTGATCCGCACCCATCTGGATTCGCTGAACCCGCAGCACCGGATCTCCTTCGATGTCTTTGACGAGGTTCGCGATGCCTGGAAGGACAAGATTGCGCTGCAGGCCGTCGCCCTCTTCCCGATGGATGCGATGGCCGATGCTGCCTATTTCGCCGACCTCGTTTCCGTTGTGCGGGAAAAGCGCGGCCTGCTCGGCGGCGTCCCGCAGATGAGCGCCGATCGCACCTGGCAACTCGACACACTGTTTCGGGCCGCAGCCGAAAACGAGCTCGATGTCGACCTGCATATCGACGAGACCGACGATCCCGCCGCCGAGACCCTGAAGGCCGTTGCCGAAGCCGTCCTGCGCAACCGTTTTACTGGCAAGGTGACGGCCGGGCATTGCTGCTCGCTGGCCCGCCAGGACGAGGAGACCGCACGCCGCACGGTCGGGCTGGTGGCAGAGGCCGGACTGTCGATCATCTCGCTGCCGATGTGCAACATGTATCTGCAGGACCGCTACCCGGACCGCACGCCCCGCTGGCGCGGCGTAACGCTGTTCAAGGAACTGGCGGCGGCGGGCGTTGAGACGGCTGTGGCCTCCGACAACACCCGCGATCCCTTCTATGCCTATGGCGATCTCGATCCCGTCGAGGTGTTCCGCGAGGCGGTGCGGATCCTCCATCTCGACCACCCCTTGGACACCGCCGCCCGCGTCGTCACGACATCGGCTGCCGCCATTGTCGGGCGGCCGGACATGGCGCGTATCGCCGTAGGCGCGCCGGCCGATCTCGTCCTCTTCAGTGCCCGTCGCTGGAGCGAATTTCTGTCGAGGCCGCAATCCGATCGCGTCGTCCTCAGGCGTGGCAAGATGATCGATCGGAACCTGCCCGATTACCGTGAACTCGATAGCGTCGTTGGAGCCTGACATGCCGGATTATCAACTGATCAAACAGGAACTCGAGGGTATCGCGGTCGAGGACAATCCGGCGCTGGTGCGCCAGAAAAGCCGCGACTTCTTCTGGTATTCGCCGATCCTCAAGGCGCAGCTCGACAACGTAACCGCCGATCTGGTGGTGACGCCGAAGACCGAGGCTGAGGTCATCCGGACCCTGAAAGTAGCCTTCGCTCATGGCGTGCCGGTGACCCCGCGCGGCGCCGGCACCGGCAATTACGGACAGGCCATGCCGCTTTCCGGCGGTATCGTCCTCAATCTCGCCGGCATGGACAAGATCAAGGAAATCCATCCCGGCCGTGTCATCTGCGAGCCCGGCATCGTCATTGCCGATCTCGACAAGCAGACTAAGGCCCATTCCGGTCAGGAGCTGCGCTTCCATCCCTCGACCAAGCAGACGGCTACCATTGGCGGCTTCATCGCCGGTGGCTCGGGCGGCGTTGGCTCGATCACCTGGGGCGGTCTTCGCGATATCGGCAATATCCTGCGGCTGCGGGTCGTGACGATGGAGGCCGAACCGCGCGTCCTCGACCTCACCGGCTGGGACCTGCAGAAGGTCAGTCATGCCTATGGCACCAACGGCATCATCACCGAGATCGAAATGCCGCTGGCGCCGGCTTACGACTGGATCGACGTGCTGGTCGGCTACGACGACTTCATGGCGTCGGTGCGTTTTTCGGATGCGCTGGCGAAATGCAACGGCATCCTTGTCAAGGAAATCGCCCCGATCGCGGCGCCTATACCTTACGACTACTTCACCCGCCACAAACCCTACATTCGCGAAGGCCAGTCCGTCGTGGTGCTGATGATCGCACCCCACTCGATGGACGCCTTCCTCGCCTTCGCAGCATCGCAGAGGGCCGAGGTGATCTTCCGCTCCGACACGGTCGAAAGCATGAAGGGCATCCCGCACGCCTATGAGCTGGCCTGGAACCACACGACGCTGCGCGCTTTGAAGGTCGATCCCGGTCTCACCTACCTCCAGATCCAGTATCCCGGCCCCGACCACGTCGCGAAGGTCGCCGAGATGACCGCGATCTTCGGCGACGAGGTGCCCGGTCATCTCGAATTCATGCGGTTCGACGGCCAGGTCCAGTGCTCCGGCCTGCCGCTGGTGCGCTACACGACAGAGGCGCGGCTGGAGGAGATCATCCAGATCCACCAGGATCACGGTTGCCCGGTCTTCAATCCGCATCGCTACACGCTCGAGGAAGGCGGCATGAAGCGCACCGACAAGATACAGCTGGCCTTCAAGCACGAGACGGACCCGAAGGGCTTGCTCAATCCCGGCAAGATGATCGCCTGGGACAATCCGGATTTCGATTTTACTGCCGGAAAGAATTATCTCTTTCCGGGGCTTGCTGGTGTCATGGAGGGGTGATGAGGGTCCTGGTTCTGCATTCGCATCCGGTGGAATCGAGCTATGGGGCGGCCCTTTACCGGCAGACGGTCGCAAGCCTGGAGGCCGCCGGGCACACGGTCGACGGTTGCGATCTCTATGCGGAGAAATTCGACCCGGTTCTCTCGCGACACGACCGGCTGATCTACCACGACTACCCGCAGAATACCGAACTGGTGGAGCCCTATGTCGAGCGTCTTCGGCAGGCGGAGGGCCTGGTCATCGTTACGCCGGTCTGGAATTTTGGCTTTCCGGCGATGCTGAAGGGCTATTTCGACCGCGTCTGGCTCCCCGGCGTCTCATTTGAGCTCGTCGACGGGCAGGTGCAGTCGCGGCTTCGGCACATTCGCAAGCTGGCAGCGGTTCTAACCTACGGCGCAACGCCGCTCCGCGCGCTGGTCGCCGGCAACCCGCCGAAGAAAATCGTCAAGCGGGTGCTGCGCGCGCAGATCAATCCGGTGAAGCCGGTGACGTTTCTCGCCCATTACGACATGAACAACTGCACGGAGCAAACCCGGGCGGCATTCATGGCAAGGGTGAAGACGGCGATGGAGCGCTTCTAGCCAGGGCGGCGCCCGTCAGATGACCTTGGCTGCCGTTACTTCGACTTCCACCAGGAATTCCGGGCGCGTAAAGCCGCTGACGATGATCAGCGTCGAGACCGGCTTGGGGTCGAGCGTGTAGCGATCCCGGACAGCCATGTAGGGGGCGAAGTCCTCGCGGCGGGTGACGAAGCCGGAGATGCGGATAACGTCAGAAAAATCCATCCCCGCTTCCGATAAGATAGCGGCGATTGCCTGGAAGCAGAGCTCGGCCTGGGCCGTGACGCCGTCCGGGATGGTATCGTCGGCGGCGATGCCCAGCTGGCCGGATGTCACGAGCAAAGAGGCGCCGGGCGGCACCAGCAGGCCGTGATTGTAATGGCCGAACGGGCGGCGAACGGAGGGTGGGTTGAATGTCTCGGCCATCGGTATCCCGTCTGATCTTATGCGCGGAAAGCAACGGCTGAGGGGCGTGACCGTCGCCGGTCAAGCCCCTGTTGCATCACGCAGCAATCGCTGCATTGAGCGGCAATTCGACGTCGATTTCAAGCGTCGAGACGAATTCCGATCGCTCGATCTTCACCTGCACCTTGTCGTTGTCGAGCTGCACATGCTTGGAGATAACCGCAAGGATCTCTTCCCTGAGCAGGGTGATCAGGTCCGAGCCGGATGACGACCGTTCGTGGGCAAGAAGCAGCTGCAGCCGTTCGCGGGCGGCAGGAGCGGTTCTCTGCCTGTTGAAAAGCTTGAAAATGTTCATGCTGCTCTCCGACCGAAAAGCTTGTCGAAAATATTGCGCTTGTCGCTCGGCATTGCGATCGGCAAGGCTTCGCCGGCAAGACGGCGGGCGGCGTCGAAATAGGCCATGGCAGCCGCACTGCGGCTTTCGGCGATGGTGACGGGGGCGCCGACATTCGAGGCGCGCAGCACGTCCATGCTTTCCGGAATGATGCCGAGCAGAGGGATGGAAAGGATTTCCAGCACGTCCTCGACCTTCAGCATGTCGCCGCGCTCGGCGCGGTTGGCATCGTAGCGGGTCAGCAGCAGGTGCTTTTCCATCCGCTCGCCGCGCTCAGCCTTGGCTGTCTTGGAATCCAGCAGGCCAATGATGCGGTCGCTGTCGCGCACCGACGAAACTTCCGGATTGGTGACGACCACGGCAACGTCGGCATGGCGCATGGCGAGAGTGGCGCCGCGCTCGATGCCGGCCGGGCTGTCGCAGATGATCCAGTCGAAATGGCGCTTCAGATCGGTGATGACGCGCTCGACGCCCTCTTCCGTCAGGTTATCCTTGTCGCGGGTCTGGGAAGCCGGCAGGAGGAACAGGTTTTCAAGCCGCTTGTCGCGGATCAGCGCCTGCGTCAGCTTGGCATCGCCCTGGATGACGTTGATGAGATCGTAGACCACCCGGCGCTCGGCGCCCATGATGAGGTCGAGATTTCTGAGGCCGACGTCGAAATCGACGACCACGACCTTCTCGTTGCGCTGCGCCAGGGCTGCCCCCAGAGCTGCAGTCGACGTGGTCTTGCCAACTCCGCCCTTGCCCGATGTTACGACGACGACTTTCCCCATCTCGCTCTCCTATGTCCCTGCCGGCGTCCGGCTTAATTGAGTTTCTCTGCCATGATCCTGTCGTCCTCGAGCCAGAGTTGCACGGCTTGCCCGTGAAGCTCTGGAGCGAGGTCTTCCGCCATCTTGTAGACGCCATCGATCGCGACCAGCTCGGCCTCGAGTTTCCGGCAGAAGATGCGCGCAGAGGCGTGTCCGACAGAGCCCGCCATGACGCGGCCTCTGAGTGTTCCGTAGATGTGCACCGATCCACCGGCGACGATTTCGGCGCCTGAGGCGACCGAGCCGATGACGGTGACGTCGCCTTCCGGAAAGATCACCGACTGGCCGGAGCGAACCGGCTCGCGGATGACCAGCGATTGTGTTGCCGGGCGCGGCTCGGTCACCACCGGCTTGGCGGGTGCATCGGCGTCCGGCTCCTTCGAGGCAACCTCGAAGTCGGCAACCGGGCGACCGCCCTTCAGCGCCGGCGGCATGCCCGGCCCGAGGATCGACGGACGTCCGCCCTCGATGCCCATGATGCTGACATTGCGGCCGGAAAGTTCGGCAATCAGGGCCTTCAGCTGTGCCCGGTCTATCGGCAGGTCCGTCACGTCGAGGACGACGGGACGTCCGAGGAAAAAGCCTGCAGAGCGCGCGGCCAGATCGTCCAGCCTGATCAGCCAGTCGTCAAACGGCAGATCGGGGGATAGCATGACCGCCAGAAACGAGCGGCCTTTAATGCGAATCGAGCGAGCATCTGTTAGCAATTTGGTCATCTGCGTTAAGAATTCATTGACGATGTTTAATGGCGATTTGGTTAACAGAGTGTTAATTTCATCCCCGTGCCCGGCGCCGGGGCACGAAATTTTCGGCAATGGTGCAAGTGTGTTGCGGGCGCCCCGGCAGCAGCAGCGGGAGCCGCTCAGGCGCGACCGTCGAGAACCGTGGCGATGCTTGCAAAATGCATTGCTTTTTCGCATCAAACGTCTGCAAGTCGTGCAATGGCGAATGATCGTGGCGCCCGCGTCACGGCTTCCTGAAATTGCGGTGGGTGGAAAGAAATGACCAGAAATATCATGTTGTTGACTGGCGCAAGCCGTGGGATCGGGCACGCGACGGTCAAATTCTTCACGGAAAAAGGCTGGCAGATCCTGACTGTATCGCGCCAGTCGTCCGAGGACTGCCCCTGGCCGGCCGCACGGGAAAGCCATATCCAGGCCGATCTGTCGGAGCTTGACCAGATCGAACGGCTTGCCGCCACGGTGCGCGAGAGGTTGCCGGAGGGTGCGTTGCATGCGCTGGTCAACAATGCCGGCATATCGCCGAAGGGGCCGGATCAGACCCGGCTCGGCGTCAGCGCGACCGATGCCCAGACGTGGACGAAGGTGATGAACGTCAATCTCATCTCGATAGCCCTACTGGCGCGCGAACTTCGTCCGGAACTGGAAAAGGCCAAGGGATCTATCGTCAACGTCACCTCCATCGCCGGCTCCCGCGTCCACCCGTTTGCGGGTGTTGCCTATGCCGCTTCGAAAGCCGGGCTGGCGTCCTTGACGCGCGAGCTGGCCCATGAATTTGCGCCGATGGGTATTCGCGCCAATGCCATTGCCCCCGGTGAGATCGCCACGTCGATGCTGTCGCCGGGAACGGACGACATCGTCAGGCGCGATGTGCCGATGGGACGGCTGGGGTCGCCGATGGAGGTTGCGGAGACGATCCACTTCCTCTGCACCGCCGCCTCCTCGTACATTAACGGCGCTGAAATCCACATCAGTGGCGGGCAGCACGTCTGAGACGCTGGCCTTTTCGTTGCATGGACTTACATGGCAAGAACGATGGAACGATGCCGTCCGGTCGGGATGGTGTCAGCGCCTTGGAAGGAAAAATCCATGCAGAAATTCAAAATCGCCGTTATCCGCGAGATCGAAGCAGACAGTGCCGATGAAGCGGCTTTGCTGATGTATCAGGAACTCAGCAAGGAGGCGGCACCGCTTACGTACACGCTGATGGAAGGCACGCAGGCGTCCGGGAAAATCGTTCTCGACCGCAAGGCGGCGGAGGAATTTGCCGAGATCGACCATACAGCCGATCCAGGAAACTGGTAGCGGTCCTCTAGCCGGAGACCCGCCGACGTATCGCTTTTAGTTAAGGGGCCCGGAGATTGCGTAATCCGGGCGCTCTATCGGCACAACGACCTTCTGCGGAACCGTGAACGCGGTATCGATCGGCTTCATTGAAGTCGGGGCAAAGGCTGTTGCGGCGGTAAACGCCGGGACAGGGCCGGTGGCTGGCAGCAAGTGATCGAACTGCGGCGACGTGATCTGCTCGGAAGCCTGCTGGTTGCCGACATAGTTCATTGCCACTTCGTAGGCCGGCAGTGGGGGCGGCGTCTCGAGTGTGCCGTCCTTGGCACGCTTCTCGTAGAAGGCATTGCCGCCTGCAACCGCGACGTAGTGCATGTTGCCGTAAGGGTATTTAAGGCCCTGCGTGTGGAAGAACATGGCGCTTTCGAGGGCTGGATGCCGCTCGCCATGCAGGATGGCATCGGCGGCCGCATCGAGCGTCGGCTCGGCCTGGTCCTTGATGACGACTTTCATGACGCCAGGGGCAAACTGTTTTTCCTGGCCGACAACGCCGCAGATGGTCTTGGGATAGGCCGGCGATGTCAGGCGATTGGCAACGACGGTGCCGACTGCCAGATAGCCATCCGGGTCGGAGGCCAGCGATTCCGCATACATGGCTCGCTTCAGGCATTCGCGGTCTTCGCGGGTGTAGTTGTAGGTGACCTTGACGCCGTTGGCTGTCTTGGTACGGGTAACTGGCTTCGTCTCGGGCTTAGGCATGGTCGTGCACCCTGCCATTGTCAGTCCGACAACAAAAATCCCCACGAAGGATTTCATCCAATCACTATGCGTCCGCAACGGCAGGTGCCTCCTGTTTGGTATGGCCCATACTTGTATCGACGCAACGTCTTAACAAAAACTTTACGTATTCCAAATTCATTTTTTCCGAGATGTCGTTTTTTGAATTTTTCTTCTGGTTCTCCGGGATTTTCGCGATCGCTGCGTTGGCTACTTTTTGGCCTAAACGAAGCCGGCAGCTTCCATAATTGACGCCGTGGTGATTCGCCGTCATTCCGCCGCTGGGCTTGCAAGTGTCTGATGCAGTACGGTGTGACCGGCGACCATTGAGGTGTTCGCCGGCCACGGATGCGTCATTCCGCCATGTCGACTTCGCGCTGGCGCCCGAGCGAGCTCATCCAGGTGCCGACGTCGGGGGTCGTTGCCAGCTGCACGGCGTAATGGCGACGTAGCGCGGCGGTGAGCTTGCCCTCGCGGTCGAGCTGTTCGTCGGCGTAGCGGATCATCAGCGAGTTCGGCCAGGCTTGCGGCCGGATGCGGCGGAGCGTTTCGAAGACGTGATCTTCCGCCTCTTCCGGATGGGCCTGGGCCATGATCGCCACCATGGCGGCCGTTGAGCGCGACACGCCCATGTGGCAATGGACCAGCAGCGAGCCAAAGGAGTTGCTCTCGGTCTCAACCAGATGGCCGAACTCGAGAATGGACTTCATGTGCGATTTTTCCGGCAGGATCATGCCGGGCTTGGGCTCGATGATGTCGTGCATCTTCAATACGAGGCGGCGCGTGCTGCCATAGGCTTCGAAATGCTCCATTTCCGGAAGCTCGGGGTCCACGAGGGACAGGACATGGGTGATGCCATGCCCGGAGCGCGCCGCCAGTTCGTCGATACCGCAGATATACCGCTTGGGCAGATTCAAGGTTTTCATGCGCAGTTCCTTTGCTGTCGAGGGCGACGTTCCGGACGGGTTTCATCTGTCAACGCGATAAACTTAAGACACTTTCGCGTCGTCGCCGACCCCCCAAATATCAGAAATTGAAGAATTGCTGCGGCACCCTTCAAATCCCACCCTGGAACGCTGTCACGAAGCCACAATCTGCAGCCTCGGGCGAAAAGGGGGCGACGCACCAAAGAAAATCTGGCATTGATTCTGTAAGCAAATCACCCGGAAATGCGGTCGAGCCGATTGCCGTTCGTCGCTAGCCATTGCTTTTCGTTGTCCGGCCAAGTCCGGTCCTGCTGATGTCAATCACAGATATGGAATCATGACGGCACCCTATTCTCCCCTCCGCGGCGTGCTCGTCGCTTTCGCAGCCTATGCCGTTTTCGCGTTCAGCGACGCGTCGATCAAGATCCTGCACGGCGCCCTGCCATCCTATCAGGTGACCTTCATCGGCGCGCTGTTCGGGATAGCCGCCCTGCCCTTCCTGAAGACCAGGAGCGATACCTGGTCGGATATCGTCAAGACGTCGAACCGGCCGCTCTGGATGCTGCGCTTCGTCTGTGGGGCGATCGGCTCCATCTGCTCGGTCGTTGCCTTCACCAAGCTGCCGATGGCCGAGGCCTTCGCGCTGCTGTTCCTGCTGCCGTCCTTCGTGACGATCCTGTCGGTCATCTTCCTGAAGGAAGACGTCCGCTGGCAGCGCTGGACGGCTGTTACCATCGGCTTCATCGGTGTCCTCATCGTGCTGCGGCCCGGTTTCCGCGAACTGACGATCGGCCACTTCTGCGCGGCGGCCGGCGGCCTCACCGCTGCCATCTCGATCGTCATCTTCAGGGCCATGGGCCCGAGCGAGAAGCGCCTCTCGCTTTACGGCGCGGCGTTGTTCGGCGTGCTGGTGATCAGCGGCGCTCTAATGCTCACCGACCTCGCCTTGCCGACGCCTCGGCAATGGGTGTTTCTCGCAAGCTACGGCCTTCTCGGCGCTGCCGGCAACGTCCTGCTGATGAATGCCGCCAAGATGGCGCCGGCAAGCCTGGTGGCGCCGCCGCAATATAGCCAGATGATCTGGGCGATCCTGTTCGGCTACCTGATTTTCGAGGACCACATCGATGCGCCGATGGCTGTCGGCATCGTGCTGATCATCTTCTCGGGCCTGCTGACGCTGCTGCGCGAGCGCAAGCGCAAGACGTCGCTGCCGACGGCGGTGGCCTCCGCCGACAGCCAGGCTGCGCTGGTGACGCTGGAAGACCCCGGCGATCCGGCGGCAAAGGAAGTCCGCGCCGAAAACCGCTGAGGCTGTATCAGTCGGCGGTCTTGCCGAGCGTATCGGCGACATAGGCTCCGCGTTCGCCCATCGGGCGCGGCGGTCCCGTGGTCGAATCCTCGCGCGTCTGGTGTTCGAGTTCGGCGTTGATCTCGGCTCCGACGATGATGATGATGACCGAGATCCAGATCCACACCATGAAGCCGATCAGCGCGCCGAGCGTACCGTAGGTGGCATTGTAGTCGGCGAAATGGTCGAGATAATAGGAAAACAAGAAGGACGACAGCAGCCACAGCAGCGTGCTGAAGACAGCGCCCCAGCTGAGCCAGACGACCTTGGCCGGCTGGCGGCTCGGGCCGTAGTTATAAAGCAGCATGATGCCCGACATCACCAGGCCGAGGATGATCGGCCAGCGCGCCAGCCTCGTCAGCAGATCCGTCCATTCGCCGAGCCAGATGAACGAGAGGATCGCCGGAATGACGCCGATGGCAAAGATCAGCACGACGGCGAAGATCAGCAGCCCGAAGGTAAAGGCGAGCGACAGCAGGTTGAACTCGACGATTCCGCGCTTTTCCTCCTCGCCGTAAGCGACGTTCATGGCGTCGCAGAGCGCCTTGACGCCGTTATTGGCGCTCCACAGCGCGATAAGTAGGCCGGTGACGAAGCCGATGCTCAGCGTCCCCGGCTTCTGCTGGGTCAGAGCCGTCAGTTGCGAGAGGATGAGATCGAAGGAGCCGCGCGGGAAGATCTGCGACAGGAAACCGATATGGGTAGCGATGGTCGTCGGATCGGACACGAAGCCGTAGATCGAGACCAGCGCGCCGAGGGCTGGAAACATCGCAAGCAGCAGATAGTAGGTGACGCCCGCCGCAATCAGCGTCACCCGGTCCTCCATCACTTCCGAGACGACCCGCCAGAGGACGTCCTTCAGGCCCTTCATCGGGATCTGGCTCGGCGTCTCGGCGTCTCGCCCGCGTCCAGCCTCGCCCAACGCCGGTCCCTCGGTCAAAGCCGCCGTCCCATCCTGTTCGCCCACGCCCGTCGATCTCCCTGTTATCCCGTCGAACTAGGGCTCTTGCGGGATTCGTCGAGTCGTCCCGGATGTTACGACTTCAGGGCGCGCTCCAGCACCCGCGACAGGCGATCAGAAAACGCCCGCGGGTCCTCGGGCTTGTCGCCGTCGAGGATGCGCGCCTGGTCGAGCAGCAGCTGCACGGCATCCGTCTGGAACGCCCCGTCCTGTCCGGCAGTGCCGGCAAGCGCGGTAATCAGCGCGTGGTCCGGGTTGATTTCCAGCACCGGCTTGGCGGCGGCGTCGAGGCGACCGGCACCCTGCAGGATTTTTTCGAGCTGCCGGTCCGGGCCATGCTCGGGGGCAACCAGGCATACGGCGCTTTCGGTCAGCCGGTCGGAGGCCCTGACGTCCGAGAGTGCATCGCCCAGCGTCGTCTTGGCAAAGGCGATGAAATCGCTGACCAGCTGCGTCGTCTCGGCCTTCGGCTGGGCTTCGCCATCGGCTTTTTTTATGTCGGCGAGATCGGCTGATCCCTGCGACACCGACTTGAAGCTCTTTCCATCGAAATCGGGTGCATTGGTCACCCAGAAGCTGTCGACGGGATCGGTGAGCAGCAGCACTTCGACGCCCCGGGCGCGGAACCCTTCGATATGCGGTGAAGCTGCCAGCTGCGCCGTGTTGCCGCCGGCGAGATAGTAGATCGCCGTCTGGCCTTCTTTCATGTCCTTGACGTAGTCGGCAAGCGACCGGTATCCGTCGCCGGACGCCGTGCTCTTGAAGCGGGCCAGAGCCATCAGCTGGGCGCGGCGCTCGTAATCCTCGTAGATGCCTTCCTTCAGCACGGTGCCGAACGCTTCCCATACCTTGATAAAGGTGTCGTTGTCGCTTTCCGCCAGCTTCTCGAGGCTGGTGAGGATGCGGCTGGTCAGGCCCTTGCGGATGGCGGCAAGGATCGGGCTCTGCTGGATCATCTCGCGCGACACGTTGAGCGGCAGGTCCGACGTATCGATCAGGCCGCGCACGAAGCGCAGATAGCGCGGCAACAGATCGGCGTCGTCGGTGATGAAGACGCGCTTGACGTAAAGCTTGATGCGGCCCTTGCGGTCGGGATCGAAGAGATCGAAGGGAGGCGAGTTCGGCACGAAGGCAAGCCCGGTATATTCGTGGCGACCCTCGGCGCGGAAATGCACGGTGACGGCAGGCTCGTCGAACTGGCCGGAGAGGCCGCGATAGAAGTCGGTGTATTCTTCCTTGGTGATGTCGCTCTTTTGCTTGGTCCACAGCGCCGAGCCGTCGGCGATCTGTTTCGGCTTCTCGCCGGGCTTCTCGACGATCTCGATCGGCACGGGCACATGGCCGGACTGTTCCTTGACGATGCGCTCGACAGTCCAGCGCGACGCATAGGACTTGGCATCTTCCATCAGCGCCAGCGTGATCCGGGTGCCGCGCGCCGGTGCCTGGTCGAGGGGAACGGCCGTGATGGTATAGGCGCCCTTGCCGTCGGACGACCACATCCAGGCTTCATCCGATCCGGCGCGCCGCGAGACGACGTCGACGCGATCGGCCACCATGAAGGCGGAGTAGAAGCCGATGCCGAACTGGCCGATCAGCTGGGCGCCGTCCTTGCCCTTGGCCGCCTCGACCATCTCCATGAAGGCGCGGGTACCGGAGCGGGCGATGGTGCCGAGCGCCTCGATCAGGTCGTCGCGGCTCATGCCGATGCCGTTATCCTCGAGCACGAAGCCGAGGTTCTCCTCGTCGAGCGTCAGCCTGATCCTCGAGGCAGGGTCGCCGGCCAGCAGTTCGGGCGCTGCTATGGCCTCGTAGCGCAGCTTCTCGCAGGCGTCGGCAGCATTCGAAATCAGCTCGCGCAGGAACACGTCCTTGTCCGAGTAGATCGAGTGAACCATCAGGTGAAGAAGCCTGGATACATCGGCTTCGAAGGCGTGATTTTCCACGGGGGTCTCGGCAGCAGTCGTCATGGCAATCTCTTCAGGCGTTGTCGATGTCATTGGGGCCTCTGACTTGGCAAAGACAGCTCTCGAATTCAAGGGGGAGGACAACCCGCAAGCGAAGATATCCGCGCACGCCCGCCTCCTCCGGCCCAGCATCCGCACCATCCCGTTCACGCGGCCTGTTCGGTCCGTGGCATGACAATTCTGATGGCCGGGACACACCGTGTGCCTGATGATTTTTAGTTAAGTGACACCAGATGTGCCCCGTTCGACAGTTTTTATCCGCAACTCCGGATCCTCTGTTTCCGACCCAGGTCCCTTTGAGGGGAAAAGCTGCCGGAGTTATGCCACACAGGCACGCCGAGCCTAGGGGCCCGAAGGGATCCACTTTCTGCGGACCCTTGAAGGAGTGCCTGCGTAGACGGCAACCCCTACAAGACCCGGTCCCACCTCGCCGGCAACGCAGACCGGTGTATCCGATGGTGTAACGGGGTGATTATAGGCCGGGCCGAAAGCACGGGGATGAAATTATGTTGCCGGCATTGTTTCCAAACGGAAATCCCAACGGTTTATCCCCATGAGGTGCCGCGAGCAGGGGAGTGAGGTTGCATGGCTGTGGGTGCACGTCTGAGGTCAGAAAGAACGCCAAAAAGCCACCCCAACTTCCCTCATTCCTGTGCTCGTCACAGGAATCCAGCCGCCCAAGTCCCTGGGCGAAAAGCACTTTCTTACCAACAAAGAGTCCTCCCACGGCGCAGACGCGCCGTGACTGGATTCCTGTGACAGGCACAGGAATGAGGGAAGTGGGGACGTGCGCTAAGCAAAGTATTGAAAATTCGAGTTATCGAGGTGTCCAACTCCGTGAAAGAAGGATCGATTTCTGCCACGTATTTCTAAGGCCCAACTTCGCCTTGAGATGCGCACAACACCCTCATTCCTGTGCCCGTCACAGGAATCCAGCCGCCCAAGTCCTTGGGCGATAAACACTTTTCTCACCAACAGAGAGTCCTCTCACGGCGCAGACGCGCCGTGACTGGATTCCTGTGACGAGCACAGGAATGAGGGAGCCGGGGGCGTCAGGGCGAGGTTGGAGTTTGAAGCGTTTGGCAGTTATGGATATATTTTTCAATGCCTGCTCAGTCTGTGGATCCGCGCCACACACCTATGCTTGTGACGAGCCTACACGTGCGAGGGTTACCGCTTGTGTGCGACTCCAGCGCCGTCGTGCCGGGTTTCCACCGTTCTACAGGCCGTGAAGATAGTGGGAGATGTCTTGCCAATCCGGGTTGGTGGTCTCGATCAGGTTTAGCTTCCATTGTCGGGGCCACTTTTTCATCGTTTTCTCGCGGATGATCGCGGCTGTCAGCAGATCGTGCTCCTCGAACCAGACCAGCGTTTTCACACCGTGTCGCGAGGTGAAGCCGGGGGTCAGTTCATTCTGGTGGTCGTAAAGCCGGCCGGCCATATCCCGCGTCACGCCGATGTAAAGCGTACCGTTGCGTTTCGATGCGAGTATGTAGACGTAGCCTTTCATCGCCGTATCTTTGCGCGAGTATATCAATAGGTACAATCAAAAATTGAAGCCTGGTTACCCGCCGATATTCTTCTCCTTTCTTGTCCCATGGCCCCCGCTCAAACCCTCCGGCCGATGCGGTTGCGGGTTTGGGAGGGGCTTTCGGCGAATTGGGTGCGGTAGCTGCGGGAAAAGGCTGAGGCGGAGTTGAAGCCGGTGGCGGCGGCGATGTCGGCGAAGGTGGCGGGTGTCTCGATCACCTTGCGGCGGGCGGCGTTGAGGCGGAGCGCGAGGTAGTGGACGTGGGGCGCAACGCCGACGCTTTCGCGGAACAGCGTTTGCAGATGGCGGGCGCTGAGCCCTGCGCGCCTGGCGAGGCGGGCGAGCGACAGGGGCTGCTCGACGGTCTCCTCCATCAGCCGCACCGCGTGGGCGACGCGGGGATCGTTCATCCCGAACGCCGCCGTCGAAGGCATGACCTGCGTGTTGCTGCGGGAACCGGCCTGCTCGTAGATGAACAGCCGGGTTACCTCCAGTGCCAGCGAATAGCCCTGCCGCCGCCGGATGATTTCGAGCATCAGGTCGACGGTTGGCAGCGAGCCGCCGGTGGTGATGCGCTTGCCGTCGATGACGAAGCGCTCGCGCACCATCCGCACCTGCGGATAGGCCGCGGCAAAATCGTCGAAATCCTCCCAATGGGTCGTGGCCGCCACGTTGTCGAGCAGGCTTGCTTCCGCCAGCAGCCATGTCCCGGATTCGATGCCGGCGATGACCGTGCGATAACGCGCGGTCTGGGACAGCTGCATCTTCAGGGCCGGCGTGGCGCTCCGCTGCCAGTTGTAGGCGCCGAGCACGAACAGCGGCGTCGTCTCCCTGGCCGGACGGAAGGCGGCGTCTACGGGGATTTGGATATTACTCGTCGTCTGCACCGGAGCGCCGTCGGGGGTGAACAATCGCCACCGGTAGATCTCGCTGCCGGCAATGCGGTTGGCGCCCCGCAGCGGCTCGATGACCGAGGCAATCAGGATCAGGTTGGTCTCCGGCAGGATCAGCAGGTCGATATCCAGCGGGGCGTTCGACGAGGTCAGCATAGGGATCGGGGTCCGTTTCCGATAATGTATAATCTACTTCCGAAAATGCAAAGCAATCCTCTCCGTCATGCCGCGTAATCCGGTCAACCAATGGAGACCCCCAAATGCCTCTTGCCATGAATCGCGATGTGTTCATCACCTGTGCCGTCACCGGTGCCGGCGATACGGCTTCGAAGTCCGCCCATGTGCCGGTTACCCCGAAGCAGATCGCCGAATCCGCCATCGATGCCGCAAGGGCTGGCGCTGCCATCGTCCATTGCCATGTTCGCGATCCCGAAACCGGTGCTGGCAGCCGTCGCATCGAGCTTTACCGGGAGGTCACGGACCGCATCCGTGCCTCCGAGGTCGACGTCGTGCTGAACCTGACGGCCGGCATGGGCGGCGACATGATTTTCGGCGATGTCGAAAATCCGCTGCCGCTCAATCCTGTCGGCACCGACATGGGCGGCGCCACGGACCGTGTTGCCCACGTCGCCGAGTGCCTGCCGGAAATCTGCACGCTCGACTGCGGCACGATGAATTTCTCGCTCGGCGACTACGTGATGACCAACACGCCCGCCATGCTGCGCGCCATGGCGAAGAAGATGACCGATCTCGGCGTCCGCCCGGAGATCGAGGCCTTCGACACTGGCCACCTGTGGTTTGCCAAGCAGCTGGTCGAGGAAGGCCTGATCGAGGACCCGGTGTTGATCCAGCTCTGCATGGGCATCCCCTGGGGCGCGCCCGACGATCTCAATACATTTATGGCGATGGTCAACAACGTGCCGCCGAGCTGGACATTTTCGGCCTTTTCGATCGGCCGCAACGCCATGGCCTATCCGGCCGCCGCCATCCTTGCCGGCGGCAATGTCCGCGTCGGGCTGGAGGATAATCTCTATGTCGGCAAGGGCAAGCTCGCCACCAATGAGCAGCTGGTCGAAAAAGCGGTCACCGTCGTCGAAGGCATGGGCGGCCGGATCATCGGGCCGGACGAGGTGCGGCGCAAGCTGAAGCTGACGAAGCGGTAGGAATATGGGTCCGGCTAACGGCCCTCATCCGGCCTTCGGCCACCTTCTCCCCGGGGGAGAAGGGCAGGCGGAGAGGATGTTGCCCGAAGGGTCGGATGAGGGAATTTAGAGCATGGCAGGAACTATCATGACCAAAATCACCAGAGCGGCCTGCATCGGCGGTGGCGTTATCGGCGGGGGATGGATCGCCCGGTTTCTGCTGGCCGGTGTCGACGTCAAGGTGTTCGACCCGCATCCGGACGCCCGGCGCATTGTCGGCGAAGTGCTGGCCAATGCCGAGCGGGCCTATGCGATGCTGACCGGGGCGCCGCTGCCGGCACGGGGTCGGCTGACGTTCACGGCAAGCCTCGAGGAGGCGGTTGCCGATGCGGACTGGATCCAGGAGAGCGTGCCGGAGCGGCTCGACCTGAAGCGCGGCGTACTCAACCAGATCGATGCGGCGGCCCGGCCGGACGCGCTGATCGGCTCCTCGACCTCGGGCCTGCTGCCGAGCGAATTGCAGCGCGACATGCGCCATCCGGAACGCCTGTTCGTCGCCCATCCCTACAACCCGGTCTACCTGTTGCCGCTGGTCGAGATCGTCGGCGGCGAGAAGACTACGGCCGAAACGATCAGGGCGGCAATGGACTGGCTGGTGCCTATCGGCATGAAGGGCGTCCATATTGCTAAGGAGATCGAGGCATTTGTTGGCGACCGCCTGCTGGAGGCCCTGTGGCGCGAGGCGCTGTGGCTGATCAGGGACGATATCTGCACGGTCGAGACGCTCGACGATGTCATCCGCTATTCCTTTGGCCTGCGGTGGGCGCAGATGGGGCTGTTCGAGACCTATCGCATTGCCGGGGGCGAGGCCGGCATGCGGCATTTCCTCGCGCAGTTCGGCCCGTGCCTCGCCTGGCCCTGGAGCAAGCTTACCGACGTCGTCGATCTCGACGACGCGCTGGTGGAAAAGATCGGCCGGCAATCGGACGAACAGGCCGGCGGCCGCTCGATCCGCGAACTCGAACGCATCCGTGACGAAAACCTCGTCGGCATTCTGCAGACGCTGAAGGGCGGCGACGGCGGCAATGGCTGGGGTGCCGGCAAGCTGCTGAAGGAATTCGAGGATGGCCTCTGGGCCGAGGGCGGCGGGAGCAACGCCCGGCACGACACCGCAGGGCCGCTGAAGCTGGTCGAGACCAAGGTCAGCCCGGCCTGGGTCGACTATAACGGCCACATGACGGAACACCGCTATCTGCAGGTGTTCGGCGACACGTCGGATGCGCTGCTGCGGCTCGTCGGCGTCGATCTCGCCTATGTCCGGGACGGTCACAGCTACTACACCGTCGAGACCCATATCCGGCATCTCGGTGAAGCGAAACTCGGACAGCCGATCCATGCCACCTGCCAGATTCTCTCGGCCGACGACAAGCGGCTGCAGGTTTTCCACACCATCCACAACAGCGAGACAGGCGATGCGATCGCCACCGCAGAGCAGATGCTGCTGCATGTGGATTCCAAGGCGGGCAAGGCGATGCCGGCGCCGGAAAATATCCTGAACAGAATCATGGCCATCGCCGATGCCCATGCGACGCTTCCCCCGCCGGAGGGTGCGGGACGGCATGTCGGGCAGAAACGACAGGGGTAGGATGGATATCGCAATCGGTGCCGCCGGCGCGGGATTTGGGCCGCGCGGCAACAGCTTTGAAACCGATGGGCGGATTGGCAGGGATGCCGGTCCGCATCGTCGCATCGGGGGTAGTTTCTGTCGCGTCCAACCGCTGCAATCGGTGGTGAACCCGCCATTACTGAAAGGCGAAACCGATGGCGGGCGGGCAGCCGTTCCGCCGTTAAACGTCGAGGATTGCCGCGCATCCGGTTACGAAAAGATGCAGCGAATTTATCAGGGAGATCGATCAAGGGTTTGAATTGGCTGCTATCTCCGTATAGTCGTCGGCAATGGATCGGACCGGGAAGTCAACGCCGAAAACGGCAGCCGGGATACGAAGTCTAATAACAACCAGAGAAGAGGAACAGGGAATGAGCGAGTTTACGAAATATCTGACCGGTCGTGTCACCTCGGGGGGCATGAACCGCCGCGAATTCATGGGTCGCGCCATGGCCGCCGGTATCACGCTTGCCGCCGCCGACGCGATGTTTGCCACCAGCGCCATGGCGCAGACGCCGAAAAAGGGTGGCCACCTGAAGCTCGGGCTGGAGGGCGGATCGTCGACCGACAGCATCGACCCGGCCTCGGCTACCTCGCAGGTCATGTTTGTTGCCGTGCGCACCTGGGGCGACACGCTGGTGGAGACCCATCCGCAGACACGCAAGCCACTTCCGGCGCTCGCCGAATCCTGGACATCGTCGCCTGACGCCAAGATCTGGACCTTCAAGATCCGCAAGGGCGTGCAGTTCCACGATGGCAAGGAAATGACCATCGACGACGTCGTCGCCACCCTGCACCGCCATTCCGACGAGAAGTCGAAGTCCGGCGCTCTTGGCATGATGAAGTCGCTGACCAAGATCGAGAACCAGAACGGCGATCTCGTCATCACCCTCGACCAGGGCAATGCCGACATGCCGGCGCTCCTGACCGACTACCACCTCGTCATCCAGCCGAACGGCGGCATGGACAACCCGACGGCGGCGATCGGCACCGGCGCCTACAAGGTGGCCAATTTCCAGGCCGGCGTGCGCATGACCTTCGAGAAGAACCCGAACGACTGGCGCACGGATCGCGGTTATGTCGACAGCGTCGAGCTGATCACCATGAACGACGCGACAGCCCGCGTCGCCGCCCTCACCTCCGGCCAGGTCCACTGTATCAACCGCATCGATCCAAAGACGGTCAACCTTCTGAAACGCGCCCCGAACGTCCAGCTTCTGACGACGGCCGGCGGCGGTCACTACGTCTTCATCATGCACTGCGACACCGCACCGTTCGACAACAACGACCTGCGTCTCGCGCTGAAATACGCCATCGACCGCGAGGAAATGGTCAAGCGCATCCTTGGCGGCTACGGCTCGCTCGGCAACGACTTCCCGATCAACAGCACCTATGCGCTGTTCCCAGACGGCATCGAGCAGCGCAAGTACGATCCAGACAAAGCGAAGTTCCACTACAAGAAGTCCGGCCACGACGGCTCGATCCTGATGCGGACCTCGGAAGTTGCCTTCCCCGGCGCCGTCGATGCGTCCGTGCTGTTCCAGCAGAGCGCCAAGAAGGCTGGCATCAACCTCGAGATCAAGCGCGAGCCGGCCGATGGCTACTGGACCAACGTCTGGAACAAGCAGCCGTTCAGCGCCTCCTACTGGGGCAGCCGCGCGACACAGGACCAGTTCTACTCCGGCGCCTACCTGTCCACCGCCGACTGGAACGATACCCGTTTCAAGCGCCCGGATTTCGACAAGCTGCTGGTATCGGCCCGTGCCGAACTGGACGAGACCAAGCGCAAGGACCTCTATCGCCAGATGGCCATGATGGTCCGCGACGAAGGCGGCACCATCCTGCCGATGTTCAACGACTTCGTGAACGCCGGTTCGAAGAAGCTGATGAACTATGTGCAGGACATCGGCAACGACATGTCGAACGGCTATGTCGCCACCCGCGTCTGGCTCGACGCCTGAGACTGAAACCGGGCGGCCTATGCGCCGCCCGCCAGACTGGCGTGTGGATCGTCGGGCGTCTCGCCCCCGATCCTGCCCTCCACGTTTCAGAAAAGCCCTATCCGGTTCAGAAAAGGCGGTCCGCCCATGTCCAATTCGATCGACACCGACGGTCTTCCCGGCCGCAGGCTGCGCGAGAAGTTTCCACTGGCGGCGCTGATCCTCGAGCGTCTCATCCTCAGCATCGTCCTGCTGTTTGCCGTCTCGCTGCTGATCTTCGTCGGCCTCCAGGCGCTGCCCGGCGATTTCGCCTCGACCTATCTCGGCCAGTCGGCGACGCCTCAGGCAATCGCCAACATCCGCGATCAGCTGGGCCTCAACCAGCCGCTCCTGTCGCGCTATCTGTCGTGGCTCGGCCATGCCATGGTCGGCGACTTCGGTACCTCCTGGGCGAGCCAGAATTCGGTCAGCGAGCAGATCGGCCTCAGGCTCGGCAATTCGCTGTTTCTCGCCGGATTTGCGGCATTGATCTCCGTGCCGCTGGCCGTCGGGCTCGGCATGCTGTCGGTGCATTTCCGCAACCGGATGCCGGACAAGATCATCAACATCGTGTCGCTGGCGGCGATCTCGCTGCCTGAGTTTTTCATCGGCTACCTGCTGATCATGTTCTTCGCCGTGAAATTCGGAGTCGCTACCTTCCCGGCCACCGTCTATGCCGAAATGAGCCTCTATGACCGGCTGCAGGCAATTGCCCTGCCGACGGCGACGCTGGTTCTCGTCGTGCTCGCCCACATGATGCGGATGACGCGGGCAGCGATCCTCTCGGTGATGTCGTCGGCCTATATGGAGACGGCTGAACTGAAAGGCCTCAGCGCCTTCCGCTCGATCGTCCGGCATGCGGCGCCGAATGCGCTGGCGCCGATCATCAACGTCGTGGCGCTGAACCTTGCCTATCTCGTCGTCGGCGTTGTCGTGGTCGAGGTGGTGTTCGTCTATCCCGGCATGGGCCAGTACATGGTGGACGCCGTGACGGTGCGCGACATGCCCGTCGTCCAGGCTTGCGGCCTGATCTTCGCTGCCGTCTACATCCTCTTGAACATGGTGGCCGACATCCTTGCCATTGTCGCCAACCCCCGTCTGAGGCATCCGCGATGAGATTGAGAGAGATCCCCATCACCGCCTGGGTCGGCATGGCAGGCATCCTGCTGGCGCTGGTCTGCGCCATATTCGCCCCGTGGATCGCTCCGCATGGCGAGACCGAGGTCGTCGGCGAGGTCTGGGCGCCGGCCGACGGGCAATTCTACTTCGGGCTCGACAATCTCGGCCGAGACATTCTCTCTCGGCTGATCTTCGGCGCCCGTACGACGCTGTCCGTGGCGCTCGGTGCGACGCTGATCTCGTTCTCGCTCGGCATCATCCTGTCGTTTACCGCAGCCGTCTCGCGCGGCGTGATCGACACCGTGCTGTCGCGCTTCAACGATCTGATGATGTCGATCCCGACGCTGATTTTCGCGCTGGTGGTTCTGGCGGTGCTGCCGCAGAACCTGGTCGTGCTGATCCTGGTCATGGCTATTCTCGACAGTACCCGCGTCTACCGTCTCGGTCGGGCGGTGGCGCTCGACGTGGCGGTGATGGAGTTCGTCGAGGCGGCAAAGCTGCGTGGCGAAGGCAAGATCTGGATCATCTTCCGCGAAATCCTGCCAAACACGCTGTCGCCGCTCCTGGCTGAATTCGGCCTGCGCTTTGCCTTCGCAATCCTCTTTCTTTCCACACTCTCCTTCCTCGGTCTCGGCATCCAGCCGCCGACTGCAGACTGGGGCGGCATGGTGAAGGACAACAAGGACGGCATCATCTTCGGCATTTCTGCAGCGCTTCTGCCCGGCGGGGCCATCGCGGCGCTCGCCATCTGTGTCAATCTGGTGGTCGACTGGCTGTTGAAGCGGACGTCCAGCCTCAAGGGAGGACGTGGCGATGCCTGAGCTGCTTTCGGTACGCGGCCTGAAGATCGAGGCCACCAGCTATCCGCCCGGCGAGCCGCCGAAGCGCGTGACTATCGTCGACGATGTCTCTTTCGATCTCGCCAAGGGCAAGGTGCTCGGCCTTATCGGCGAATCCGGCGCGGGCAAGTCGACCATCGGCCTGTCGGCACTTGCCTACGGTCGCGGGGGTGCAGAAATCACCGGCGGGGAAGTGCTGCTCGACGGTGAGAACCTTCTGGCGCTCGGCAAATCCGGCATCCGCCGGGTGCGCGGCGCCCGCGTCTGCTACGTGGCACAATCGGCGGCGGCCGCCTTCAATCCAGCGCACCGGCTCGGCGGACAGGTCATCGAGGCCTCCGTAAAGCACGGCCTGATGACCAAGGAAGAGGCCCGGACCCGCGCGCTCTATCTGTTCCGCGTCCTCGGCCTGCCCAACCCCGAGACGTTTGGCGAGCGCTATCCGCATCAGGTCTCCGGCGGGCAATTGCAGCGCGCCATGACCGCCATGGCACTGTGTTCCAACCCGGAGCTGATCGTCTTTGACGAGCCGACCACGGCGCTCGACGTGACGACCCAGATCGACGTGCTTGCCGCCATCAAGCACGCCATTGAGGCCACCAACACGGCGGCCCTCTACATCACCCACGACCTTGCCGTCGTTGCCCAGATTTCCGACGACATCATGGTGCTGCGCCACGGCAAGACGGTGGAATACGGCACCGCCCAGCAGATCATCGAGGCGCCGCGCGAGGCCTATACCCAGGCGCTCGTCAACGTCCGCCAGGCGCTGCGGACCGAGGCTGCCGTCCAGACCGGCACGCTGCTGAAGGTCGAGAATATCACTGCCGGCTATTCCAACGGCTTCAAGGTGCTGTTTGACGTCACGCTGCATGTGCCGAAGGGTCAGACGCTGGCGATCGTCGGCGAATCCGGTTCCGGAAAGTCGACGCTGGCACGCGTCATTACCGGCCTGCTACCGCCCCAGCAGGGCAGTGTCTCGTTCGGCGATAAAATGCTGTCCCCTGCCCTGAAAGGTCGCTCGAACGACGACCTTCGACGCATCCAGCTGATCTACCAGATGGCCGACACGGCGATGAACCCGCGCCAGACCGTCCGTGACATCATCGGCCGGCCCCTGACCTTCTATTATGGCCTGCGTGGAGCTGCAAAAACGGCCCGCGTGAAAGAGTTGCTTGAGCAGATCGAGATGGGAACCGGCTTCGTCGACCGCTATCCGGCCGAACTGTCCGGCGGCCAGAAGCAGCGCGTCGCCATCGCCCGCGCCCTTGCTGCCAATCCGGAGCTGATCCTTTGCGACGAGCCGACCTCAGCGCTGGATCCATTGGTGGCAGAAGGCATTCTGAGCCTTTTGATGAAGCTGCAGGAGGAAAAGCAGCTTTCCTACATCTTCATCACCCACGACATCGCTATCGTCCGCGCCATCGCCGACAGCGTTGCCGTCATGCATCGTGGCAAGCTGGTACGGTTCGGGCCGAAATCGACGGTACTCGCCCCACCCTTCGACGACTACACCGACCTGTTGCTGAAATCGGTGCCGGAAATGGAGATCGGCTGGCTGGAGAAGGTGCTGACGACGCGGAAGATGGAGAGCGCAGGGAATTGAGCTATGATGCTGGTGGCTGTCGGCGCTGGCTCAAAGTCTCCCTCATACTGTGCCCGTCACAGGTATCCAGCCACGGCGCGTCTGCGCCGTGAAAGGACAGGGCGCGGTGGTAAGATCAACTATACTCTTTGGAGGTGCAACATGCGTGAGATTGAACTTCAGAAGGCACAGGAAAAATTGTCCGCCCTCGTTAAAGACGCATTGAAAAGCAAGCCCACCATCATCACCCGCGATGGCGAAAAGTCGGCGGTCATTCTATCCTATGATGACTATCAAAATCTTCCAGGCGTTCGGCTGAGTGCTGAGGCAGGGGTCATGCACGAGTAGCTATTGCTGGAACGAAAGACTGATACCTATCAAGTTCTTCGACATCTGATTATCGCCTTTGACTATTGCCTTGGAATTGGAATGCCATGACTGACCGCCCCTTCACCGTCATCGAAAACCAGTGGATCACGCTTGCCGACGGCACGCGGCTCGCTGCCCGTATCTGGATGCCCGACAATGCCGAGGCGGATCCGGTGCCGGCGGTGTTCGAGTTCCTGCCGTATCGCAAGCGTGATGGAACCAGCCCGCGAGACGAATCCACCTATCCAGTGTTTGCGGCTGCCGGCATTGCCGGGGTGCGCGTCGATATCCGGGGGTCGGGCGAATCCGATGGCGTCATCGATGGCGAATATACCGAGCTGGAGCTCGCCAATGCCTGCGAGCTGATCGCCTGGATTGCCGCCCAGCCGTGGTCGAACGGGTCTGTCGGCATGATGGGGATTTCCTGGGGCGGCTTCAACTGCCTGCAGGTGGCAGCCCTCAATCCGCCGGCGCTGAAGGCGGTGATCTCGATCGCCTCGACCGTCGATCGCTATAATGACGACATTCACTACAAGGACGGCTGCCATCTGTCGGCGCAGCTCTCCTGGGCAGCGACCATGCTCGCCTACCAGTCACGTGCGCCCGACCCCGAGATCGTCGGCGAGCGCTGGCGCGAGATGTGGATGGAGCGGCTGGAGAACGAGCCGTTCTTCATGGAGGAGTGGCTGCAGCACCAGCGTCGCGACGCATTCTGGCAACATGGATCGATCGGCGACGATTTCTCGGCCTTCAAGGTTCCGGCCCTTGTAATCGCCGGGTGGGCCGATGGTTACCGCAATACGCCGCTGAAAGCCGTTGAGGGACTGGGCGACAAGGCCAAGGCGCTGATCGGCCCCTGGGTGCACAAATATCCACATTTCGCCTGGCCGAAACCGCGTGCCGATTTCCATGGCGAGGCAATTGCCTGGTGGAACCGCTGGCTGCGCGGCGAGGACAACGGTATCGAAAACCTGCCGCAGGTGCGTGCCTTCATGCTCGATGCCCCGAAGCCTGCGACCCGCCGCGATGTCGATCCCGGCTTCTGGGTTTCCAAGCCCGAATGGCAGCAACCGGATATGCAGTGCTTCTATGTCGAGCAGTTCGGGGCGCTGATGGAAGGGATGCCGATCCCGCATGCGCCGGAGCACCCGGTCTTCCTGAAGTCGCCGCTCGACACGGGCACCGCATCCGGCGAATGGTTCACCCTCAAGCCGGATGCCGAGATGGCACTCGACCAGCGCGGCGACGATGGTGGCTCGCTGGTGTTCCAGACACCGGTGCTGACGGAAGCCCATGATTTCCTCGGGCGCCCCGAACTGACGCTGACGGTCCGCGCTAACGCCGAGCTTGCCAATCTCTGCGCCCGCATCGTCGATATCCATCCGGACGGTACCGCGACGCGAGTGACCTTCGGCGTTCTCAATCTCGCCCATCGTGACAGTAATGCCGAGCCGCAGCCGATGGTGCCGGGCGAGCCGACGCAGATCCGTCTGGTGCTCGATGCCTGCGGCTATCGCTTCCAGGCCGGCCACCGCATCCGCCTGTCGCTGTCGACTGCCTACTGGCCGATGCTGCTGCCGCCACCCGTCGACGAAGGCGTGACCATCGATCTCGCCTCTATAGGCCTTGCGATGCCGCTGCTCGGCGAGCACCAGATGTTCGAGATGAAGCAGCCGGATAACCCCGATCCGCTGCCGAAGTATATCGAGCACAAGCCGAGCGAGACGAAGCGCCAGGTGGTGCGCGATCTCTCCGCCGGTCGCACCGATTACTGCGTTTATGAAGACACCGGCCTGTTCGAGCATCCCGGCACCGGCCTGTCGACGCGCCAGCTGCGCGACGAGGTGTGGTCGATCTCCGCCAACGATCCGTTGTCGATGAAGGGCAAATCGGTGTGGACCTGCGACATGCAGCGGCCCGGCTGGTTCGTCCGCACCGTCTCGACCGCGACGATTGCCTGCACGGCGACGGAATGGCTGATCGGCGGTTCGGTCATCGGCTACGAGGGCGATGCGAAGGTCTTCGAAAAGACCTTCGACAAGGCCGTGCCGCGCGACATGATGTGATCAGAGCGTGTCGGCAAATCGGCTGACCGCGATGCAGACTGCGCGAAAGCCTGCCTGTGCGCCGTTGCTCATATGGCGGGCCCGGAGCCAGGCATGCACCATCTGCGGCTCCTCGCGGAACCAGATCTCGACGCCGTCAGCGGCAAGCCGTCCGGCATAAAGTCTTCCGTCGTCGCGCAGCGGATCGAAATGGGCGACCGTGATGTAGGCTGGCGGCAGGCCCGCACAGGTCCGGGCTAGCAGCGGATGAGCGACAGGCTCGTCTGCAGGCGCCTTGAGGATGGCGCGATAATAGGCGAGATCGGCGGTCGTTAGCCCCGGAGCGTCTGCCATCTCCTGGTAGGAGCCCGAGACGAGGTCGCCGCCGAGCGCCGGGTAGATAAGCACTTGGCCGACGATCCCATCCAGCCCTTCGTCGCGTGCCCTGAGCGTCAGGCCTGCCGCGAGGTTGCCGCCGGCGCTGTCGCCGATGACGACAACCGTCTCGCCATCGCCGAGCAGCAGCTTCAGCACCGTGAAGCAATCGTCCGTCTGCACCGGCCACACATGTTCCGGGGCCAGGCGGTAATCGACGGCAATCAGTTCGACGCCCGCAGCGTCGGCGATCTCGGCGCAGATCGAATGATGGCTCGACAGCGAGCCGACGACATAGCCGCCGCCATGCAGATAGAGCAGTTTCGTCGACGTCCGCACGTCGGCGGGGCGATATCGACGGGTCGGGACGGTGCCAATCGGGCAATCTTCTGCCGTCATGCCGTCCGGCATTCGCCTCTCGAACTGGGCGCAGAGTGCATCGTACCAGAGACGCTGCTGGCCAATCGACGCATCGACGGCATCGGCCGGGTAGAAGCTGTCGCACAGCTGCAGGAATTCGAGGATGCCTGCCTCGCCTGGCATCGGGCGGATGGTTTCCGGCATTGTCTTCTCCCCGTTTGCAGGCGCATTTCGCCAAAAATCACGCTGTGCGATTCCCGGACTCGATAAAAACCCGTTTTTAACGTTTACCGCTTATTCATCTCTCGGAAGAGAGTGAGTTTGCGATGCGTAAATTGTTTATCGCCGCCCTTGTCGTGTTG
The DNA here is from genome assembly GCF_019355735.1 of Rhizobium sp. B230/85. Taxonomy (NCBI): domain Bacteria; kingdom Pseudomonadati; phylum Pseudomonadota; class Alphaproteobacteria; order Hyphomicrobiales; family Rhizobiaceae; genus Rhizobium; species Rhizobium sp. B230/85. Next base: position 266,420 of record NZ_CP072158.1, read on the forward strand.
TCCAGTTGCGCGACGGCGCCCCATCAGATCCGCAACAGCTGCGCGATTTTCGAGCAGCGCGACGGCCTTTTCAACAACTGGCGACGTGCAGCTGACAAAGCCTCGCGCGAGTACGGAGTCCCCGTGCCGGTGCTGATGGCGACGATCTACGTCGAATCCGGTTTCCAGCCCTATGCACGGCCACCGCGCACACTATTGCTCGGTTTCATCCCATGGACGCGGCCTTCGAGCGCCTACGGTTATGCCCAGGCTCTCGATGGAACATGGTCGCGCTACCAGCGGGCGACCGGCCACTGGTCGGCCCGACGGACCAATTTTGCCGACGCGATCAATTTCATCGGCTGGTACCATGCGCAAAGTCATCTCCAGAACGGCATCGCGCTGAACGATACCTACAATCTCTACATGGCCTATTATGTCGGCCATGACGGCTACAGCCGCGGCAGCTTCCGCTCCAATGGCGAGCTTCAGCGCACCGCCCGCCGGGCCGCCGGCATTGCCTCGACCTACAACAGCCAGCTGCGCACCTGCGGCGGCTGATCGGCCGCCGTCCGACGTTTCGGCCCTGTGAAAACGGCTCTTCGTTCCTAGGTTAGGCTTATCAGCCCTTGAAGGAACAGAGATGAAAATCGCAGTCCTCGACGACTATCAGAATGTGGCCCTGACGCTTGCAGACTGGTCCGATGTGACCAGGCGGGCGGAGGTCACCGTCTTCAACGATCACCTCGCCGACCGGCAGAAACTCGTCCGGCGGCTGGCGCCGTTCGATGTGATCTGCGTCATGCGCGAACGCACGCCGATGCCGGCCGAGTTGCTGGCACAATTGCCCAACCTGAAGCTCATCGTCTCGACAGGCGCGCGCAATGCCTCGATCGATGTTGGAGCTGCGGCGGAACGCGGCATCGTCGTCAAGCACACGGGCTATGCATCGACGGCGACCGTGGAAATGACATGGGCGCTGATCCTCGGCGTTGCCCGTCACGTCGCCAGCGAGAATGCCTCGCTTCGATCCGGCGGCTGGCAGCGTTCGATCGGTTACGATCTCAACGGCAAGACGCTCGGGTTGCTCGGGCTTGGCAATGTCGGCTCACGGGTCGCCACCATCGCCCACGCATTCGGCATGAAGACCATCGCCTGGAGCCAGAACCTGACGGCTGAAAAGGCCGAACAGTTCGGGACGACGCTGGTCTCGAAAGAGGCGCTGTTCCGGCATTCCGATTTCCTGAGCGTGCATCTGGTGCTCAGCGATCGCAGTCGCGGACTGGTCGGGGCCGACGAGATTGCGCTGATGAAGCCTTCCTCCTTCCTCATCAATACCTCGCGCGGCCCTATCGTCACGGAGGCGGCGCTGATCGATGCGCTCGAGCGCAAGGCCATCGCCGGTGCTGCGGTGGATGTCTTCGACGTCGAGCCGATGTTGCCGGATCATCCATTCCGGACACTGCCCAATGTCCTGGCCACCCCGCATATCGGCTACGTCTCGCAGTCGCTGTACGAGACGTTCTACGGCGATACCGTTTCCCATGTTAGCGAGTGGCTGACCGCGAACGCCGGCTAGCCTTCGTGACGGGACGGTTTGTCCCGGCCCCTAATCGACCTCGTCCGGTGCAAGAGGCGGTGCGATCTGCTCGAATGTGCACTGGCGCGGGTCCTTGTCCGGTCGCCAGCGCACCAGCGTCGTTCCGTGCCGGAAACGTCGGCCTGTCACCTGGTCGAAGCGGACTTCCACGACAAGCTCCGGCCGCAGCGGCTGCCACGCGGCGCTGCGCTCGGTCGTCCAGCGGCTGGGGCCGCCCGGCGCCTTGCCAGCAAAACCCGGTGGTGCCTGCAGCGCCTCGAGCTGTTTTGTGAGATCCGGTCGTTCCTCGTCCGAAATTGTCGAGGTGTAGCCGACGTGATCGAGCTTGCCGTCCTCGTTGTAGAGGCCGAGCAGCAGCGAGCCGACTTCGGCGCTGTTGCTCTCGTACCGGAAGCCGCCGATGACACAGTCGGCGGTGCGCAGGCGTTTCACTTTCAGCATCGCGCGGATGCCCGGCTCGTAGGCGCCGTCTCGGCGTTTGGCGACGACGCCGTCGGTGGCACTGTTTCCCGACGACGAAAGCCAGCGCTCAGCCTGGGTAAGGTCGGTCGTGAAGGGCGACAGTACCATCTGTCGCGGACGGGGATTCTGCTTTGCGAAGCTTTCGAGTGCGCTACGGCGCTCGGACATCGGCAGGTCGACCAACGGCATTCCGTCCGAAGACAGCAGCATGTCGAACATGACGAGGCGAGCGGGCGTGGCAGCGGCGAGCTTTCGAATGCGGCTTTCCGCCGGATGGAGGCGCATCTGCAGGGCCTCGAACGAGAGGTGACCGTCGATTTCGATCACCAACTCGCTGTCGATGATAAATCGCTCGGCCGGAATCTCGGCCAGCAGGGCGAGAACTTCGGGAAAGTAGCGTCCGAGCGGTTTGCCGGATTTCGCATGAAGCGCGACTTCCTCGCCATTTTTGAACGCGAGGCAGCGGAAGCCATCCCACTTCGGTTCGTATTGCCAGCCATCGCCCTGCGGCAACGCCTCGGCGGAGCGCGCCTCCATGGGTGATGTGTCGAGCGCGATGCCGAGCAGGTCACCCTTGCTGACATCAGCCTTTTTGCCTTTCCGGCCTGCCTTCACCGCCATCAGGCCGCGTCCGCGCGCGATTTTGCGAGGCGCTTTACCGCCGGGGCGAGCGGGCGAGCGCCGTCGTTGTAGTCTTCCCAGGCCGAGCTCTTCTTCAGCAGGGCGGGCACGGTGCGGATGGTGAAGCGTTTCGGGTCGAGGTCGGACTTGACCTGCGACCACAGGATCGGCATCGACACCGTCGCGCCCGGTCTCGCGCGTGTCGAAAGCGGGGCGACTGCCGTCGCCATGCGGTCGTTGCGCAGGTAATCGAGGAAGATGCGTCCGTTGCGAAGCTTCTTTGCCATGTTGACGACGTAGCGGTCGGGGGCGTCATGGGCCATCTGAAGACAGAGGTCGTGGGCAAAGGTCTTCGCCTCCGGCCATGTCAGCGCCGTCTTGCCTTCCGACAAAGGTGTGACGACGTGCAGGCCTTTGCCGCCGGTTGTCTTGCAGAAGCTGACAAGGCCTAGCTCCTCGAGCCGGTCGCGCAACTCGCGCGCAGCCTCGACTACGGTCGAGAATGGCACGTCAGGGCCGGGATCGAGGTCGAATACCAGTCTTCCGGGCACTTCGGGTTTTTTCGGCAGGCAATTCCAGGGATGCAGCTCGAGTGCCGCGACTTGGGCTACCGCGGCAAGGCCTTCGATGCGGTCGATTTCGAGATAGGGCTTGCGATCGCCTGATACGGTGACGAGATCCAGCAGGTTCGATGTGCTCTGCATTGCATGCCTCTGGAAGAACTGCTCACCGCCGATGCCGTCGGGCGCCCGGATTATCGAGCACGGCCGACCGGCAATGTGGTCCATCATCCATGGACCGACTGCCTCCAGATACTGGGCAAGATCCAGCTTGGTGACCGGCTCGCCATCGCCGGCGTCAGGCCACATGGCCTTGTCTGGATGGGAGATCGCCACGCCCATGACCGACGCCCGGGCTGCTGCGCCCCGGCGGGTTGCGTGGACTTTCTCGTCCGGATGCGGCACCTCGACCTTTGCAGGCGATGCAGGCTTTTCGGCCTCGACCTCGGATGCGGGCTTGTCGTCGCGCAGGCCCTTGAACGCCGCCTGTCGAACCTGCCCGTCATTCGTCCAGCCGGCGAATTCGATTTCGGCGACGAGCTCCGGCTTTGCCCAGACAATGCTCGCATCCTTGCGCGGAGCACCGATGCCGGTAAATGGCGATTTGTCAGCTTTGACGGCTTCCAGTCTTGGTTCGAGCGTCTTGAGTTTCGCCTCGCCATATCCTGTTCCAACACGGCCGACATAGACGAAATGATCGCCTCTGTAGACGCCAACCAGCAGCGAACGGAACCGTCCGTTGGTCGTTGCCCATCCGCCGACCACCACCTCGTGGCCGGCGCGGCATTTTGACTTCGACCACGAGGCGCTACGGCCGGAATGATAGGGAGCGTCGAGCTTCTTCGAGATGATGCCTTCGAGGGAAAGCTGGCAGGCAGAGCGCAGAACCGCGTCGCCACCGGTGTCGAAATGCTCGACAAACCGGATGCGGGGATCGGGCTTTGCTTTGTCCATAACCTTTTTCAGGCGGATCTTGCGCTCGGAAAGAAGTCGGTCGCGCATATCCTCCTCGCCGTCGAATAGCAGATCGAAGGCGAAGAACACGAGATTCTCCGTTTTTCCCTCTGAGAGGGCTGCCTGGAGGGCAACAAAGTCCGGCGCGCCATGGCTGTCGAGCGCGGCGATTTCCCCGTCGATGATGCCATCGGGCAGAGCCTCCGCGGCGCGGGCAATCGCGCTGAACTTGTCTGTCCAGTCGAGGCCCTTGCGGGTCTTCAGGCTGACGCTACCGTCCACTATCCGCATCTGGATGCGGTAACCATCGAACTTGATTTCGTGTACCCAGCCCTCACCGGACGGTGGCCGTGCGCCCGTGTCACAAAGCTGCGGCGGTATGAAATCCGGCATTGCGGAGCTGCTTTCCTTTGCGCCGGCTTTGCCCTTGCCCTTGCCCTTGCCCTTGCCCTCGGCTGACTTGCGCTTTGGCTCTTTGGTAGCGCGTTCTTCTGCAGCAAGCCCCTCGCTGGTGTCCCAGACAGCGCCGGCGGACGAAGTGCTCTTAGCAAGCATGAAAGGTTTTGGGGCTTTTCCCTTGCCTGCGGCAATCGTTTCCATCGAGCGGCCGGACGCGACGGAGCTATCCTTCTCGAGAATTTTCTCGCCGCCGGTGTCCACGGCATGATCGTCATGATGCTTGATCAGCAACCAGTTGGTTCGCTTGCCGCCGTTCCGGTCATGCTTCATGCGCACAAGCACAAAGCTGCCATGCAGCTTTTCGCCTTCGAGACTGAATTTGAAATCGCCGTCTTCAAGCGCTCTTTCCGGGGTCTTGCTGCCTTCCGGCTCCCAGTATCCGCGGTCCCACAGCAGCACCGTGCCGCCGCCATACTGGCCTTTCGGGATTGTACCTTCGAAGTCGCCGTAGTCGAGCGGATGGTCCTCGACCTCGACGGCAAGCCGCTTGTCGCCGGGATCGAGAGACGGACCCTTGGTGACTGCCCAGGACTTGAAGACGCCGTCGAGTTCCAGGCGCAGGTCATAGTGAAGCCGCGTCGCGTCGTGCTTTTGGATGACGAACCGCCTTCTGTTCGAGGCAGCAATCTCCGTTTCGCCGCTCGGCTCCTGCGTTTTCTTAAAATCTCGCTTGGCGCGATAGGTCTTGAGATTTTCGTCGCCGACCATGGGTGTCTCCAGAGTTCCGTCATCGACACAACGCAGGCGCGTGGCCTTTGTTCTGTGCCCGGATGCACTTTCGCCCCCTGCGCCGGAGTCTGGCGCGAGGGAGACGAAAGGATTGCGGGCGGATCAGCGGTGGCGGTTGACGCCGTGGAAGGCCAGTGCCAGGAGATATCCCATGCCGGCTGCGGTCAGAACGCTGAGGACCGGGTGCAGCCTGACGGTCTCGTCGACCACGGCCTCTACCGCATTCGCGTTTGACTTGAGCCTGGTGCGCGCCGCATGGGTCATATCGGCTATGGCAGTCGACAGGCTAGCGACCTCGGCCTTCAGCGCTTCAACCTGGTCGGCGACGGTATCTGAAAAGTCGGACTTCGGCTGCGCCAGGGCTTCATCGACGAGCGGCGCGTCGGAGGGCTCGATGATGCCCAGCGGCGTAGCGGGTTTCGGTGGGAATTCTTCGGCCATGATGTCCTCCTGAGGTTGAAAAGTAGCAACCAGTCAGGATGGGATATGTTCCCATGGTTAGGAGCGTGATGGTTTCGGTTCGCGCATGTGTAGGCACAGGTTTCAGCTTTGACCGCAAGCCACGGAGCAGCGGAAGCCCCTGGACGTCCGCGCCGGATCTGGGGATCAGGACTTCGGCTTGTGCTCGGCTTCGATAGCCGCGTCATGATACCAGCTGCCACCATAGGCAGCATCAGCATACGCGCCTTCGGAAAACCGATTGAGCTTTCGGTCGAGCAATACGACGGTCGCGTCACCACCGAGGTCGTGTCGGACCTTACGGGTGATGATGGGAAACTGGTAGATCGTTGCCGTTTCTGCGTGTGTGTTTGCCATTGATGTCTATCTTTCGTTTCCCCGTGGAGATCACGACTCCCGGCATTCTCAATGTAACATGTCTGCCTGCCATTTGCTCGAAATGATTAAAAAGAAATCATTATGTTGAATATGTAGGCAATTCGCCGTTTTCCGCAAGGGAAATCGTGGTGATATTGTGGCGTAAATTTACGCTGACAGATCATTGTCAGCGTTGTGCCGGCCTATGCCGTGAGCGAAGCGAACCGGAAGATGCGCTTCCATGCGGAAAAGGCCGCAGATGTCGCCACCAACGCAGCGCGCTGGCCTCTTGAATATGTGAATTTTAGAATATTCTGGTTAAAGAAGTGTGCCAACCGCTGGAAGATGGCGTTGCGAAGGGGTTGGCGCAGAAACTGGCATAGCAAATGCATGTCTCTTGGCAAACGTGGACGGCCACGATCCGGGGCCGCCGACGCCGATAGACTTTACTGACCTTAGCTTCGTAAACCTATGAGAGGTTCGCCATGACGAAATATAAACTCGAGTACATCTGGCTCGACGGTTACACGCCGGTTCCCAATCTGCGCGGCAAGACGCAGATCAAGGAATTCGCCGCATTCCCAACTCTCGAGGAGCTGCCTCTCTGGGGTTTCGACGGATCGTCGACGATGCAGGCCGAAGGCCGCAGCTCCGATTGCGTGCTGAAGCCCGTTGCCGTTTTTCCGGACAGTGAGCGCTTGAACGGCGTTCTCGTCATGTGTGAAGTCATGATGCCGGACGGCGTCACGCCGCATCCTAGCAATTCCCGCGCTACCATCCTCGACGATGCCGGCGCTTGGTTCGGCTTCGAGCAGGAATACTTCTTCTACGAGAACGGTCGTCCGCTGGGCTTCCCAGAAGCCGGCTATCCTGCTCCGCAAGGTCCTTACTACACGGGCGTCGGCTATTCGAACGTTGGCAGCATCGCGCGCCAGATCGTCGAAGAGCACCTCGACATCTGCCTCGCAGCCGGCATCAACCACGAAGGCATCAACGCCGAAGTGGCGAAGGGTCAGTGGGAGTTCCAGATCTTCGGCAAGGGCTCCAAGCGCGCCGCCGACGAAATGTGGATAGCCCGCTACCTGCTGCAGCGCCTGACCGAAAAGTACGGCGTCGATATCGAATATCACTGCAAGCCGCTCGGCGACACAGACTGGAACGGTTCGGGCATGCACGCCAACTTCTCGACCGCCTATATGCGTGAAGTCGGCGGCAAGGCCTATTTCGAAGCCCTGATGGCAGCCTTCGAAAAGAACCTGATGGACCACATCAATGTCTACGGTCCTGACAACGACAAGCGCCTCACCGGCAAGCACGAAACTGCTCCGTGGAACAAGTTCTCCTACGGCGTTGCCGACCGTGGTGCATCGATCCGCGTGCCGCACTCGTTCGTCAAGAACGACTACAAGGGTTACCTCGAAGATCGTCGTCCGAACTCCCAGGGCGACCCCTACCAGATCGCTTCGCAGATCCTGAAGACCATTGCAGAAGTTCCGACCGAAGGCAGCGTCTCCGCCGCCGCATAAGGTTAGTCTGTTGCGTCATCGATGGGCCGCCTCCTGAAAGGGTCGCGGCCCATTTTTTTGTTTATTGGCGGTACAAGGCGAACTGGTCGCGTCCTGCCGATTTCGCCCGGTACAGTGCGTCGTCGACATTCTTCAGAAGCGTCTGCCGATCATTGCCGGCCTCCGGTGCCACGGCCGCTCCGACGCTGACGCTGACGCGGATCATTTCCCCCTCGATCACAAAAGGCTCACGGAAGGCCCCGACTACCCGTTCCGCCAATGCGGCTGTTGCTCCGGGGTTGCCGAGTTCCGGAGAGAAGATGGCAAACTCGTCGCCGCCCATGCGCACGACGATGTCGCTCGAGCGGATGACTGCGCGGATGCGCTCCGCCCCTTAGCGCAGGATATCGTCGCCGCCGTGATGGCCGAGCCGGTCATTGATCGCCTTGAACCCGTCAAGGTCGATATAGAGCGCTCCGAACGGGCGGTCGGATTCGAGGGCCTTTGTCAAAGCGCTATCGACGAAGGCCGGCAGCGCCGATCGGTTGAAGAAACCGGTGAGCGGATCCGTCATCGCCGCCGTGCGGAGATCCTGCTCGGTGAGCGACATGACGATATTCGACTTTTGCAGCCGCAACAGAGCGCTGGCGACCACCGCAAAGTTTCGCAATGTCTCGATCTGCAAGACGTCGAGCTCGCGCGGATGGGTGTCGAGAATACAGAATGCGCCCACTGCCAACCCCGGATCGAGCTCGACCGGTGCTCCTGCATAAAAGCGGAAAAAGGGATTGCCGTCGACGAAGGGGAGATGCCTGAGCTCGGGATCTTCCTTCAGATCGGGGACGACGAGCAGGTCGTTGCCGTAGACGACCCGTGTGCAGATCGACTGGTCGCGGCCGCAATCGCCGAGCACCAGGCCCGCCTGTCCGGCTATGCGAAGCCAGTCCTCCTCTACGATGTTGATGGCCGCAAAGGCAGTTCCGAAAACATTGCGGGCAAGTCCTGCCAGAGCTTCCATTTCGGTGGTCGTGCCACCGCGTGCAGAACTCAGGGAACGGACGGCAATCAGCCGTTCCGCCTCGTTGTCTGGCTTCAGCCCAAGTCCTTGCACCCTTTCCTCCACCGCTTTTCGCCTCCTTTAGACATAAGGCAGATGTCATGGAAAGGTAGAGGGCGCGGTTGTGCCATTCCGGTCCCCTCGCCAAGAGACCGTTAACCAACTGCGCGTAAACAGGGAGCAGTAAACGAGGGTTTTGAGTCGCATGGCGTCGAAGTTGAGTGAACTGCTAAGTGTCGTTGGCAATGGCAATATCGTGGTGTTTCCGGTGGCAAGTCGTGCGGGTGATATCGAGCGTTGTGCGCGTGAACTGGACGACAAGCATGGCACCGACGCTGTCGATTACTGGAAAACGGAATGCCGCAGGCTGGCCGCGCAGCTGACGGCGGTGGGCCTTTCCGAAGATGACGTTCGCCGGCAGGTGATGCTGTTTCAGGACGAGGTGCAGGCCGAGCTTGTGCGCCGCCACCAGGATCGCCAGCATGACGAGGCGCCGGCCGAAAAGCAGGGCTGATCTCGGCTGACAGTTTAAGGTGTCGTCGAGACGGTGGTCGACAGCAACGGGTACGATGCTGTAGCCTTGGTGTCGGCAGTTGGCATGAGCCTTCGCGACAGTCGAGAAAATACCATGAGCCTGATCTACATCCTCAACGGCCCCAACCTGAACCTGCTCGGCAAGCGCCAACCGGAGGTCTATGGCCACGAGACCCTGTCGATGGTGGAAGCCGATTGCCACCGGGTGGCGCAGGAGTTCGGCCATACGATCCGCTTCGAGCAGAGCAACCGGGAATACGAGATTATCGACTGGATCCATGCGGCCCGTGACGAGGCGGCGGCCATCGTCATCAATCCGGCCGCATTCACCCACACGTCAGTTGCCATTCTCGACGCGCTGAACGCCTATGACGGACTGGTGATCGAAGTGCACATTTCGAATGTTCACAAGCGCGAGGAATTTCGGCACCATAGCTTCGTGTCGAGCCGCGCAGACGGCGTTATTGCCGGTCTCGGTACGGAAGGCTATCAACTGGCCATCCGCAGGATCGGCTCGCTGCTGAAGACCTAGCGTCTTGCTGCAGCAAACCTGAAAAAGCCAGCCGACTTTAAATCAGCTCGCCTTGAGTTCCTCTGCCTTGACCTCTGGGGCATCGAAGATTTCCTCGAGCAGCGCCAGGACCTTGCGAACACTTTCCGAATTGACGGTGTAGTAGACCGTCTGCGCATCGCGGCGGGTCTTCACCATGTGGGCCGAGCGAAGCTTCGCGAGGTGCTGCGACAGCGCCGACTGGCTAAGCCCGATCATATCGGCCAATGCGCCGACCGGCATTTCGCCCCGCGTCAGGATATCGAGAACACGCAGCCGCTGTTCATTGGCCATAGCGCTCAGGAACGTTGACTTTTGCTCGAAGATAGGGTTTTCCAAAATGAAATTCCTTGAAAATTTGTTTAAAAATTAGCATCCGGACCTAATAAAGTCCAATCTAAAATGTCGGACTGATTAACGTGAGCGCATTTAACCACTTTTACGCGTGCTAATTGTGTACTCTACCCCAGAACCATGCCGCTTGTCTCCCGTTCGCCCTGCTGGGGAGGCGATCTCGGCAGATATTTTTTGGACATCTCTCATACAGGCTTGCAGGCATTTGGCCCAACAGGCCTTTTTGCCTGAGGTTGGCCGACCAGCTTTCCTCGAAAAATGGGAACCTATCCAATAGGTCGTCGTTCGATTTTCAGGCTCCACCGCCTGAACCATCGAAAGGACCTCCCCATGCGCGCACTCTGCTGGCACGGCAAAGAAGACATCCGTTGCGACACTGTTCCGGATCCGAAAATTCTCCATTCCCGCGACGCAATCATCAAGGTCACAAGTTGCGCCATCTGCGGCTCTGATCTCCATCTCATGGGCGGCTTTGCGCCCGGCATGAAGTCGGGCGACGTAATGGGCCACGAGACTATGGGAGAAGTGGTCGAAGTCGGCTCGGACAACAAAAAGCTCAAAGTGGGCGACAGGATCGTCGTGCCCTTCACCATCGGCTGCGGTGAATGCCGCATGTGCCAGTCGGGCATGTGGTCGCTTTGCGAACGCTCCAATCCTGCTGGCGCCGAACAGGCCAAGCAGATGGGCTATGCTACTGCCGGCCTTTTCGGCTTCTCTCATCTCTATGGCGGGTTCCCGGGCGGCCAGGCAGAATACCTCCGCGTGCCCTATGCGGATGTCGGTCCGATCAAGGTTCCGGAAGGCCTCTCCGACGAGCAGGTGCTCTTCCTGTCGGATATCTTCCCGACGGGCTACCAGGCGGCGGAGAACTGCAACATCCAGCGGGGTGACACCGTTGCCGTCTTCGGCTGCGGTCCGGTCGGCCTGTTCGCCATCAAGTCGGCTTTCATGCTCGGCGCCGAGCGCGTTATCGCCATCGACACCGTGCCGGAACGCTTGGCGCTGGCTCGCCAGTCAGGCGCCGAGACGCTCGATTATGCGGCAGGTGACCTGCAGCAGCGCATCGTCGAAATGACCAACGGCAAGGGACCGGATTCGGTCATCGAAGCCGTCGGCATGGAAAGCCATGGCGAAGGCGGCATCATGGAAACCCTGCAGACCGACCTCACTTCGATGGAGCGGCCCTATGCGCTGCAGCAGGCAATCATGGCCTGCCGCCCCGGGGGCACTGTTTCGCTGCCCGGCGTCTTCGTAGGCGCGGCTGTTCCGGTTGCGCTCGGTGCGGCGTTCGGAAAGGCGCTCACCTTCAAGATGGGCCAGACCCATGTCCAGCGCCATCTCGAGCCGTTGATGAAGCGCATCGTCGAGGGCGAGATCGATCCTTCCTTCATTATAACCCATCGCATCGGCCTCGAAGACGGTCCGGAAGCCTACAAGACCTTCCGCGACAAGAAAGATGGCTGCGTCAAGGTGGTCATCCACCCTAACGCCTGACCGATTTTCACAGGGCGGCCCTTGCTTGGGGTCGCCCTGCCCCTTTAAACCTCGGAGATAGTCTTTTCCGGGGATGCCCATGCCATTTGACTTCGTCATCGCCAATGCCCGCCTGCCCGGCCAACCGACGCCAGTGGATGTCGGTGTCGCCAACGGCCTGATCGCCGCAATCGCTCCCTCCCTCACATTCGAAGGCCATGTCGAAGACGCCAGCGGCGGATATCTCTGCAGCGGGTTCGTCGACAGCCACATCCATCTCGACAAGGCCGGCATCCTCGGCAGATGCACTATCTGCGAGGGGACGCTTGCCGAAGCAGTGCGGGAAACGGCGCGGGCGAAAGCCGGCTTTACCGTCGAGGACGTCTATGCCCGCGCAGCCATCGTGCTGGAGCGTGCTATCCTGCAGGGAACGACCCTTCTGCGCACTTTTGTCGAGATCGACCCTCGCGCCGGGTTTCGCTCTTTCGATGCTATCCGCCAGCTGAAAGCGGACTATGCATGGGCCATCGATATCGAGATCTGCGCCTTTGCGCAGGAGGGGCTGACACAGGAGCCGGAAACCGAGGCTATGCTGGCGCAGGCGCTTGCCGACGGCGCTGATCTGGTCGGTGGCTGTCCATACACCGATCCCGACCCCAAGGAGCATATCCGCCTTATCTTCGATCTTGCGGAGCGTTTCGGCACAGCGGTGGACTTCCATCTCGATTTCGATCTGGACCCAGAGAACTCCAACCTTCCCTCGGTGATTTCAGAGACGATGGCGCGCGGTTACAGTGGGCGGGTCTCGGTCGGCCATGTGACCAAGCTTTCGGCAATGCCGCCGCAGGCGGTTTCCGAGATCGGTAGCCGGCTAGCCGACGCCGGTGTCGCAGTGACGGTGCTGCCGTCCACGGACCTCTTTCTGACCGGCCGCGACCGAGATCATCTGGTGCCGCGCGGCGTCGCCCCGGCCCTGGATCTGGCAAAGCTCGGCGTGGTGACATCGATCGCAACTAATAATGTCATGAACCCTTTCACCCCCTACGGCGACGCGTCGCTGATCCGTATGGCCAATCTCTACGCCAATGTGGCGCAGGCTTCCCTCGATGCAGACATGCTGGGCGTCTTTGCAATGGTCACCGACGGCGCTGCGCGACTGATGGGACGGGAGCGTCATATCAAAATCGGCGCGCCGGCCGACATGATCCTCATCGATGGTAACGATCCGGCTGAGATCGTTCGCGAAATCAGGCCGGTACTGGCTGGCTGGAAAAGTGGCCGCAAGACTTTCGAGCGGCCGCGCGGACGGCTGATCAGGCCTTGACCTCCGCTCAAAGCACGCCCCATCCTCGGTAGCGCCCGCGCCCGGTCATTTCGCGGATGCCGAGATCGGCGACAAGATTAAGGGCGCCGCGCGGGGTTATACCGGCATGGCGGGCCACCATGCCGGCTGAGACGATCGGTCGCGACAGCACGAGGTCGATGGTTGCCGGCAGGCTGCTGTTGGAGCGGCGATCCTTGAGCCGTCGCTCCATCTGCGTCCTTGCCAGCGTCAGCCGGTCCAGTTCCTTCAGCCCCGCCTCGGCCGCCTCCGCCATTGCCTCGAGAAAAGCGGTCAGCCGCGTGAGGCGGTCGGGTGCGCGCCGGCGCTCGAAGCGGATGGCCTTCATCCCGACATTGAGGCAGAACAGGTGCGAGGTCACCTTGCCGCGCGACCGGAGATAGCTGGCCGTTAGAAGCCCCCCAAGCCAGTGCTGCCGACGCAGCGGCTCAAGGCGTTCCCAGGCATCGTAAAGCACTGCTGCGCCCAGTGCAGGCGGCATCCCGTCTGCATCACCGATCACGGAGCGCCATTCGCGCAGGCGCTCGCTTTCATCCCATTCATCGTCGTGGATCAGGCCCAGCGGATCGTGATCCACGGCTGCCTTGGTTTCCGGCGCGCGGCCTTTGGTCTCCTCCAGAAGCCGGTCCGAGCGGGCCAGCACCGCATCGATCGCTGCCATCTCCAGGCTGAAGGCATCTTCGGCCCCGGTCTCCGACTCGGGATCGGCGGTCGCAGTCGACGCTTCGCTGCCGCCCGTCTCGCCCGATCCGCGCAAGGCCGCAATGCCGGCTGGATCGAGCCCCCAGCCGGGCTCCGCCTGCCACAGCCGGCGCCGCGTGCGGAGCAGCGCGTGGGCGATGGTCAGTTCATGGGTCGGCGTGCGGGCATCCATATGGGCGTCGTGCAGCACGAGATCCTCGACATGCACCAGTTCACCGCCAACCCAGAGAGCCGCGACGGCATCGAAGAAATGGCCGCGCTCGCGAAATCCGTCGCCGATGGCGTGGCGCAGCACCCGTTCGTCCAGCCGGGCCAACCGGTCTTCGGCATGAATGATGGCCGGAAGGAGGGCGGACATCTGTGCCGCAGAAAGCTCATATCGCATTGGAATCATTTCGCACGTGTCGATTGCCTGAAGCTAACACACGAGCTGGCTTCCAGGTAGTTGCCGGTCTCGTTTGTCCAATGCAAAGAAACTGCTTGACCCTCCAGTCGCTGGAAGGTTCATAAAGCGAAACCTCAACGGGGTTTGGAGTACTGCCATGGCATCGAACGCCCACCATCACGACGCGCATCATGGTCACTCCCATGCCTCCGGCAATGGCATGCAGCCCGTCACCCGCGATCCCGTCTGCGGCATGATCGTCGATCCCGATGCGGGTAAGCCGCATCTGGCTTACGAAGGCCGCACATACCATTTCTGCTGCAACGGATGCCGGACGAAATTCGAGGCTGACCCGGGTGCATTCCTGACGGCCCGAGACCCTGTTTGCGGCATGTCTGTCGACCGGGCGACGGCGGCGCATTTCCTGCGGCACGAGGGCGCGAAACACTATTTCTGCTCGGCCGGTTGCCAGGCGAAGTTCGAAGCCAACCCGGCAGCCTATGTCGATGGAGCGGCCCCTGCCGCTTCGGCAATGCCTGCGGGCACCCAGTACACCTGCCCGATGCACCCCGAAATCGTCAGCGACAAGCCCGGCGATTGCCCGAAATGCGGCATGGCGCTGGAGCCGATGGGCGTTCCGGCCGCAGACGAAGGCCCGAACCCGGAGCTTGCCGACTTCATGCGCCGGCTCTTTGTGAGTGTGGTCCTTGCTGTGCCATTACTTGTTCTCGGTATGGGGCCGATGGTCGGCCTGCCTTTCGACACCCTGATCGGCGAGCGCCTGACTGGCTGGATCGAGCTTCTGCTGGCAACGCCGGTGGTGCTCTGGGCTGCCCTGCCCTTTTTCCGCCGGGCCTGGAATTCGGTGCTCAACCGCAGCCCGAACATGTGGACCCTGATCGGTCTCGGCGTCGGCGCCGCTTATCTCTATAGCGTCGTCGCCCTGCTGGCGCCCGATCTTTTTCCGATGGCCATGACGGCCCATGGCACCGGCGTGCCGGTCTATTTCGAGGCTGCGGCCGTCGTCGTGGCGCTGGTCTTTGTCGGCCAGGTGCTCGAACTCAAGGCACGCGAACAGACCGGCTCTGCCATCCGCGCCCTGATGGCCCTCGCGCCTGACACGGCACAGCGGGTCGGGCCAGATGGCACGGACCAGACGGTGGCGCTCGATCTGGTGCGCCTCGGTGATCGCCTGCGGCTGCGTCCCGGCGAACGGGTGCCGGTCGATGGCACGGTTGCCGAAGGCAGCTCGACGGTCGATGAATCAATGATCTCGGGCGAGGCCCTGCCCGTCGAAAAGCAGGTTGGCGCGATGCTCACCGGCGGCACCATCAATGGTAACGGCACCATGGTGATGGTGGCCGAGAAGATCGGCGCCGATACGACGCTGTCGCGCATCGTCGGCATGGTGGCGCTGGCGCAGCGCACGCGAGCGCCGGTGCAAGGCATGGTCGATCGGGTCTCGGCGGTCTTTGTGCCGACTGTCGTACTGACCGCGCTGGCGACCTTCGTCATCTGGATGGCGGTCGGGCCGGAGCCACGGCTCGCCCATGCGCTGATGGCGGCGGTCGCCGTGCTGATCATCGCCTGCCCCTGCGCGCTGGGCCTGGCGACGCCGATGTCGGTGATGATCGCCACCGGCCGCGGCGCGCGCGAGGGGGTACTCATCCGTGATGCCGAAGCGCTGGAGCGCTTTGCCGGCGTCGATACGCTGGTGATCGACAAGACGGGCACGCTGACCGAGGGCAAGCCCGAACTCACCGATCTCGTCGCTGTCGAGGGCATGACAGAGGACCGGCTGCTACAGCTGGCGGCAGGTCTCGAACAGGGCTCCGAGCATCCACTGGCCGCCGCCATCCTCGAGGCCGCGAAGCGACGGGGCATCGAGGATGCCGCCGCTACCGACTTCAAGGCAACGACCGGCATGGGCGTTGGCGGCGTCATCAAGGGAAAATCCGTCGGCCTCGGCAATGCGGCGATGATGGAGGCGCTGGGCGCCGATCCGGGACCGCTTCGCGACCGGGCAGAGAGCTTGCGCGATGAAGGCAGGACTGTGGTTTTCCTCGCCATCGACGGCAAGCTCGCCGGCCTGCTCGCTGTTGCCGACCGGATGAAGCCGACGGCAGCTGCAGCCATTGCTGCCCTGCACGAGAGCGGCCTGAAAATCATCATGGCGACAGGCGATGCGGCCGCGACGGCCGAAGCTGTTGCCCGGCAGCTGGGCATCGACGAGGTTCATGCCGGGTTGTTGCCGGAGGGCAAGAAGGCGCTGATCGATGCTCTGCACGCCGCAGGCGCCCGGGTGGCGATGGCGGGCGACGGTATCAACGATGCGCCGGCGCTGGCCGCAGCCGATGTCGGCATTGCCATGGGCACCGGCGCAGATGTGGCGATGGAGAGCGCCGGCATCACGCTGGTGAAGGGCGATCTTGGCGGCATCCTCAGGGGCCGACGCCTGTCGCAGGCGACGATCCGCAACATCCGCCAGAACCTGATCTTCGCCTTCGGCTACAATGCGCTCGGCATTCCGCTGGCCGCAGGCATTCTCTATCCGGTGTTCGGCCTGCTGCTGTCGCCGATGATCGCGGCGGCGGCCATGAGCCTGTCTTCCGTCTCGGTGATCGCAAATGCCCTCCGGCTGCGCCACGAAAAGCTTCAGGAGGCGACATGAACATCGGCGATGCATCGGAACGGTCGGGCCTGCCGGCAAAGACCATCCGCTACTACGAGGAGATCGGCCTTGTCAGCCCCGACCGCAGCGGCAACGGTTATCGCGACTACCGCGAGGCCGACATCCACAAGCTGCGCTTCCTGCAGCGCTCCCGGGGCCTCGGCTTCTCCGTCGAGGAATGCCGCCAGCTGCTGGCACTCTATGGAGATCGCGACCGCGCCAGTGCCGACGTGCGCCAGATCGCCAGCGCCAAGCTCAGCGAGATCGACCGGAAGATCCGCGAATTGAGCGAGCTGCGCCGCACCCTCGAAACCCTGGTGCACGCCTGCCACGGCAACGACCGTCCGGATTGCCCGATCCTGGAAGAGCTCGCCGAGGGCCCGGGCAACGGGCAGCCCTCTTAGAGCCAACGTCCAACGTCTCCAGACGATTTCTCCAGCCTGACGCTTGCCGAATGCCGCTTTCGACCAAGATAGCGCGATTGGAGAAATTTAGACCATGGCGTTTTTCGAGAGCCTGCTGACGCTGCTGCTGGTGGCAATCGTATTCCTGCAGCCATCGCGCCGGCTGATGATTCCCTATCCGACGATGCTGGCTGTCGCCGGCCTGCTGGTGGCGACCCTTCCCTGGGCGCCGACGATCTCGATCGATCCGCAGCTGGCGCTCGCCATCTTCATCGCACCGGCCCTGTTCGATGCCGCCTACGACCTGCCGCCGAGAGCGCTGCGTGAAAACTGGGTGCCGCTGATTTCGCTTGCCGCCATCGCTGTCATCCTGACGACGGCAGCCGTCGCCTTCGTCGGCGTTACCTTTGCCAGGCTGCCTGTTGCCGCTGCGGTTGCGCTCGGAGCCATCGTCGCGCCGCCGGATGCAGCGGCGGCAAGTGCGATGCTTAGCCGGTTCGCACTGCCGCGCCGAACATTTGCGGTTTTGAAAGGCGAGAGCCTGCTTAACGACGCCGTGGCGCTGCTGATCTTCGGCGCTGCCGTGGCGTTTTCCACAGGTGGAAATTCGGCGTCCGTCGTCATCCCGGAACTGGCGCTGGCAGCCCCCGGAGGCCTGGTGCTCGGCATAGCGCTCGGATTTCTCTACATCTTCATTGCGCCGCGGTTGGCAGGCACGCTGGGCGGCTCGCTGTTCGAATTCGTCGCGACGTTCGGCACCTGGGTGATTGCCGAGCGCCTGCATCTGTCGGCGGTACTCGCCATCGTCGCCTACGCCATGGTGATCGCCCGCTACATGCCGGAACGCCAGACGGCGCGAAATCGCATCCATTCCTATTCGGTCTGGGAGGCGACGATCTTCATGTTCAACGTGCTCGCCTTCCTGCTGATGGGCATGCAGGCGCGCGAGACGATCCAGCAGCTTTACCCGAAAAACATCGAATTCGCCTTTGCCTTCGGCGGCGCCATCCTGCTTGTGGTTGTTCTGGTCCGGCTCGGATGGGTGATGCTTTATAACCGCGTCATCAATTATCTGGCACGCCGCAAGCTGGTCTCCGAGGAGCCGCCGACTGTCGGCATGAGCCTTGTCGCGGGCTGGTGCGGCATGCGCGGCTTGCTGACGCTGGCAACGGCGATTGCTCTTCCGGCGGATTTCCCGTCCCGCGACCTCATCGTCTTTGCCGCCCTGACGGTCGTTCTCGGCACCCTGATACTCCAGGGGCTGACGCTCGGGCCGCTCATCCGCATCCTGAAATTCGGCAACGACGACTCCATGCGCGAGGGCATCACGAATGCTCGCATGATGCTGCTCGACACCGCCCTTGCCGACCTCGACACGCTGGAGGAAACAGACGAGGTGCGGACGCTCCGGGCGATCTACGAGGGGGACCGCAAGCTCACCGCCAACGGCATCCACCCGCGCGAAAAAAGCGAACTCGACAGCCTCCGGCGTCGCTCCATCAAGGCCAAACGCGTCAAACTCGCCCAACTCCGCCGCACCGGCTCCATCGACGACGACGTCTTCCACGCCCTCGAGCAGGAACTGGACTGGGCCGAAATGGCCGCCTCGCCACCGGACAGGTTCGAGATTGTCGAGGGGTAGCGGTGTCGCTAGCGGGTCTCGGGACTTATGATCTCGATTGACGGGAAGTATGTCCGATAGCGCGCTTGTCAGCGAATGAATCGGGTTCTATCGCGGCATGGGCACTTGTGAAAAAGTCGGTAAGCACCGAGGCGCCTGCACCCTTTGCAGACTTTGCGCGGCAAGGGTCGCGGCAGCAGGGCGCCGGCCTACTTTTCCCGACGTGCAAGAGCTATATAGGATCGTGCGCAGTTTAATGGCGCGCATTAGAGGCTGTTTCGAGCAGTCTGCATCAGTTGCGCTTAAATAGGTATGGTGCGCTCGCTATTGTCACCCAGCTTTGCACGATGGTATGATTTGAAATGGAAGAATTTGAGAGAATAACCAATAAGTATAAGCCGGATTATATCGAGAAGCATTTTGAATCTCTCGAAGAAATACACGTATTTTCGCTTCAATTTTTTAAGGACGTTGCAGATATCTATGATGGTATAACGCGGCTGCGCAATCTGGACCGCAACCCATCGGGATTTTCAATCGATGACGCCCCAATCCTCGGATTGCTTGTAAGAGTGTCAAAACTCCTCAAGGAATGCGTGAAATCTCACAAAGCTGAAAATGCTGAGGTGATTGCGATTTTCGAACGGCCTTTGATCGAGGCAACAACGATCGCGACCTATCTCATGCGTAACGATGGTGCAGTGATGGAGGACTATCGCAAGTGCTCCTATAAAGATCGCCTAAGATTGCTAAGAAAGCTAAAGGAAGGATCGCCCTTCTCTGATACCAAAGCGGGCAAGCGTTTGCTTGCTTCCGTTCAAGACAAGTTGAATTTTGAAGGTCTTACAAAAGACGATTTTGCCGAGCAGAGGAAGAATAAATGGCGGTTGCAAGGAAAGAGCTTCCGCGACATTTTCGCGTCGGTTGAACGCGATTCCCTTTATCCGGCAACTTACGGCATGATGTCGGAGTCCATACACGGCTCCTGGAACGAGTCGATGGATTGGGGCTTAGTGCGAAATGAAGATGGCACCTTCGCAGCTTTCACAGACTATCGTCCAGCCGATATTCGATCAATCACGCCCGTTGTGAAGTTCACGATCACGCCTTTCCGTCTGTGGCTTCAACGGATCGACTGCTATGACGATAATTTGCAACGCACGATGGGCTGGATCGAACGCCTGAACATCCGGCTCTTCCAAAGCTTCGACAATCTTTATGCCGGCGAATACGACTGAAAGATACCAAGCCGGCTTAGCGCCTTCATCACCTGCGTCCGCCAAACGGCCACGTCAGCACGCCGCCCGCATAGAGCGCCCACCAGACTAGTACCGGCTGCAAGGCGAGCCTTGGGGCGTGGTACCACCAGCCGAGAACAGGTGGGGTGGGGGCGGAGAGGCTGTCGATGGCGTGCTTGATGTTGGCGGGGTAGACGCAGACGGCGTAAGCGGCGAGAGCGATGCCGGCGATGGCGCGCGTGCGGCCGGTGAGCAGGGCTGCGGCGCCTGCCAGTTCGCAGATCCCGGTGACGATAATCACCTCGTGCGGCTTGGGGACCCAGGTCGGGGTGATGGTGACGAACACGTCGGGCACGGCAAGATGAAACGCACCGGCGACCGCGTAGATCACGGCGAGCGGGATGCGTGCGCCCCAGCGCTGCGGCTTTGCCTCAGATGCCAGCATACCACTCATAGCCCCTGTCCTCCCAGAACCCGCCCTTGCCACCCCAGAGGTCGTCGAAGCGGTCGCGGATTTCGATGCGCATGAGATATTTCGCGTGCTTGTAGCCGAGATGGCGCTCGACGCGCAGCCGCAGCGGCGCTCCGTGCTCTACTTCCAGATCCTTGCCGTTCAGCGAATAGGCAAGGATCGACTGCGGATGGAACGCGTCGATGAGGTCGATGCTCTCGTAGTAGACACCGCTGCCGTCGAGGGTCTGCTCCAGTTCATCGGCACAATGCAAAACCACATAGCGGGCGCCCGGCTTCAGCCCCGCCGTCTGCAGGATCAGCCCGAGCGGCACGCCCTGCCATTTGCCGATAGCACTCCAGCCTTCGACACAGTCGTGGCGGGTGATCTGGGTGCGCGACGGCAGCTTCTTGAGGTCGGCCAGCGAGAATTCCATCGGCTGGTTGACCATGCCGTCGATCTTCAGGCGCCAGTCCACAAAGCCTGTTTCGCTCATGCGGACGTAATCCGGGCTGTTTGGCTGGGTCGAGCCGTTCGGATGGAAGCTCGGCGATATCTCGGCTTCGGTGAACTCTGGCGCCAGCGCCTGGTGCGACACCAGCAGGCGCTGGCTGCCCATGGTCAGCTTTTCCGCCATGGCCAGCACCTTCTGGACCTGCTGGTTGCCGGCGACATCGTCGCAGCCGGTAAGGCCGATGGCGCCGATGCCTGCGGCCGAACCGATCAGGAAGCGGCGACGGGAGAGGATCTTGCTCATGGCTTGGTCTCCGCGGATATCGCATAGCGGCCGGTCACCATGGAGCGCATATTGTTCCAGAGGCCAGACAGAATGACCATGATCACATGGACGACGACGAAGACTACGAGGCTCCAGGCGGCGATGAAGTGGATACCGCGGGCCGACTGGCGGCCGCCGAATATGTCGAGCAGGAAGGGATAGCCGGCATCCATCGCCGGAGACATGGTGAGCCCGGAGCCGATCATCAGCGGCAGCAGGATGAAGATCACGAGGATATAGGTCAGCTTCTGCAGCGCGTTATAGCGGCGCGCCTTCTCTCCCTTGGGAAAGCGCAGCCGGGCATGATCCTTTACCTCCTGCCAGACATTGCGCAGGGCTATGTCATGGGTGGTCGGTGCGAGGTCGCGACGGAAGTGGCCGCCGATCAGGCCGTAGAGAACGTAGAGCAGGCCGTTTATGACGAACAGCCAGGCGAAGAAGAAGTGCCAGCGCCGGCCGGTCGCCAGATCCTGGAAGCTCGGAATGGTGGCCCAGGCCGGAAAGGCCCTTGCTGTCATCTCGCCGTCCACCCGGGACGCGCCGAGCAGGCCGGTGGTGGTCAGCGTCAGGCTGCCGATGCGGGTGGTGCCGATGACCTTGTCACCGTTCTCGGTGCTGGCAATCTCGAACCATGATGGGTCCTCGACCGCTCCGTATTGTCCCCAGTGAAGCTGCGGATGGGCATTGAAGATCTGCATGCCGCTCATCAGCAGCAGCGTCAGACAGAGTACGTTGATCCAGTGGGTGACGCGGGTTACGACCGAGTGGCGCCTGATGTAGATCTTTGCCGGCGCTGGCGGCGGAGCGACCCCAATATCTTCGATGCTGGCCATGGGCAGTCCTCGTGCGATGCCGCTGACGCAGCCGGGTCATTTTGAAAGGCGACGGTGCTGTAGCGGACGAACAGAACAGCCCGACTGCATGATGCAGCCGGGCCGTATGACGATAGCGCATGAGCGCTGGATCACATAGGCGGAACGACGCCGTTGATGCCGACGACGACGCGGTCAGCCTCGACCATGTTGTCGCCTGCCGTAGTGCCGTTGATGATCACGCCGGCGCCAGCCTTAATGTCGCTCTTGGTGGCCGGGGCGATCGTGACGACAGGCGTGCCTGGTGGGATGGAGATCTTCTTCTCGCCGCCCTTGTAGGTCAGTGACAGCGTCGGACCGTTAACGGAGGTCACGGCGCTCGCAACCGTTGCATTGGTCATCGAGCTTTTCGGCTTCAGGTCCCAGCCGTAGTCGCCTTCGCCGGTGCCCTTCATGGCGGCCGGGAAGATCAGCACTTCCAGCGCGCCATTGACGCCGCTGTCGGTCGGCATGGAGGCAATCCCGACGAAGTCGCCTGGCTTGATGTCGCTGACGTCGGCCTTGACGATGCCGTTGACGGCCCAGCCGGACTTCAGCATGATCATCACATCCTTGCCTTCGCGCGACTTGACCTTCAGCGTATCGCCGCTCAGGCTTTCGACCACGCCGCGCACGCGGATCTTGTCGGCAGCCTGCGCACCCTGCAGGCCGATAGCGGAAATCATCAGTCCGGCGGCCAGCGCCAGGGCGCCCGTCTTCATCTGTTTGCTGTTCATGATTTTCTTCCTTGATTGACCGCCCAACCGGGCGGACTTCGGGCAATCGAGCACCTGCTGCCATGCCAATTTCGGGTCGCATGGCCAAAAAGCAAATTCGGACGTGCGCAATACATATACCGTATCGCTCAGGTGCGAGAGCAGCCAATCAATCTATAGTGAGACAGGAAGGCGAGTTTTACTGAAACTCCCCGCCCCCGGCCGCCGTTACCTATTTCTGTTTTTCACGGGCTGAGAGCGCCTCGGGCGAGATGGCCGAGGACATGGCAGACGAGGCGACCGACCACGATGGCGGAGATGTCGCTGATATCCGCCCGTGGCTGGAATTCGACGATGGAGAACCCGGCCAGCCGGCGACCTCGTAACGCTTCGGCGATCAGCGTGGTCATTTCCTCGAATGAAAATCCGCCCGGCGATACGGCGTTGACGCCCGGGCACGTTCCGGGATCCATTGCATCGCAGTCGATATGGATCAGCACCGCACCGTCTCTCGGAATGCCGCCGATCACGGTACCCAATCCCAGCCGTCGCGTTTCCGACACCGTCACCAGCCGCGAGCCCCAGGCTTCCGCCGCTTCAACCTCCGCCTGCCGCGCGCTGCCGACGGCGCGGATGCCGACCTGCATCATGGATGCAACGAACGGCAGTTCCGACGCCCGGCGCATCGTGCTGGAGTAACCGAGCCTTTCGTCGCCAATGTTGTCGCGCCAGTCGATATGGGCGTCGATCTGGAGAACATGCAGCGGCCCTGCTGCTCCGAGGCCGCGCATGAACGGGATGGCGACGGAATCGTCACCGCCGATCAGCACGGGAATGGCACCGGCGGCAAGGACGGCGCGCGTCGTGCGCTCGATATTTTCGCGGTTGGCGGCCGCATCCCGTGGATCGGTGACGACATCGCCGAGGTCAATGACCTCGAGCGCGCCGTCATTCAGCAAGGGGCCGCCGAAATCGAAGTCCCGGTTTTCGAGATGGACGCACGCAGCTGTAATTGCCCTGCGAACTGCCTCGGGACCTGTCTCGCCCTCTTGATTAGTGGCATCTGGATAGGGTGTGCCGTGCACGGCACCGAAGATCGCAACCGAGCCGGCGCGTGGCATGACTGCAGCCGGAATGTCGAGGAATGTCTGGCGCGCACCCTTCAATGTTTCGGTGAGATCGGTGTGCATATATTGCTCCTCGTTCGATGGTGCATCGCTCTGGACTTGCCTAGGCGCTCTTCCTCAGATGCTCGCGCATCGCTGGCAACGTGTCGATAGGGGGCAACGGACCGAAATAGTTTGAGTTCGACCCATTTCTCAATCAATGTGCCTTGAGTGTTTCCGCGGCGCAAAGCCAAGAGTGTCGTTTCCGCCCACTATGCTGTCAGCAGGAAAGGCATCGAAGTGAACAAGCCTATTGCTGCTATACCTGCATTCGAAAATGAAACGGAAGAGCGCGCGTTCTGGGAAGATAACGATTCCGCGCTTTATCTCGATTGGAGCAAAACCCAGACCGTAGTGCTTCCCAACCTGAAAAAGAGTGCAATGTCGTCTGAGCCAGATAACGGGCCGCGCACTGACTCATAAAAACTGTGGCCGCAAACGGCACGCAAGCCATCACCATGACCCTCACTTCCGCGCCGCGAGAAATCTCTCCATCGTGCCAAACGAGAATGCGGAGATCGGCAGGTCTGTTCGGCCATCGAGAGCGAGGTCTGCGAGTATTTCGCCGATGACGCTGGTGAACTTGAAGCCGTGGCCGGAACAGGGCGAGGCGACGACGATGCGCGGGTTGCCGGGCATCAGGTCGATCAGAAAATCCTCGCTCGGCAGCATGGTGTAGCGGCAGGTAATGGCGTTGACGCGCAGCCCGTTCGCAGCGGGCAGGCGCCTGGCGATGAAGGCGTCGAGGAGCGCCGTATCGGCGTCGTTCACCGGTGAATTGGGCTCGTTCGGATCGATCGGTTCGCGGAAATGCGCATGGCGACCGATCTTGACCCCGTCGACGCCGATGGCCGGAAATCCGAAATAGGAGCCGTCGTCGCCTTCGTCGCGTATGAAGGCGGGCATGCGCTGCGGCTGGGTCACGAAGCCGTCGCGCGGCTGGTACCAGGCGACCACCTGCCGGATCGGCACTGCATGCTCTTTCAACTGCGGCACGAGTTCAGAAATCCACGACCCGGTGGCGACGATCACCTTGTTTGCCCGATACTTGCCCACGGCAGACGTAACAGTCACGCCGGCGTCGTCAGGCTCGATCCCGGTGACTTTCTCGCCGAAATGCAGCACGGCACCGTCTTCGGCGGCAAGCCTTATATAGCCCGCGACAGCCGCTTCCGGGCGGATATAGCCTCCCTGAGGATCGAGCAGGGCGATCTCGCCGGCATCCAGTGAGAACACCGGAAACCGCGCCTTCATCGCCGCCCGGTCCAGCTCTTCGATGGTAAGATCGTGCAATTTGCAGGAGGCGCGCGTGCCTGTCACGATAGTGCTGTCGGGCGCGCCGATTTGCAGCACGCCGGTGATTGTCAGGACTTCGCTGCGCAGCCGCCCTTCCAGTGCCCGCCAGTTGGCATAGGCCCGCTGCAGCAGCGGCACATAGGACGGGTCCTCGAAATAGCCGAGCCGGATAAGCCGGCTGTCGCCATGGGAAGAGCCCAGCGTATGGGCCGGATAGTAGGCATCTATGCCGATGGCTTGCACGCCGCGCGCGGCAAGATGCGACAGGGCCGCGCTGCCCATGGCACCGAGACCGATGACGGCGACGTCGAATTGCGGTGTCATGGCTACATTCCCGATTTCAGTGAGGCGGCGGTGGCACGTCGCGGATCAGCGACCTGATCGCCTCGATGTCGCCGCCAAGCGGACGGTCGTCGGCATAATGCGCGACGCGGCTGCGGACAAGCCGGTAAATCGTCTCTGTGCCATCGGCGCGTGCTGCCACGTGGGACACGAAATCGTGTGCCTGTGCGGCTGCCATCAGTTCGATCGCAAAGATGTACTCGGCGTTGTCGAGCACCGCGAGCAACTTGTTGGCGGCCGCGGTCGGATGGGCGAGAAAATCCTCCTGCAACGCCGATGTCAGGCCGCCATCGGTGCTGGCGGGAGCAGCCAGTCGACGGTTTTCGTTGGCGAGCGCTGCCGCACTGTACTGGGCGATCATCAGGCCGGAATGGCTGCCTGCGTCGCTGGCGAGGAACGGCGGCAGGCCGCTCACCAGTGGATTGACCAGTCGGTCCATCCGGCGTTCGCTCATCGCAGCGATCTGCGCCAACGCAATCGCAAGGCCGTCCGCTGCCTGGCCGAGTGCCGGCGACACGGCATGGGCCTCCGAGGAGACGACGGGATGGTCCGGCGTGCCGTAGACGGCCGGATTGTCGGTGACGGAGGCCAGTTCCTGGTCGACCACGCGGGCGGAATTTTCGAAGACATCGCGGGCTGCGCCGTGGGCATGCGGGATTGCGCGCAGGCTGAGGGCATCTTGCGTGCGTTTGCCGAGCGATGCCGCAATCAGACCGCTGCCGGCGAGCCGCCGCCGTAACGATGCGCCGACTTTCTGGACGCCATCCGAAACCTTGAGGGCGAGCACGGTCTCGTCGAAGGCTGCCATCTGTCCGCCGGCTGCCTCGAGCGTCAGCGCGGCAATGGCATCCGCCCAGTCGAGAAGATTGGCTGCACGCGCCAGTGCCACGCAGGAAAGCCCGGTAGCGCAGGCCGTACCGTTGACGAGGCTGAGACCCTCCTTGGCGCCCAGCACCAGCGGCGCAAGGCCGATTGCCGCAAGCGCCTGTCCACCGGTCATCGGCTGTCCTGCAACATGGGCCGTCCCCTCGCCGATCAGCACCAGCGCCGTGTGGGCATTGTGGGTGAGGTAGCCTGCCGAGCCCCTGGAGGGGACGTCGGGAATGCAGTCCTTGTCGAGAAACGTCCGGAGGTGGTCGACGATCTCGCGGCGCACACCGGAATAGCCGTGGGAAAAATTGGCGATCTGGGCGGCGATGATCGCCCTGACTTCGCGCCGGGACAGAAGCGGTCCGACGCCGCAGGCATGGCTGAGGATGATGTTGCGTGACAGCTTGCTCTGCGATGCGAGGTCTACCACCGTATCCGACAGGGCGCCGACGCCGGTATTGATGCCGTAGGCCCGCTGGCCCGTTTCGACGATGCGGGCAACGATGCGGCTGGCATTGTCGATGCGCGCCCAGACTGCGGGGGCGAGCGACAGGCTTTCGCCGCCTGCGATGGCCGCGACGTCGCGCCAGCCGAGCTTTGCTTCGAGAGTGACGGTCATGGGATCAACTTCCGAAATTGCCGATGAACTGGCGGAAAGCCGGCGAGCCGCCGCCGCCGAACATCTCTTCCGGGCTGCCGGAACTGTCGATCAGCCCTTCGCGCATGAAGACGACGCGGTTGGAGACGTTGCGGGCAAAGCTCATCTCGTGGGTGACGACCAGCATGGTCATGCCCTCTTCTGCCAGCGCTCGCATGACGCGCAGCACCTCGCCAACCAGTTCCGGATCCAGCGCCGAGGTTGGTTCGTCGAACAGCATGACCTTCGGCTTCATCGCCAGCGCCCGGGCAATCGCCGCGCGCTGCTGCTGGCCACCGGAGAGATGGGCCGGATAGGCATGACGCTTGTCCGCGATGCCGACCTTCTCGAGCAGCGCCTCGGCGTCGGCGATGGCTTCCGCACGAGGCCGCTTCAGCACGTGGATCGGGCCTTCGATGACATTCTGCAGGATTGTCATGTGGGACCAGAGATTGAACGACTGGAACACCATGCCGAGTTCCGAGCGGATATGGTCGACCTGGCGGTTGCTCTCCGGCTTGCTCCGCCCGTTCTTGTGGATCATGCGGATCTGCTCGCCATCCACCCAGATTTCGCCGTCGTTGGCGACTTCGAGAAGGTTGATGCAGCGGAGGAATGTCGACTTGCCGGAGCCGGAAGCGCCGAGCAGGGATATGACGTCGCCGTCCTCGGCATCCAGCGAAATGCCGCGCAGCACCTCGTGGGTGCCAAAGCTCTTGCGGATATTGCGGACCGAAAGTCGGTTGACGCGGGCCATGGTCGCTCCAGTTCAGACTGCAATTATGCCTTCAAAGCCTGCGGCGCGGCGCGGCGATGGCGGGAGAGGCGATATTCGAGCAGACCGAAGGCCTGCAGGATGATGAAATTCAGGACGAGATAGATGACGGCGGCGCAGAGAAACACCTCCATCGTCCGGTAGGTGTGCGAGATCAGCCGCTGTGCGACGCCGGTTACCTCCCAGACGGTGACGAGGCTTGCGAGCGCCGTAGACTTCAACATCAGAACGATCTCGGTCGAATAGGCCGGCAGCGCATGGCGGAAGGCGATGGGTGCCAAGATGCGGCGCACCAGCAGGAAGCCGGACATGCCGATCGAGCGGGCCGCCTCGATCTCCTTCGGCGAAACGGCGCGGATGCCGCCGCGAAAGATTTCTGCCGTGTAGCCGGCCGTGCAGAGCGCCAGCGACAGCACGGCGCAGACAAAGGGCTCGCGCAGCAGCGGCCAGAGAAACGAGTAGCGGATGATCCCGAACTGGCCGAGGCCGTAAAAGATCAGGAACATCTGGATCAGCAGCGGCGAGCCGCGAAACACGAAGATATAGGCCTTGGCTAAGCCCGAAAGGATCGGATTGCCGCCGGTGCGCATCCAGACGAGCCCCAGCGCCAGCAGGCCGCCAAGGGTGATCGACGTGATGAACAGGGCCAGCGTCATCGGCAGGGCGGCGAGCAACGTGGCCATGGTCGATGACAGGAAGGCGATATCCATGGCTCAGGCCTTCCCCATCGTTGCCGACGGCATGCTGCGGTTGGCGCGACGTTCGGCGCGGTTGAAAACCTGGTCGGAAAGGCTGGTCAGGATCAGGTAGAGGCACCCGCCGGCGATGAAAAACAGGAAATAATGCCGCGTCGAGCCGGCCGCCACCTGGCTGGTGCGCATCAGTTCGGCGAGCCCGGTAACCGAGATCAGGGCCGAATCCTTGAGGCTCAGCTGCCAGACATTGCCGAGGCCGGGGATGGCAAGCCTGAGCACCTGCGGCAGGATGATCCGGCGGAAGCGCAGTCGCGTGCCCATGCCGATCGCCGAGGCGGCTTCTAGTTCGCCCTTCGAGATCGCCAAGTAGGCGCCGCGAAACACTTCAGCTTGGTAGGAGCCGGAGATGACCCCCACGGCAAGGGCGCCGGCGGCAAAGGACGGCAGGCCAAGGAAGCCGTCGTAGCCCAGTGCCTTGCCGATGGAGGTCAGGGCGCTCGAGCCGCCGAAATAGATGAGATAGATGATCAGCAGTTCAGGCACGCCGCGAAAGACGGTGGTGTAGGCATGGCCGAGCGCCCACAGAAGCCTGTTGCCGGAAAGCTTGGCTGCGGCGACGAGGGTGCCGAGAATGGCGCCGATTGCCAGCGCCGCTGCAGTGACAGCGAGCGTCAGCAGCGTTGCCACGAGAAGCAGGGCGCCCCACCCGGTCGAACCGAAGCCCAGCAGTTGCAATGTCGACATCTGTTATTCCGAAATGGCGAAAACAGCGGATGCCCCCGGCCCTATCGACCGGAGGCATCGGTTCGATAGGTTATTTCGGGCTGACGTCGGTCTTGAACCACTTCATCGACAGGGCTTTGACGGTGCCATCGTCGAGTGCCGACTTGATGGCTGCGCTGAACATGTCGCGCAGGTCTGTATCGGACTTGCGAACGCCGAGGCCTTCGCCGATACCCCAGATGGGTCCCGCAATCTGCGGGCCGGAGAAGCCGAGCGCTCCGTTGGCAGCTTCGAAGGCGGTTTCGAAATAGACGGCGTCGTCGAAGCCGAGGTCGATGCGGCCGTTCTGCAGGTCGAGGTCGCGGTCTGCGCCGGTCTTGTATTCGCGGATCGTGGCGATGTCTGCAAAGTTGTCATAGACGAACTTGGCGTAGACGGTGGCTGCCTGGATGCCGATGGTCTTGCCCTTGAAGGCTGTCTTCAGCGCTTCGATCTCCGCCACGCCGGTCTGGCCGGGCGCCATGGTGATCGTCTTGCCGGTACCGGCTGCGTTGGCCAGCGGGCTGTCTTTGGCAACGGCAAAGGCTGCCGGGGTGGCGGCATAGGGAATGGTGAAGTCGATGACCTGCTTGCGCTCGTCGGTGATCGACAGGGCATCCATGATGATGTCGAACTTGCCGGCGTTGAGCGCCGGGATCATGCCGTCCCAATCGGAGGCCACGAGCTTGCACTCGACCTTGGCCTTTTCGCAAAGCACCTTGGCAAGCTCCGGCTCGAAGCCGCCCAGCGTACCGTCGGCATTGGTCATGTTCCAGGGCGCATAGGCGCCTTCGAGCGTGATGGTGACGGTTTTCCAATCCTTGGCTTCGGCGGCAGGTCCGGCAAGGGTGGCCAGCGCCACGGCGCCCGATAGTAGCAATGCATTGATTTTCATGGTCTCTCCTCTGGGGCAAAATTGGCCGCGTCGTTGCACTGCCGGTCTGTGCCAGGTTGCTGCCTCGACATGGCCTCGGTGGAAAATGGTTTAAAGCCAATGCACCATATGAGATTTCGGAGGCGCGGCAAGCCGCCCCTTATTTAATATGCAAATTTGATTGCTGCTCAAGGATTGGGCGATCCAGTCTGCGTCTCGCATAGGCCTCGCTGCGACATAAGTCTATATTTATGAAAATGCCGGATATGCCTCAGAAACTTCAAGCATTTCTGATAGATCTATGATTCTCAAATTTCGGTGATGAACGGAGACAGCCGCCGATGGCCATTCGCCCCCTATTGATCGGTCTCACTCTCATTCTTGCTCTGGTGATGATCGTGCTCAGCATTCTGCTGGTCAATCCGACGCACACCATCCGCCAGGCCGAGCCGTTTGCGCCGCAGCAACCTGGTGCAAATCCGCAGCAGTAAGCTGGTATTGTCGGGCGGAGGACCCCACCTACGGAACTGTCTACTACGCGGTGCGTTTGTCGGGCAAGTTCACAAGGAAAAGTCCAATGCGAGTAATGATAGCCGTCGTAACGATCATGGTGGTGTCTGTTCTCAGCCTGTCGATGCTGACACCGGCGGGCGAAGAGCTGACCGGCAAGGGTTCCAAGCTGGAAGCGTCCATCAACTAGGTAATAAGCTTGCACCTGCTCTCGCGGACGGGATATCTTTTTTCTAAACTGAAAGCAGACGCGTCATGGTAGCGACGAACCGCTTTCGGATCCCGTCTCGCCCGATATGCCTTCCACCGCTGACCTGCTTCCGCCCAAGTGCCCAGACACTGTCGACCCGTACGCCTCCGGCAAACATCCAGTGATCCAGCAACTGGTCGCCTTCCAGATAGGGCACGGCCGATACATCGAGTGACACGAGATCGGCGTAGTTTCCTTTTTCCAGCCCTGTCGCGGTTTGGAGCGCGATACCACCGCCCACCAACGCCTGATCGAACAGAGCGCGACCGGTTGAGCCGTTTTGCGGTGCGACTACGTTTCGGGCGCGGAGGTCGAGGCGCTGTGAATACTCCAACTGGCGCAACTCCTCAGGCACCGAGATCAGGACGTTCGAGTCCGAGCCGATGCCGAACCGCCCTCCCTCTGACAGGAACTGCGGGGCAGGAAATGTCCCGTCTCCAAGGTTGGCCTCGGTGATCGGGCAGAGGCCTGCCACGGCGCCGCTCTTCGCCATGCGTGTCGTTTCATCCTCCGTCATATGTGTCGCATGGATCAGGCACCAGCGCGCATCGACATCGGCATGGTCGAGCATCCATTCGACGGGCCGTGCGCCGGACCACGCAATGCAGTCCTCGATTTCCTTGACCTGCTCTGCGACGTGGATGTGGATTGGCCCGTTCCGCCCAAGCTCTGCGGCAAAACTCAGTTCTTCCGGCGTCACCGCCCGCAGGCTATGCGGCGCAAGGCCGAGCACGCCGCCTTCCAGTGCGCCAATCACCTGCCGGCATCCCTCCATCAGCGTCGCAAAGCTATCCGGCGTATTGATAAAGCGGCGCTGGCCCTCGATCGGCTGACCGCCTCCGAAACCGGACCGCGCGTAAAGCACCGGCAGCAGCGTCAGTCCGATGCCGGCTTGACTGCTGGCAGCGCCGATGCGTTCGGCCAATTCGGCGATGTTGGCATAGGGCCTACCGTCCTTGTCGTGGTGCAGGTAGTGGAATTCCCCGACGCGGCAAAAGCCGGCCTCCAGCATCTCCATATAGAGTTCGGCCGCGACCGCCTCGACATCCTCGGGCGTCATCGTCAGGGCGAACTTGTACATCACCGTCCGCCAGCTCCAGAAACTGTCGCTGCCGGGGCCTCGCACTTCGGCAAGACCTGCCATCGCCCGCTGGAAAGCGTGGCTGTGCAGGTTTGGCATGGCGGGTACGAGCACTGCGTGGCGCTCGTCGGCTGCCTCGGCCGGTACGCCCGCAGCGATGCTGACGATGCGCCCGTCGGCAATCTCTATGCGTACGTTCTTCTGCCAGCCGGTTGGCAAAAGGGCTGATCCTGCGTGAAGTCCAACCATCGGCATTCCCCTTCTATTTGCGGGCGATCCGTCCTAGGTTCCTCGCCAGCTGCCATATTTTTGCTTGTCACACGACTATTATGTATATACATGTTAGGCCATAAAGAAAGGCGCAAAGCTGATGACCGGGAACAATTCCTCCGAACAGAATACCGCATTTCTAGGCCGCCCCCGTCTGCTGCGCAACGCCCGCCTTGCGACGCTGGACAGCCGCCTGCCCGGCCTTGGCATTATCGAAAAGGCTGCAATCGTCGTCGAAAATGGGCTCATTGCCTATGCGGGTCCGGAGAGCGAATTGCCGGTCTGGGCTATCGAGACCGCCGATATCCTCGACCTTGAAGGTCGCTGGGTGACACCCGGGCTGGTAGATTGCCACACGCACATCATCTATGGCGGCAATCGCGCCCGCGAGTTCGAGATGCGGCTCGAAGGCGCTACCTACGAAGAAGTTGCGCGCGCCGGTGGCGGCATCGTTTCCTCGGTCAATGCCACCAACGCCCTGTCCGTCGAAGGACTGGTCGCGGCCGCCTTGCCGAGGCTAAATACGCTGCTGGCCGAAGGCGTGACCACTATCGAAATCAAATCCGGCTACGGGCTGAACGTCGACGCCGAACTGCGGATATTGCGCGCCGCCCGAGCCATTGAGCGCATCCGTCACGTCCGCGTCGTCACCTCCTATCTCGCAGCACACGCGACGCCCGTCGACTACAAGGGGCGCAACGATGCCTATATCGACGAGGTTGTGCTTCCCGGCATGCGGCAGGGCGCGGCGGAAGGCCTCATCGATGCCGTCGACGGATTTTGCGAAGGTATCGCATTCTCGCCATCAGAAATCGCCCGGGTGTTCGACGCTGCCAAGGCGCTCGGCCTGCCGGTCAAGCTGCATGCCGAGCAGCTTTCCAATCTCGGTGGCGCCAGGCTCGCTGCATCCTACGGGGCCCTGTCGGCCGATCATCTCGAATATCTGGATGCTGCAGGCGTGGCTGCACTTGCCGCGAGCGGCACGGTGGCCGTGCTGCTGCCCGGCGCCTTCTATGCCATCAACGAGAAGCAGAAGCCGCCGGTCAAGCTGTTGCGAGACGCCGGGGTGAAGATCGCCATTGCCACCGACAGCAATCCCGGCACCTCGCCGCTGACATCCCTGCTGCTCACCATGAACATGTCGGCGACCCTGTTCGGCCTGACGGTCGAGGAGTGCATTGCCGGGACGACCCGCGAGGCCGCGCGGGCCCTAGGCGTGCTTGCTGAAACCGGAACTATCGAGGTCGGGAAATCGGCGGATCTCGCCATCTGGAACGTCGATAGCCCGGCCGAACTTGTCTACCGGATTGGTTTCAATCCGCTTTATGCGCACCTGTTCAAGGGCGAGAGGATCGATCGATGACCATCACACTCCATCCAGGCTCGGTGACGCTCGCCGATCTCTCGACTATCTACTGGACGGGCGAAGCTGTCGTCCTCGATCGCTCGTTCGACGCCGGTATCGAGCGCGCCGCCGCCCGTATCGCCGAGATTGCCGCCGGCAATGCGCCGGTCTATGGCATCAACACCGGCTTCGGCAAACTGGCGTCGATCAAGATCGACCGTGCCGATGTCGCGACGCTGCAGCGCAATCTGATCCTCTCCCATTGCTGCGGCGTCGGCCAGCCCCTGGCCGAGAATATCGTCCGGCTGATCATGTCCCTGAAGCTGGTGTCGCTCGGGCGCGGCGCCTCTGGCGTGCGGCTCGAAATGGTACGGCTGATCGAGGCGATGCTTGAGAGGGGCGTTATCCCCGTCATTCCGGAAAAAGGCTCTGTCGGCGCCTCCGGCGACCTCGCGCCGCTCGCCCACATGGCGGCGGTCATGATGGGTGAAGGAGAAGCATTTTTAGCCGGCGAACGAATGAGCGGTGGTGCGGCATTGGAAAAGGCCGGGCTGACGCCGATAGTGCTGGCCGCTAAGGAAGGCCTGGCGCTGATCAACGGCACGCAGACCTCGACGGCGCTGGCGCTCGCAGGCCTCTTCCGCGCCCACAGGGCCGCCCAGGCGGCGCTGATCACAGGAGCGCTGTCGACCGATGCGGCGATGGGCTCGTCGGCGCCGTTTCATGCCGATATCCACACCCTGCGCGGCCATCAGGGCCAGATCGACACGGCGGCGGCGTTGCGGGCGCTGCTCGACAATTCGGTCATCCGCGCAAGCCATATCGAGGGCGACGAGCGCGTCCAGGATCCCTATTGCATCCGCTGCCAGCCACAGGTCGACGGCGCCTGCCTCGATCTGTTGCGCCAAGTGGCGAAAACGCTGCAGATCGAAGCCAATGCGGTGACCGACAATCCGCTGGTGCTGTCAGACAATTCCGTCGTCTCCGGCGGTAATTTCCACGCCGAGCCCGTGGCCTTCGCCGCAGACCAGATCGCGCTCGCCGTCTGCGAGATCGGCGCCATCGCCCAGCGCCGCATTGCGCTCCTGGTCGATCCGGCGCTGTCGCATGGCCTGCCGGCATTCCTTGCCAAAAAGCCCGGGCTCAATTCCGGACTGATGATCGCCGAGGTAACATCTGCCGCGCTGATGTCGGAGAACAAGCAGATGTCGCACCCGGCCTCGGTCGATTCCACACCGACCTCCGCCAACCAGGAGGACCACGTCTCCATGGCCTGCCACGGCGCCCGCAGACTGCTGCAGATGACCGACAACCTGTTTGGCATAATCGGAATCGAAGCGCTAACGGCGGCCCAGGGGATCGAGTTCCGCGCGCCGCTGGTCACCAGCGCCGAACTCACCGCCGCAGTCGCCGCCATCCGCCGCGTCGTGCCGACGCTCGACGAGGACCGCTACATGGCAAACGACCTTGCAGCAGCCAGCGACCTGGTATCATCTGGCACACTGAATGCATCGGTGTCGCGCGGCATCCTGCCGGCGCTGGAGGGTTGATCACATGGAGGCTATTCCAAGCGGCAGTTTATGGACGCCAAGGTCGCCCAGGCCGTGGGGACCAGCGGGCGCCCTCCCAACTTCCCTCATCCCTGTGCTCGTCACAGGGATCCAGTGCGCCGCGTCTGCGGCGCAGGAGGCTTCCTTCGCTTCAAAAGTGTCCTTTCACGGCGCAGACGCGCCGTGGCTAGATTCCTGTGACAGGCACAGGAATGAGGGTGTGGTTGGTGCCGTCGCGGGTGCAGCGGCCATGCGTAGTCTGGACGCCAACGAGCGGATAGTTGGCCACCGGGGTGACGGGGTGGGCGTTGCGTACGCCGATTTTACATCTGCGCAAGCCAAGGAGACCAGTCAATGAGCGTACCTGTTTTCGAAGTCCGCCAGGGCTCCTCGCCCGTTGTGCTCGCCTTCCCCCATACAGGCACCGACGTACCAGCGGATATCTGGGAGCGGCTTAACGACAATGGCCGCGTTCTCGCCGATACCGACTGGCACATCCACCGGCTCTACGACGGCCTGCTCGACGACGCGACGACTGTGCGGGCCACCTTCCATCGCTATGTCATCGACGCCAATCGTGATCCCGATGGATCGAGCCTTTATCCCGGTCAAAATACCACCGGCCTGATCCCGGGTACGGATTTCGACGGCAAGCCGATCTGGAAGGATGGTGCCGAGCCTTCCGACGGCGACACCCACGCCCGGCTGTCCGCCTTCCATGCACCCTATCATGCGGCCCTCGCTGCCGAGATCGCACGCGTCAAGGCGATCCATGGCATTGCCGTGCTCTATGACTGCCACTCGATCCGTGCCCACATTCCCTTCCTGTTCGAGGGCACGCTTCCGGATCTCAACATCGGCACCGATATGGGCAAGACCTGCGCGCCGGAGATCGAGGCTGCAACCGTGGCCATCGCCGCTGGAGCGGTCGGCTACACCAGCACGCTGAATGGCCGTTTCAAGGGCGGCTGGACGACCCGTCATTATGGCCAGCCGGCATCGGGCGTCCATGCCATCCAGATGGAGCTGGCGCAATCGACCCATCTAGCCGCCGAAGCTCCGCCCTTCGCCTATGATCCTGAAAAGGCCGAGGCGCTGCGCATTCCGCTCAAATCCATCCTGTCGCGCATCGAACAGATCGCGCTCGACCTCATCAGCTAAGGGGATTTCGCCATGACCAATTCACGCCACAACATCCGCGAGATCCGCGCGCCGCGCGGGCCGGAGCTCACCACCAAGAGCTGGATGACAGAAGCGCCGCTGCGCATGCTGATGAACAATCTCGACCCTGACGTCGCCGAAAACCCCAACGAACTCGTCGTCTACGGCGGTATCGGCCGGGCGACACGCACCTGGGAAGACTTCGACAGCATCGTCGCGACCCTGAAGACGCTCACCGAAGAAGAGACGCTGCTGGTGCAATCCGGCAAGCCGGTCGGCGTGTTCCGCACCCACAAGGATGCGCCGCGCGTGCTGATCGCAAATTCCAACCTCGTGCCACACTGGGCGACATGGGATCATTTCAACGAGCTCGATAAAAAGGGCCTTGCGATGTATGGCCAGATGACGGCCGGCTCGTGGATCTATATCGGCGCCCAAGGCATCGTTCAGGGCACTTATGAGACTTTCGTCGAGGCAGGACGCCAGCACTATGGCGGCAGCCTCAAGGGCAAATGGATCCTCACCGGCGGTCTCGGAGGTATGGGCGGCGCGCAGCCGCTCGCCGCGGTCATGGCCGGTGCCTGCTGCCTCGCCGTCGAATGCGACGAAACCCGCGCCGATTTCCGCCTGCGCACCCGCTATGTCGACGAAAAGACCGACAGCCTCGACGAGGCGCTTGCCAAAATCGATGCCTGGACCAAGGCCGGCGAGGCAAAGTCGATCGCGCTGATCGGCAATGCCGCCGAAATATTCCCCGAGCTTTTCAAGCGCGGCGTCCGGCCGGATATCGTCACCGACCAGACCTCCGCCCACGATCCGCTGCACGGCTACCTGCCGCTTGGCTGGACCGTGGCCGAATGGAAGTCCAAACAGGAGACTGCGCCGAAGGAAGTTGAGGCCGCTGCGCGCGCCTCGATGAAGATCCACGTCGCCGCCATGGTCGATTTCTGGAACGCCGGCGTGCCGACGCTCGATTACGGCAACAACATCCGCCAGGTCGCGAAAGACGAGGGTCTGGAGAATGCCTTCGCCTTCCCCGGCTTCGTCCCGGCCTATATCCGGCCGCTGTTCTGCCGCGGCATCGGCCCGTTCCGCTGGGCGGCGCTGTCGGGCGATCCGGAGGATATCTACAAGACCGACGCCAAGGTGAAGGAACTGACGCCCGGTAACACCCATTTGCACAACTGGCTCGACATGGCGCGTGAACGCATCGCCTTCCAGGGCCTGCCCGCCCGCATCTGCTGGGTGGGTCTCGGCGACCGCGACCGGATCGGTCTGGCCTTCAACGAAATGGTCAAGAACGGCGAGCTTTCGGCGCCCGTCGTCATCGGCCGCGATCATCTCGATAGTGGCTCCGTCGCCTCGCCGAACCGCGAGACCGAGGCTATGAAGGATGGCTCGGACGCCGTCTCCGACTGGCCGCTGCTCAACGCCCTGCTGAATACCGCCTCGGGCGCCACCTGGGTATCGATCCATCACGGCGGCGGCGTCGGCATGGGCTTTTCACAGCATGCCGGCATGGTCATCTGCTGCGACGGCTCGGAAGACGCCGCCCGCCGCATCGCCCGCGTCCTCTGGAACGACCCCGCCACCGGCGTCATGCGCCACGCCGACGCCGGCTACGAAATCGCTATCGACTGCGCCAAGGAAAAGGGCCTGCGCCTGCCGGGAATTCTCGGCAACTGAGCTCGCGAGGTCGGTAAAGGCCGCCGCCTTTGGTGGCGGCCTTGGGGGATTGAGTCGCAGCGGGGCGTGGATTGGCGATTTTTTCCGGCACGACGCGAGTAAGTCCCGCTGGTGATCTAGGAACGGTGCCAAAAGCGGAGAACTTCGCGTGACAACGCCGACATGGCGCGCGCAGCATCTTCACGTTTCATCTGCAACGCATCGCAAACGTGCTGTAATTCCACCCTGTCGGCCAACCTGTCAACGACCCACAAAGCTTTGCGTCCGATATCGCCGCCATAGGCATTTTCCGCCTTCGTGACTGCGTCTTGCGAAATCGCGCCGTGATGATCTATCAGCATGCCGAGATCGATTGCATCGCGATATGCGACTGCGCGATCCTGGCACCGGTCGGCATTGGCAAGCAATTTCTCCGCCATCATGTCGCTCGGCAAAAGGACTGGTACGCCGAGCCCAGCATTCATTATGCCGTCCAGCGGAATGCGGCTTTCCCGAACGATTTCGAAACGGATCGTTTGTTCGTCGAGCGAGAGCAGCGTGCGTACGCCATACTGATCTGCCCTCACTTCGCGTAAGGCTGTAACCGGCGCCGCAAACAGGCCACCGACACCCTTTTCGACGGCGAGGCTGCGCATGGCACGGTAGCCATCCATATCGGCACAAAGGAAGTCTACGTCGAGGGAACGACGGTATTCGCCGTGCATCATGACAACGGCCGTGCCTCCGGCAAACCAGCAACGATTTAACAAGAGAAGTGTCGGATCCATAAGCCTCAATGCCTTGGCAATTATCCGATGCTCCGGTCGCTGGAAGTCAGTCATGTGGTTCCTGCCCTCTGTGGCGACCGGGTGCGTGGCGGCTACCTTGAAACCAATAGTTCCCCGTGTCCGAACCGAGCGGTCAGCTCTTCGATAAGGGCTTTCTCACTGGGTGTCAGTCGCTGCCGATCGACAAAGCGCCAGTTCCGCTCGTAAATTGCAAACGCCTCGGCTGCGGCAACCGGGCGTGTCGCATCCCGGCTCCACACTATCAGGGCAAGCTCCGGGTAATCTGCAGGAACGATCATCATATCGGCATTGATTGTCATGGTGGCATAATAGGCCAAGATCGGTGTCCGGGGAAGAGCGGCCGATTTTTGTAATCAAGTTCGAAGGCATTCGAGGCAGGGTCGTGAAGTTAATTGCGTGACTGTCGTTCACTTGTTATGGATGTCATAAGAGCTATGAAAGCTCGGGTCTTTATCTAAGATATCGTAGTTTTTTGCTGATTGACGAAACGGCTTGATCCCGGTCTTTCAACGAAAAACAAAAGGAACCGCGGCACCAACGCCCCGAAAAAGATCCACCACCGCTCGCTGGCGCAGACAGTGTTGTCGCGGCGCGTATGGTCGGGTAGTTCTTGTTCTTCACGCGGCGGAATGACGAGGGACATCAGGATGACGGACGAGCCGGTTTCGGATAGCAAGCTGACCACTTCCAAGCGGCGGTGGGCGGCGGAGGGCAAGTTTCTGACCGGTCGCATCAGCCGGGCGGAGAGCGAACGTTTGCCGCCGGGGCAGCATCTGGTGAAGAACTGGCCGGTGCTCGATCTCGGCACCCAGCCGGAGATCGCGATTTCCAGCTGGCGGCTGGAGGTCGGTGGCCGGGTCGAGGCGCCGCTATCGCTCGACTGGGCG
The DNA here is from genome assembly GCF_019355735.1 of Rhizobium sp. B230/85. Classification (NCBI taxonomy): domain Bacteria; kingdom Pseudomonadati; phylum Pseudomonadota; class Alphaproteobacteria; order Hyphomicrobiales; family Rhizobiaceae; genus Rhizobium; species Rhizobium sp. B230/85. Next base: position 306,177 of record NZ_CP072158.1, read on the forward strand.
GCATTCGGCGCCCTTGAGCAAAGCAGCAAGGTCAGTGACATGCACTGCGTCACCACATGGTCGCGCTATGACAACAAATGGGACGGGGTTTCCACCCGCGATCTTCTCGATCAAGTCATGCCCAAGGCGGATGCCGACTACGTGATGCTGACCAGCTATGACGGCTATACGACGAACCTGCCGCTGGCCGATTTCGCGGCCGAGGACGCCATCCTTGCGACCGCCTGGGAAGGCCAGCCGCTTAGCCGCGATCACGGCGGACCAATGCGCCTCGTTGTGCCGCATCTCTATCTCTGGAAGAGCGCCAAATGGCTGCGCCGCATCGATCTTATGAAATCGGACAAGGCTGGTTTCTGGGAGAAGAACGGCTATCACATGCGCGGCGATCCCTGGCGGGAGCAGCGCTACACGGAAGACTGAACTCGACATTACGCCGGCAATTTGCCGATACCTCAAACGCACTCGGCGCAATTGAGCCGAGAGTGACGCCTGTCGGCTCTTCAATTTTACCGTGATCGCAGCGGGGCACGGAACTTAGCCCCGCTCCATGTGTTCCCCTGCCATCGCATATCACAATGACAGGAGAGCATGATGTTTCTCAAATTATTTGCCGCCTCGACACTCGCTTTGAGCATGGCTACCGCTGTTGTCGCGGAGCCGCTCACCCTGCGCGTCACTCCAAAAGGTCCGCGCGTAGTTACCGTTTACAGCGCCGTTATCGATCACTCCAAGGATGCAATCTCGCCAAGCGGTATCATCAATGTCGACCTGCCGTTCACGGGCACCACCAACCGCACGCCGATCCGTATCCAGTGCGATTCAAACCCGACGACGTCTGTGATGCGCAGCAACACTTTCGATGCTGCACCGCTTTCTGACTGCCCGTAAGGGCGGCGTGGCGCGGTCTCGCCTCAAGCGGCCTCTATGTCCGTAGCAGCAAAGCCGTTGCCAGAAAAAAGCAACGGCTGGCGGTAATATTTGGCGCAAGCATATGTCAGGCAGTCGTCGAGACTGAGACCGGCGCCGCCTTTACCAAAATTGTCGTTTTTACCAAAATTGGAGTAGGCCTCCACCGCCAGTGAAGCGGCTCGCGGGGGCACAGCCACTGACTGGATATTCATCAGTTGCAGGAAGGTGGCGACAGCCTCGGACGCTTCATCGACCGGAATTTCCAATTCGGCGACAAGCGCCAGTGTCGTTCGAGCCACAGTCATTGGCGACGTGAGGCGCACGGTCGACGCCTGCATCCGCCTTGCAAATTCGCGCGCGGCTTCCTCGTCGGTCATCATTGCCAGCAGTACAGAGCCATCGATAAACATCAGCGCGGCTCTGCATCGGCGTTTCGCACGTTGGTCTTCGTGCGCAGGTTTCGGCAGAAGGCCACGGCGATATCTTCCAGCACCGGCTTTGCCAGTTCGGTATCGAGCGCCAGTTGCAGCGCCTTGCGGACAGCCTCGGTCTTCGATGGCGCCTTGGTCAGCGCCTGATAGCGACGTGCCAGGCGGTCGATGGCATCGTCCTTGATGTAGAGTGGCATGGATCTGTCTCCTTGATGCCGCGGTGTTACGACCTCGGGGATGGCTGGACAAGCCGGCATCTGCGGCGCAGATGGTGAGAACACGTAGCCAGTTTCATTCGAGGCAGATATCGCTATGACACCTCCCGTCGCACTCGTCACCGGCTCGACATCGGGCATCGGTGCGGCAATCGCCCGGCGGCTTGCCGCAGAAGGCTATGCAATCGTCCTCCATTCCCGGTCGTCTGTTGACGCCGGGCTGGCGCTTGCAAGCATGCTGCCGATGGCGACCTATATCCAGGCCGATCTCGCTGTCGATGCCGACAGGGCAAGGCTGGTCGCCGGGGCGGTTGCCCAATGGGGCCGGCTCGACGTGCTTGTGAACAATGCCGGCATCAGCCGCGTCATTCCCCATTCCGATATGGCTGCGGCCACGCCGGCGATCTGGCATGAGCTCTACGAGGTCAACGTCGTCGCGCCGTTCCGGCTGGTGGCCGAGGCAGAACCGGCGCTGCGAGCAGCCGCTGGCACGGGACGACCGGGCTCTGTCGTCAATATTTCCTCCCATGCCGGTATCCGCCCCAAGGGTGCCTCCATCCCCTACGCTGCTGCAAAGGCGGCACTCAACCATGCGACGCAGCTGATGGCCCTGTCGCTGGCACCCGATATCCGCGTCAATGCCGTCGCGCCCGGTCTGGTCGATACGCCGCTGACGGCGGACTGGACTGCCGCACAGGATTTGTGGCGAAACCATTCGCCGATGCGCCGGGCGGCGACACCGGAAGACATCGCGCACGCTGTCTGGATGCTTGTCTCTTCGGACTATGCGACGGGAGAGATACTGTTGCTGGACGGCGGTATCAATCTCACCTAGTCCCAGCCCCAAAAGCCGTCCTGGCCCTCAGTGCGGGTGGTGTTGAAGCCGCGCTGGCGCCGGCTCCTCGGCAAGGTCGTCGAGAACGTCACGCAGTGTCCTTGCGATATCCAGCCGACCGCTTTTCAGCGCGGCACGGTGGGCTTGCGAGCAGAGATCCTGCAACGTCGCGCTCTCCTCGACGACGGGCACGACGGGGAAAACGATGCCTGCATATTGCGAGGGTGTGCCGTCTGCGTTTCGAAAGCAGCGGCCGAAGGCCATGATCTCGGTATAAAAACCTCTTGCAGACCGGACGCGGTAATTTTGCTGGCAGGGATACCCCGAAACCACGGCTTCATGCACGGCTTTTGCCACACGCGCCTTATCTTCCGGATGGACGCGATCGAGGTATCGCTCCATCGGCAGGCCGACCATCGTTTCTGACGGATCTAGGCCGAAAAGGGAGGCGAAAGCGCTATCGGCGAAGAATTGGTCGGTTTCGATATCCCAGGTGAAAACTCCCGAGTCCATCGGAGATGGCTGCGAATTCCGGACCAAAATCTTGTCTTTTGCCATGTACCTCTCCATGCCCGTTATTCAACATGAGCGCGCGGGCAGGCCTCTGCAAGGGACAAAAGGGCATGGCGCTGAAAAATATCGACGTTTCCTCGTCAGAATGCGTCGTAAGTACCCGCGTCATGCCGGAAAATCATCGACTTGCCGACGTGCCTGCCTCACCGCCCTTGCATTTCACTCGCGTGCCGGACAGCGGCCACGAAGGAGATCTCAGTCTTGATCTCCCGCGTCGACATCGACGTGACCGTTCGGCGCACGCCCGGCAGGCGGCTGAGCTCCTGACGCAGCTGGCGATCGAGTGCCACCATGTTGACGGCCAGGATATGTAGCAGGTAGTCGGCGTCGCCGGTCGTCGCATGACAGCGCCAGATCAGCGGGTTTTTCCGGACTGCTTCCTCGAACGCGTCCGACAGTTCGAAATCGATAGATACCTGGACAAACGCCTCGAGGCCGAAGCCGAGCTGGGCCGGATCGAGCGTCGTGGTGTATCCCCGGATGAGACCGGCAGCCTCCAGAGCCTTGACGCGCTTCCAGCAGGGCGTCTTGCTCAGCCCGACCTGCTCGGCCAGCGCTGCGAACGACATGCGGGCATCGCCTTCCAGCGCCGAAACGATTTTGAGATCCACCGGGCTTAAGATCATCGTTCTCTCTCTTCGCGCTAAAACAGAGCGATCGTTCTATCAGCTACGCATACTGCATGACAGAAAGGAACAATGTTCGAGAGAATATTTCGTATTCTTCCGAAAAAGAGCTGCTCAATAAGGGGACCAAAATGGATAAGCAGGAATACTGGGAGCGTATCGAGACACCCGATATGAAGGATTACGGCGTCTATCTGCAGTGCGACAAGCTGCTTACCTGCCAGAAGCCTCTGTCTGAAATGGCCAATGCAGACGAACTGCAGTTTCAGATCGTCCACCAGGTAGAGGAGCTGTGGATGAAGCTCATCGCCTACACGCTGGTCGAGGTGATCGGCTACATCGAGGAAGACAATCCCCACCGTATCGTCACGTTGATGGGCCGGGTGCACCGGCTGATGCGGATGATGACCACGCAACTCGATATGCTGGAAACGATGTCGCCGAAGGAATACCAGGAAATCCGCCTTCAACTCGGCAATGGCAGCGGACAGGAGTCACCGGGCTTCAAACTGCTGCTGCGTATGCCTGCCGATCTCTGGCGAGCCTTCAAGGCGACCTATCTGGATGGAAAGGGCCTCACCGTCGACGATGTCTATGACGGCAAGTACGACCATGGTGACAGCTATGTGGTGGCCGAGGCGCTGATAGAGTTCGACGAACTTTTCCAGAAGTTCCGCGCCAACCATGTCTACCTCATCCACCGCTCGATCGGGCTTGGATCAAAATCGCTGAAGGGTCGGCCGGTAGATCTTCTGCAAGCCGGCGCCCGGCACCGCTTTTTCCCCGATCTCTGGGATGTCCGCTGTTCGATGACGGACGCCTGGGGTAGCCAGTATGGCGTCGTCAGGGACAGTATCTCGAAGCCGGAGGCCGTGGCAGAATAAGGCAGCTCGCCGCGCAACTCCGCTGAAACTTGCGCCTGGGATGTGTAAGCGTCTCGAAACTTGCGCAGGGATTGTGTCAGGCTGTGTATATTGACGACGGGTGTCGGCTCGCCTAGTTTTGGCCACGTTCTCCCATAATTTGGGGCGAGCTAAATCCGAGGGCAATCCGTTTTCATGACTGAAGGTCCGCTTTACGTCCAGTTCCCCGCGGAAGCGGCGATACCGGCGCAGCCGCATCATGAAACATTCCACCTGCCGTTTTTTCCGCGCTCCGCCCATGCACGTCATCTCATCGCGCTCGGACTTGCCAGCGCCGGATCGATGGCGCTGCTGGCAGGTGTGCTTTATCCGCTGATCACCCGCAGCGCCGTGGCGTTGCCGGTGTTCGTTCCTCCCGCCCAGATCGTCCAGCCGATGCCTCTCGCACTGAAGGGCAACCGTCTCGAGGCGAAGCGTCACTTCGACGGCTCGCGCTTTGCCCAGGTGGCCGAAAAGCTGTCGACGGGGGAAACGCGTATTTTCACCTATCACCGGCTGACGCTGGTCTTCAATGGCGATAGCGAGCAGCGGGATGCGCCGGTCGCCTCTTCCTTCACCGAGGAAAACGAGGCCGACACACCGATTGCGACGCCAGCAGTGGCAACTTTTGCCGACAGCATCTATCCGAGATCGGCAAATTTTGCCTCGCAGCGCCGGTCGCGTTTCCCGATACGCGGCGTTCCGCTGAATGTCAGTGTGGCGACGGCGGGTACCACGCAGCCGCACCGGGAATTCCAGCGGCTGGTGTCCATGCCGAAAAGCCGCCAGGATCTTACCGATATCCTGAAGACCGCCGGTATCGCGGAGGACCGTCGTGAGCAACTGGTCCAGGCGCTGGCAACGGATACGGTCGTGCCGGGCGATAGTCTCGAACTGCTGATGGAAAAGGGCCGCGCGGAGGGTTCGCCAAAGCTGGTGCTCGCCAAGTTGCGGAGCGAGAACGGCAGCGAGCGGGTGGTGGCCAGCGACGATTCCAACGGGTTCAAGCCGCTGGCAGATGACCGGCTGTTTTCAACGCTTTACAGCGAAGGCCAGCCGGATGCGCCGTCTTCCTCAGAAGTCGCTGCCGTCGACCTGAAGGATCTCGGCAGTGGCGACCAGAAGGACGTGCGGGAGCGCCTGACGAAAGCCGGCTTGTCGGACACGGCAATCGAGCGCCTCGTAAAGCTTGCCGCTGCCAAGGGCATTCCGCTGGCCGGCACCACCGGTACGCCTGACAGCGTCGATCTGCTGTTCCGCAAAGCCGATGACAGCGACAGCGAGCTGATGTTCATCGAGTTTCACTCCGGTGACGAGGCGCACCGCTTTTATCTGCACAAGGACGGAACAGACTCGTCTGAATATTATGACGAAAAAGGCCATTCGGTCGCCAAGGTGCTGAATCCCAAGCCTGTCCCCAACGGACAGCTGGGAGACGGCTTTGCTTGGCGCATCCACCCGATCCTCGGAGTGCGGAAATTCCACAACGGGGTCGATTTCCGCGCACCGATGGGCAGCCCGATCATGGCGGCAGGCGACGGCACGGTCGAACTGATCTCCACCGAGGTCGGATACGGCAAATATATCCGCATCCGCCACGATGGCGGCTATGAGACCACCTACGCGCACATCTCGGCCACGCCCTCCGGCTTGAAAGTCGGGCAGCGCGTCAAGCAGGGCCAGGTGATCGCCTATGTCGGGTCGACCGGCTATTCCACCGGCCCGCATCTCTACTACGAACTCCGCGTCAATGGCCGCTACGAAAACCCGCTGACGGCCAAGCTGCCGGCCGGGACAAACCTGACCGGTGCCTCCCTCGACAGCCTCCGATCGCAGGTCGATCATGTCGACAGCATCATGAGCTACCTTGACGTGCCGACACCGGAGGTTTCACGCTCCTCGCTGCCGATGGACAGGCCCTTCGGCCTGTTCCAGGATCATGCGGGCCACATCCACCGTTGAGCGGCCTCTTGATGCGTTAAGTTGGCGACAACGCTTGAGTTATTCCTGCTCTCTCAGCGCAGCGTCTCACCGAAGAAGTCGAGTAGCCGTTTCCAGTGACGTTCCGCTGCCTTCTCATTATAAACGCCGGCATGGTCGGGGATCGTCCAACCATGATCGGCGCCGACATAGTTCTCGATGACATGATCGACTTCGGCAGTCCGCAGAGTTTCTGCCAAACGAGCCGATTGCTCCGGCGGAAAGCTTCCGTCGACCCCCGCCGTACCGACGTAAATCCGGGCCTTGCCCTTTGCCGCCGCCTTGTGCGGGCTGTCGTCCGCATCGGTAGCAAGACCACCGCCGTGGAAGCTGGCGGCAGCTGCGATCCGCTCCGGATAGGCGCCGGCTGCCGTCAGTGCACGGCCGCCGCCCATGCAATAACCGACGGCCCCGACCGGCCCCGTGGCACCTTCGTCGTCGAGGGTCTTGAGAAAGGCGGCTGTATCGCTTTTCGTCATCGCCTGGGTCGTGCCGTGCAGCATGCCCATGATCTGGTCCCGCATCACAGGATCGGCAAATGCCGACGACTGGAACGGTCCATATGCACCATAGCGATAGAAGAGGTCGGCAAGCAGCACGATATAGCCAGCGTTTGCCAGACGCTGCGCCATTCCATCCATCGCCGGCCGTGGCCCGAGTGCATCCATGTAGAGCAGAATGCCGGGCGCGGGGGCATCCGCCGGCTGTGCGTCGCTGCGGAAAATCGCTGCCTTGGCGACGCCATCGGCGGTCGTGATATCGATGGTCTTCTTCATGGGCTCGTCCTTTTTGTCGACGGTCGGTCGGTTGTTGTTGGTCAGACGGCGCTGATTGCGCGCAGAAGGCTGCGGTTGTTATAGGGCTTTTGCAGCAAAACAGGTTTCGGACCGACGGAAACGGCAGGCATGTCCGCATTGCCCGTTGCGAAGATGATGCCCATTTGTGGGTAGATTGTCCGGATCTTCTCGGCCAGTTCGCCGCCGGAGAGGCCCGGGAGGCCGAGATCGGTCAGCAGGATGTCGAAGCGTTCGGACTTTACCAGGACCAGCGCCTCCTCGGCGCTACCGGCATCCACCACGTCGTGGCCGGCCTCCTGGAGCTGTTCGACAGTGTCGAGCCTGATCAGTGCGTCATCCTCGACGACCAGTATCTTTAGTGGTTTGGGCGATGGAGCGGAGACAGGGGACGGCGTGATCGCAGCTTCGGCGGCGGCGGCCATGTCGATCTGCCGTTGGTCGAGCAATTGGCGGATGCGCCGGGCCAAGGCGTCGCGGCTGTAGGGCTTCGACAGCAATTCGACACCGGCATCGAGCCGCCCGCCGTGGACGATGGAGTTCTCGGTGTAGCCAGAGGTGAAAAGAACGGCCATGTCGGGCTGTCGTTGCTTGGCCTTGCGAGCCAGTTCCGCGCTCTTCAGCGGGCCGGGCATGACGACGTCGGTAAACAGCAGATCGATCGGCAGGCCGCTCTCGATGATGGTCAGGGCACTTGCGGCATCGACGGCCTTCAACACCCGGTAGCCGAGGTCTCCGAGCATCTCGACCACTGTCGCCCGCACATCCTCGTCATCCTCCGCCACCAGGATAGTTTCCGTTCCGCCACTGGCGGGGCCGAATTCCGTCTCGGTCAGCCGGTCCTCGGCCTGCATCGAGCGTGGCAGATAGATACGGATCGTCGTTCCCTGGCCGTTTTCGCTATAGATCTTGATATGTCCGCCGGACTGCTTGACGAAGCCGTAGACCATCGACAGGCCCAGGCCGGTTCCCTTGCCGAGCGGCTTTGTCGAGAAGAACGGCTCGAAGACCTTTTCGATGATGTCGGCAGGAATGCCGGTACCGGTATCGGTCACCGCCAGCATCACATACTGGCCCGGATCGACGTCGACGTGCTTGTGTGCATAGGCCTCGTCGATAAAGGCGTTGCCGACCTCAATCGTCAGCTTGCCACGGCCGTCCATGGCATCGCGGGCGTTAATGGCAAGGTTTAGTATGGCGTTCTCGATCTGCGCGGGATCGACGAATGTGTTCCACAGGCCGCCCGCCTGGATGGTCTCGATCTCGATTGCCTCGCCGATTGTCCTGCGCAGCATGTCTCCCATGCCGGCGACGAACCGGCCGATATTCATCACTTTTGGCTCCAGAGCCTGGCGTCTGCCGAAAGCCAGCAGCTGGGCGGCGAGCTTTGCACCACGGTTGACGCCGGCCAGCGCATTGTCGATGCGCGCCCGTGCCCGAGCGTTGTCAGCCACTTCCTTGCTGAGCAGATGCAGGTTACCGGATACCACTTGCAGCAGGTTGTTGAAATCGTGTGCCACACCGCCGGTAAGCTGGCCTATGGCCTCCATTTTCTGGGCCTGTCGGAGTTGTTCCTCGACCCGATCAAGCGCCGCAGCCTGCTCTCTTTCCGCTGTTATATCGCGTCCATAGGCGAATATCATACCGTCTTGGGAGGAGATCCGCCAGGAAATCCAGCGGGGCGAGCCGTCCTTGTGGCGATTGCGAGCCTCGAAGCTTTCGAGATCTGCGACCGATGCGGCGCCTTGCAATGCCCGCTTTGTGAGCCGCAGATCGTCCGGCCAGACGAAATCGAAAAATGATCGGCCGATCACCTCAAGCTTGGCATGCCCAAGCACTGCCGGCCAGGCGGGATTGACGGCGTGTAGCAGCCCGTCGCTTCCGATGATCACCAGCAGATCCCGGGAGTTTCGCCAGACGCGGTCGAGATCGGCGGTACGGGCAGCCACCTGTCGCTCCAGCGAACTGGCGAGTTGCTGGAGATCCTGCTCCGCTCGGCGACGCTCGACGGCGGTACGGGTGCGCTCGGCGACTTCCCGGATGAAGACAAGCTCCTCGGGCTTCCAATCTCGCGCAGTCGCATGGTTGAGATAGAGCAGCGCGACAAGTCCACCGTGCTCGGAGATCGGCATGTTGACGACCGACTGGGCGCTGATAGCAATGAGTTCGGCCGCATTTTCGCAGGTGCGGGTATCTTTCGTCGCGTCGGAAAAAACAACAGTTTCTCCTCGCTTGAGGTCCTCGATGTAGCTGCCGTAGTCGCGAAAATGCAGTACACCGGCCAGCGTCTCTATGCCGGGGGCATTCCAGTCACGCTCGATGGTGATGGTTTCGCGTAACGGGTCGATTGTGCCATAACCGACACGACTGACATTCATTGTCTGCCCGAGTATCCTGGCGGCGTTGAATGCAATATCTGCGGGATCGCCGACGTCGCGAAGGCTGTCGTTGAGCAAAATCAGCGCCGAGCGATAGACTTCCTGCAGGCGCGTGTCGGTGATGTCATTGTCGACGCCAATCAGCCCCAGGAAGTCCCCCGCCACGTCGTATCGTGGCTGGGCCTCGGTCTGTATCAACCGGTAATTGCCGATAGCATTGCGATACCGTGCCTCTAGGGTGACCCGGCTTTGATGGCGCATCGAACGGTCGAGCTTGGCAAGGAACGCCTCCCGGTCGTCGGGATGCACGGTCGCGCCCCAGTCAAATGTCGGGACTGCCGCCTCGGAAATATTCCAGAATGCGCGCTTTCGGGCGTTGAAATAGACACTCTGTCCGTTCGCATTCGCCATCCAGAGCATCACCGGAGCGTTTTCAGCGATAAGCCTGAACCGGGATTCGCTTTCTCGAAGCGCCTCTTCGGAAACGCGGCGGTCGGTCACGTCATTGCCCTGCACAAAAATCCCGGTGACTGAGCCCCATTCGTCGAACGTAGGTTGGTAGATGAAATCGATATAACGCTCCGCCTGCTCCCCGTTGCGCTGCTTCAGGGCGATCAGTGCAGATTGACCGATGAACGGCTTGCCGGACCTGAAGACGTTGTCGAGTAGATCCACAAACCCCTGCTCGACAACTTCCGGCAGGGCCTCGCGAACTGGTTTGTCAAAAATGTCGCGGTTGCCGATGAGGTCGAGGTAGGCCTTGTTGGCGATCTCAAAAATGTGGTCCGGCCCGGAGACGGTTGCAACGAAGCCGGGCGCCTGCTCGAACATCTTGCGCAGACGATCGCTTTCGCCTCTCAGCCTCCGCTCTGCGCGTACCTTGCCAGTGGTCTCGACAACGATGGCGATAACACCGACAGGCTTGCCGTCGTCGCCCAGCAATGGCGAGTAGTCGAGGTTGAGCCAGACCTGCTCCGGCTGTCCGTTCCGGTGCAGGACGAATTCCTGGTCGCGGTAGGCCAGGCGATCTCCGGAGAGACAGGTCCTCATGACATGGTCGTTGAAATCTGCGGCTTCTGGCCAGCCTTCCCGCACCTTCGATCCCAACAGCGCAGGATGGCGTTTTCCGGCCACCACCGAATAGGCATCGTTGTAGATCATTATGCCGTCTTCGCCCCAAAGGGTCGCGATCGGTACGGGCGAGCCGAGTATGAGGCTACAGGTCGCTTTAAGTCCATGCGGCCATCCTTCGATTGGTCCAAGGGGTGTTTTGGACCAGTCGAAACTGGCTATAACGGAGGCAGCCTCGCCCCCTGAAGCCAGGAATGCAGGAGCCGGTTTGGTTGGTTTCGCGCCCTCGGTCATGGCTGGTCGCCTTTTCCGGCGTCTACGGGCATCCCCTGCATAGATATACTCTCTGTTCGCATGACGTGCCGCCTTTCCAAGGGCGGCGACAGACAGCTTTGAGAGATATAAAAACGCCGTCGATTGGCAAGGTTCTCGTGGCGTTTATTATCGGTTGCAAGAGGTGCCGGCGAATAGCGAGAACGACGGTTGGCGGACAAAGCGGTGCGCCGGTCTTGCATAACCCAAATTTTCGATTATCTTCATCTCATCATTAACGCAACGAAAGGAAGGTGATCCAATGTCTAATGAGATTTCGGTACTCGTGATGGACATGGGAATTGTTGGGAACGAAGCGGGGCAGCCCTCGCTCTGATCCTACCTTCCTGAGGATTGCCACTGCAATCCAGGTCTTTCACAGACCAAAGCTCATGGAGGGCCGCGTCAAGCGGCCCTTTTTGATTCCGGAGAACAGGTCGGGCCAGAAGTCTCCGACGAAAGCGATCGTCTGTGTCACGCGACCTTGCGTTTCGGCTTTTCGGGCTCGGCTTTGCGCCTTGCGATATCCTGCCGAGCACGACGGTTCTCGATAAAAGCCTCTGCATCCGCGCGCGCCATGGGGTGCCCGATCAGATAGCCCTGCCCTTCCCCAAACCCCTCGGCCTTCAGCGCTCGCATCTGCTCTTCGGTCTCGATGCCCTCAGCTGTCGTCGTCGCGCAGAAGCCGATACCGATCCCCACCACGGCGCGGATGATCGACAGGCTGCCGGGGTCCGTTTCTATGCCGGAGACGAAACTGCGGTCGAGCTTGATCTTGTCGAAGTGAAAAGCGCGGAGATAACCGAGCGATGAATAACCGGTGCCAAAGTCGTCGATTGCTATGCGGATACCGAGAGCCTTCATCTCGTGCAGCAGGGGAACGCTCTGGGCGCTGTCGGAGATGAACACCGATTCTGTAATTTCAATCTCAAGGCGGTCCGGCCTGAGATTGGTCTCGTCAAGGGCGGACGTGATGGTTGCCAGAAGGCCCTGATGGCGGAACTGGCATACGGACAAATTGACCGCAATTCGCAACTGATCCGGCCAATTGGCAGCGGTAGCGCAGGCTTGCCGAAGGACCCAGGCGCCGATGGTCGTGATCAGCCCGGTCTCCTCGGCTACCGGAATGAACTCTTGCGGCGCAATGAGGCCGCGTTGCGGATGTCGCCACCGCAGCAGCGCTTCGAAGCCGACCAGGGTGTCGTCCTGCAGCGAGACGATCGGCTGATAGTGCAGTTCGAATTGCTGCTGGTCGATCGCCTGACGCAATTCGCCCATGAGATCGTGGCGACGCTTTGCGGCCAGCCGCATCGAAATTTCATAGAACCTGTAGGTCGAGCGTCCTGCCGCCTTGGCGGCATAGAGGGCGAGGTCGGAGTTGCGCAACAGCACCTCGGCGTCACCACCGTCCTGGGGCGCGACGGCAATGCCGATGCTGCAACTGATGTATTCCTGGATTCCTTCCAGATCGATCGGCTGTGCAAGCGATGCGAGCAGTCGGTCGGCGAACTCACGGGCGCGCTCGACGCCGGCATGGACCTGCAGGGCAACGGCGAATTCATCGCCACCGAGACGGGCTATCAGGTCGTCGCTGCGTGTGATGCGTCGAAGGCGGGTCGCAACCTCGCGCAAAAGCGCATCTCCGGCGGGATGGCCGAGGCTGTCGTTGATATGCTTGAAGTGATCGATATCGAAATAGAGCAGCGCAATCGGATTTTCTTCCGTCGCCTGATCGGCGAGGTCGCGGATGCGGTCTGAAAAGAACGACCGGTTCGGCAGCCCGGTCAAAGCATCGTGCATGGCGATATGCGCCATCTTGGCCTCGACCGCCCTCGCGACGGTCACGTCCTCCGTGATGCCGAGAAGATAACGGGGACGTACGCCGTCCGGGGTCGGAAGGGCGCGTTTGAACGTCCGCACCAGTCTCTTCTCCCCGTCGAAGCCTTCCACTTCTTCCTCGACGGTCAATGTCTTGTCGGCGTCGAGGATCACTTGGTCCTGCTCGCTGAAACGCATGGACTGGCGCGGCGAAAACAGTTCCTTGTCTGTCTTGCCGACGATCTCGCCCGAGGACAGACCGACGATATCGCTGCTCGCCTGGTTGTGGAGCACGTAACGACCTTCATCCATCAGGTCCTTGACGAAGACCCCGACGGGCAGGTTTTCGACGATGCTGTTCAACAGGGACTGCGTGTCGCTCGCCTGCTGGTGGGCGGCGTTGACCTCGGTCCTGTCCTGGACGACGGCAAGAATAGCCGCCGATCCCTCGAAGCGGACGCTGCGACCATAGGTTACGACCTCGAAGACCTCGCCATTGGCTTTCAAGTGCTGCCAGCGCTTGACGCGCTCCATATCAGTGCCGCCCGCGACGGCTTCGATCATCCGCTGGCGCTCGCTGGCCGGGCGAATGTCGAGTACCGTCATCTGCAGGTATTCTGCGGGGCTGTATCCGTAAAGTTCGACAGCCGCTTCGTTGACGATCAGGAACCGCAGGCTGATCGGATCATAGACCCACATCGGGCTCGGATGGGTGGCAAACAGCGAACGGAAGTCGTCATCGGACGATGCCGCATGCGGTCCGAGCTCGTGACTTTTCGATTGCTTCGTTTTCCCCAATGCCCCGCTCCACCGCAATCGCTGGCAGGCGCATGGACATCTGCCCGTTGCCGCACTGCACCGACTGACGGTAGAAAGTATGCGCGAAACGTGAATATTTTGCCAACTAACTCCTTGATTAAATTGGCGGCAGAGGCGCAAAAGATAAGCATTTTAGCGATTTTTTCGGCACATCCGGAGGTCGCCTATCCCGGGATATCGCAGCGGGCGAAGTGTACCTCCAGGGCTCTCAGATGATCCCGCCACTGCCGCCCGTGGATGCCGGCCGGATGGCGCTGACCGTCGCGCGATATCCGCTAGCCCGGTAGGTCGCCATCGGATCGATGGCGCCCCCAGCGCGGCGGCGGGCCTCGGCCAGGATTGGCTCGACATCGGCGCGATAGGCGCGCTTCAGCGTATCCGACGCCATCAGTGCGTCGTTGGCATCCTGATAGCCTGATAGCGCCGTGCGATCGACGAGCAATGCCTGGGCATAGGCGCGGCGGATTTCGTTGGCGCTGGAGATCAAGCTTTCGATCGGATCGGTGACGTTGTGCGACTGGTCGATCATGTGCGCCGGTTGGAAGCCCTTGACGCCACGGTGCTCGGCGTCGACCAGTTCGTTGAATACCAGGAACAGCCGGTAGGGATCGATCGAGCCGGCGTCGAGGTCATCGTCGCCGTATTTAGAATCGTTGAAATGAAAGCCGCCGAGCTTCTCGAACTGGATCAGCCGCGCCACGATCATCTCGATATTGGTATTCGGGGCATGATGGCCGAGATCGACGAGGCAGAAAGCCTTGGGACCGAGCGTCTGGGCGATCAGGTAATTGGTGCCCCAGTCCTGGACGATGGTCGAATAGAAGGCCGGCTCGTACATCTTATGCTCTGAAAATATACGCCAGTCGTCCGGCAGCGCCTTGTAGACCTCTGCCATCGACGAAAGGTAGCGCTCGAATGCCTTGGTGAAATTGCTCTGGCCCGGAAAGTTCGAACCGTCGCCGATCCACACGGTCAGGGCCTTGGAGCCGAGCGCGTTGCCGATCTCGATACATTCGATGTTGTGCTCGATTGCCTGCGTCCGCGTTGCTGCGTCGACATGGCTGAGCGAACCATATTTGTAGGAGTGGTCCTGGCCCGGTGCGTCGGAGAAGGTGTTGGAGTTCATCGCGTCGAAGGAGAGCCCCAGGCTTTCGCCCTTGGCCTTGAGATCGCGGACGTCGGTCTTGTCCCACGGGATATGCAGCGACACAGCGGGTGTTGCGCGCGTCAGCTGATTGATGACGGCGCAGTCGTCGAGCTTGTCGAAGATGCCGCGCGGCTCTCCGGTGCCGGGGAAACGGGCAAAGCGCGTGCCGCCGGTGCCGACGCCCCAGGACGGCACGGCGACGAAAAATTCGGAAACTTTCTGCGTGACGGCCTCGATGTCGATGCCACGGCGATCGAGGCTGGCGCCGAGCGCCTGGTAGTCCGAGTCCAGCGCGCCGGCACGTTTTTCGTTCTCCTGCGCAACGACATCCTGCGCGATCTTCAGCTCAACCATAAAATCCTCCCTTGGTGCGGCGAACAAAAGGGCTCCCCCTGCGTTCTACCGCCCGAACTCCCAATTCATGAACGAGGCGACCTTGGATATCATACGCATTCTGCTCGCAATCTTCCTGCCACCGGTTGGCGTCTTCCTGCAGGTCGGTCTTGGCCTGCAATTCTGGCTCAACATCCTGCTGACCCTCTGCGGCTACTTTCCGGGCATCATCCACGCCCTGTGGGTAATCCTCCGGAAATAACCCCTAGCGGGTGAAAGCCTGCGCGTTGCCTGCGTCGACGTTGATGATGTTGCCGGTCGACTTGGCGGACGCGTCCGACGTCAGGAAGTAGATTGCCTCGGCAATGTCTTCCGGAAACACGTTGAGCTTCAGCAGCGAGCGCTTGCGGTAGTGCTCCTCGAGGTCGTCTATCTCTATCTTCGAGGATGCCGCACGCTGCTCGCGCCATTCGCCATTCCAGATCTTGGAACCGCGCAGCACCGCGTCCGGATTGACGGTGTTGACGCGGATTCCGGCGTCTGCACCCTCTAGCGCCAGGCAACGGGCAAGGTGGATTTCAGCCGCCTTGGCCGTGCAATAGGCTGCCGCACCCGGTGACGAGGCAAGCCCATTTTTCGAGGCGACGAATACGACATTGCCGCCGAGATTTTGCCTGCGGAACAGCCGGAAGGCCTCGCGCGACACAAGGAAATAGCCGGTCGCCAGAATATCAATGTTGCGATTCCACATCGACAACTCGGTAGTTTCTATCGGTGCCGAAGAGGCAATGCCGGCGTTCGAGACGAGGATATCGATGCCGCCAAATTCGACACACGCCTCGGCGAAGGTGGAAATGACCCCCTCTTCCTTGGTGACATCGAGCCTGACGCCGCGCACCGCATCGGCGCCGAACTGTTTTGCGAAATCAGCCTTTGTGGCTTCAAGCGCCGCTTCGTCGATGTCGGCGAGCACGACGCACGCGCCCTCTGCTATCAGCCGCGAGGCTGTGGCGCGTCCGATGCCGCCAGCACCGCCGGTGACGAAAGCGACACGGCCGGCAAGGCTCTTCGGTTTCGGCATGCGCTGCAGCTTGGCCTCCTCGAGCAACCAGTATTCAATGTCGAATGCCTCCTGCGCCGGCAGGCCCTGATACTCGGAGACCGTCGATGCGCCGCGCATGACGTTGATCGCGTTGACGTAGAATTCGCTGGCAATGCGGGCGGTCGCCTTGTCGCGGGCAAAAGACAGCATGCCGACGCCGGGGATGAGGAAAATCACCGGATTGGCGTCGCGCATGGCTGGGGAATTCGGATGTTTGCAGCTCTCGTAGTAGCTGGCGTAATCGGCGCGGTAGTCTTCCAGTGCCTTGTCGAGACCGGCAATGACCGCATCGACGTCAGGCATGGAAGGATCGAAATCGACGATGAGCGGCTTGATCTTGGTGCGCAGGAAATGGTCGGGGCAGGACGTGCCCAGCGCACCCAAGGGTGCTAGATGCTTGGAGTTGACGAATTCGAGCACGGCATCCTGGTCATCGAAATGCCCGAGCTTGCGCTCTGCCTTGCCGATGCGACCACGAATTTCCGGCATCAGTTTGGCAGCGATAGCGCGGCGGTCTGTTGCGGGCAAGCTCTTCGTCACCGCACCGCCGAAAATCGTCTTGCCTTCGGTCTTTTCCGCAAACCAGAGGATTGCCTTGTTGATGATATCGAGCGTTAGCTCATAGCAGGCCTTGGCGTCATCGGCCCAAGTGAATAGGCCGTGGCTTTCAAGGACGACACCCTTGGAATTAGGATGGTCCTTGACGAAGGCGCTGAGATCGAGGCCGAGCTGGAAGCCCGGACGGCGCCAGGGTAACCAACCGATGTCGTCACCAAAGATCTGTTGCGTCAGTTCCTTCGAGTTTTTGGAGGCGGCAATGGCGATAATGGCATCTGGGTGCATGTGGTCGACATGGGTAAAGGGCACGAAACCATGCAGCGGCGTGTCGATCGAGGCGGCGCGGCTGTTGAGATTGAAAGTGCAATGGGGCAGGAAGCCAACCATGCGGTCCTCGTCATCGAGACCCTTGTAGAGGCCCTTCAAGGCGTCGAGCTTGTCCTGGTAAAGAGTGGCGAAACCATCGAGCTTGATCGTGCCGACATCGCCTCCGGAACCCTTGACCCAGAGCACCTTGACCTTCTCACCGGTGAGCGGATCGGTTTCCATCACCTTGGCTGACGTGTTGCCGCCACCGTAATTGGTGATGCGCTTGTCGGCACCGAGCAGGTTGGAGCGGTAGAGAAGCTTGCCCGGCTCATCCAGCCCGGCAGCGTAATTATCGTCCCAACGATTATCGAGAAGCCTGATATCAGCCATGTCTTCCTCCCATGTCGTATCCGGGCGTTCTGATCGCAATTTGCCGCCCATTGTTGCGAGGGTATCGCTCACTGAAACTCTCTTTGTCAATCGAAAACGATCATATTCGATTATGTTGCGGCGCAATATGAAATTTTATGATCGTTTCTGATTGACACATTGTCACCGTTAAGAAATAAACGGCGCCAGGAGGGGACGATGCACGAACGCGAACGCCATCGCATCATCATCAGCGCAGTCCAGGAAAAGTCGGTCGTCACAATTCAGGATATTGCCGAATTGACCGAGGCTTCCGAGGCGACGATCCGCCGTGATATTGCTGCCTTGCATGTGCAAGGCAAGATCCGCCGCGTCCGTGGCGGTGCAGAGGCCGTGCATCCGCCGCAACTGGGCAATCTCGCCGGCCGTCCGTTCCGTGTGTCCGAATCCGTCAATATCGACAAGAAGCGCGCAATTGCCCGCCAGGCTGTCGAGCTCTGCGACCCCGGCGATGCGATCATCATCAACGGTGGTACGACGACGTTCCAGATGGTGCATTTCATGGCCGCCCATCGGCTGCAGGTGATGACCAATTCCTTTGCCATCGCCGAGCATCTGGTCAAGCATTCGAAAAATTCGGTGACGGTCCCGGGCGGCGCGATCTACCGCGAGCAGAGCCTGATCCTTTCGCCCTTCGACAACGACACGACGCGCAATTTCTATGCCCGCCGGATGTTTATCGGTGCCCAGGGCGTTGGCCCGTTGGGGATCATGGAGGCCGATGCGCTGATCATCCAGAGCGAGCAGAAGCTGATGCATCAGGCGGACGAACTGATTGTCATGGTCGATTCCAGCAAGTTCCATCGCCGGTCGAGCCTGATCTTGTGCCCGCTCGACCGGGTGACGACCGTTATCACCGACGACGGAATCTCGGAGGAGTCCGTCAGAATGATCGAAGACGCAGGCGTGGGGCTCGTGATTGCGAGCGTCGCGGCATCGCAGTCGGGCAGGGAGGATTCCTCGTCGGTCGCATAATCGAACCGGCGTGGCGTGACGCAGACCAATCAACTCGGGAGGAAGAGACATGCATATTGTGAAAAAACTGGCGATCGGCGTTGCGCTGGTCGCAGCCTTGATGTCCGGCACGGCAAACGCCAAGGACATCAAGATCGGCCTCGTGGTCAAATCGCTCGGCAACGGCTTCTTTGAAGCGGCCAACAAGGGCGCTCAGGAAGCAGCCAAGGAACTCGGCGGCGTCGAGGTCATCTACACCGGCCCGACCACGACGACGGCCGAAGGCCAGATCGAAGTCATCAACTCGCTGATCGCCCAGGGCGTCGATGCCATCGCTATCTCGGCCAACGATCCCGATGCTGTCGTACCGGCCCTGAAGAAGGCGGCCCAGCGCGGCATCAAGGTGATCTCGTTCGATTCCGGCGTCGCAAAGGCCGGCCGTATCTTGCAGCTCAACCCGTCGTCCAACGAGCTGATCGGCAAAATGTGCCTGACGCTGGTCAAGGATCATCTCGACGGCGGCAAGGGTGACTTCGCCATCCTGTCTGCCACGACCACCTCGACCAACCAGAACATCTGGATCGCCGAGATGAAGAAGCAGATGAAGGACTTTCCGGGCATGACCCTCGTCACGACCGTCTACGGCGACGATCTATCTGACAAGAGCTACCGCGAAGCACAGGGCATCCTGACCTCGCATCCTGAAGTCAAGGTCATCGTTGCGCCGACCACCGTGGGTGTTCTCGCCGCCTCGCAGGCTGTCAAGGATGCCGGCAAGATCGGCCAGGTCTATGTCACCGGTCTCGGCCTGCCATCCGAAATGGCCGGCGCCATCAAGTCCGGCGCGACCAAGGAATTTGCCATCTGGAATCCGATCGACCTTGGCTATTCGGCCACGCAGATCGCCTATCGCCTCGTCAAGGGTGAGACCAAGGGTGCGCCAGGCAGCGAAATCCCGGCCGGCCGCATGGGCAAGATCAAGGTCGACGACAAGGGCGAAGCCGCCATGTCCGATCCCTTCGTCTACAACGCCTCCAACATCGATCAGTTCTCGAAAGTCTTCTGATCGCCTGTCAGCCAAAGCTCACCACCCGGCGGCACCGTGCCGCCGGGACTGGAAATCCTTAACCGGTAGAACGCTGATGACTGCTGCCCTTCAATACCCCGTCGTGGATAGCCCGCCGGCGCCGGAGACGGCGATCCTGGAAATGCGCGGAATTTCGCAGATCTTTCCGGGCGTCAAGGCGCTCGACAATGTCAGTATCGCGCTCTATCCCGGCAAGGTGACGGCGCTGATCGGCGAGAATGGTGCCGGCAAGTCGACGCTGGTGAAAATCCTGACAGGCATCTACCGTCCGAACGAAGGCGAGATCCTTGTAGACGGCAAGCCAACAACGTTCTCCAGCGCCCAGGCCTCGATCGACGCCGGCGTCACGGCCATCCACCAGGAAACCGTGCTGTTCGACGAACTCACGGTGGCGGAAAACATCTTTCTCGGCCACGCGCCGCGCACGGCATGGCGGACAATCGACTGGAAGACGATGAACAGCAGCGCCAAGGCGCTGCTCGTGTCGCTCGAAAGCGCCATCGACCCGACGATCCGCCTGAAGGACCTGTCGATCGCCCAGCGCCATCTCGTCGCCATTGCCCGTGCGCTGTCCATCGAGGCGCGCATCGTCATCATGGACGAGCCGACAGCTGCCCTCTCGCGCAAGGAGATTGACGACCTCTTCCGCATCGTCGAGGGCCTGAAGGCGCAGGGCAAGGCGATCCTGTTCATCAGCCACAAGTTCGACGAGGTCTACGAGATCGCCGACAATTTTGCCGTCTTCCGCGATGGCCGGGCTGTCGGCCATGGCCGACTGAAGGACACGCCGCAGGACGAGATCGTCCGCATAATGGTTGGCCGCGACGTCAAGGATGCCTTTCCGAAGATGGCCGTCGACATCGGCGCCACCGTCCTTGCCGTCGAGCGCTATTGCCACGCGACAGAATTCCGCGACATCTCTTTCGAGCTCCGCCGCGGCGAAATCCTTGGCATCTACGGGCTCATCGGCGCTGGCCGCTCCGAGCTCTGCCAGTCGCTGTTCGGCATTACCAAACCTCTTTCCGGCAAGCTGACGCTTGACGGCAAGGAGATTACCATTCGCTCGCCGCTGGATGCGATCCGGGCCGGCATCGTCTACGTGCCGGAAGAGCGCGGCCGCCATGGGCTGGCTCTGCCGATGCCGATTTTCCAGAACATGTCGCTGCCCTCTCTGGTGCGCACATCGCGCAAGGGTTTCCTGAACGCTGCGAGCGAGCTGGCACTGGCCCGCAAATACGCCGAGCGGCTGGACCTGCGCGCGGCTGCCCTGTCCGTGCCTGTCGGTACGCTGTCTGGTGGCAACCAGCAGAAGGTGGTGATCGGCAAATGGCTGGCGACGCTGCCGAAGGTCATCATTCTCGATGAGCCGACCAAGGGCATCGATATCGGCTCCAAGGCTGCCGTCCACCAGTTCATCAGCGAACTGGCCGCCGAGGGCCTGAGCATCATCATGATCTCGTCGGAGCTGCCTGAAATCATCGGCATGGCGGACCGGGTGCTCGTCATGAAGGAAGGCCTGTCGGCCGGCCTGTTCGACCGCGATGCGCTGACGCCGGAAACCCTGGTGCGCGCTGCCACCGGCAATGTTTAGGATAAACCCATGTCCCGTCTCCTGAAAAAGCGCGAAACGCTGCTGTTCATCATCATTCTGGTGATGATATCAGGCTTTTCCACCCGCGCCGCGGGTTTCGCCGCGCCCGGCAACCTCTCCAACATCTTCAACGACACCTCGATTCTCATCATCCTGGCACTGGCCCAGATGACGGTAATCCTCACCAAGTCCATCGACCTGTCGGTTGCCGCCAACCTTGCGCTGACCGGCATGGCAGTTGCCATGCTGAATTCCAGCTTCCCCGGCATTCCGCTGGCTGCCCTCATCCTGGTCGCCATCGTCATCGGCGCAGCACTCGGCGCTATCAACGGCTACCTCGTCTGGGCGCTGGAAATGCCGCCGATCGTCGTTACCCTTGGCACGCTGACTATCTATCGCGGCATGGCTTTCGTGCTGTCGGGTGGGGCGTGGGTCAACGCGCACCAGATGACGCCGGTCTTCCTCAACGTCCCGCGCACGATGATATTCGGCCTGCCGGTGCTCGGCTGGATCGGCATCGTCGTCGTCGCGCTCATATACTTTGTCTTGAAATTCACGCCCTTCGGCCGCGCCGCCTATGCTGCCGGCGGCAACGCCGTTGCTGCCGTCTATGCCGGTGTCGATGTCGGCAGGACGCGCTTCTTTGCCTTCGTGCTGTCGGGAGCACTGGCGGGCCTGAGCGGCTATCTCTGGGTGTCGCGCTATGCGGTCGCCTATGTCGATATTGCCAATGGCTTCGAACTCGACAGCGTCGCCGCCTGCGTCATCGGCGGCATCTCGATTGCGGGCGGCGTCGGCCCTGTGGCCGGTACCGTGCTCGGCGCGCTGTTCCTCGGCGTCATCAAGAACGCGCTGCCTGTGATTGGCATCTCGCCGTTCACGCAGATGGCAATCTCCGGCACCGTCATCATCCTCGCCGTCGTCTTCAATGCGCGCCGTGAACGCAATCGCGGCCGTATCATCCTGCGCGACAAGGCGGCCCGCGACACCATCACCAACGAGGTGGCAGCATGAGTGCCGTTCCCGAGACACAGACCCAGCGACGCGCCATTCCCGACCGGCTGGGAACGCCCTTCCGGCGTATCATGGCCAGCTGGGAGGTGCTGCTGTTCGGCGTCGCCATCCTGATCTTCATCTTCAACTCGCTGGCCTCGCCTTATTTCCTCGACGCCTACAATCTCTCGGACGCGACATACAATTTCACCGAAAAGGCAATGATCGCCTTTGCCATGGCGCTGCTGATCATTGCCGGCGAAATCGACCTGTCGGTGGCAGCGATCATTGCGCTTGCCTCGACGGCGATGGGCTATGCTGCGCAGGCCGGCGTCGATACCGTCGGGCTGGTTGCCATCGGCCTCGGCGTCGGGCTGCTCTGCGGGCTGTTCAACGGCATTTTGGTCTCCGTGCTGAAGCTGCCGTCCATCGTCGTCACCATCGGCACGATGAGCCTGTTTCGCGGCATTTCCTATATCGTCCTGGGCGATCAGGCGTTCGGTAGCTATCCCGAGGATTTCGCCTTTTTCGGCCAAGGCTACGTCGTCTGGGTGTTCTCCTTCGAGTTCGTGCTGTTCCTCGTGCTGGCGATCCTGTTTGCCATCCTGCTGCATGCCACCAATTTTGGACGGCAGGTCTATGTGATCGGCAACAACGAGTTTGCGGCGCGGTTCTCCGGCATTCCGGTCGAGCGGATCAAGTTCATCCTCTTTCTGCTCACCGGCGTCATGAGCGGCCTGGCCTCGGTCTGCCTCACCTCGCGGCTCGGCTCGACGCGGCCGTCGATAGCCCAAGGGTGGGAGCTTGAAGTGGTGACCATGGTCGTGCTCGGCGGCGTTTCCATCCTCGGCGGCTCCGGCACCATCGGCGGCGTCGTCATTGCGGCCTTCGTCATGGGCCTCGTCACCTTCGGTCTCGGCTTGCTCAATGTTCCCGGCATCGTCATGTCGATCTTCATCGGCCTGCTGCTGATCATCACGATCGCGCTGCCGATCATCGTCCGGCGCATCAAGGCCATGAGCGGCAAATGACCGGCGATCTCGAAAAGCACGCGTTCAAGATGCGGCTCCATCCCGGCATGGAAGCCGAATACCGCCGGCGTCATGACGAGATCTGGCCGGAACTGGTCGATTTGCTGCACACCTCCGGGGCCAGCGACTATTCCATCCATCTCGACCGCGAAACCAACACGTTGTTCGGCGTGCTGACGCGGCCGAAGGGTCACACGATGGCGAGCCTTCCGGCCCACCCGGTGATGCAGCGCTGGTGGGCGCACATGGCCGATATCATGGCCACCAATCCGGATAATTCGCCTGAGCAGAGCGATCTCGTGACGCTCTTTCATCTGCCATGAGCGCGGCCTTCCGGCGCATCGCCGTCCTCGACATCGGCAAGACGAATGCCAAGGTGGTCGTGCTCGATGCCCGGACCGGTAGGGAGGTCGCCGTCGTCAAGACCGGCAACAGCGTGCTGCAAGACGGCCCCTATCCACACTACGATATCGAAGCCTTGTGGCGCTTCACGATGAAAGCGCTGGCCGATTTCGCGGTTGCGCCGGGTTTCGATGCTGTGTCGATCACCACCCATGGGGCTTGTGCCGCATTGCTCGATGCCGACGGCGCGCTCGCGCTGCCCGTGCTGGATTATGAGCATCCCTACGACCCGGCCATTCGCGCGGACTACCTCGCTCTGCGCCCGGATTTCGCCGAAACGTTCTCGCCCTCGCTTGCCGTCGGCCTTAATCTCGGGGCGCAGTTGCATTACCAGAAGACGGTCTTTCCCGAGGCCTTTGCCAGGGTTGCGACGATTCTTACCTATCCGCAATACTGGGCCTGGCGGCTGACCGGCGTAGCTGCCAACGAAATGACATCGCTCGGCTGTCATACGGATCTGTGGCTGCCGGCATCCGCAGACTACTCGCCGCTCGTTGACCTGCTTGGCATCCGTGCCAAAATGGCGCCGATCCGTTCGGCGTTCGATGTCCTCGGGCCGATCTCTGCTTCGCTCGCCGCCGAGCTCGGAGTTGGGCGTGAAATTCCTGTCTTCTGCGGCATCCATGACAGCAACGCTTCGCTGCTGCCACACCTGATCGGCCGCCCCTCACCCTTCACTGTAGTCTCGACCGGGACATGGGTGGTCAGCTTTGCCGTTGGCGGCGATATGGACGGGCTCGATCCTGGCCGCGATACGCTCGCCAATGTGGACGCCTATGGTCGCGCCGTTCCCTCGTCGCGGTTCATGGGCGGTCGGGAGTTCGAAGTGCTGGTGAGAGCGTTCGGCGATGTCGCCCCCGAGGATGCCGAGAAGGCGGTGAGTGCCGTCGTCGAGCGACGTCTGATGCTGTTGCCAAACGTGGTCCCCGGTTCAGGTCCCTTTCCCGGCGCGCAAATGCAATGGTTGAACGACGCGGAGGCGACACTTGCGGAGCGCTGTGCTGCCGTCGGACTGTATCTCGCCCTCATGACGCAGGCCTGCCTCGATCTGATCGGCGCCGGCGGCAGCATTGTCGTCGAAGGACCGTTTGCGCTCAACCGCATCTATATAGCGGCGCTTTCCGCCCTGACCGGCCTCGATGTCGTCGCGCTGCCGGGCTCCACGGGCACCAGCCTCGGTGCTGCACTGCTGACGGGCATTGCGCCGGCGGGTCTGACCCTGCGGGCCCAGGCCGGTTTCCCCCTGCCCCCGCTCGATGACTACAGCGCGCTATGGCATCAGCGCACGCGCCAGCGCTAGCCTTCTAGTCGCACTTCCCCACTGCCGGCGATTTTGGCCGGGATTGCGTCTTCGTGTCTTGCCAAGAGTGGCGGTTACCACAGATAGTATATGAGATGGTTGGCAGCTATGAGGCTGCCGCGTTTCGATCAAGCCAGCAACGACCCGTGAAACCAAGGCCTCGCGCTAGGGGACGCTATGCCAAAAACGCCAAAGAACCCTCTGCTGCTTGCCGACGACAGCAACTGGCGCTGCCGGGAGTCGCTTCGCCGTGCGGTAGAACGGGTAGTGCGCGAGGCCCTCGACGAAGGCTGGAAGCCCGAGGACATCGCAATTTCACTGGTCGAAGTGGCTGACGAGCACATGGACCAGATGATCGGTGAGGCGATCTGCCCCGGTCACCCCATCGTCATTCACTGAACGCTTTTGCGCTATCTTTTGGAGTGAGCGCAACGACTTCGGAGCCAATCCGCACAGACTTGCGCAGATGCCTGACGCTCCAGGCCAATATCCCCTGAAAAATCAATTTTCCTGCCCGCCCGAAAGTTTCTGCCGGAGGATAAACCTGCTCGTCGGCGGAACAATGGAGGCTGCCTACCGTTCCACTTGGCAAACCAAAATCCGGTCGCAGCCCTCCGGCTCGGCCAGCGGGGCCGAGAACGATGCAAGCGTCTACCCTACGGAACGATCAGCAAACACGGCGTCGACCACCACGCATTTATTACGTCCATCCCCTGATGCTCGACGGCATGAGCGCCTGGTCGGCTGTCTTCGATCACGCCTCAGCCCTGGGTTTTGACACCGTCCTTTCAGCCCCGCCGTTCCTGACGGTTCCGGGCGAAAGCGTGTTCGTTCCCAGCGACCTGGATCGGCTGACGCCATCGCTGCAAAGCCTCGGGAATACCGTCGAGGGGCTTCAGGCCCTCGCCGCCGCGGCCCGCCAACGCGGCCTGAACTTCATGATCGACATCGTCATAGATCGCATTTCAACTGTAGAATTGACGAACGGCGGCGTAGTTTCCGATCCGCGCATTTCGCCCGAAGAAAGGCATGCCAAGCACTTTTCAACCGGCAGCGAGGCGGAGGAGGAAAACCTGCGCCAATGGCAGGTCCGCCTCGACGCACTGGTATCGGCAGGCATTTCGGGCTTCCGTTGCCTCGGCATCGACAGGGTATCTTCAGCTGCCTGGACGCGGTTGATCAGCGCTGCCCGCGAGATTGCGCCAGACACCCATTTCTATGCCTGGACCCCGGGCACGGCCTTCTCTGTCCGCCGCGCTCTGCAAAGCGCGGGATTTGACGGTGCCTTTTCGTCTATCTGCTGGTGGGACCAGCGTGGCGATTGGATCGTCGAGGAGCATGATCTTCACCGCGCAATCGGTCTCGATATCGCGTTTCCAGAAGCACCGTTCGGTCGTCGGATCGCCCATGGTGCGGAAGACCTGGAGACGATTGAGCGCAAAGCGCGTCGTGCACTGCTGATAGCAGCTGAATTCGGCGACGGCCTGCTGATACCGATGGGGTTCGAATTCGGCGCGTCTCTCGCACTCGACATGACGGCCGGCAACGGACGCGGTATCTCCTCCTTGCGTCACGATGGTCTTCTTGACCTTTCGGGCGAGGTCAGGCGGGTCAATGCAAACCTTCAGAAGCAGAACGCGGCGTTCGAAAGACAGTCGGTCCGCGTGGTCGTGGGTTCGTCGACGCCGGTCTCCATCCTCATCCGCTCAGACGCGGCCGATGCGCGCTTTGCCAGTACGCAGAGGCTGATTGCAGTCAATAGCGACCTGCGCAAATCCGCGCTAGTGCCAGTGGGAATGCTTTCCGAAAATTCGGCTGGCTTCCTGCCGCTTTTGGGCTTGGCCGATGGCGCGACGCTGGACGCGGAGAAATCCGTAAGGCTGCTTCCCGGCGAGGTCCGGGTATTCGAGGGCAAGGCCAGCAAGGCGATTTTGTCGCAAGCTCCCCTGCCTGCAACAGACGCTGCCGCTACGCCGAGACTGGCGATAGAGGAGGTGACGCCGTCCGTCGATGACGGGCGCTTCGCGGTGAAAATCATCGTCGGACAGACAATCCGTGTCGAGGCTGACATTTTCGGCGATGGCCACGATCCGCTCTCGGCATCTCTCATGTGGCGCGCCGTCGATGAGGACACCTGGTCGGAAGTCCGCATGCAGTTGATCGGCAATGATCGCTGGTGGGCGGAATTCGAACTTCAGCGCATGGGCCGGCATGAATTCGTCATCGAAGCCTGGCGCGACCCGTTTGCCATCTTCCGCTACGAACTCGTGAAGAAGAACGACGCCAAGCTCGACCTGAAGCTCGAGCTTCAGGAAGGCCTCGGTCTCGTCAAGTCTGCGATCGCCAACAATAGCGGCGATATCGCC
>NZ_CP072159.1:0-226706 GCF_019355735.1 Rhizobium sp. B230/85
CATTGTGAGGACTTTATGCGGGCGGCATAGGCCCAAGGCATTAGAGCGTCGGGCGATTAATGTGCAACGCATCCGGCCTGGCGGAAATAGTTCCAGCACTCTTGCGGTGTGAATAGGTCGCAGACTTTTCCGACGGCTTTCCAGAGATCGTCGTAAGTCCTTGCTTTCATTTTCCGCAAGAGTGCCTTGAGCTTCGAAAAGGCCATTTCAATCGGATTGTTGTCTGGCGAATATCGCGGCAGGAAGAGTATCCATGCCTTCCTTTCGGCGATGGCCGCCGCTGCTCGGGGGCTTTTGTGGACGTTGAGGTTATCCCAGATCACCACGTCGCCTGGTTCAAGCGTCGGTGCGAGTTGAGTTCGCACGTAGGTGTCGAACTTGTCTCCATCCATGGCCCCATCGACGACAAAGGGTGCCGTGATGGCATCGCAGCGCAGACCGGCGATAAAGGTTTGGGTGTGCCATTTGCCGAAAGGCGCATCCGCCTGCAGGCGCTTGCCCTTGATGCTCCGGCCACGCAGTGGTGTCATGTTGGTCTTGACCGAAGTCTCATCTACGAAGACGAGACGTCCGGGGCTCTGCTGCATAGCGGGTTGGCGACGTTTGCGCCACTCATCGCGCTCCCGGCGCACGTCGGCGCGTTCGCGTTCCGATGCCAGCAGTGTTTTTTTTAAAGGTGAAGCCCACCCGGCAAAGAAGCTTTGACAGGTTCGAAGGATCAGCTTTCACACCATGATGCTCTTCCAGCCAAATCGCCAGATCGGGCATGGTTATATCCGGTTGCGCCTCTACCTTGGCGATAATGGCATCCTGGAAAGGGCCCAATTTGCCGCCGCCGCTGGGCCGACCGCGCCGGGACGGCTCGACCGAGCCCGTTCGATCCGCCCGCTGCTTAAGCCGAACAGCCGTGGCGGGCGAGACTTTGAAAGCAGCAGCGGCTCCCCGACGCGTTTCGCCTTGCGTGATCGCATCAACAATCCGCTGGCGAAGGTCCGAAGAATAGGCGCGAGACATGGCAAGTCCTCCTGCCATGTTGAATCATAAAATCGAAGCCAAGGGAATCTGGAGGGTTATTTGAGGTCGCATGGGACAGCGCGGCGGGTTCGGGCGGCCTCATGTAAGCCGGATTGAACTAAGACGCGGGTTGTTGGACGCTGCTATGGGGAATTGAGAAGCGGCCCTATGTCGGCGGAGCCGGAACCATGCCGTCCCGATTGCTCCAAGGGTGTCGCTGATCCTGAGAATGGACATTCGGGAGCGTTTTGCCGGAGACCTTGCAACCTGTGGGCCAAATGTACCGGGATCTGAAGCGGTTCGATCTTGCGGGGGTCGAGCGATATCGATCGCCGGCACAGCGCTGGACGAGTGGGAATATGCTGTGATGGTTGCGGTTGTCTGACATCATGAAGTATCGCACCAGAAGGATGATGGCCGAGGCGGTGGTACAGGGGCAACGGTGACGCCAGTTCGACGCATGGGGCGCTGACAATCGGGGCATTCGAAGGAATGGGCCTGCTGAGATTTTGTCGAATGGGATCGCTCGCCTGTCGGTGATGGTTGGCCGAGGAGGCTTCTGCAGAGAGCGATACGATCGCGCCGATGACAATTGGCGAGGAAGCCAAAGTGGCGCATGCGGTGGAAGCCATCCGGAAGCACATGAAGGAGAAAGCGCCGGATGAACTCGTGGGGATGAAGCCACATAATCTTCTCACGGTCGCGACCGTCTCCACGATAATCCTTCCATCTGAAGGCGACATGGTCGTCATCGACATGGACGATGCGGCTGTTTGCGATGGCAACACGATGGGTGTAGCGGCCAAGATAGGCAAGTACCTGATCTGGACCGCCGAATGGGGGCTTTGAGTAGACCACCCATTCGATGCTGCGAGCGCGGGCAAGATGGCGGGCGAATGTCTTGCTATCGTTGAGATGAGCGAGTTCGTTGAAGAATTGGAGTTCGTTTTTGGCAAAGGCTTCAGCGAGAGCTGTCAGGAAGCGTCGGCGAAACAGACGTGACAGCACGCGCACGGGTAGAAAGAAGCCCGATCGGCAATTGATCCACCTTGTTCTGTCTGGTGAGAGGCCTCCGCCCGGTACGACACAATGGACATGGGGATGGTGGGTCATGGCCTGGCCCCAGGTGTGGAGCACAGCGGTTACACCGATCTCTGCGCCCAGCCACTTGGGGTTAGCTGCGATGGTCTGCAGGGTCTCGGCCGAGATCCGCATCAATAATGCATAGACGACCGCCTTGTTCTGGAAGGCGATCTCAGCGACACCACGTGGCATCGTAAAGACCACATGGAAATAGGGGACCGGCAAGAGATCGGCGATGCGAGCATCGACCCATTCCTTGCGAGCAGCTCCCTGACACTTTGGGCAATGACGATTGCGGCAGGAGTTATAGGAGATGCGGGTTTTGCCGCACTTATCGCAGGCATTGACGTGACCGCCAAGCCTGGGTGTCCGGCAGGCTTCTATCGCTCCCATGACACGTCGTTCGCCGCGGCCAAGATGACCGGCGTTCTCGCGTCTGTAAGGGCCACCATGCCACCGAAAGATGTCGGCGACTTCGAAGGCGGGACGCAACCTGCTACGCTTCCGGCGGGGTCACCTCCAATCGCAAACGGTCAAGGGGACTGGCGGTCGACCTGATGGTGTCGGTGGACACCTGTGCATAATGCGCAGTGCTGGATAGATAGGCATGGCCAAGCAAGACCTGGATGATCCGGATATCGGTGCCATTCTCCAGAAGGTGCGTTGCAAAGGAATGCCGCAACGTATGGACGGTGACCCGCTTTGAAAGGCCAGTAGCGGCAACCGCTGAACGACAGGCGGCGTTCAAAACGGTCGGTTCGATCGGCCTGTCGGCATCGCGCCCTGGAAAAAGGAACCCGGTGGGTCGCGATAGACGCCAATAACTGCGTAAAATGCCCAGCAGCTCGTTTGACAGCATGACGTATCGGGCTTTGGCGCCTTTGCCATGACGAACATGGATCACCATCCGGGAACTGTCGATATCCTCGATCTTCAGACCACAGACCTCGCCGACCCTGAGGCCAGCGGCATAAGCTGTGGTCAGCGCTACACGCGCCTTGAGACTGGAGACGGCCTCAAGAAATTGGGCCACCTCGTCCGCCGACAGAACAACGGGGATCTTGCGGGGTTTGCGCGCGTATGGAATCCGCTCAGGGACATCGTCTTGGGCCAAGGTAATGCCATAGAAAAATCGGAGAGCACACACGATCTGATTTAACGATGCCCACGATATCCCCGTCGAGACAAGGTGAACCTGGAACGTGCGAATGTCGTCGAGATTAAGCCGATCAGGTGATCGGGAGAAATAGCGGCTGAACTTCCGGACTGCACTGATGTAGGATCTTTGGGTCGCCGGGGACAAATTGCGGATCGTCATGTCCTCAATCATCCGGCGGCGAAGAGGGCTTATCTCAGCCATCGGGGCCTCCTGTCTGAAGGGTGGGTTGCAACACAACCATCCTCTCAGTCAGGGCGCTCTCGTCAAAGCCCGCCGCAAATCGCCGCGATCAGCGGCTTAGTTCAATCGTCAGATTCACAGAAACCGCCCGACGCTCTAGGGCATCGATGTCTTTGGCGAGGTGGCCGTTTTTGCGAGGCGGTTGAAGAGGTCGCACAGATAGGCGTAAGGCTCAATTCCATTCATTTTACATGTGCCGATCAAGCTGGCAAACCGGGCCCAATTTCGGCCCCCTTCATCGTGGCCGGCGAAGAGCGCATTGCGGCGGTTCATGGCCGGGCGACGGATCGCGTTTTCCACCAGGTTGGAGTCAATATCGACATGGCCGTCGTCTAAGAACAATCTGAAGCCGTCTTGCCGCGTCAGCATGTATGCCAAGGCTTTTCCAAGATCTGACTTGCGTGAGACACGTGCAGCCTGAGCCGCGATCCATGTGAAGAACTTGTCCACCAGCGGGAGCGACAACTCCTGTCGGACTGCCCGACGATGTTCGGGCTCATTGCCTCGAATACTGTCTTCGATCTTGTAGAGCGCGGCGATGCGAATGAGCGCCTCATCAACGATGGGTGATCCGCTCCTCGGCGTGGCCTTGATCAGCTTTCTGCGCCCGTGTGCCCAACAGAAAGCCAGTTTCAAGGGATCGCCGCCCACACGCTCCGACGTGGCAAGGTGAGAGTAACCACCGTAGGCATCGACCTGGATCGTGCCGTTGAACCCGTCGAGGATTTCAGCGGCATATTCGCCTTTACGCCCAGGCCGATAATGGAACACCACGCCTGATGGCGCAGAGCCATTCCAGCCGCGGTCGTCACGCAGCACGGCCCAGAGATAACCCGTCTTCGTCTTGCCTCGCCCCGGATCAAGAACCGGGGCGGTCGTCTCATCGACATAGAGCCGCGTGCTGTCCCACAGGAGCTGTTTAGCCATATGGTCGACCACCGGCCGGATTTCGCTGCCCGTGCGCCCCATCCAATCGGCCAGGACCGTGCGGTCTATCGGCACCCCGTGTCGTGCCATGACCTCGGCCTGCCGGTTGAGCGGCATATGTTCGGAATGCTTGGAGACGGCAATCTCCGCCAGAAGGGCTTCGGTCGGCCAGCTCCCTTCCAGCAAATGTGCAGGCGCTTTGGCCTGGACAACGCCAGTTCGCCCCTTGGGACATGCGTATTTCGGGCGGATCGTGACGATCACCTCGTAGCGTGCCGGGACCCGGTCGAGCCGTTCCGTCCGATCCTCGCCGATCCGCACCATGTTGCCGCAACCGCAGGGGCAAACAATGCTCTCGGGCTCAATCACGCGCTCGACCCGAGGCAGGTGTTCAGGCAGTGCACGGGCCTTACGCTCCTTGCGAGAAACGGCCTTGTCCGGATCGCCAACCTCTCCAGGATTGATTGCGCTGGCTTCGATCTTCTTCTCGACGGCGGCGATCCGCGCCTGTGTTTCGGCAATCGCCGTTTCAAGGTCTTCCAGTGCCAGTTCCATCTGCCCCGGA
The DNA here is from genome assembly GCF_019355735.1 of Rhizobium sp. B230/85. NCBI lineage: Bacteria > Pseudomonadati > Pseudomonadota > Alphaproteobacteria > Hyphomicrobiales > Rhizobiaceae > Rhizobium > Rhizobium sp. B230/85. The sequence continues at coordinate 4,989 of NZ_CP072159.1, forward strand.
TCAAGCTTTTCCGATTTCGGCCCGAACTTCGCGCGCCGATATTCATGAACCTGACCCTCGAGTGTCTCGATCAGCTCCTTCAACTCGGCGATGAACACATCCTTTTCGGCCACAACTGCCTGCTCGTGCTGACGTGCTGCACGCTCGACCGACAGCTCGAACTGCATCTCCGCGAAGGCTTTGGCGACCTCTGGTGGAAGGTCCGGATACAAGCTGAGATCAAAGGATTGCGACATGCCGCTTTATAGCAAAATGGCATCAAAAATCCAAATAAAACAATGCGAGAGCCGCCAGAATTTACCCCGCTGCAGACGGCGCACTCACCCGTTGCGCCATCACCCGTCGCCAGTCCAGACCTTCGAACATGGCCTCATACTGACCCCTGGAAAGACGCATCGTTCCATCCTGAACCTTGGGCCAAGCAAAGCTGCCTTGTTCCAGAATTTTATATATTAACACCATTCCGCTGCCATCCCACACCAGGATCTTCAGACGATCTCCGCGCTTCGACCGGAAGATGACCGTAATCCCGGAATGTGGATCGAGCTTCAACTCGGTCTGCACCATCAGAGCCAGCGCCTGATGCCCACAGCGGAAGTCCACCGGACGCGTTGCGATCAGGATCGGCAGTCGTTGGCCCGCGACAATCATGGCGCTCCTCGCACAGCGCGAACCAGAGCGGCGACCCGTTCAACGGGCACATCGTTCGGAACCCGCATCACAACGTCTGAGCCAATCTCCAACGTCAAAACCTGCACCTTCGGCCCGTCGGAGGCCAGCTTCGGCAGCGGCAACCGATTGACAGGCTCAGGCGCATCCGCAGCGATTGCCAGAGGCACGAATGCCGGCTCGATACCATCGTGCTCCGACGGCGTCGTTGCCGCCGCAAACGGCAGCACCAGAATGCCGTCGCGCACCTGACGTCGCCAATCGGAAAGCTGGTTTGCTATAACGCCGTGACGGCGCGCGACATCCACAACGCGAACACCAGGCTCAAAGCTTTCCGCCACGATCCGCGCCTTCACATCATCCGGCCAACGCCGGTTTCCGCGGCGCGGCTCGACAACTTCGTAGCGACCAACAAATCCATCATCTGCCATGAAAATCTCCAGATACAACTGGAAACCTTCTCGCATATGCAGCAAGCCTCAAAATACACCCAATCCAATGGGGCGGAGACGGCGCTTACTTTTTATCCACTCCAATCAAATAAGCCTTCCATCTTAGTCTTATCAATTGATTAATGGCATCTGAACTTACTGTTGGTGTTCTTGGAGCCGGTCACGCCGGAACAGCATTGGCGGCCTGGTTGTCGAGCCGGAAAATTCCGACATTGATGTGGGCACCTGCGAATCATACCGGTTCACTGCCTTCGATCCGCCAGAATGGTGGAATCGTAGCCAGCGGCCTCATCGAAGGAAAGTATGAGGTCACGGTATACGAGGAATTGTCCGACCTGCTTGCTTCAGCGAAATTTCTGATCCTTGCGACCCGTGCTGATGTGCACGAGGGATTCGTTAGGGATCTTGAAAGGTTCGTACTGAAAAAAAGCTTGCTCGTCATCTGCGGGCATGGCTTCACTGTTAACTACGCATCTCGCTTGATGTCCACACGAATTCTGGAAACTGACGACTCTCCCGTAACAGCAAAGCTGACTGGCGGGCAAGGCAACGAAGTTCACATCAAAGCGATCCTGCCTTCGTTTGGTGTCTCCTCTTACCCAGTGAAGTACGATGCAAATGGCAACTTTGCACTTCCAAATTCAACTAGTGCAACTCTACAGAAGTGCTTTGGCACCACGATAACTGCCATTTCGCCGCTTCACTCGCTTTTTTTCTCCAACTATGTCATTCATGCAGTTTCCGCAACGCTCAACATTGGCAGGCTTCGCGATCCAGAAGGCTCTCTTACTCAGCGTGCCGAGAGTTGGCGCATGGAGCTAGAAACTCGTGTGGGCGGGGGTCATCTCTTTTATTTCTACGGCCAAGGCACCAATACGTACGTTTGTAATGTGATAGATGCTGTAGACAAGGAGCGTCTTGAAGTGGCGAAGGCCTTGGGGCTCACACTGGACACTGTTTTAGCAGAGTGCAATACCCAGTCAAATACTGACTATGTCAACATGAGGGAGTTTAGCTTGGCACCATTCCCTTACAACGTCAACTTTGCTTGTCCAGACACCTTGAGGCATCGTTATTTCTCAGAGGAGATTCGCACTATGCAAATGGTTTGCGCAATCGCTAAATCGTGCCGCATAAAAATTCCCGTCACAAACAGCATCATGTCCCTGATAAAAGCGGCAAGGGGAGACGCTCCTGGTACCCTGTCCTCACTAGGAGACCTTCCCTTCGATGTAACAAAACTGTCAATCTTTGGAGCGCGCAGCGACTAGTGGATGGAATCTAACGCTTGGTGCCCGCGTTTAACGGCGGCGATGATTTTGTCGGGATCGGCGGTCCAAGTGAAGGGCTTTGGCTTTTTGTTGTGCTCAACGAGGAAACGGTTGATGGCGGCCTGGAGATCGACGACGGAATGGAAAACGCCGCGTTTCAGACGCCGCTTCGACAGCCTGGCGAAGAAACCCTCCACCGCGTTGAGCCATGAGCTTGAAGTCGGAGTGAAGTGGAAGGTGAAACGCTCGTGACGGTCGAGCCAGGCTCTCACCTTGGGATGCTTGTGGGCAGCATAGTTGTCGAGGATGACGTGGACGGCCTTGTCGTCCGGCACCTGGGCGTTAATGGCGTTGAGGAAGCGGATGAACTCCTGATGACGATGACGCTGCATGTTGCGGCCGATGACGGTGCCGTCGAGCACGTTGAGGGCGGCAAACAGCGTGGTTGTGCCGTGCCGCTTGTAGTCGTGGGTCATGGTGCCGAGCCGACCCTTCTTCATCGGCAGGCCCGGCTGGGTGCGGTCGAGCGCCTGGATTTGGCTTTTCTCATCGACCGACAACACGACGGCGTGGGCTGGCGGATCAACATAGAGGCCGACAACGTCTCGCAGCTTGTCGACGAATTTCGGGTCGTTGGACAATTTGAACTGCCGCCACCGATGAGGTGCGAGGCCATGCGCTTTCCAGATACGCCTGACTGCGCTGGCGCTGATGCCGGCGGCCGTCGCCATCATGTCGGCCGTCCAGTGCGTCGTCTCGCCCGGCGGATCAGCCAGCGTCAGGGCCACCACACGCTCGGCGACATCGGGTCCGAGCCGCACAATACGCGACGGCCGCGTCTTGTCGCGCAGGAGACCCTCGACGCCTTCTGTGGCGAAGCGCTCTTGCCAGCGCCATACGCAGGTCTTCGATTTGCCGGTCTGGCGCATAATCTCGACAGTCCCGACGCCATCGGCACTCAGCAGGATGATCTCGGCCCGCCAGACGTGCTTTTGGGGCGCATTGCGATCCCTGGTCAAGGCCATTAGGCGTTGGTGATCTGTTGGCGAAACGGTGAACGATATTCCTGTGCGCATGCGCCAGACTCGCATGCCAACCCAGCAAATGGAATCCCATACGGGACTCTTATGTCAGGCGGTAACCACTAGTCGCTGACCCTTGGCGCTACTATCAAATAAATTCGATGATATCGGAATAAAACGTCTAAATAATGTGCAAAGCGCTTGTGTAAAGTATCTGCCTCTGTGTGTTTTCTATTTATCTATTTCCTTTTTCGACTTTAATATGTTTAATACAATATTGTTTTTCTATTGCTTGTTCAATTTTTTTATTTTTTTATTCACAACACGTAATCTGTTGATTTGCGTGAATCTTTCGATTTTTCTATGTGGTTTCATTCATAATCAGTATTCTATCAATACTGGTTTCAGGCCAACTTTAATTTGAATCGTAGCGCCACCTATACTCTATATTGCAGCCGCCATCTTTGCTGAGGGAGAGGGAGCGGTCCATGCCATCAAATGGGCCGTCCAGCGGTTCCGCTATATGACGCTGGAAACAATGCCGCACGTACGGATCTGGCCGGGGGGCGATGGGCAACCATCGTCCCTACCGGGACCGATATTCCCTCCGGCCAAGACCGGGATATGCCGTGGATGTAAAAAACTACACTACGCTACGGGACACGATCTTAGCGCTCGGTACGGAGGCTTTGCGGAATATATAAAGAGAAGCGGGCGTCCGCTGGGCCTTGTGACCCAAAATTTTACGCGGGGAGCAATTTCACTCAAAACTCAATTGTATAAAAATCGTGCCACATAAATTCAATTATCCTCTACCGACGCGCTATTTAAATACAAAATATTTTATATATAATAGATGGATATAATCCATTCATCAAAAAGGTTATTGATACATATCATATATTGCTATATATAGCGCTCTTAAGCAATATAGAAGTTTTTCCATCTCAAAAAACAGAATACTGAATTAGGATGTGAAATCCGGATTCATGTAATTTGAGCCATCTCTCCTTACAGGAGCGTCCCGACCGCAATCACCGGATATAAGGTGTAACGTGCATCAGTCCTGTGAAGCCATCCATCCATTGTGCCCTGAGCAAGCATAAATTTGTTGCTAGGAAACAAAGCTACATAATGCGTCCACCCATTGTCGGCGGCAAGGCCAGATGAAACCACCTGTGAGGGACTATAAGAGCAGAACCACCTGGTCACGCCATTTGGAAGAATAATTGTCCTGGCGAGAAGTTCTTCAAGAAGGGATTGACCTCCGTAAACAAAGACGTGCGCGCGAGCTGTGAGTATGAGTTCGGGACCTACACAAGGTTCGGTTCCACGCTCGGCTTTGAACGCATTAGCAGCTGCCTCAAGGTCGTGGTACTGTACGGGAATATTTCGGAAGTCGTGCATTTCGCAGACAGTGCAGTTAGCGCAAATGGTAAACTCCACCGTATCTATAAATAGTACGTTGGCCATTCCGATCGAGGTTATGCTCCACAAAAAATTGTATAAAGTACAGCGGTTCGATTAGTTTGCACCAATTTCGCCCATGTATTTTCTTCACATAGTCTTTTCTCGGTGTCAGCTTGAGACGTTTGACGGGTCTATTTGCTACCTACCTATCACATCATCGCTTTACCACGACTTTAGGCGAGTTTTAAACCCATTCATTACTTCGCCGTTTACTTTGACAGATTCCAACAAATCATGTTTGATCTTCACGTGAAATTATGAATATGTCAAGGATAAATTGCCCCCTCATCTTTACGACTTATTGCCCAGAGGTGCCACTTACGTCGAACCTTAGCTTCAGTAGACACCGCACCGACTTACCTGATCATGCAAAATGCATCTGCAAGCAACGAAAACGGATTATTTCTATAGGTTTCCGTCACCGCCCCGTTCCGTGGTGACGTATTGTAAACGTGCATGGTTTACATCCCAATATATCCTGCCAACGCCGCTGTTACGATATCCCCTTGAACACATGCTAAATGCCGTTGTCTAATCGCCCGGCATTTTTCAAGCTCTTTTTGACATGTTCAACAACAGCCGGCCGAGCATCGTTCGACCGGGACGAGTACCAAACCATGGATTGGCGGACCCGCTGTTTCATTTTGCGTTGTTGATGACGTTTGCCGAGAGCACGGTTGTCTGCGCGGTCGATACTCGATCGCCGCATGATGGGTTTTCGCGGGAAAAATCTTCCAGTGTAATGGACGCAGTGTGTACGTGGTTTACGTTCACCTGCAACGGCATCAGCGGAATGACCCGACCTACGTCCCGGCAGGGACGTTTCAACGCATCCGATAAGGCGGACGCAATTCAGAACGTCTGGCTATCTACTCTAGTCTCCCAACTATGCTCCGGGGGAGCTCAGGCAGTCATGCCGGCGGACCGATCAAAGATTTCGCCAGTTATCAGCATTCTGTGCATTATCACGGATAGCTTGCGCGCCACAGCAACTGCTGCTCGTTTGAAGCCGACCTTCTCTCTGAGCTTCATCCCCCAGGCACGAAGTGAACTGTCGGCATGAGCTCGGGTCAGGATCACCGTGGCGGCCTCATAAAGGAGGCCACGCAGATGACTGTCTCCGCGCCGAGAGATATGGCCGCCGTAGTCAACTTCGCCGGATTGATAGCGCCTTGTCGTTAGTCCCAGCCATGCCCCCACAGATCGGGAGGTTCGAAAGTTTTTCGGATCCTCAATTGTCGCAACAAAGGAGGCGGACGTAACCGTACCAATCCCGGGGATCGACATCAATACCCGACATGCATCGCTTTGCCTGATCGCTGCGATGAGCTGACGATCGAGTTGCGCAGCACGGCTCCGAATATTGTGCCAAGCCTCGAGCAGGGGCAGGATGATCCGTTCCAAGCCAGCATTGCTGCCCAACAGATTGCGTACATTCGTTTCAAATACCAAGCCGCCGCCTTTGGGCACTACCAGTCCAAAGGTCTTCATCAGCCCACGAATTTGATTGGATAGCTCGGTCGCGATCCTGATCAGTCTCGTCCTTGCCGTCACGAGCGTGCGGATCAGCATGCTGTCATAGCCCTTCACCCTCACCTCGCGGTAGAAGCCGACCTCGGCCAGATGTGCCAGGCCGTCGGCGTCGTTGGCGTCCGTCTTGTTCGGGGCCATGTCGAGCGCGGCCTTGGCATGGCGGGCGTCGATACAGATTGCCGGAAGCCCTTCAGAACTCAGACCATGATAGAACCACACCGATAACGGCCCCGTCTCAAATACGACGCGCCTGGCGTTCGGGGCGTGCTCGCGGATCACCTCAGCGAGGAGCTTCGGATCGGATGGGCATTTGCCGCGCCAAATCCTCTTGCCATCACGCCGAACAGAAATCGCTGTCTCTTTCATTGATACGTCGAGGCCTATATATTCGTTCATGGTTGTTCTCCAATTGATGTTTTTGGCCCGGCGTCCAGTCGCGAGCCCGTATTGCCATCTTATCGGGGAACAACCACCTTGCTATTCAATACCCGTTACCAATCTGGTCTTGGGGTGACGGGCTCCCGCGATTACCCCATGTAATGGGCCGGCACTTCCGAGATTGTAGCCAGATTGGTGGCTGTCCCTCAGAATGACGATGTTGAACGTGGTCCGAACGGGTCGGCCCAAACATCAAGCGAGGAACAGCCATGGATTACTATGCCGGAATTGATGTTTCTTTGGAAGCAAGCAGTGTGTGTTTGGTGGATTCTGCAGGCAAGATCATCCGCGAGACGAAGGTGGCGGGCGATCCGGATGTGCTCATCGAATACTTTGTTTCGCTGGGGCTTGAGTTGAAGCGGATCGGCCTGGAAGCAGGCCCATTGTCTCAATGGCTGTATGAAGGCCTGACGAAGGCTGGCTTTGGTGTTGTTCTACTGGAGACCCGTCACGTGAAGGCCGCCCTGTCGGCGATGATCATTAAGACGGACCGGAAGGATGCACAAAGATGCACGTGGCATCGCACAATTATTGCGCATGGGCTGGTATCGTGCGGTTCATTCAAAGTCTCCCGGCTGCCAAGATGTCCGAGCGCTTTTGACCGGTCGCAAACTGCTGCAAGCCAAATTGCGTGATGTGGAACTGAGCGTTGGGGGCATTTCTGCGGGGCTATGGTTTAAAGGTTGGCGAGGTAAGCCTCGGCCGATTTGAAGCACGAATATTGGAGCTGGTCGAGGGACATCCGGTATTGAAGACCGTGATAGGTACTATGTTGCAGGCCCGTCATGCGCTTTGGACCGAGTTTACCAAAATGCATTGCGAGATGCTGAAGATCGTTCGCCAGGATCGGGTCTGCCAAAGACTGATGACCATGCCGGGCGTTGGTGCGCTCGTTGCGATTACCTATCGCTCCGCTGTCGATGACCCTGGTCGGTTTGCAAAATCCCAAACTGTTGGCGCGTACTTCGGATTGACGCCGAAGAAATACCAATCCGGCGAAACGGACCTGGACGGTGGCATCAGCCGGGTCGGTGACACTATGGTGCGCACTGCCCTTTACGAGGCGGCCCACATCATGCTGACCCGCGCCACCAGGTTCTCGGCGCTGAAGCGGTGGGCAGTCGACGTGGCAAAGCGGCGTGGCATGAAACGGGCAAAAGTTGCGCTGGCCCGCAAGCTTGCGACGATCCTTCATCGCATGTGGATGGACGAAAGCGAATTCCGTTGGGGCAAGGAAACCTCTGCGGCATAGATAGCGGCGTCGAGACGAAGCCATTGTAAGGTTTCGTCTCCATCAAGGTCCCGTCACCGGGACGAGAGCCTGGCAAGGTCGTAAGTAGTGCTGTGATGTTTTGGCAATCACGCCGCCTAGATTGACCTGCCGGTTCTGATCTTATGGCATGGTGTGGCGACCTTCGTGTTGACCACGGACAGAAGCATGATCCTGGTGACGAGATTTTGGTACTGAGGGACTTGACGAACAAAGGCCCATTACAGAAGCATTACAGTTGCGTTTGATGGCGTGTTTTGTAATGTGATGTCATTGCGGAAGCCTGATGGGTTAGTCGCCATAGTGACCATGCAAGGATGTGGCGAACTCTGATGGGCGGCGGCAGCAGTAGTCGCGTAATCAGATAGCGGATTTCTGCGACGGTCGGCAGTAGCGCGAGTGTCCGGGTCAGGCGGCGATTGGAGGATTTGGACTCCTTTCGTTCGGTTTGCCAGTAGCCGCGCGGCGTAGATCAGCGCCGAGCTTGGCGAGGAAAGCTGCGGCAGCCATGACAAGTGTCATGTGTCGGTTCCAGCCATGCCACGAGCGTGCTTCGCAATGATCCAGGCCGAGGTCATCCTTAGCGCGCTGAAAGCACTCCTCCACTGTCCATCGCAGCCCGGCGGCACCCGCCAACTCGCTCAGTTCTGTACCAGCACGCGCAAAGACAAAATAATAGGCGTGTGCGTCGGGTTCGTGCCGGTTGCGACGGATGAGAAGCCAACGTTCCCATTGCCCATCAGGACGAGAGCTCAAAGGAATACGTGCCCAATCGTAGAGCCGAAGGCCCTTGGCACCTTCTCCGGCCGCATGACTGGACCAGGCTCCCGCGTCTAGTTCCGCAGCCATTGTTTCCGAATCAGTTTGCTCGAAGTGTTGCTCACGGACAAAGCGCAGGCGATGATTGGAACGAACTGCCAGACAATACGGCTGGCCGCGGCCTTCCAGCATACGGCGTAACTTGGAATCCGATCCATAGAGTGCATCAGCCAACACCCATGCGCAAGGCACGCCAGCATCGAGCGCATCGGCAATGAGCTTGGCTGCAATGGTCGGCTTGGTCGCGAAGGCTTGCTGCTGTGGGATATGAGCCGCAGCACGACGCGCTTCGCTTTCGCTCCAGTCTTTGGGCAAATAAAGCTGCCGATCAATCAGGGTTTGACCAAAACGGCTTGCATAGGCAAGAAAGACGCCGACCTGGCAGTTCTCAATACGTCCAGCCGTGCCCGAATATTGTCGTGCGACGCCGACCGAGTGTGTGCCTTTTTTCAGGAATCCTGTTTCATCGACCACAAGGACGCCGTCCTCATCGCCAAGTGCCTCTGTTGCATACGTGCGAACGACGTCGCGCAACTTGTCGGCATCCCATTGGCTGCGCCCCAACAGCGATTGCATTCGATACGGGCTCTCCAGACCTGCCTGTTCAGCCATCAACCAGCCGGTCTTGCGCTCAACTCCGGACAACAAACCGTCCAGGAAAGCACTGGCCGATGCCCGAAGTTCACGTCGACCAAAGACCGGGCCTAGCCGCTGCTTCAGTGTATCGAGTTCCTGCTGCCATGCCACCCGGACCAACCCGCGACAGACATCGAAATCCCTCCCATCAAACATCGGAAGTGAATCACAATTTGAATGTAAACGCAACTGTAGCACTAGACGGCTGGAAGGCGGGCCGTGATGAGGCTTTTTCAGCGGCCTTGTCGGCCCATTTTGTCGTAATCCGCCTGGTTCGGCATTCCGGGCGCGATTATGCCGTCGTCAGCAGCTTCGGCAGCCTCAGCAGATTATAAGCCGTCGCTGTCAGGGTGAACATTCAGCCGACGCGATCCTTTCCACGATGGCGGGTCTTGCGCATTCCGCCGCTGGTCTTGGCCCAGCCGAACACTTCTTCGATACGCTTGCGAATGCGCTGACTGACAGCGTAGCCGGAGTGATGTGTGGTCCGACCGTCGATGGCCGAGCGTCGGTTCGTCGTGTTCTGGGCGACGTGTGGCGTCACCTTTGCGTCCCACAAGGCGGCGACGAAGTCGGCCGTATCGTAGGCTTTGTCTGCAGCCAATGTGATGCGATGACGACCATCCATGCGGCCCACCATATCCAGTGCCGCCTCGTGCTCGGCGGTTCCGGTCGCATGGGTCAGCGTGGCGTCGACAACCAGACCATTGCGGTTTTCCATGGTGACGTGGCCCATATGGCAAAGCCTGGCCGCCTGACCACGGGCCTTCTTATAAAGCCTGGCATCCGGGGCGGTGGTCGACGCATGGGTTGCGTTGCTGCGCTTCTCGCCGTGGAAATCAAGCTCAGAGTTGCGGCCTGCGGGCTTTGGCGACTGTTTCCCTTCAGCGCCAGGGCCACTGTCGTCGGTGTCGCCACCATCTGTGTCGTCCTTAGGCTTGAAGCTCTTCATGCTAGCCCAGGCTTCAATCAAGGTGCCGTCTACCGAGAAGTGCTCGTCCGACAGCAGCGCCTTCACCCGCGGCTGGCCCAGCAAGGCGGCCAGAAACTTGGCGGCGATGTCGCCTGCCAAGAGGCGCTCGCGGTTCTTGGTAAACACCGTGACGTTCCAGATCAGCGCGTCCATCGACAGGCCGACGAACCAGCGGAACAGCAGATTGTAATCCATCTGCTCCATGAGCTGACGCTCAGAGCGTATCGTGTAAAAGGCCTGCAACAACAGGGCACGCAGCAGCTTCTCCGGCGGGATCGACGGGCGGCCGATCGCTGAATACATCGCCTCGAAATCTGGCGACAGAACTTCCAGCGCCTCGTCCACAATGGCGCGGATCGCTCGCAGCGGATGGCTTGTCGGAACGCGGGCTTCGCAGCTCACATAAGAAAACAGACCCGCCGTCTGCATATCACTGCCACGCATGTCCTGCTCCTGCCGACCAATCACTCAGGCATGGAATCACGGCAGTCCGTTCACAGTAAGGGCCTTTTTCCGCACGCTGTTAAGCGCAGCGATTTCGGCAGCATTTGCCGCCAACCGCGCCATCAGCACTGCAATGTCAGGATCGCTGGCTTGTACCATCAGATTCTTGAATCTTCTGTGGTTGCCGCCCGTGATGCAAGAAGTCTTTGAACCGAAGGTCATGTGATCGACTGCGGTCTTCTGTGAGGCCTGCAGATACGGCGTTTACAGAAGCCGCTGGCTGGTATGGTGATCTGCAGGTCGGGTCCAAATCTGAATCCCGAGCTCTTCTGCTCATGATTCAAGGCTGGTTTTCCCGATCCAGATCTTTTCGATCATTTGCCCATTCGGGTCGTCGCCTTCTCACACCCCTTTTTCCGACATTAGGTTACCTACAACACCTTCATCATGTTGCTGGCTGTGCCGGCACTCGATAATCCTCATGTTTTTGTCAGCAATGCCCAGACCGTGCGCGCCATCTTGTTGGCCAGTGCGATCGCGACCAACATTCGGGGCTTTTACTGACCGTCGTTGTGGTGACCTCCTCCGGCGGCTTCACCTTGCGACGGGTCTTCTATACCGCACCCTCCACCTATATCGGCCATCGCCTGCGGGTTCGGCTCTATAACGACCGCCTGGAATGCTATCTTGGGGCAAGTCCGGGTATTCACGCTTCCGCGTGGACGACCTTCCTCCCGTGGGAACGGTCAAGGCGGCCACGTCGTCGACTATCGGCACGTCATTCACAGCCTTCGCCGCAAGCCACAGGCGTTCGCCAATCTCGTCTATCGCGACCAGTTGTTCCCTCGATCGGCCTATGCCCAGACTTGGGCAGTCATATCTGAGCCCTCGACCAGCGCGCTGCCTGCAAAATCATGGTCGGTTTGCTCGGGCTTGCCCACTCGAACGCCTGTGAAGCCGAACTCGCATTGGCATTGGAAGACAGCCTCGATGCCAGGCAACTGCCTGATCTGGCAGCTCTGGAAGTGCGCTTCGATGTCGCCGACCAACAGGTTCCGGGCATCGATGCCGTTCTACCCACAGCCGCGGCCTACGACCGGTTGCTGACAGGAGGGACAGTACAATGAACACCGCATCTGTCGACATCGCAAAGCTGCCGCTCATGCTGACGAGCTTGCGGCTTCCCACCTTCGCACGTCTGTGGCCTGAACTCACCCAGCGAGCCGATCGCGAGGGTTCGTGAAGGAGAACGTCGCTGCCTTCGTCAACATGACACCGGAAACCTTCTCGGGCGTTTATGCCAATACTGTCAAGGAAACGCACTGGCTTTCCTATCCGAATTTACGCCGCGCGCGTGTCCCGCCAAAAATTCTCGACAAGCGACATCGACGCGGGAAAGGCCGACGTATTCATCAACATCGACCTCAAGACGTTGGAGACCCATTCGGGTCTTGTGCGACTCATCATCGGCTCGTTTCTGAGTGCGATTTACAATCGCGACGGACAGCTCAATGGGCGCGCGCTGTTTCTCCTCGATGAGGTCGAGCGCCTCGGCTACATGCGGATCATAGAGACCGCGCGCGACGCCGGCCGCAAATACGGGATCACGCTCGCGATGATCTATCAGTCGATCGCCCAGATGCGCGAGACCTATGGCGACCGCGAGGCTTCGAGCAAGTGGTTCGAGAGTGCCAGCTGGATCTCGTTCGCCGCGATCAACGATCCGGAGACCGCCGACTACATATCTAAACGCTGCGGCATGACCACGGTCGAGATCGATCAGGTCAGCCGCAGTTCTTAGGCGAGGGGATCGTCGCGAACACGCTCGAAGCAGCTCGCGGCGCGACCGCTGATCCAGCCGCACGAAGTCCTGCGCATGCGCGCCGACGAACAGATCGTCTTCACCGCCGGCAACGCGCCGCTCAGATCCAGACGCTACCGCTCAGAAAGCTGCAATTCGTCGCCTTTAAATGTAAACATCCTAAGTTTCATCTGTAGCGATTTTGACTGCGCCGATATGTAGAAATTGCTTGATGCCGAGTTATAGTTCTCCCAATGGATAATATCGTAGAAAAGATTTTTCATCTGAGGTCAATGAATTCAATCCTTCGTCAAGAATACTTGAAGGCCGCGCGACACAGCGAGCCCGTGCTTCCGGATTTTGATGATCACCATGCTCCCTCCAACCGGCTTTGAGGTTGCAGCGGATACTTGTTGCGTTTTGAATTAGCACCTACCGAAATGCCCATGCTCGGGTGAATGATCACTCAACGGATTGAAAAGTGAGAAGAGTAGGAGTGGTAAGCATGCCAGTCGATGACATTATAATGTCCGATCCCGGAATGGCTGCTGTTGACACGTCTGTGCCCGCGCGATCGCAGGCGGAACTCCGCCAGTCCAGTAACCCACTGGACCGGAGCAATATTGCGGAATGGGTCGTAAACCACGCCACCAACCGCACTGCGGTCTTCGGACAAGACCAGCTCAAGATTTCAACGACCCGGGCGCTCACGCGCTTCAAGCGACCGGCACAAGAAATCGACCGGCTTTTTCAGCAGGTCATCGCAAGCGACATGCTTACCCAGCTCGAATCGCCCGATGGCCAACCTCTCTATACCTCTACCGAGCTCAGAAATGCGGAAGAGAATATTATACGGCATGTCAGCAACCTGTCCGCGGAACAAAGCTTCGGCGTTCCAGGGACCATTGTTGATATGGTCGCCGACAGAGGCATTTTCACACCGGAACTCAGAGGAGCGCTGCATTACCTGTCCAGGTCTAATCGCGCTGCCACCATGGTGGGCGTGGCGGGTTCCGCCAAAACAAGTGTACTTGGAGCCCTGAACGAAGCGGTGGACCGGTTCAACGAAGATAGGCCCGGCCGAGCAAATAAAGTTGGTTGCCTTCGTACCCACCAACCGTGCCGCTCAGGAGCTTCGTAAAAAAGGGCTTCGCGACGTCGCCACGACGTTTAAGGCCAAAGATCGGACCGTCGGAAAAAATACCATTGTCGTCATCGACGAAATGTCAATGGTCAAGACGCAGGAGATTGCGCAGCTAATCGACAAGATCGCAAGTGCAGATTCCTACCAACCAACCGAAAGGCCGAAACTCATCTGCGTGGGGGATGATCGTCAGCTGCCTCCGGTTGGACCCGGTGACCTGCTGCCGATCATTATGCAGCAAGCCGGTTGCTATGACCTAGTCCAGCCGCTTCGACAACTCGATGCTGGGTCGCGATTAGAAACTGAAAAGCTCGGACGTGACATACGAAACGATGCCCAGAGCGCTGTCGGGAACTATCTGACAGCGCTCCAACAAACGGGCCATGTCCGTTTCGTATCTGCTGGCCCTCGCGGCGCAAACGTAAGGGCATCAGACCAAATCATCGACCGTATGCTCGGGGAGATGAATAGAGTTTGCGATCAATACCCGGTGGATGATCGTCTTGTCATGGCACATTCCAGCAGGAGTGTTAACCGCGCCAATATCGCTCTCCATCAGAGTTTCGTCGATAAATCGGGATTGCAAGACCAGCAAATGAGCGTGTGGTCAAGCCTGATAGATGGGGGAGATTCTGAATTTCAAATAGATGATGGGTCGTCGAGGCGGGTCCAGCAAAAAATCAATCTCGCCTTAGGAGACAGAATCTTATTCAGTGAGAGCCGTCTGCAGGCTGATATTCGGAATGGTACTTTTGCAACTGTAGTCGGACTGCGTAGCGCAGAACCTTCCGGACGTGATATTGGCACAAATGCGACGGTCCGTATCAGTGCACGGCTTGACGGATCTTCGCGCACTGTCACTTGGACCGATAATGAGTTTGCAGGATTTACCTATGGCTACGCTGCTACAATTCACAAGAGCCAAGGGGCCACAGTTGATCACGCCATCCTCCTCTGTGACGGTGCTCTTTCAGATAAGCTGACCTATGTCGGCTTGACGAGGCATCGCAGTCGTCTCGACGTCATTGCGTCTCCTCTCGTGGCAAACAACGTTCAAGTTCTCAGTGCAAAGCTCACTCAGCAAATCGTACCTAATAACTCCATTCAATTCCCAGTGTCCGAACATATAGCCCTAGAGGAGCGCTCGTCGATTTCGAACGAGCAGTTGCTGAGGCCGGCCGACAGGATGGAAATCTTTCCAACGACGCCTCGTTCATCCCTGGCCACGCAAGAGAGCTCCGTTGGAGAGAACCAGTTTCACGGGCCATCCACAACGGACGTGGATATGCCGGAAAGCGCACCCCTTTACCAAAGCGCCATTGATTTAGAGGCATCCCAGGCGTCCGTCATCACGACTGAAGAGCGGATGCAGCCGGAATTCTATGGGCCAGGATTGCCGGCTAACACCTCAGCCCGCCGAGGACATCGGCCCTGGATCACAGCGGATACAAAACCGGAGACTGCGGTCGAGAAAAGGAAGCGCGTCGCGACGAAGGAAGAAATTGAACCTCACAAAAAAATGGCGCGGCGCTCAATCAGTTCTGCCGAGGCTGTCGAAGATATCACCTCCCTAGTCGAATGATTGAACTTGGGAGGATCCCTCGCGAACGGAATTCAACCGACCTATGCGGGGCTCGATCCCGACACCAGTACTGCCGGTTCCCGAGTTGGTTCCATAGCCCACCAGCAAGATGTTCAGGAACCAAATTGGGAATCGTCATCAACGGACGCCCTCTCAAACTTTTCAGAAAACCGATCGACCGAAGACTCAGGAGAAAAAACTATGCCTTCGAATGACCAGGAAGTGCAAGACGCCGCCTCTGCAGGCAACGGGCGTCATTTTTCACAAACATCCGTTGTAGAGGCCCTGCAGGGTGGTGATCACAAGAAGCTCGTGGAAACATTGGTCGCAACCGGCTCCCTTGTCGAGAACGCGGATGCAGGGTCGGCCCTGAAAGCGATGGCGGATGCTTACGAAAGAGACATCAAGGCCGATCCCGAGAAGGTCCGCATGCTCTATGCTAACCGGCGCGTTGATGTGGATGCACTGACCAAGGAGATCGAAAAGCAGGGCCTTGCATCCGGCCGCCTGAGCGGCGACCCTGTCACCTTCAAGGCGTTCAACAACAAGGATATTCGTTTCAGGATCGGCGACAGGCTCAGCGTCACCAGCAGCTATAGGAATCTCGTTGCAGGCGAAGCCGGCCGGATCGAAAAGGTCGACGGCAAAACCGTTACCTTCAAACCCGATGGCAGCAGTCAGAGCAAGACCTTCGAGGCCAGCACCGGCGAGCCGGGCGATAGGGGCGTTAAGGGCTACAAGATCGAAGGCCCGACGACGGTCATCGGCTCTGCCTATGAACTCACCCGACATGACGATGGCAAACGTGTTGACCAAGTCTATCTCTTGCACAACGCCGCCCATGGCATCAACGCCAACAGCGCCTTGCTGAGCAAGGCCGACGAGCGGACGCAACTCTTCACCGCACGTGCGGATACGGCCGACAGGGATATCTTGGCCAGCCAACTGGGCAAGTCCGGCAGCGAGCTCTACCAGGACAAATTCCCGGCCTTGCCGGATTACACAGCCGCTCTCAACCGGATCGCGAAACGTCAGGAACTTGTGACGGCACGTGGCGAGGAAAGACCCACTATCCAAATAGAGTTGGCGCACCAGACGTCCCCCGAGGCGAGTCATTGGACGCCTGACAGTCAGAAATCTGTCGTCGAAGCCCTGCAGGGTGGTGATCACAAGAAGCTCGTGGAAACATTGGTCGCAACCGGCTCGCTTGTCGAGAACGCAGATGCGGGGTCGGCCCTGAAAGCGATGGCGGATGCTTACGAAAGAGACATCAAGGCCGATCCCGAGAAGGTCCGCATGCTCTATGCTAACCGGCGCGTTGATGTGGATGCACTGACCAAGGAGATCGAAAAGCAGGGCCTTGCATCCGTATACAATACAATGATGCGTAATACTTTTTTTGGAACTTTCTTCTAGCGCGTATGGTGAATCGATCCTCGGACGTGCCACTCGTCAGAAAAGACACGTTGTCATGAGGGGCCTTATCCTTGCATGGAACGACCAACCTTCAATAAAATTTGCCGCGGCTAGAATTCTCGGCCGATAGTGCGGTCGACAGACAGTCTCTCGCCACCACGAACGGCGATGGCCAAGCAGACCATCGTCCAAAGTACGCTATATTCCATTGCTCCCCACCCCCTCGCTGAGGTGACCCAGATCGTCACCGCGAGAAGGCCAGCGCAGATTGCGGCGGCCGGTCGTGTGAGAAAACCGGCGGCGACCAGCAAGCCACCAAAAAACTCAATGACACCGGTAATCATCACAAGCAATTCCGCCGGTTCAAAACCGATGGCACGGAACGCCCCCGCAGCCAGTGTGGGGTTTCCGCCGAGCCATCCAAAGAGCTTTTGAGCGCCGTGTGGAACGAGCAGAAGTCCAGCTGTTATTCGCACGACTGGATAGGCATAAGGTTCAAGCGCATCATAAACCGGCCGCAAGAATGGAAGAAATGGTTTCATGTCGCACCTTTGTCTTGGTTGGATTCTGAAGCGGCAAATGACTGGCGGTCAGGTTCACATCGTCATTTGCCTTGACGCGCTATGTGTTGTCGTAGTGGTTTGACCTATCCAGATACGATCGACTTGCGACGAAAAACGCGTTTCCCCGCATGAACCTTTCAACAACGCTTGATGCCCGCCGGGATCGCGCCGGGAAAACTGCGGGTGTTTTGGTCAGCAAATATCGCCATGGCTGTTACAAGGCCTCATCTCTTCTGCGCGCCATTCCTTTACGAGCTGGCGGCGGTTTCGTGAATATCGCTCGGCCAGGACCTCCGCAGTTTCGATGTCTTCCAATCCGATCACCCGAAACTTTTCGTCCAGTTCACACCAGGCCGCGATAAAGCGTTTTGATTCAATGAACCCCAGCATGATGGGCCAGATGATCTCCTTTCCCAGGTTGACATGTTTCAGAGACAGCGTGATGCGCAGTTTTCGCTGCTCTCGCAGTGACCTGCGGATCTCGCTTAGATCCAGCGGGCCGGCGCCCTTCAGCGGATGGCCTACATAGATCATATCTTCGTTAAGACCGGATCGCATGTCAGGTGGAAGAACAGCATTGATCTTGGCCAGCGCGTTCTTCACGGCGAAGGCCAGCGAGTCGTCCGTTTGGCGACTAACCCACTGGGCGCCGATCACGAGCGCCTGAACTTCCTCGTCCGTAAACGACAACGGTGGGAGAAGGAAGCCGGGCTGCAAGATATAGCCGACACCCGCCTCACCATCGATGTCTGCGCCCATGTCCTGCAGGGTGGCCACGTCTCTGCGTATGGTGCGCAGAGACACGCCAAGTTCGTTAGCAAGTGTATTGCCCGACACCGTCGCGCGATGTCTGCGCAGTACTTGCATCAGGTCGAACAGTCGATGGCTTCTTGCCATTTTTACTCCATTGCCACGACGCCCTTGCCACCGAGTTTGCGACCTCTCTCAAGCTCACCAATGAGTGGGATCGCGCTGTCGAGTGAAACAGTTTTTCCAATCGGTATTTTGAACTTGCCTGCGCTAGCAGCTTCGGCAACCTTTTCCAGGATTTCGGCCCGGGGAGAACCAATGATGGGCTTTAGCCGGCGATCAAAGGCTGCGCGAATGAACTTGCCGAGCCCAGGGTTCAAATCCAGGAATACGCCACCTTTGCTCAGCATACTCATTCCGTCAGAAAGTGTCAGCGTCGCGGCCGTATCGTAGACGACGTCGAAGCGATCAGCAATCTTGGACAGATCGGTGGTACGATAGTCATAGACCGTCTTTACGCCGAGCGATCTGGCACGCTCCATGTCGTGCGCGCTGCAGCTTCCCGAAACGATGGCGCCGAAGATCTGCGCGATCTGCACGGCCGCTTCGCCGACAGCACCGGCGCAACCGTTGATAAACACATGCTGCCCAGGCCGCAGCTTTGCCTTGTCGATAAGTCCGCTCCAAGCCGTGACGCCTGGTGTGCCGAGGCATGCGGCATCCTCGAAAGAAACATTCTCCGGCTTTCGAGCCAGGAACGTATCTTTTGTCACCACGGCTTGCCCGAACGCACCGCTTTGCTTGAATTTGGCAAGACCGAACACAGCGTCGCCAATCTTAAGCCGCGTGACGTCGGAGCCGATCGCAGTGACTATCCCTGAAAAGTCCATTCCCATGGCGCGGGGAAAGGTTCTGCCGGTGACGATCTTCATTTGGCCTGCGCGGAGCTTCCAGTCGATAGGATTGATCGCCGCGAACTTGACCCGCACGGCAACCTCACCTGTTCCGACGACGGGCAACTCGAAATCCTCGACCCGCATCAACTCCGGGCCGCCATATCTGCTATATTGAATTCGTTTCATCAGGGTGCCTCGGGCTTCTGGCGAGCGACTGGATAAGCGTCGATTGGTTTACGTCTGGACATACTTTCAAATCCTTTCTGGCATTGCACGAGAGAGCGTTCGACGCCTCTCCGCAATTGCAAACGTACATAAACCAGCATGGGGACAGTTTCTGTCACCATTCTTTCAGGACGAGCAAACGCATAATCAAGCGGTCACAGCTTCGGCACTTGAAAACGCAAAGGTCCGGAACAGCAAGGTCAGCTGCAAGGAATTACAGATAAGTGCCGAGTTCAGGGCAAGCGTAGGTTGATGCGGCTAGCCCACATGAAATGGCGTTTGGATTTGCCGCAATCCGTTGGCGGTCGTGCTAATCAAGGACGAGGCTTGCCTGACATCAAAGCCAACAGGCTTATTATGTTGCCGCGGGCAATGAGCGCTTTGTCCCCAGCGCTCATGTATCTCCGAGCGGGGAGCTCGGAAATCGTTGCCCCGCTACGCGGTGCACAAGTTCGGCACAGCGACCTTCTGAAAGAGATGAGGGCGAAAGACCGCCGACGCCGGATGCGCCTTCGCCGTCTCCCGAAAATCGGGATGCCTGAAGGCAGCGCGCCATGACGCTGCAGATTCAAAGACCGCATAGTTGAGGTAGGTTGGGCTGTCTCCTAGCGCGCGGTGGAGCTGCGTCGAGATAAAGCCGGGCTGGCTCTTCATGAAGGCGGCATCAGCGGCCCAGGCGACCAGGAACGCTGCTTCGTCTTCGGGCGCCATGGTGCAGAGATTGACCAACACGATGGGGGCCGCGTCGACTTCCATCTGACGGGTTAACGGGAATGACGGGTCGAGTGGCTCGACGCTAGACATGGTTCTAGATCCTTGGAAAATGAGGGTTTTTCGTTGCAACTGTCGTTTTTCCCCTCGTATCGGGCGATCGTGGCCAGTAAGCGGCCAGTAAAACTGAGCCTTCCGGCCCGCAGGTGCAACCATCACGCGGGCCGGAGGTCGGGTCAGCCCACTGTGATAACGAGCTTGCCGGTCACCTTCCCCGCAGCGCTAACCTCCTGCGCCAGGGCGATTTGCTCGATCGGGAAAGTCCGCTCGATGCGTAGATGAAATGCGCCTTCGCCATACAACCGCGCTGCCTCGGCAAAGGCGTCTTCGGGGTGATCGGCCGATCGCCCCGAGAAGGTCGCGCCATGTTGCGACGCCGTGACGTCGGAAATGGAAACGACGCGCGCGGGATCGCCGACAATCTCGACCAGCTCCGGGATGACGCCGGCACCTGCCAGATCGAGCGCTGCGTCCACGCCCTGCGGCGCCAATTCGCGTACCCTTGCGGCCAGCCCAGGTTCGTAGGTCGTCGGTATCGCACCTAGCTCGCGGATGTAATCATGCTTCGGCTCGCTCGCCGTACCGATCACAATGGCGCCACGGTGGCGCGCCAGCTGGATGGCGGCGGTTCCTACCCCGCCAGCGGCACCTGCTATCAACAGCGTCTCACCGGCTTTAAGGTTAACGTGATCGAGGATGCGCGTCGCCGTCTCAACGATGACCGGTAGGCCACCGGCCACCTCGATCGGCATGTTGTCTGGTACGCGCGCCCAGCTTCTCAACACCGCCTGTTCGGCCACCGTATTCTGTCCGTAACCGAAAACGGCATCACCGATGGCGACGCCCGAGACGCCATCACCGACCTCGTCGACGATACCGGCCGCTTCGGAACCAACGCCGGCGGGAAAGGTAAGTGGCATGAAGTCGCGAACATATCCTGCCCGCAGCTTCCAGTCGATCGGATTGACCCCTGCGGCCCGCACCGCGATGCGCACCTGACCGGGGCCCGCGTGCGGCGCCTCGACCTCAACGACCCGCAGGACTTCGGTGCCACCATATTCGTTGAATTTAACGGCTTTCATATATTTTCCTTTTTTGAACTTAAGCAGGCGCTCCGACACCCGTGGTGCTGGGACCTGATCGAGCAACTAACGCGATCTCCTTGCCGCCGCGTGGCCTACCTGCGCGCCAGCATCCTTCGCGTCGAGATCGCGGCAAACCCGGCAAACTTGATGGAGAATCTTGCTCTGGTCGAAAACCACTATGCACATCTACGTGACAGTTTCTGGCACCATACTCTTGCAGACCTTGAGAGGATTGCCGCGAAAATCACGGCAATCCGCAATGCTTTAGGTGCGGCTGTTCATGCGCTCGAACATGGCTTCGCCTAGCTCGCGTGTCTGGGCGGAAACGCCGACCAGCACCTCGTCCTTGTCCGCTTCAAGCTGCGCGAGCGCATGTGTGGCAAACTCTTCCGGGGTCACCATCATTTGATTGGCTGTCCCTCCGCTGCGAGTATTGCCACCGAGCCCGGTATCGACAATCGGTGGGGCGACTTCCACCACCCGGATGCCTTTCGATTTCAACTGTGGCGGAGGCTGAGCGTGAAGGAATGTATCGCGGCCTTTGTCGCGCAGTAGACAGGGACATCTGCCATCGGCGAGAAGGCCAGACCGGAGCTGACGTTGATGATAACCCCCTGCCCCTGCTGTCTCAATGTCGGTAGCAGCTCTGCGATCAGATGGATGGGGGCCGTTAAATTGATCGCAACTTCCTGGTCGAGCGTCGCGATCTCCGGATCGGCGGTGAAGTCACGCCGCGCCTGAATACCTGCATTGTTTATGACCACATTCAGGGTCGGGTATTCGGCTTTCAGCCATTCGACCATCGCGCGGCGGCTATCTGTATCGGCTACGTCGCAAACGCGCGTCACCATCGCAGGCACTTCCGTCTTCGCCTTCTCCAGCGCGGATTGGCTTCTGCCGCAGATAATGACCTGATTGCCGTTCTCGGAAAAGTGCCGCGCGAGCGCGAAGCCGATGCCCGTTGCGCCGCCAGTGATGAGTATTGTGTTTCCTGTAAGTTTCAAAGTCGTACATCCTTCTAACGAATTGAGAAGGTGCGCCCATTATGACTTGGGGTTATCGGCGGACACACCTTTGCAACCGGCAAGCCGGTCCAGGTGTCGCGGATACCCCAAAGGGAAGAGTTGCCGTCCGCTAAGACGGCGACCGGGCTACCATCCGGTCAGCACTCTTTCGACGAGAACTTTTTATCAGACGTTTCAGGAATGTACAATTGGGTCCTGTTTGCCGCCTCCCGGCTGCTTATCCCATTTTGATATGCCGCTTATGCTAACCGTGCCCATGTCGAACGGACCGGGTCGCCGTAGAATACCACGCGCACCAATCCGGGGGTCCCCATCGACGCTCGATGGCGTCATCCATGCCGATCACAATGGGACCATCGGGCACGAGGCTGGCCCGGTGATCCGCGCCCGAACGCCGACAAAGGCAAGCTCCCGCCCGTCAGGCGAGACGCCATGCAGAAAGTGCAAAAGTCCGTCAGGGCCTCCCTTGCCCCAGACCTAGACCGCGACCCCAGCCGCCAGCGGCGCCCGGTATAGCTGCCAGTCGTCGTAGGCCGACAGCAAGATATGCGCGCCGTCCAGCACATGGTCGTTGTTTAGCGGCGGCACACCCTGCAAGTTGATCACCCGCGGGGTCGGTTGGGGAATCGATGTCAACTGAAACGAAACTTCTAGTACAAGCATTGGGATTCTGGCATTACAATCAGTATATTTACATTATTAATGTATATCTTTAATGTTTCTATCCGTATTGCGAACACCAATCTCTGTTGTTAAGGTTGTACCCGGAACAAATACTATCATTATTTCTGGATTCGAGACTTCGAATTCGGACATTTGTTCTTTTTATACTGTGCGCGGCGCATACTTTTCAAACCCGATCAAGCGGCACGGTTATCAGATCGTGCCGCGTCACGCCCGATGGCACCAGTTACCAAAAAAGAGCGAGATGCGAATGCTAATCTATCTTATTTATGGACCCACCTGCAGCGGAAAAACAGACTTGGCAATCCAAATTGCACGAGAGACCGGATGGCCGGTTATCGCGCTGGATCGAGTACAATGCTGCCCTCAAATCGCCACCGGCAGCGGGCGTCCTTTAGAGTCGGAGCTGCAATCCACCCAGCGAATCTACCTAGATTCGCGCCCACTCACCGAAGGCGTGATGGAAGCAGAGGCCGCTCATCTCCAGCTCATATCGGCAATAGAGGATCGCAAATCTTCCCCTGGCCTCATCCTCGAAGGCGGTTCGATTTCCCTTCTGAACTGCATGGCCAAGGACTCCTATTGGAATGCCGGTTTCAGGTGGCACGTAAGGCGCCTGCGTCTTGCGACTCCGGATGTTTTCCTGCCGCGGGCAAGACTTCGAGTTACGGAAATGTTTGCCATCAAGGACGAGCGCCCATCCCTGCTGGAGGAATTGGCGGATCTCTGGAACCAGGAAGTTCTCCGGCCAGTATTGGAGGACATCGACGGATATCGCTGCGCGATACAGTTCGCCAGGGAAAATAACATCGAAATCAGCGAGTTGTTACATCTCGATCCGATGCGGCGGGAGGCGCTGATAGCGGCCATTGCCGAGGAATATCTTGAACACGCGCGGTGGCAAGAGCGCGAGTTCCCTGACTGGCAAGAAGGCGGGAATGTTGGGCTCACTCGTCTCCCGGCTTCACATGATACTGGGAGCCCCCGGGACCTTAGATCGTTGGGCTAGGTCTACTCATGAGATTCAGCAAAAGCTTACTTTCGAGCTACGCGTCAATCTGAAACTTTGCCAACCGTGAGGTAAAATGACTATCTTGCTCATCTCCGGAATGGGGCCGGAATTTCCCGATAACAGGCTGCTGCGTGGTTCATCCTTCGAGCTCCTTATCAATCCTGAAATGGCTGCCGTCGGCTCTGGTAGGGCCAGATTTGATCTCTCGCGCCTTCAGTATAAAGCCGACGATGGGGGGGTCGTGCCGTTGCTTCGTGCACGTCGAGATGGCGGCGGGGCAAGGGCTATGAGCAATAGCTCTGCTGCCAAAGGCGCGTCCCAACCGGCTCGAACGTTCCACCTCACGACCTTCACGCTGCAGTCCATTCTCACTGAGGGGGGAGTTGAGTTCGACGCAATGCCAACTGAAAATATCTGGAAAGGGGTTGGAGGCGAACCCGCTGGTTCTTACGATGTCGTTCTCCTCTCAACCACCTTCATCTGGGACCGGCGCAGCTTGCTTCAGGCGATAAGTTGGATCGAGCTGCGATTCCCCGATGCAATCCTGATCCTTGGTGGTCAATACAGCAATCTCAAGTTCATGCAGATTATGCGAGATCATGGGAGCGTCGATTTTATCATTCGCGGAGATGCCGAATTTGCGTTGCCGGATTTGCTCAGTAAGCTCAAGGGAGGTGATCCCACCAGCGTTCCTAATCTCGTGTTTCGCGATGTAAATGGCCGACCACAGCTTACGCCGATCGCCTATATCGACCTGGACCAATACCCGTCACCCGCGCTAACCGGTCATGCACCGGTTGTACCTTACGAATCGATGCGGGGTTGTCCGTTCAGTTGCAAATTTTGCTCATTCCCGGCTGCATCGCCCCTGTGGAGATATAAGTCCGCAGATAAAATCGCGAGCGATTGGGAGCACTATAAAGTTCAAAACGGCGCAAGCTACGTCAAAGCGTTGGATTCAACGTTTACCGTACCTCCGAAGCGCCTCAGGGAGCTTTTGCCGAAACTAGCTGCCATCGACATTCAATGGGAAGCATACACGCGAGCAAATTCAATCAAAGATGCCGAGCTCGTCCATCAGCTCGAAGACGCCGGCTGCAAATCTCTGTTCATCGGCTTCGAGTCAATGAGCGATGCGAGCCTCAGGAACATGGACAAGAAAGTCACGGCGCGAGCAAATCGTGTAGCTCATGAGCTTCTAGACGGAAGCACGATCAAACATTTCGTGTCGTTTATTGTCGGTTATCCAGGGGAAACTCCCGATATGTTCGAGGAGACGAAGGCGTTCCTTGTCAACGAGTATTCCGGAGAATTCGCTCTTTACGTTTGCATGCTTCAGGACGAGACCATGCCTGTTTGGCAAGATGCAGAACGCTTCAACCTCAAAGTTGATGACCCGAGCGGCGAGGCACGGATCTGGAGCCACATCGGGATGGACTCCGATACAGCGCAGCGATTGCAGCTCGAAACTCTAAGGGAGGTTCGATGGAAAAGCGACACCGCAAACTTCCGATCTTGGCAACACGATTTCGAGGGTCCGCTTATAAGCAATGACTCCGGACGTCGGAACGCCGTAGTAGAAAAATTAGTCGATCGTCTCGGAATGATCAGTGCGGACGTCGAGGACGAAGGGCAAGCGCAGCTTCTTGAAAGTCAACTTCTCGGGCAACTTAATGGATATGGTGTGACGACGGCTTGACCCTGAGTTTAACGACGCCATGCGTTCACTTCCACACGTTGCCATTTCTGAAGAGGCTGATGACCGTCCACCGATCAGGTTGCATGCAGCTTTCCAACCCTGGAGGTGTTTGATGAACACTTCGACGAATGCACTCTCCGAAAAGGTCATTTTGTGCAACGAGCATGGTGAGGCCATCGGCACGGCTCCAAAGTCCGAAATCCATCACGCCCATACACCGTTGCACCTTGCCTTTTCGGTCTACATTTTTGATGACGACAAGAAGCTGCTCGTGACGCGGCGGGCATCGGACAAGATTACATGGCCCGGCGTTCTCACCAATAGTTGCTGTGGGCACCCGCGGCCGGGTGAATCGTTGATTGAAGCAATCGAGCGCCGGGTTCGAAAGGAATTGGGGATAGAGGTAAATGGCATTCGCCTTGTGCTACCCGAGTTTTCCTATCGCGCAGCAATGACGAATGGGATCACCGAACATGAATTGTGCCCCGTGTTCACCGCCCGCTGCCAAACCTTGAGCGTAACACCCGATCTGAATGAGGTGTCTGCGTGGCAATGGGTGGATTGGCAATGGTTTGTCGAAAGCTTACAGGATGGGCGCTTGCTGGTGTCGCCATGGTGTCGCGCGCAAGTCGAACTGCTCGCATCCTTTAATGCGGATCCATCGCAATGGCCCATAGCGGATGAGCTGAGCTTGCCAGAAGCCGCCAGAGCAAAAATATGAGACGCTGGTTACGACGATTTGGCCGCGCTATTCCGTGCCCTGGTCTGGGCGCTCGAAACGGATCTTGGTGGATTGGAATATTCAAAGCCAATCTTGCGTAATGTTCATTTGTCGATGGGAGGAGCGTTTGAGATATTGCGTCTTTTCGGGCTCAAACAACGGCCGGAAACCAGACTATGTGAGCGCAGCAAAGCGCCTCGGCAAAGCTCTCGCGACGTCAGGCATCGGATTGGTGTATGGCGGCGCTTCGATCGGTTTGATGGGGACGATCGCCGATGCAGCCCGAAGCAATGGCGGAGAGGTTATTGGGGTAATCCCGCGTGCACTGGCCGAGAATGAGGTTGCGCACACTGGTCTCGCTGATCTGCGCATTGTCGAGACCATGCACGAGCGCAAAGCGCTGATGGCAGCGCTGTCGGATGGCTTTATCGCCTTGCCAGGGGGATTGGGAACGCTTGAAGAACTGTTCGAAGTATGGACATGGGCGCAGCTTGGCTACCATAGTAAACCCTGTGGGCTGCTCGACACCGCAGGCTTTTATAGGAAGCTCGAATCCTTTCTTGATCACGTTGTTGACGAGGCGTTCGTGACAGCAAGCCATCGCAACATCCTCCTCGTCGAGGAGGACGCTGAGGCGCTCTTGTCTGCGATGGCAAAAGGTAGCGCCACGCTAAAGTCACGTTCAGAGCAGAGCGATTTTTTAGGTGCGCTCCGCCGCTAACTGAGCTCGCTTTGCCAGTTGCTGACGATATCCAGCAGTGACAGTAGTGGCAGGCACAGAGGCAAGTAAGTGATACCAAATTGCATTGAAGATCGTGCCCCTGGACGTGGTGTAGGTCGCGGCTGATTGCCGTGCTTTCCGACTGAGGTCGGAGGGGATATCAGCGAGCCACTGCTGGCAAACTGATTTGGGGATCATCGCTCATTTGGGCCATGGTCTCAAGGGTCATGTACCGGGCGCGCTGCACGGCCCATTCATCGTTCTGTTCGAGCAGCAGCGCCCCGACAAGACGGACGATTGCCTCGTCGTTGGGAAAGATACCGACCACATCAGTGCGGCGCTTGATTTCGCCGTTGAGACGCTCGATCGGATTGGTCGAGTGTAGCTTTGCCCGGTGCTCTCTCGGGAAGGTCATGTAGGCCAGAACATCGTCTTCGGCATCGTCCATGATGGTGGCAAGTTTTGGCACTTTCGGCCTGATCTGGTCGGCGACACTACGCCATTGAGCGCTGGCCGCCTCCGGTGTTTCCTGGGCAAAGGCCGTTGCGATGAAGGCGGAGACGACCCGCCGACCGCTCTTTCCGGCATGCGCCAAGACGTTCCGCATAAAGTGAACCCGGCACCTCTGCCAGGTGGCATTGAGAACCTTGGTCACGGCCGCTTTGAGACCTTCATGGGCATCGGAGATGACAAGCTTGACGCCGCGCAATCCTCGGCGTTTCAACTTGCGCAGAAATTCCGTCCAGATCGGTTCGGCTTCTGACGTGCCAACCTCCATACCCAGGACCTCGCGCCGGCCATCACTGTTGACGCCGACGGCGATGATGACAGCGACAGAGACAACCCGTCCGCCGCGTCGGACTTTGAGGTAGGTCGCATCGACCCATAGATATGGCCAGTCGCCTTCGATCGGTCTGTCGAGGAACGCTTTCACCTTAACGTCGATTTCTTCGCAGAGACGGCTCACCTGGCTTTTGGATATGCCACTCATCCCCATGGCCTTGACCAGGTCGTCAACTGAACGGGTCGAGATGCCCTGGATATAAGCTTCCTGGATGACCGCCGTCAGAGCCTTCTCTGCCATGCGGCGGGGTTCGAGGAAGCTCGGAAAGTAGCTGCCCTTGCGCAGCTTCGGAATGCGAAGCTCCACGGTCCCAGCTCGGGTTTCCCAATCACGGTCACGGTAGCCGTTGCGCTGAGCAAGCCGCAACGGGTTCTTGTCGCCGAAATCGGCACCTGTGGCTGAGCCGACCTCCAGCTCCATGAGCCGCTCGGCGGCAAAACCGATCATCTCACGCAATAAATCTGCATCCGCGCTCTTCTCAACAAGCGAGCGCACGTCCATCATGTCTTTGGTCATCGGTGATCTTTCCGTCAGGTTGGTCTTCAACAACCCGACCCTAACGGAAAACACTGGTGGCCGCCCGCAAAGCCGATCACCCGCTACAGCGCTATGGAAGCGCGCGGGCACTCGCCTTTGCTACCCTCCACAACCTACACCACCCGGCGGGACACGATCGCATTGATCGCATTGAACGGTAGTGAATTGTGAAATGCGGTGTCTCGAAACGAGTTGGTACCACGAGCGCGCAGCTGCCCTAACGTACCTGTGATTCCTCTGTTAATTTTGTAACGAAATCGCTGTGGCAAACCATGGCAGATCTCATATTTCTTATTTCTCGCGGGATGCCGGGCTGAGGTGCGTTCCAAAAAGGATGCGATTGGCCACAGGGCAGGTGAGTTATGAGAAGAACGTCGGAAGAGGCTGCAGCTACCCGGATGCGGATTTTACGCTCTGCCGAAGCTATTTTTATCGAAAAAGGATACGATGACACCTCCTTGCAGGAAATTGCTGCTGAAGCGGCTGTAACAACCGGCGCCGTCCAGTGGCATTTCGGACAAAAAATGCACATTCTGTTGGCATTGCGTGATGAGCTGTGCTGGCATGCAAGAAAACTGGGCAGGCTCCATGACGCGGGGATGGTTGAGAAGCCATTGAAGGCAATCGCTGAGTTTGCCGCATCAGCCATTAACTACTTCGCTGACAATGAAAACTGCAGGCGGATTTTCCAGATCTATGATAAGAAAGTCTCCGATACGGTTGCCTTCTATAATGAAGATCGCAAGTTCCAGCAGGAGGTGCGAGGTACGTTAGGGAGCGTCTTTGGATTCGCCGAGACGAGGAAGGAATTACTAGCTCCTTGGACGTCCGACACTGCGGCATATACCTTTTGGTTTGCAATGCGTGGAACGTTTCAGACCTGGCTGGAGGATGATTCGAAATTCGACTTGAAATCTGATGGCTTGCGTATCGTTCAGACGATGCTTTCCTCGTACAAGGGCGCCGATTTGGTTCGCTTGGCGGTTGACATTTAATCGCCCAACCGTTCTCCTAGCCGTGGTATATTAACAGGTGACGTCGAAGGTTGGCCGCTTGAGACGTCTAGCAGGCTGTTGAAGAAGTCTCTGGTTTGGCCTTCAGCACGGCCTCGTCTCCGTTGTTGTATGCGAAAGTGATCTCGATCGCGCCGTCATCGAGTAGGTCGGCATGACCGTCGCCCGAGACTTCGTCCATTTCGTCGCTTCCGCCCCATCTGAAGAAGACCATGGACGGCCTGTAGCCGAGATCGAGGCTCGCTTGCATCGCGCCGAAGGCGATTTCGCCATAACCGTCGGCCCCGATGATGATTGCCGCAGGCTCAACCAGGTCGAGATAATCCCGATCCCATAGATCGGCCTCGACGATCCGCCAGCGGCCAATCAGGCGGCAGTTTGAAGCCGCGCTCATGACGACACCGCCATCAATTTCGGTAACCGCACCAGATCATAAGCGGCAGCCGCGAAGGTGAAGGCCCATCCGACGCGGTCGCGGCCACGGAACTTCGTCTTGTCCTGCCCCGCGACTGTCTTGATCCAGCCGAACGCCTCCTCGATGCGCTTGCGGATGCGCAAGCTGATCCCATAGCCGGAATGGCGCGTCGTGCGCCCGTCTATGGCCGAGCGGCGACCATTGATGTTCTGCGTCACATGGGGTGTCACCTTCATCGACCGCAAATCTTTGACGAAGTCCCTTGTGTCATAGGCCTTGTCGGCACCCAACGTGATCGCTTGTGGCCGATCGGCGAAGGGTTCAATCATCTGCAGCGCCGCGACCCGTTCGGCATATCCGCTGGCCTCAGTGAGGCAGGCGTCGACCAGCAGGCCATGGCGGTTTCCATCAGCCCATGCCCCATGAAGCACAGCTTGGCCTCCTTGCCTTTGCCCTTCCTATAAAGTCTTGCATGTGTTTAAGCATGGAATGTTGACCCCTCTGGCGGGGTGATACTTATCCAATTTTGACCCCCCTTGGATTTCATCCGACCATCCGGCTTTTGCCAGTGGATGGGGTGGGGAGTTGAAGAGAGTGGATACGATTGCCCGTGTCCGACGAGCCTTCCATGTTCAGGGCTGGTCGGTGAAGAAGATCACCAGAGAGCTGAATGTTTCGCGTAATACGGTTCGCAAAATCCTGCGTTCTGATGCGACTGATTTTGTCTACAAACGAGAACATCAACCGTTGCCCAGGATCGGAGCCTGGAAGGGTGATATTGAACGGTTCCTCATTGCCAACGAAGGCAAGGCATCGCGCGAACGGCTGACGCTGATCCGGATTTACGAGGAGGTCCGAGCACTCGGCTACGACGGCAGTTATGACGCGATCCGGCGATATGCCAAGACCTGGGCGAAGAACCGGGGAGCCGTGACGGCGGAAGCCTATGTGCCCCTCTATTACGCGCCAGGCGAAGCCTACCAGTTCGACTGGAGCCACGAGATCATTCTGGTCAACGGGGTGACTACGACCGTGAAGGTCGCGCATGTCCGGCTCTGCCACAGCCGGATGATGTTCGCCCGAGCCTATATGCGTGAGAGCCAGGAGATGGTGTTCGATGCCCATGACAAGGCCTTCGCCTTCTTCCGTGGCACCTGCACGCGCGGCATCTACGATAACATGAAGACTGCGGTCGAGGCGGTGTTCGTCGGCAAGGAGCGACAATACAATCGCCGCTTCCTGCAGATGTGCAGCCACTATCTGGTCCATCCCGTTGCCTGCACGCCCGCATCCGGATGGGAGAAGGGACAGGTCGAGAACCAGGTCGGACTGGTTCGAGAACGCTTCTTCACACCACGTCTTCGGGTTAAAAGCCTGGATGAGCTGAATGTCTGGTTGCTCGATAAGTGCATCGCTTACGCCAAGGCACACCGTCATCCTGAACAGACCGAGCGAATGATCTGGCAGGTGTTCGAGGAGGAACGCGGCAGCCTCGTGCATTACGTCGGGCCGTTCGATGGTTTCCACAGCGTCCCGGCCTCGGTGTCGAAGACCTGCACGGTCCGTTTCGACAACAACAAATACTCCGTCCTCTCGACTGCGGTCGGCCGCCCTGTTGAGGTTCACGCCTATGCCGAGAAGATCGTCATCAGGCAGGACGGCGTGAACGTCGGTGAGCATCCGCGTTGCTTTGGCCGTGGCGAGACGATCTACGATCCCTGGCATTATGTCCCCGTTCTGGCTCGCAAACCCGGCGCTTTGCGCAACGGCGCACCGTTCAGGGACTGGGTGTTGCCAGCGGCGATGGAGAAGGTCCGCAAGCGCCTGAAGAGCGTCCACGACGGTGATCGGCAAATGGTCACAATCCTTGCATGCGTTCCCACCGATGGTCTGACGGCCGTCGATGCGGCCTGTCATACCAACGAGCGCTGATCATGACCGATGCGCCCACTGACGATGCCCGATGGACATGATTTTCCACGGCTGGTCGACGAGCTTGTTCCAGGCTTGGCAGCAGTGCGCGACGATGTCGTCGTAATCCTTGAAGATGCGGTTCGACAGCCAGTTGTCGCGCATGTACTGCCAGATGTTCTCCACCGGGTTCAATTCGGGCGATCTCGGCGGTAGAAACAACAAGGTGATGTTATCAGGGATCTTTAGCTTCGGCGTCGTATGCCAACCCGCCTGGTCGAGAATCAGAACTGCATGTGCTCCATTATCGACGGCAAGGCTGATTTCGTCGAGATGCTGCTGCATGGCACCAGTGTCGCAATAGGGAAGAACGAGACCTGCCCCCTTGCCTTTCTTGGGGCAGATTGCGCCGAAGATATACGCCCACATGGTGCGCTGATCGTGCGGTGCAGAAGGCCGGGTTCCCCGACGTGCCCAACGGCGCGTGATCTTGTTCTTCTGTCCTATGCGAGCTTCATCGGCCCACCAGATTTCGAGATCCGTGCCGGGCGGGCGTTTGGCCCGGATCTCTGTAAGCGCGGCTGCAAAGTCTTTTTAAAAGCGTCGCCCTCCAGCTCATTCTGCGCATAATGGCGGGGACGCGCAGAGATCTTGGCAAAGCCCAGAGCCTTCAGCTCTCGTCCGATCGTCGTATCGTCCATGGAGACACGGAATTCTTCGAAGATCCACTGCGCCAGATCTCTGCGCCGCCATCGCACGACGCCATCGACGGCCGGAATCGGTCCCCGTTCCACGATCTTTGCTAATGCCTGCCGCTGGGTATCATTCAGTTTCGCCCGCCCCCCTGGAGCCTTGCCGTTGATCAGCCCATCGGGGCCGCGGGCATTGAAACGCACCACCCAGTCGCGCACGATTTGACCCGTCACGCTGCCAAGCCGGGCCGCATCCGCGCGTGAACCGCCATCATAGATCGAGGCCAGCGACAATAGGCGTCGTGCCTGATTGGCATCCTTCGTCTGCCGCGCCAGTAGACGCAGACCCGCACCATCGAAATCCTGCCGCAACGAAAGCGCTGAACCCATTGCAAACCTCCTGTTTGCGCCATCGATTCAGATGGGGTGGTTGCCGCCCTCCCAAAACGGCATCGCAATGTGCCAAGATGTGGTGTTGTGACCACTTAGCGGAAAGGACGGCAACCGTTATGAACGATACGATGATTGGCGTGGATTTGGCAAAGAATGTCTTTCAACTGCACGGTGCTTCGATGAGCGGGCAAGTCAGGTTTCGAAAGAAGCTGTCACGGCAGAACTTTTCCAAGTTCATGGCGGAACACCCACCGGCGTTGGTGGTGATGGAGGCCTGCGGCAGCGCGCATTACTGGGCACGTGAGATGGTTAGGCTTGGCCACGAAGTGAAGCTGATCGCGGCGCAATATGTACGGCCGTTCGTCAAGCGACAGAAAAACGATGCGACGGACGCGGAGGCTATCGTAATTGCGGCCCAGCGACCGGAAATGCGCTTCGTGGAGCCAAAATCCGCGGATCAGCAGAGCCGAGCGATTCTGTTTCGGGCTCGAGAACGCCTCGTCCATCAGCGCACAGAACTGATCAACGCGCTGAGAGCATGCCTTTATGAATATGGCCATGTTGTTCCTCAAGGTCGTAACCACTTCAAGCGTATTGAAGAGATTTTGGACGGGCAAAACAGCGACTTGCCTGTGTTGATGCTTGAAGAATGCCGCGACTTGTTGAAACAGATCGCTGAGAAGACGGCTCGCATCGATGAACGGACCGCAAAGATCAAGGCATTGTCGGCTGAAGCTGACACGGCGCGGCGCTTGCAGACCATTCCTGGCGTTGGCCCTTTGACAGCCCTGGCGATCGAAGCCTTTGCTCCGCAAATGGAGAACTTCCGGCGTGGCCGTGACTTCGCCGCATGGCTCGGCCTTGTGCCACGTCAGTTCTCGTCGGGCGGCAAACAACGACTGGGACGCATTTCCAAGTCAGGGCAGTCTGATATCCGCAGGCTGCTGATTATTGGGGCAATGACACGCCTGAACTGGCTGGGCCGGAAATCCATACCCGAAGGATCGTGGTTGGCGCGCATGCTCGCGCGAAAGCCCCGAATGTTGGTCGCGATCGCACTGGCCAACAAGATGGCGCGCACGGTCTGGGCATTGCTGACAAAACATGAGGATTATCGAGTTCCGGCACAGGCGCCAACAACATGATGAAGGTGTTGTAGGTAGCCTAATGTCGGAAAAAGGGGTGTGAGAAGGCGACGACCCGAATGGGCAAATGATCGAAAAGATCTGGATCGGGAAAACCAGCCTTGAATCATGAGCAGAAGAGCTCGGGATTCAGATTTGGACCCGACCCGCAGATCACCATACCGGCCAGCGGCTTCTGTAAACGCCGTATCTACAGGCCTCACAGAAGACCGCACTCGATCACATGACCTTCGGTTCAAAGACTTCTTGCATCACGGGCGGCAACCACAGAAGATTCGTCGACCTTGGGGAACCCCAACAGAGTCACACATCGCGCTCGTTGGTATCAGGAGGCGCTGGACCAGGGCGTCTGCTCGGCCTCGGTGATCATCAACATTCTGGCTCGTAGTCGTGACCCGGCTCCGGCCGCAACCCTGCAAACCCCGGATGCGCTTCGATTGACCCATGAACCGGTCGCCGACTGCGCACGCTATGACAGCCTCAGGAGGGCAAGCTGATGGAACGCACACAGGTTCTCGAACTGATGAGCACGCTGAAGCTCTATGGAATGCGCAGCGCCTACGACGAGGTCATGGGCAACGGCATCAAACGGCAGCACGAGCCGCCGCGCATTGTCGGTGATCTCTTGCAGTCGGAGATCGCCGAGAAGCAGGCCCGCTCCATTCGCTACCAACTCAGCATCGCCAAGCTGCCCCTCGCTAAGGACATCGACGATTTCGACTTCACCGATACGCCGGTCAATGAATCCCTGGTGCGGGAGCTGGCTACCGGCACCTTCGTCGCCGATCAGCGTAACGTCGTCCTCGTCGGCGGCACGGGAACCGGAAAGAGCCATCTCGCCATCGCGATTGCCCGTGCACTGATCCGCAACGGAACACGCGGGCGCTTCTTCAACGTCGTCGATCTGGTCAATCGGCTGGAAACGGAAACGCGCAGCGGCAAGCAAGGGCGGACGGCCGACTATCTCAATCGTCTCGACTTCATCATCCTCGACGAACTCGGATACCTGCCTTTCGCCCTGGCCGGAGGCCAACTCCTATTCCATCTGATCAGCAGGCTCTACGAGCGCACGTCGATCATTGTCACCACGAACCTGGCGTTCGGTGAATGGCCGACGGTGTTCGGCGATGCCAAGATGACGACGGCACTTCTCGACCGCCTGACCCATCACTGCGAGATTGTCGAGACCGGCAACGAGTCCTGGCGCTTCAAGAACCGCTCTCAAAGCTAAAAGCCGAAGAAGATCATCACCCGCACTTGGCCTACCCTCTGCAACCCCGGCCAGCGCCGGGCAGGCCAAGCGCTGATCTACAGCACAGGGGGGTCAAAATTGGATAAGCAAGTCCAAGGGGTCAATGTTCGGTGCTGATTGACACTCCGAATCTCGACGAAGTCAGTGAATCACGACCAAAGTCTTTGTGCCAGGGGCTTTTTCAACAGCCTGCTAGTCGATATGTCTAATGGTGATGATTCGAACGCGCGGGCCAAGCACCAATGACTATCAGGGTCTTGTTGGGTCAGAGCCGGGTGCTGGTCGTCTGGACAGACATCATCTTTCCGAACGGTTCGACGTTGCAGATCGGCGGAATGGCCGGCACGGACGCGCAGGGCTATAGCGGCATCAACGACAGGGTGAACAATCACTACCTGAAGAGCCTTCGGTTCCGCGGAGCTGATCGCGATGATTGGAACCGGCATCGATATGTCGCTGCCTCAAAGCTCGACGCTGGCGACCCAGGATACGGCCTCCGATTCAGCAAGACGGAATTTTGCCGAGACGTTCGGGCGTGTCACCGAACGTACGATCAACAGGAACCTCGACGTCCAGCCGACGTTGGAAATCCGTCCCGGTTACAAGTTCAACGTTCTTGTTGATCAAGACATCATTTTCGCCGGTGGCTACAAAGGCTGACAGCGAGGTGAAATGTCATCAAACGCAAAGGTTTGACAGCGAAAGGCTCAGCCATCCCACGCCGGGCGTTGCGACGCATCGCTCACGGAAGCCCGGTGAATAAGGGTCGCCGGCAGCAGGGTCTCTACGCCAGGGCCGGAAGCTCGGCCCTCTAAACGGATAATCAGACGCTCTGTCGCGGCTGTCGCCAGATCGCTGACTGGTTGTGAAATCACAGTCAGTGGCGGCGTTATAGCGGCGGTCCAATCAGCATCGTCAAAGCAGACAAAAGAAACATCGCCCGGAATGACAAGGTCCATCTTCCGAAGAACGCCGAGTAGAACGAGGGCGACGGAGCTGTCTGTGGCCAAGAATGCGGTAGGCCTGGTCGGGGAAACGCAAAGCGCACGCACTTGCTTCGCAAGGTTCTGTGTGTCCCAGGCGCCGAGAAGGATAAGGTCAAGCGAAATCTCGATGTCAGCGTCACGCAATGCTGCCCGATAACCATCGACACGTTCGGTGACGGACGACAATTCTCCATGGATGGGGGCTTTGGACACCAAAGCAACATTGCGATGGCCTCGACCAATGAGCGAATTTACAGCATCATACGATGCACAGAAATTGTCGACCGCGAACGTGTCAGCACGAAGAGCAGGCACCCGTCGGTCGAGAAGGACAACCGGACAGCCTCGCTGCGATGCGCCAATGAGATGCTCTATCGTGCTGCTTGATGTCGGAGCGATGATCAACCCATCCACTTGCTTAGCCAGTAGATCGCGCACAGCGTCACGTTCGAGCTCTATATCGCCATCGGTAGTCGCCAAAATCACGACATAACCATGCGCACCAGCAATGTCGGCAATTAGCCCAACAGCCTGAGCCGAGAAGGGATTCTCGATCGCTTCTACAACCAGACCGATCATTCTGCTGCGGCCAGTGGCCATGCTCTTTGCAAGCTGGTTTGGTCGGTATGCCAAGCGTCTGGCGGCATCTACAACAAGGTTGCGCGTCTTTTCACGGACATTTCCATAATGGCCAAGAACTCTCGCAGCCGTGGCTCTCGAAACGCCCGCGGCATGAGCAACGTCGGCGATTGTCGGAGCGTCGGGTAGCCGGCCGTGGTTTCTCATAAGCGATCCGTTCTGGAAAAATGTGGGACTGGGTACGAGTTTGGCGTGTTCAACAAAGCCATCTTGGTTCCAACTCGGACATAAACTGTCAATGCCGCGCGAATTTTCCCTAGAAGTGCGCTATTGGGGAGTATTGCTCCGGTACTGACAATAAACCTGCACATTTCTTTGAGTGTCTCTGCTCGGCTAAGAATTTGGACTTACGCCGAGCAGGTCGGCGCCGAAGCGCCCGGACCATACCATCGCTACTTCAAGTGCGAAGAGAGCAATTCGAGATCTGCTTCGCTGAGCCTGTCGGTCGCCTCATTACGCTGATGCCAATAGGGATAGAGCAATGGCGGGAGGCTGACGTCCTCGAGCAGTTTGCGTTCTTCTTCACTCAATTTCAGCTCGGACGCATTGAGATTGTCCTTAAACTGAGCTTCGGTGCGCCCTCCGATAACGACGGAAGTCACCGCGTTTCGACCGACCAGCCACGCGAGCGCAACCTGGGCCGCTGAGACGCCGCGGCCTTCCGCAATTGAAGCAAGGGTCTCGACAATGTTCCATAGTCGGTTTTCGTCGCGGATTGGCGGTTCGGTCCAGCCGGCGAATTGGCGGCTGCCTTCCGGTGCTGCCTGGTTGCGGCGATGTTTTCCAGAGAGCAAACCGCCAGCAAGCGGGCTCCAGACAAGCACGCCGAGGCCTTGGTCGACAGAAATCGGAAGCAACTCATATTCGGCGTCGCGAGCTTCGAGTGTATAGTGGATCTGCTGGCTAACGAACCGCTGACGTTTGTCCCGCTCACTTACCCCAAGCGCTTTCATGATATGCCAGCCTGAGAAGTTGGAGCAGCCGATGTAGCGCACCTTGCCTTGGCGCATGAGTGTATCGAGCGCCTCCATCGTTTCTTCCAGCGGCGTCTGACCATCCCATTCGTGCAACTGGAAAGGATCAATGACATCGGTCTTCAGACGCCGCAGACTGGCTTCGCAAGGCCTCGATTAGATGATAGCGGGAATTTCCGGCGTTGTTTACGCCGTTACCCATCGGGAAGCGGGCTTTGGTTGCGATCAGCACGCCATCCTTCCGCTTCCCACCTAGGATGTCACCGATGATCTCCTCGGACTTACCGTCGGAATAGACGTCGGCTGTGTCGATCAGATTGACGCCCGAATCGACGCAAATATCGACAAGACGCTGTGCTCCGGAGACATCAAGATCGCCGGTCTTGCGCGCCCACCCTACGCCGCCGAACGTCATCGTCCCCATTGTCAGAGTTGATATTTTGAGGCCCGAACGGCCGAGCTGACGGTATTCCATGAATTTCCTCCCTTTGGACTTGAAATCTTTTCAGAATAAGCGGCGAGACCGATCCAGTCGCTTCAGACGCTACCCAAGCACGCTCGCACCGCGATCGGCGGGACTGACCATGGAGCGACAGCGGGCAAAGAGTTCGCGGCCCATGGCAAAGTGCTGCGAACTGAGGTCGTGGCGGGCGGGCGGACGTGACAAGAACTCTCGTTCATCACCGAGGAACGTCAGTGTTCCCGCGATTGCATCCAGCCTTATGAGATCCCCATCTCGAATTTTGGAAATGGCACCACCATCCGACGCTTCCGGGGTCACGTGGATTGCGGCCGGAACCTTGCCCGACGCGCCCGACCACTCTGAACCCTCGGTCCTGCAGCACTCCAAGTGCGGGAGTGAGCTTATGCAGTTCGGGCATACCGATTGATCTGGGGCCTTGAAAACGAACAACAGCGATGACATCACCATTGAGTTCCCCATTTTTGAAAGACTGCTTTAGCTCATCCTGTGTATGAAAGACCCGCGCCGGCGCCTCGATCACGCGATTCTCCGGCTTAACGGCGGAAACCTTGATGACCGACTTGCCAATTTTTCCCGCCAGAACCTTCAGTCCGCCATTCGGCGAGAAGGCCTCTTCCACCGGTGCGAGGACCCTAGAATTACCGGACAGTTCGGCCTTATGCTCGAATACCAAGTCAGCTCCCACGAATCTTGCTTCGACAGCGTACCGCCGAAGCCCGCGACCCCAGATCGTGTTGACGTCCCCGTGGAGAAACCCGCCGTCAATTAATTCACGGATGAGAAAGCCCATGCCTCCGGCGGCATGAAAATGGTTCACGTCAGCCGATCCGTTCGGATAGACACGGGTGAGCAACGGCACGACGTCGCTCAGATCGCTCATATCCTCCCACGTAACATCCAGGCCGGCCGCTTGCGCAATGGCGATGATGTGAAGCGTATGGTTCGTCGAACCGCCGGTTGCAAGCAACCCGACAGTCCCGTTTACAATCGCTCGCTCATCGATAATGTGGCCGATCGGAGTGTAGTTGCTACCCTGTGCGGTGAGCGAGAGTGCACGGCGCGCAGCTTCACGCGTGAGCGCATCGCGCAAGGGAGTGTTCGCATTGACAAAACTAGAACCTGGAATATGGAGGCCCATAATCTCCATGAGCATCTGGTTCGAGTTGGCCGTGCCATAGAAGGTGCATGTGCCGGCAGAGTGGTAGGACTTCGCCTCCGCGTCGAGCAACCGGGCGCGATCGATTTTCCCTTCGGACGACAGCTGCCGGATGCGTGCCTTTTCATCGTTCGAGAGGCCTGATGTCATAGGCCCGGCTGGCAC
Organism: Rhizobium sp. B230/85; assembly: GCF_019355735.1. Classification (NCBI taxonomy): domain Bacteria; kingdom Pseudomonadati; phylum Pseudomonadota; class Alphaproteobacteria; order Hyphomicrobiales; family Rhizobiaceae; genus Rhizobium; species Rhizobium sp. B230/85. The sequence goes on from NZ_CP072159.1 coordinate 44,687, forward strand.
AAAGACAGCGGGCAGATGGCCGAAGGATAGTGCACCAATCAACAAGCCCGGCGCGAATTTATCACAGACGCCGAGATAGATAGTGGCATCGAACATATTGTGGCTGAGCGCAATCGCCGTGGGCATCGCGATGACGTCGCGGCTGAACAGGGACAAGTCCATCCCGGGCTGCCCCTGGGTTACGCCGTCACACATGGCCGGCACGCCGCCCGCCACCTGGGCACTCGCGCCCATCGAGCGGGCCGCCTCCTTGATAATATCAGGACAGGTAGCGTAGGGCTGATGGGCGCTCAACATGTCATTGTAGAATGTGACGATGCCCAGGTTCAGACCCAGAGAGTCAGCCAATCTTTCCTTGTCTGAAAGGGAGCAGGCGGCGAAGCCATGAGCAAGGTTGCCACATGAAAGCGCTCCCCGGTGAACCTCTTCTCGGCTCTGCTCCACGATACGATTGAGATATTCGCGGCGCGATTTATCGCTCCGGGCCGCAGTGCGGTCGGTGACGGCCTGGGTAGACTTTTTGACGCTCATAAAAACTGCTCCCTGGGCACCTGATCTCTGCTAGATACCAGGCTTAAGGAAGGCTTCCCTGGGGCGCGGTTTCATTGCCTGGGGTACGAGAGAAACCTCGTCGATATAAACTCGGTAAGGCCGGGTAACGATAAACGTGACGTAATCGGCCACGTCCTCGGGCTGGAGCAAATTCGCCGGATCGTCTACGTGGTTTTCTGCACGCTGTTGGGTCTCGGCCGCTCCAGGGCAAACTGCGGTTGCCTTAACCCCAAACTCCAGACCTTCCGCATCCGTTGTCTGCGTGAAGCCCAGCATGCCAAATTTTGATGCGGCGTAGGCTCCGAATTTTGCCGAAGCAACTTTGCCCGCGCGGGAAACGATGTTGACGATATGTCCGCTCCGCCGGTCGCACATATGCTGAAAGAACGCCTGAGTGCAGAGGAATGTGCCTTTGAGATTGATCGCCATCATCCAATCCCAGTCTTCTTCCTTGATATTCGGAATAGAATTGTGGATCGCGACGCCAGCGTTATTGACGAGGATGTCGACACCGCCGAAACGGTCGATCGCTGCTTTTGCCAGGGCCTGAACGTCCGCCTTATGCTGAATGTCGGTTCGCACAGCAAGCGCCTCAGCGCCGAGTGCCTGGACTTCGGCCGCAACGGCTTCGATCTGGTCGGCCTCGATAGCAGCCAGGACGATGTTGCAACCTTCATTGGCCAGTGCCAGAGCTATGGCGCGGCCGAACCCACGTCCGGCGCCTGTGATGACGGCGGTTTACCTTGGAGTTTCATGGTCTTCACTTTCTAAACAACGTGACTAAGGGCGGCGATGGCCAGAACGGCAGAAATTGGACTGGCTTTTGCTTAGGATCGGTTGGGAAGCTTCTTGCTGGACTCGTTCGCATCGACCCGGCCGATACGTGTCAATCATCCTTGGTGTATACCAATCTGTCAAGCGCGTTTCACAGGTTAACCAATTTCCGGCGCGGACCGAATGTTTCCAAGCGAATCGCGCGTTGACGACAATTCTGATAGCCAACGAGCAAACTTTGCCGATAATGGCGACCATGAACTACGACAAGCATACCAATCTGACGGGAAAGCCTTTGGACACCGAGCCAATGTACATCCAACTGCAGCAAGAACTGCTGCAGTCGATTCAACGACGTGAGTTTGAGCAGGGCAGCCGCTTTCCATCGGAAAGGGAACTCTCCCAGAAATTTGGAACAAGTCGGGTGACGATGAGAAAGGCGATAGATCGTCTTGTCCAGAGCGGCGTGCTCGAGCGTCGCGGTACGAGCGGTACGTATCTGCCCGATCGTCTCTTCGACCGACCAATTAGCGACTACGTTGCCTACAGCATTTCCGACGTTGTCGAGAAAGCGGGACATGTTCCCGGTTCAAAGCTGCTCTTCTTCGAACGAAAGATCGCTGATAAAGGCATAGCGGCTAAGCTCAGCATAGCCGTTGGGGACCCCATTATCTCGATCCAAAGGCAACGCACTGTGGACGGCATCCCAGTCTGCGTGGAATTCAGCGAGATTCCAGCAACGATGGTCCCGGGCCTTTCCGCCGCCGATGTCATCGAAAACAAATCGCTCTATGCACACCTTCGAAATACGTACCAAGTCACTTTACACAACAAGATTTCGCGCATCAGCATTCACAAAGCGACCGCGTCAGAAGCAGAGTTCCTGCACGTGCAAGCGGGCGCATCCGTACTGAAATGGGAGAGTGTCAGCGTCACGATGGATGATACTCCGTTCGAACATCTCCGCTCGCTGAACCACCCTGATTATGTGAGCTTTTCGATAGAGAACCGCGGACAGAAAACAGCTGAGGCGACTTCGCCAGTTACCATGATGGTCGAGGGAAAGCTGCCCGGCACCGGCGGCTAGCGGCAACAACGGCATCAATTTACCTTCAAACCTCTCCTTCGCCAAAAATCTTGTTGACAGTAAATCGTTCGGTCCGTAGCTTGGTATATACCACCTGGCCAAGCGAGATAGACCAGTTGTGTTCTGGCCCTGCCTGGTTTTGTCGGCAATCGTCGCCAAAGACCGATATTCAGGTGCCTGAGCTACGAAGTCGCCCTCTTTTTAACGGGAGTGGAGGGTGACAAGTATCTCACTGGTATAGGCCACCCGGTCACACATCACCATAAAAGGGGAGTTCAAAATGAATGCCATACGCCATCGTCTCGCGGTGCTTGCCGCCTCTATACTGATCGTTTCGGGCGCGGGAGCTGCCGCACATGCTGCGGAGGTTGTCATCGTCGGTCCTGGTGGGCTTTCTCAAGAAGCCTCGAAAAAAGCTCTCTGGGACCCGGCAGCAAAAGCGCTCGGATGGACAATCGAAGAAGACACGTCGCAAAGCTGGACAGAGGCAAAGGCGCAGGTCGATGCCGGCGCGGTCAGTTGGGATATTATCTCCCTCAGCATGGGCGAGGTCCAGCTCGCTGTCGATGCTGGCACCATCATCAAGCTTCCTTCCGACATCGTCGACCGGGCGGACTTTGTTCCGGGTTCGGTGAACGATTATTGCGTCGGCAACAGCGTGTACTCGACTGTGGTTGCCTACAACACCAAAAAATATGGCGACGGCGCCATCACATCCATCCAGGATTTCTGGGACGTCAAGAAGTTCCCTGGCAAACGCGGCCTATTCCGTAGTCCTCGCGGGAATCTGGAAGCGGCGGTGATCGCACTCGGTCACAAGCCGTCCGAAGTCTACGACTTCCTGTCGACCGACGAGGGCAAAAAGGCCGCGTTCGACAAATCGCGGAGCTGAAGCCTTACGCCATCTGGTGGGAGAGTGGAGCGCAGGCAACTCAGCTGACAAAAGATGGCGAAGTCGACATGATCTACGGCTGGAACGGTCGCCTGCAAGCTGCGATCGACGCCGGCGCGCCGTTCAAGATCAACTACAAGGACGGTCTTCTGGAAAGCGATTGCTATGCGGTAGTGAAAGGCGCTCCCCACACGGACAATGCAATCAAGTTTGTCAAGGAGATCTCCCAGCCGGAATACATCAAGGATCTTCCGAAATACATTGCATATGGTGGTGCTAATCTGAAGGCCTACGCCGGCTACGACGAGAAAACCTTGTCTCGTCTGACGTCCTCTCCGGAGAACACAAAACTCCAGTATCCGGCGAACGTCGACTTCTGGGGCAAGAACGGCACGGCTCTCTCTGAGGCTTTCGACAGCATGCTTCTGTCCAAATGATCAGCGCGTAGTGGCGGCGGCTTGGCCGTCGCCACTACGCGACAAGTATCAATTTGGCGTAGCAACCTCGAAAATCGGGAGACGGTCCATTGCCGCAAGAAGATAATACAACTCCACCCAAAAAGGGCGTTGTTGATGGGCAGTCGCTGCCGATTGCCATCAAGGAAATCACGAAGACCTACGGACCGGTGACCGCTCTCAACAAGGTTAGCCTCGACATCAAAAGTTTTGCAAAAAGCCAGAAGCAACAACATTGATCAGACCCGCGGGAAGCAAAGCGGGGTCGCCATATGGGTTGTCGCAACTCCGTCGCTTATTTAGTCGGACAGCCGCTACGACGCTCGAAACGAACAAAGACATTTAGGTGATTACGCCATGCAGATGTTCTCGATAGACGGCTGTTTGTCCGCCCATAGCGACTATCCTGCGTGTGAGCTTAGTGAACATATTGCCTTGTTCACCGAAGACCGTATCGAAAGGCCCAGCAGATAATCGCCAACCTTTGGGTCTCGGGAAACGACCGCCACAACCGGCTGCCGAAAGCGACTGGAAGAAACCACAGCTATCTCGGCCTGACCATCTGTCTTAGTGTCTGTTCAAGAATGGCGGGCGTGCGCGGGGTTGAGTGAAGGGCGGCAATCAGATTCTTTGTATTTTGCGACAAATACGGAGAGATCGAATGGCCTGGACACCCTTCACCCGGCGTCACCATGACAGAAGCCGCATGCGCTACGCAAGTGATCTGAATGACCGTGAGTGGAGCTTGATCGAGCCCCTCATGCCGAGGCAGCCTCGACTGGGCCGCAGACGCAAGACGTCGCTTCGGGCGGTGATGGACGCGATTTTTTATCTGCTGCAGTCAGGCTGCCAATGGGCATTGCTGCCGCATGATTTTCCACCGAAGAGCACGGTCTACCATTATTTCAAACGGTTTTGCCGGGACGGGACGTGGCGTCGTATCCATGACGCGCTCTACTGCCGAACGCGGCAGCTTGAGGGGCGAGAAGAGCAACCGTCATTTGCCATCATCGATAGCCAATCAGTGAAGACCGGCCCGGATGCTCGTCTCGATATCGGCTATGATGCGGGTAAGAAGATCAAGGGCCGCAAGCGGCACATTCTGGTCGATACTCTTGGCATGCTTCTGAAAGCCGAGGTCCACTCGGCAGGAATTCAGGATCGTGATGGAGCAGCACTTGTTTTCGACAGGCTCGCCAACCGTTTTCCCTTTATCGAGAAAATCTGCGGCGACGGCGGCTATCAGGGCACAACAGTAGAAGAGGCCAGCCCGCGACCGATGGAGATTATCAAACGAAACCAGGCCGGTTTCCAGGTGCTACCAAAGCGATGGATTGTCGAACGAACGCTGGCGTGGCTCGGCATAAACCGCCGAATGGCAAAGAATTTCGAGCGTTTCTCGGCCACAAGCCTAGCCTTCATCCAAACAGCAATGATCAAGCTCATGACAAGAAGGCTCGCTCGATACCCGCTTTCTTGAACAGACTCTTAGGCGCGCCGAACAGACGTTAACTTTCCCGAATACTCCTCAACTCTAGGCTTTGATCTTGGTGCGAATTGCGTAGGCCATGGTCCTGGAGGATATAGGTTTGGGCAGAAAAAGCGCGGACGTCATGTCATCCCTGGAAAGCGACATTTTAAGATCACTTCCTCCAATGATGATGGACGCTGTCTTGAAGGCTGCATGCAAGGCAGTAGCACTCTGATTGTCGGAAAGAGACGATTGGTCAACCAGGACCAGATCGGCTTGTTCGCCTTTTGACATCCAATTGCAAAGTTCTGCACATGTCTTAAAGCCCACCGGCTCATAGCCCAGAGCGGCGATCTTATCTTCGTACGCCTCTCGCAAGACAGGATCTGGCTCAACCAATGCCACAATTTCTCCGTTGCCACGCGGTGTTTTGCAGCGGCCAAAAAACGCGTCGGGGCTGACGGGGTTCTTCGAGGAAGGAGGTAGATAAATGTCGAAGCGCGTCCCTCGCCCCATAGCTGAAGTTACGTCAATGTATCCTGCAAGCGCGCTGACATGACCGTGTACGGCAGCAAGACCTAGACCCGTACCGCCGCTACGAGAGCGTGTTGTAAAGAAAGGCTCAAAAATGTGGGGGAGCACAGCCTCGGCAATGCCTTCACCGTTGTCGCTGACAGAAAGAAGAACATAGTCGCCGGCTGGCATAACGCCATGTGCCAGTATTTTCTGTCGAGATATAAAAGTTCGGCTAATGAAGATGTCGATTTGACCATCGGCGGTAAAGGCCTGGGAAGCGTTCTTGCAAAGGTTCATCAGTATCAGCTGAACCTCAAGCGGGCTTCCTTCGACTACGCTCTTCTTATCATCAAACTTGAAATTCAGCTCGATGTTGCGTTGCAAAGCAACACGCAATAAGGGAGCAATCTCCATCACGAGCTCGGAGACACTAAACGGCTTTGTCACGCGTTCTAGTTTTCGGCTTAGAGCTAAGATCTGATCGATAATGAGCCTGGCTCTGTCACCCGACGAAATAATTTGGTCAACATGTCTTCGGGTGACCGATGACCGGCGCAGCGAGTTTTGCGCCATTTCAGCGTAGCCGAGGATTGCTCCCAAAATGTTGTTGAATTCATGCGCTATTCCACCAGCAAGCGTACCAACTGCCTGAAGACGTTCCGCGTGCTCTAATCGCCTCTCCAGAATGTCGCATTCGGACTGCTTGCGCCGAACATCGATATAGTGGCAGAGGCACGCGGTGGCGAGCTCAAGAAGCTGAATTTCGCCCGGACAGGGTCGCAGACGATAGCTTTGGTAACTTAGTGAACAAATCGCTGTCAGGTGATCGGTAGATTTGTGTGCCAATAGTATCGAAAGGCCTGGAATTTCTGGAGAAAAGCAGCCGACCTTTCGCGTCGACATGATGCGGAATACTGACGCACGTTCGTCCGCCTTGGCAAAAGAGACCATTTCGCGTAGCGCCTCGTCCTCCCAGACTGGCTCAGGCAGCTTCGCAGCGAAACTCTCGACAGCCCACCTGTTCCCATGGTCCACTAATGCTAACGCACACGAATCGGCAGTAAAGAAACGCTGAATAATTCCAAGCGCAGCCTGCGCGGACGAAGCTGTGGCCCCACCGCCTTCAAAACAAACCCCAATCTCTTTGATTAGCTCTTCATAATCCAAACGCCGCGCTAACCAATCCGTTTTCCGGCGCAACCTATAGACCAGTGAGATGATGTAGATGCAAAGGCCCACCGACACGGAACTCAAGAAGATCCGCGCCCGCTGCTCTCTCACGCTTTGTAAGCTATAGGCCTCCAAACACTTACGTTGCAACCTTTCCGCAATTTCAGCGGTGTCGGAGGCCTGAATCATGTTTACCGCATCGTTGACCCGGGGCAAAAGCGACAAGATAACGTGACCCTCGCGTGTAAGTATACGGATAGGAGCTTCATCCCCACCGCTAGCTTTTTGGAGCATGTCGAGTTCGCGACTGATCTCTAACGAAAGTGCTGGGCTTGGCTGACGCGTAAACTGCAGCATCAGGCTGCCCAATTCGATCGAATTTTCGACCGTCTGATCCGTCGACGACATCTTGGGAAGAATACTCAGCGCGCGAGTGAAGCTCGCAAGCGAATCTTGCAGGAGCACGTTTTGCGTTCCAAAGGATGCGACGGCCGCGTCGGTCGTATCCACAGACATCTTTAGCTGGTCTAGCAGTTGAGAGAAATCGTTGCCGCTCACAAGATGGGATTGTTTAAATAATCGCTTCAGATTTTCCAGGTTCTTCCGCAAAGCCCCCAACCTGGAGATAATGGGCCGGTAGTTCCCCACCATACCCGCATCCGCGCGGAGTACATCCCGCTGCAGCGAGGCACTGTCGATGTTAATCGCCCGCAACTGGGTCAGGATTGCCCGATTGGTTTCATTGTCCTGCCAGCACGCAATCGCTACCAAGGCAAAAATCATTGCAGCAACTATCAGAGCCAGGACAGACCAAGACTTGGCGCCTGTCTTGAAATCTTGCCGAGTCGGTGAATACCTTCCATTCATCCGCACTTATGTCCTCGTGCCAACGCTCAGTCCCACTCCCGTGGCGCTTAGGCCGCACGGTAGGATTTGTAAATGGGTTTGAAATCACAGACGTCGACTCAGTTTGTTTCAAATGAAACACAGCCCTGGCATTCCAACGATGTTTCCAGTCGCCGAGTGTTGTTTGACTGCGCGTGGTGGCTTGTAGGATCGCAATGGTCAGGATATCGCGGTTTGTATCGAAAAGAAATGAAATCGCCAGCATAGACAAAATGGCTGATCATGCATCGCCTGAGCAAGCTACTATGCTACGAGCGGCGAGCACTGCCGTGGCGGGCGCCGCGGAGATTTAAGTGTGTGTTCGTACCGCCTCAAAGCTGTCGTCTTCGTAAGATCCAGGACATCGGCGATATTTGAAACGCAATCGACTGTTTCATGCGCATATCCATTATATATTCTTCAGCGGCATTTTTCATTTTAGGTCATCCCGAAAAGCTTCAGCATGAACCGTCGGTGCTGGCAGTGCGTACCGCACGGCTGATGTGCTTCCCTACCCAAATCGCTTATACGCTTTTCGACATTGCGCCAACAGGTAGGCTGCGTCCACCATAAGCAAGGGTCGTGCCGCAGCGCCCCGATTGCTCAGACGGACAAGGGGATGGAAGCTTTCATAGGCGTGTGAGCCGGCAACGTCAGCGATGCACAATTGCAAATGCAGCGCGATATTAGTTCCACCGATCACGGACAGCTGGTACGCTTCCCACAGTAAAAATCAAGATCCGAATTGGAAGATCTGGTTTGGCACAGATGGGGTATTCCATTAAATCTATATGAGGCGCAGGTGTTGCTCTATCTCATCTACGGACCGACTTGCAGCGGCAAAACGGACATTGCAATCCAAATCGCACAAAAAACCGGGTGGCCGGTGGTTGCCCTTGATCGTGTGCAGTGCTGTCCTCAAATAGCGACCGGTAGCGGAAGGCCCTTGCCATCGGAATTGCAATCAACGCGGAGAATATATTTGGATTCTCGCCGCCTTACCAAAGGTATCATTGACGCCGAGAGCGCCCATCGCCGGCTCATTTTGGAAGTGGATTGGCAGGAGTCCGAAGAGGGGCTCATATTGGAGGGCGGCTCGGTTTCACTTCTCAACTGCATGGCCAAAAGTCCGTATTGGAAATCTGGTTTTCAATGGCACGTTAAGCGGTTGCGCCTTGGGGATTCGGACGCCTTTCTGGCGAGAGCCAAGCAACGCGTTACGGAAATGTTTGCCATCAGGGAAGATCGTCCCTCGTGGTTGGAGGAATTGGCGGAACTCTGGAACTACCATGCCACCCGACCGATTTTGGAAGATATCGACGGATATCGTTGCGCGATTCGCTTCGCAAGAAAACACGATCTCGCAATCAACCGGTTGCCAGATATTGATGCAGAGCAGCAACAAGATCTCATAGAGGCCATAGCCAATGAATATCTCGAACATGCGATCATGCAGGAACGCGATTTTCCTCAATGGCCGGAAGATGGTGCACGCCAGCCCGTTGGCCCAGCCACATTGATGCGGATACAATGAGCTGCCACTTTGTATTTTAGCCTGCTGGACTGGCCATGGACGGCGCGGCGGCGCCACGCCAAAGCCAAAGCTATTCGAACGTCTCAATTGAGTAACTAATTACTTCCGAAAGAGCGTTCTGCCGTCGAGGCATTTTCCCCGGTGTCGAGTTCCAGTGGTTGCAGATCCCGATTGGGCCCGCGTCGGCCATAGATCGAAAGTCGATCTGCATCGATAGCCGTTCGTTCTGCACGTCTTCATTGTACACTAACAAAGCCAACGATTGCGCACCGTGCCTGGTCCTGACCAATTGGCATTACTTACGGCAGGCTTATTTGGCTACGTTTGAAACCAATCTTCGCTCTCCCATAATCATTATGCTGCAGATGGACTGCACATATCATCGCTAGGCTTACACAAGGAGTACGATGACATGGGGCACCAAAAGGAATCAGACAAGCGCCGCGGTGACTCACACCTGCGTTTGGCAACCATCGACGGCGTATCCCTACCTGGACTACAATTGTCGCCCGATCGGCGGCCGCGTTCCACGTCAAAGAAGAGGTCCTTTTTCGAACAATTGCTCCTCGATTTTGCTTTCGGTTGCGAGCTATTTTATCCGATCCAGCTATATGAGCATCTCGCAATAAGCGAGGGGGAGGACAAAGAACCCCAGCCCGGCATGTGAGAAAAACGATTGACGGACTTGGGAGAATTCCAACCGGCCGCCACGCCCCTAGCTTGAAACCCAAGTCTAATGGATTTCCATATGCCATCATGAAAATTGTTGCCACGTTGGACGAAAACCAAATGTGGTATCTCACTCGCCAACGCTTGCTGTCCACCGGTAAAGCCGCTTTCGCCTCCTAAAACCAAGGAAATTTGACCCGCAAGGTTCGCCCATCAAATTTGCTGCACAAAGGATTTCATTCTCCGTGTCATTACGCTCTTTGAAATGCATTCGCGGCGTCGCACTAACAGCGACCTCCATCGTGCTCGGCACGCAGATCGCAATTGCGCAAGACGCGGCTATGGGGTCTCAGTGGCTGAACACGCCGGCCTCTCGAGTGGAAGCGCTTGCGGTCCTCCAGACCTTGAACGCCAATCTCCTCGGTAACGCCAGTGCTACTTTGACCCTTGATCGCTGGTGCGCCGCGCACAAGCTCGCACCAGAAGGTTCCAAGATCGTAGCTCAGCGTGTGCGCGGGCAAGACAAGCCGGCCGATGAGCACATCCGCGAACTCCTGAGCGTTGGGTCCGACGAGCCGATCGCTTATCGCCGCGTTCGCCTAGTCTGCGGCGACCGCGTCCTATCCGAGGCCGACAATTGGTATGTGCCGGCAAGATTAACGGCCGAGATGAATCAGGTGTTGAATACCAGCGATATTGCGTTCGGCAGAGCCGTTCTGGCTCTCAATTTCACTCGCACAAACCTATCCGCCAAGTTACTCTGGTCCCCTCTATCCGAAGGCTGGGACATGGATGGCTTGATCGCGCCTGGAACGGGTTCTCTTGCGCTGGCGCCGTTCCTGCTCGAACATCGTGCCGTACTGAAACTTCGAGACGGCACGCCGTTTAGCACCTTGGTCGAAAGTTACACGGACAAGGTGCTAGACTTTCCAGTTCCGCGCCTGCTTTCTCAATAGCGTTTGTGCGACGATCACCGAATTCACTGCTCGAAGGAGAGCGGATTGGCGCAAGCCATCCTGATCGCTTTTCAAGCTCCGCAACTCGCTCTAAAGGGCGCTCGCCGATGCCATACTGGATCGCCTCGTTCACAACGCCTATCGCATCGATCTCATTGGCGAAAGTATGCGCAAACAGCGTTCACCGATGGCGCTTGAAACACAGCAAAGCTTGACCTGATACAAAACCCGATCCAAACATTAACCAGACCCAGGATCAGTCCGAAAAATGGCCGGCTTCAAATCGGAATGCTGGCCGGAATGAAATCGGAATGACTGGCCGGCTTCAAATTGGAATCGGTGGCCGGTTTCATCGGAATACGCAGCGTGCTGCGCAGGACCGGTCTATCGGAGCCGTGTTGGACGGCTGGCTGAAAACATGTGGGCGGGGACGGCCATCCTACCGCAGTTGTTTCCTCGGATCATTCGTGAAGGGACTGGCTCGGACGGCCAGCGCTAATGTTCCGACGATGCGAACGTCAATAGGTCCGCCGATCGATACTGTTCGTGCCGCGACCGGCTAGCAGCTCCATCTCCTGATAAGAGACGCAGACGCACTTTGCCGCGAAGAGGAAACCTATTTTCACAACGGCAGGTTGGCGAAGCGGCGGACGATTCGCTGCGCCTTAACTGCTTGTTTTTCTTCCCGCCCTGGAAGGGCGGCAGCAACACGGATAGCGGTGCCTATCGGGAAGAACGATGTCAGGTTCGAAGAGCTTGACAGAATGGGCGATTAATCGCGCCGAAGAGATGGTGTCGGCCCAAGGAATGGATTTGCTTCGCTCTACATCAGAAGGTCATCGATGGAGCACTAATTATTGTATCATGCGCCTGACTATTGCGATTATTGAAGCGCTGATCGAAGCTCGCAATTTTGAACAAGCACCGTTCGAAAGCGTTCTAAAGAACTGATCCCCAGCCGCCAAGATCGTGTCCCGCCGGGTGGTGTAGGTTGTGGAGGGTAGCAAAGTCGAGTGCCCGCGCGCTTCCATAGCGCTGTAGCGGGTGATCGGCTTTGCGGGCGGCCACCAGTGTTTTCCGTTAGGGTCGGGTTGTTGAAGACCAACCTGACGGAAAGATCACCGATGACCAAAGACATGATGGACGTGCGCTCGCTTGTTGAGAAGAGCGCGGATGCAGATTTATTGCGTGAGATGATCGGTTTTGCCGCCGAGCGGCTCATGGAGCTGGAGGTCGGCTCAGCCACAGGTGCCGATTTCGGCGACAAGAACCCGTTGCGGCTTGCTCAGCGCAACGGCTACCGTGACCGTGATTGGGAAACCCGAGCTGGGACCGTGGAGCTTCGCATTCCGAAGCTGCGCAAGGGCAGCTACTTTCCGAGCTTCCTCGAACCCCGCCGCATGGCAGAGAAGGCTCTGACGGCGGTCATCCAGGAAGCTTATATCCAGGGCATCTCGACCCGTTCAGTTGACGACCTGGTCAAGGCCATGGGGATGAGTGGCATATCCAAAAGCCAGGTGAGCCGTCTCTGCGAAGAAATCGACGTTAAGGTGAAAGCGTTCCTCGACAGACCGATCGAAGGCGACTGGCCATATCTATGGGTCGATGCGACCTACCTCAAAGTCCGACGCGGCGGACGGGTTGTCTCTGTCGCTGTCATCATCGCCGTCGGCGTCAACAGTGATGGCCGGCGCGAGGTCCTGGGTATGGAGGTTGGCACGTCAGAAGCCGAACCGATCTGGACGGAATTTCTGCGCAAGTTGAAACGCCGAGGATTGCGCGGCGTCAAGCTTGTCATCTCCGATGCCCATGAAGGTCTCAAAGCGGCCGTGACCAAGGTTCTCAATGCCACCTGGCAGAGGTGCCGGGTTCACTTTATGCGGAACGTCTTGGCGCATGCCGGAAAGAGCGGTCGGCGGGTCGTCTCCGCCTTCATCGCAACGGCCTTTGCCCAGGAAACACCGGAGGCGGCCAGCGCTCAATGGCGTAGTGTCGCCGACCAGATCAGGCCGAAAGTGCCAAAACTTGCCACCATCATGGACGATGCCGAAGACGATGTTCTGGCCTACATGACCTTCCCGAGAGAGCACCGGGCAAAGCTACACTCGACCAATCCGATCGAGCGTCTCAACGGCGAAATCAAGCGCCGCACTGATGTGGTCGGTATCTTTCCCAACGACGAGGCAATCGTCCGTCTTGTCGGGGCGCTGCTGCTCGAACAGAACGATGAATGGGCCGTGCAGCGCGCCCGGTACATGACCCTTGAGACCATGGCCCAAATGAGCGATGATCCCCAAATCAGTTTGCCAGCAGTGGCTCGCTGATATCCCCTCCGACCTCAGTCGGAAAGCACGGCAATCAGCCGCGACCTACACCACGTCCAGGGGCACGATCGCCGCCAAGCACGGTTGTGCTCTATTTTACCCAATCTTATTGAGGGTCAGGGGGATCAGTTGAATTTTAGCCCTGTCACCAAAGGCTAAGTTGGTGACAGGGCGTGTCGCTGACACGGGGTGGCGATAGTGTCAACGACCAGGGCAATATGCCAATACCCCAAAGGAAGTCGAATGAACATCGGCTCTGACCGCAAGGTTCGTGTGAAATTTGCGACCGGCTATCCAAGCCACCTCGGCATCCGGATCATGAGTTCAACATTGGTGGCATTTTCACGCGTTTAAACCGGATGTCCGGTGTTCGAGCGCTTTAATTCCTCGGTCAGGAGCGGATTGGTGGGCCAGTTATTCAGCAGCCACGAGAAGCCGAACTTTGGATGCGATCTGATGTGCAATCCGGCGAAAGCTTCGGGCAACGCAGCTCGGATTGGGTGAGCTGCGCCAAGCGGGCGCGACGGGCCAATCAGCGATCGGCAGCTATTTTGTTAAGGCAACCCGAGCATCTAGCTCACCGGATTGCACCGGAATTCTCTCTTCCCCTGGGAGAGGCCAACAGCTCAGCTCGTGCATGATTGTAGGCTTTTTCAATGGATTTCGCGATCGGCCGAACGGCATGAAATTGCTCGTTCGAACTGATTGGCGCATCTGTTATCAATGTATCGACTGATTTCTCAATCGTGTCGACGGTCTTTTCCAGAAGTGGGCCTTGCGAATGGCCGGACACAGAAAGAGTTGCAACGGTCCGGCTTTGATCCCGATGATGGGTCATACTGGTATAAACTTGTGCAAGCTCCTCATGGTCGACTATCGCGTTCAGAATTTGAGCTTTTTGAATTTCGTTTAAATGATCATGCCCGCTTATGAGCGCTTGGGCAGCGATACGGCTAGTGTCTACCGATTCATCTTGTCTAAAAGTCTCAATCGCTCGGCCTACCAACCTGTTTCTATTTGCCGCATCAAAATCACCGAGGCGGCGCGCAACGCTCGCAATCGCCAGAGCTTGATCAAATGCTTCAGGCAAATCGAGAACGTGATCTACGATCATACTTTTTGCCCCTGAAGACTGGAATTTAAGAATTGGTCCAACACTATGTGTTCGGTGGGATGGTAAGATGGCACCGCCGGCAGGGTCATCTCCGGGATGTTCCGGTAAGAGATCGTCGGGTATTGCTGCCTCATATAGGGCCCTGGCTGAAGCACCAAGCCGGTTGACTCGAGCATGAAATAGCGCAACGGGGCTTGCCTGAACCGCATCCCGTACTTGGCGACTTGCAAGCTGAAAATTAGCGAGATTATTTGCCGTTTCCACCGGATTGTCGGAGTGCAAATGTGTCGCAATTTCAGCGAGCAGTTCAGGTGGAAAATTAGTTTTCGGTTCCGCATCGCTTCCAACAGCGGGAGAGTCATGAAGGATGCCGGTCTGCTGCTTTTCTTTATCCATTGATCAGCCTCCAATATCGCTTCGACCAGCCCGACTCTAACACTAGGGCATGGTCGGCCGAACCGATGTCATGCTACATTTGAAATCGCACCGTCGTCGGGCTGGGATTTGTCGAAGGGATGCGGAAAGAAACCCGATGAAAAGAGCTTTCCTTGCTGGCAATTATGAAAGGTGAAGGCATCAACACGCCAAAAACTTCCTGGTGACGCAGAGAAGTGAAAACGACAGCGTCGGGCAGGCACTGGCCAGCGCCGACCAGCCCAAGCACGTCCATCTCAAGCGCCCGGCCGGATCGTCCCGCGATGGCTGACTTCAAGGTGCATGTTGACCTGGACGGCCGAACGCGCCCGATCGGACTGGCAAGGACGAATCGCGCCCGAGGCACGGAGACCATCCTCTTCGAATACTTGGGCGTATGGCTTGAGGACCCGGACCGCTTCTCGCTGGAGCCAGCGCTTGCACTGACGCGTGGCGCTTTCGCCCCTCCCGCCGGACTGGCGACGTTCGACTCCATCGGCGACTCCGCGCCGGATACTTGGGGGCGCCGCCTCATGCAGCGCGCCGAGCGCCGCCTCGCGGAACGCGAAGGCCGCGCCGTTCGTACCCTGGCCCGACGAGACCCGGCTTGGCGCACTCCGCTTCCGCTGGGTTAGCGACGAGCTTTTTTAGGCACCGATTCGTGCTGTCGTTCCTGCTCTGATCGAACTTGGCCGGCTGCTCCAGATCACCGAGCGCCACCTCCGGGACGAGGAAACGGATGAGGACCTCCAACTCATCTTCGCCCCTGGCTCCTCCCTCGGCGGCGCGCGTCCAAAAGCGTCGGTCTTCGACCAACACCGTCATCTCTCCATCACGAAATTCCGGAAGGAGACCGACGACTACAGTATGGAGACCTGGGAAGAGATCGCCGTCCGTCTTCCCTTGGGCGGTTCGTCTTCAATGTGCTGATCTCCAACGTCGACGACCATCTCCGCAACCACGTTTTCTTGTGGCGGGGAAAGGCGGGTTGGTCTCTGTCGCCGGCATACGACCTCAACCCCGTTCCGAACGATCTTAAGGCACGGGTGCTGACGACGAACATTGATCTCGACGAGGGCACCTGCTCGCTCGATCTGCTGGAGGCCGCGTCCGAGTTTTTCGCGCTCACGCTGCCGCAGGCCCGCGCGATTATCAAAGAAATCGCGACGGTGACGGCTACATGTCGCGAGCTAGCCAAGGCGGTCGGCGCTCGCGCGGCCGAGAGCGACCGCATGGCCAGCGCCTTCGAGCACGACGATCTCAACCGGGCGCTGGCGCTATGAGGAGCTTTTTCGTAGCTGCGATCCACCATGGACAAACTTCTTCACCGGGGGCGGATTAGACGAAATCGGATTGGCGCTACCTAGAAAGCAAAGCTCGCTGCAGAATGAAACTCAACCCATGACCGATCGCGCACTTATAGGCCAAGCTGGTACCTTTACGTCTATAGCTTGGCATTTTGAATACAACCATCGTAAGTTCAGCGTCACCGTCTAACCGGATCTGGTAACGAAGAAATTGAACAACTGGCTTATCGTCGCGGTCAACGGTAAAGTGCTGATCTGCAAACGCGAGGCTCCCGTCAGTTGTGATCCTATACGCATCTATGCGGTTGCCTCCACGCGTCTTCGTTGGCGGCGTATCGGTGGTCCCGGGAGTGCACAAACTTAAATCAACCGTGACATTCACCGGCTTTCCGGCAGTTAGCGCGAGCTCAATCTCGGGCAAGGTCGCAAGTGTATGATTATCGTTTGCTGCACTAACCGCCGTAGCCAAGAGTACCCCTACCAGGGTCGGAATGATGTGTTTCATAAGTGATCCTATTTGGAGCGACGTTAGGAAGCGGGAGCGTTCCGAAACTATTGGTCCGTACAGATTGCGTCGTTTCGTTCAATGTCCTCGACGGCGTTGCATCGGATCGCAACGGGAGAGGTGAGGCTGGATAGGCAAGCCTAGGCCGCGGCGTGAAACCTGAAAACCGCTGCGTCTACGATCTCTGTCAAGTTCGGTGGACACGGCCCCTGCAGGCGAACTTAGGTTCGCTCGGTTTCACAAGCATTTCACAATCGCCGGTGAAACCTTCATTTGAAACAAATGGGACTGTAATTTGAGACCTGCTATCAGCGGCGAGACGATGGATGGGGCAACTTATAACAGCGCGGTGGATCCAAGAAATTATCGAGATAATCCAGAGCGATTTCTGTCACGGGAAGAAGCATCTAGCTCGGCTCGCGTGCGTGCGTACGCATCATTGATATTTTTCTCAAAGCTTCCGTTAGCTGTTAAGAGCCCGATATCATTCGGACCCCGTCTTGCTAACGACGCGCTGTATCTTTCAATTATCTCGATTACTGTGTCTATAGGTCTGACCTCGGGCTCCGCCGCGTCCCTATATCTTATAGGATTTGCGTCCATGTTTTTTTGAACCTCAAAATCAGCATAAGCTCGACGAAACAAGGGAGACAGTCGCGGACGGCTGCTCCTCTCTTGTTGGATGCGAGCCCGTTGATCCGCATTCAGGTACCTTTCTCCTTCGACCAACACATCGGCCGCAGGGCATTTCTGGCCCATATTCCAAGTCAAAGGGGGATCTAGCCGCAAAATCTCGATGGAGCGTTCGATGAGGCGCGTTTTATTTGCTTCACCAAGATCATCCAAGTGCTTTATGACGCTGAGAATTGCGCCGCACTGAGCAGATTCCGGTAAATTGAGGATATTGGTGACAAATCTCGATTTTCCCCCTTCAGACTGGAACTTAAGAATTGGGCCAACGGCTTTCGTTCTGGCTGTCGGAGAGGGTCGGTTCGTCTCCCACTCAGGTAATTGATTTTCGGGAATGACCGTATCGAACACGGTTCTGGCGGAAGCGCCAATTCGTTTCATTCGCGCGTGATATTTTCCGACGGGATCGCTTGTAACGGCTTCACGACCCGCACGCCCTGTGCGTTCCAGGCTTCCAAGATTTCGTGCCGTTTCTACCGGGTCCTGGGTAGGAATATAAGTCGCCACCTTAGCCAAAAGCTCGGGAGGCATATCCGCATTTGTCGATGTAGAAGGGGCTTCCGTGCGGGAAGCTCGGGAATCATCATTTAAGATTCGTTGGCTGGGCTCCATCGTGCATGCTCCTTCTTCTCTCAATCACTCGGAGCCTACTTTGATAGTGAGAGAGCCTCAATTTTTATTGTATTACTTTTGCAATTGACATCCTGTAATTCAATGGGCTTGGCGATAAAGCAGGATGTTGAAACAGTCATTTTTCCCACTGCATAAGCATTGTCTTAGCGCCTAGATAGGCACCTTCACGCTTAAGCGCCGATGCCGATTGCCAGGTGAAGTGAACAATAAGCGCGCTGGTCGCGTCTGCATGCATGTTTCGCTCAGCGACCGGCCCTTCTGCCACTTTCCATTTCTAGGTCGGATGGGTTAGTCGTCCGTTTAACTCGAGAATCGTCACTAGAAATTCACGGCGCTAATAGTTGCGATCATATTAGCGTAACCGGTAGATTGATCGGTCCGCGGAAGCCGAAACCGCGCCATTGCACCGCGTCTGGGTTTGGCAGCGTCATGTTCGGAAAGCGTTCAAACAGCATGGGCAACATGATTGCCCCGACGGTCTGACGCGAGATTTGCGCCCCAGCACAGTGATGGGGGCCGGAGCCGAAGGACTGGTGCGCATTCTTCTGGCGGAAGGCATCGAAGCGCTCTCCGTCCTCAAAGACGTCTTCATCACGATTGGCAGAGGCCTGAATAGTCATCACGGTATCCCCTTTCGGAACGAGAAAACCCCGAATTTCCGTATCCTCCAATACCAGCCGCGAGCTCGCCTGGATCGGTGCGACCCAGCGCACGCCTTCCTCGAAAACCTGCCCCCAGCATTGCTGCCTCTTGACCTCCTCGAACTGCTCGGGATTGGTCAGCAATCCATAGACGATCGTGCCGAGAGCGTCGCGGGGCTCGTTGATGCCTCCGCCGATGGCGATCTTGATGTTGGCGTAGATCTGGCTCATGGGTATGGGATCAGACGCGTTCACCATGATTGCGAAAGCCGAGGGGTTCGGTTCCGCCTGATGCTTTTCGATCAAGTTGTCGAAGAGCCGGTTCATCTCCGCATTGGCTTGGTCCGACCGCTCGAAAGGCTGAGGCCGCCATCCGAAGTTGCCCGCCCCTTCAATTAGCCGCTGCGACCAACGTATCATTTCTGCGTCGGAGGCTTCGCAAATTCCAAGGATATGAGCGAGAATGCGGGCAGCCACCGGCCCGCAGATCTCCGCAAACAGATCCACTGTGCCCCCGCGGGGGAGGCGATCAAGATACTCGCTTACGATGTCCCGATAGATCGCATCCCAATGCTCCGCGATTGTTTTGGGAGCAAAAGCCTTGGCCATGGCCATTCTCTCGCGGATGTGTTCCGCCCCGTCCTTGCGCATTAGAGTATGGGCCTGGAAGGCCTGCTTCATCGGCGTGAGGGGGTCATCCGAACTGAAGCGCCCGGGCTCATCCTTCACCATCTTCGTGTCGGAAGCCTTGGTCAGAAACGTCCGCTTGACCGCGGCGACGCGCACAACCGGGGTCTGCGCGCGCATTCGACGATAGATCGAATAGGGATCGAGTGTCAGGTCGTCGATAGTGGTTACGCGATCTACTGGCGCCAATTGCATTGGGAACCCTCCCGATTCGTTTAACCTTGAATCTTCTGTGGTTGCCGCCCGTGATGCAAGAAGTCTTTGAACCGAAGGTCATGTGATCGAGTGCGGTCTTCTGTGAGGCCTGTAGATACGGCGTTTACAGAAGCCGCTGGCCGGTATGGTGATCTGCGGGTCGGGTCCAAATCTGAATCCCGAGCTCTTCTGCTCATGATTCAAGGCTGGTTTTCCCGATCCAGATCTTTTCGATCATTTGCCCATTCGGGTCGTCGCCTTCTCACACCCCTTTTTCCGACATTAGGCTACCTACAACACCTTCATCATGTTGTTGGCGCCTGTGCCGGAACTCGATAATCCTCATGTTTTGTCAGCAATGCCCAGACCGTGCGCGCCATCTTGTTGGCCAGTGCGATCGCGACCAACATTCGGGGCTTTCGCGCGAGCATGCGCGCCAACCACGATCCTTCGGGTATGGATTTCCGGCCCAGCCAGTTCAGGCGTGTCATTGCCCCAATAATCAGCAGCCTGCGGATATCAGACTGCCCTGACTTGGAAATGCGTCCCAGTCGTTGTTTGCCGCCCGACGAGAACTGACGTGGCACAAGGCCGAGCCATGCGGCGAAGTCACGGCCACGCCGGAAGTTCTCCATTTGCGGAGCAAAGGCTTCGATCGCCAGGGCTGTCAAAGGGCCAACGCCAGGAATGGTCTGCAAGCGCCGCGCCGTGTCAGCTTCAGCCGACAATGCCTTGATCTTTGCGGTCCGTTCATCGATGCGAGCCGTCTTCTCAGCGATCTGTTTCAACAAGTCGCGGCATTCTTCAAGCATCAACACAGGCAAGTCGCTGTTTTGCCCGTCCAAAATCTCTTCAATACGCTTGAAGTGGTTACGACCTTGAGGAACAACATGGCCATATTCATAAAGGCATGCTCTCAGCGCGTTGATCAGTTCTGTGCGCTGATGGACGAGGCGTTCTCGAGCCCGAAACAGAATCGCTCGGCTCTGCTGATCCGCGGATTTTGGCTCCACGAAGCGCATTTCCGGTCGCTGGGCCGCAATTACGATAGCCTCCGCGTCCGTCGCATCGTTTTTCTGTCGCTTGACGAACGGCCGTACATATTGCGCCGCGATCAGCTTCACTTCGTGGCCAAGCCTAACCATCTCACGTGCCCAGTAATGCGCGCTGCCGCAGGCCTCCATCACCACCAACGCCGGTGGGTGTTCCGCCATGAACTTGGAAAAGTTCTGCCGTGACAGCTTCTTTCGAAACCTGACTTGCCCGCTCATCGAAGCACCGTGCAGTTGAAAGACATTCTTTGCCAAATCCACGCCAATCATCGTATCGTTCATAACGGTTGCCGTCCTTTCCGCTAAGTGGTCACAACACCACATCTTGGCACATTGCGATGCCGTTTTGGGAGGGCGGCAACCACCCCATCTGATGCACGACATTGTCTCCGTCGAACCAGAGGAACCGATTAGTTCACCGATCGACGGATGGCTTGACTGCCATTCCTGTGGCGCGCCGTATACCCCCGTGGCCTATCATCCGTGGCCAGTCGCCTGTCACCCCAAGGTTCGGTGCGCGGCGCAAAAGTGTTCTAAGTCCTTCTTGCAGTTCAACGCGCGCCAGAGCCTCGCCGAGGCACCGATGCGCGCCTGCACCAAATCCCAGGTGCCAACGCATTTGTTTGCGCGTTACGTCAAAAAGCTGAGAATGCTCGTAGTGCTTCTCATCCCGCAGGCCGGACATGATACTTAGGGCTAAGAGACTTCCCTTTGGCAATACGTAGCCATCCAGATCAATCTCTTCGAGCGCCAAGCGCGGGAAAGACCCAACTGGTGGCTCGAAACGAAGCCCCTCCTCCACTGCGGCCGCAACACCGGATTGATCGCGACATAAGGAGGACCAAACAACAGGATCTTGCAGCAAAAGAGCCGGCAGCATCACCATCGCGGTACGAGTTGTATCGCTTCCGGCAAGTATGAGAAGCACCAATTGCATGATCTCCTCGATGGGCGAAAGCGCTCCTTCTTCTCGCACCGCTTTTAAGTAGCGCGAGAGGAAGTCATCGCTTATGCGACGGCTTCTATCCGTTACCGTTGCCCGGACATAATCCTGGAGCTCTATGGCCGAAGCTTCAATCTCTGCAAACTCCTCTTCTCGCCATGAGGGACTCAAGCAGCGCGAAACCTTGTAAACAAGACGCGTGAAGAAAGGTGCGTCCGTTGACGGCAGACCAAGTACGCTGGCAATTGTTAGCGCAGGTAATTTCGACGCGTACATTTCAGCAAAGTCAAAATCGTCAACTTTCAGTAGATCGTCCCACAAAACGCTCCGTTAACTTCGTGATCTCCGGCCGCAGCGCCTCAATCATCCGGAATGCGAAGGTCTTATACGCGCCCTCGCTGAGTTCGACTCTTGGGCTTCCCAAAAGGCGATGAATCTGAATCTCTGGCACAAACTGGAGGTTTGCGATGGGAGCGGCGATTTCATTACGTGCAGATTTTGACGCGGAAGGTCTTCGGCGTCTGGCCCGCCAAAGCAAGCATGCGGCTCAAGCACGTCGTCTTTTGGCACTTGCCGCGATCTATGAGGGAGGCTCACGCTCGGATGCGGC
Source organism: Rhizobium sp. B230/85 (assembly GCF_019355735.1). NCBI lineage: Bacteria > Pseudomonadati > Pseudomonadota > Alphaproteobacteria > Hyphomicrobiales > Rhizobiaceae > Rhizobium > Rhizobium sp. B230/85. The sequence goes on from NZ_CP072159.1 coordinate 66,763, forward strand.
GCGGCTGGGCAATGTGACGCTGCAGATCGTGCGCGATTGGGTCTTGCGGTTCAATGCCAATGGCCCCGAGGGGCTGATCGATGGCAAGGCTCCAGGACCCCGGTCACGGTTGAACGATGTTCAGCGGGCCGCACTGGCAAAGGCCATTGAGCGGGGTCCGACGCCCTATCTCGACGGGGTCGTGCGCTGGCGGCTGTGTGATCTGGCCCAATGGCTCTGGGAAGATTTTCGTGTCTCGGTGAGCCAACAGACGCTGAGCCGGGAGGTGCGTGCCCTTGGTTATCGCAAGCTGGCTGCGCGACCGAAACATCATGAGCAGGACCCTCAAGCCATTGAGGAGTTTAAAAAAACTTCCCCGCCGCAGTGGCAGAGATTGCGAGCGGAGTGGCACAAGGAAAACGAATAGAAATTTGGTACCAAGACGAGGCCCGGATAGGGCAAAAGAACAAGATCACCCGTCGCTGGGCAAAGCGAGGCTCAAGGCCGTTCGCGCCGCATGACCAGCGAACCCGCTCCGCCTACATCTTCGGTGCCATCTGCCCCAAGCTCGGCAAGGCCGCCGCTCTCGTCATGCCGTGGTGTGATACCCACGCAATGACCCAGCATCTGGCAGAAATATCCCGTCACATCGCCGATGGCGCACATGCCATCCTCATCATGGACCAGGCCGGTTGGCATATGTCCAACGCACTCGTTGTCCCCACCAACATCACTATTCTGCCGCTGCCGCCGAAATCGCCAGAGCTGAACCCGGTTGAAAATCTCTGGCTCTTCATGCGCGAGAACTGGCTTTCCAACCGCATCTTCAAATCCTACGACGATATCGTTGCCCATTGCTGCGACGCCTGGCGCAAACTCGAGAGCCAGCCTTGGCGGATCATGTCCATCGGACGCAGAGAATGGGCCGATGGGTTCTGATCAATGAGGACGCGTATTAGTGTCTGTTCAAGAATGGCGGGCGTGCGCGGGGTTGAGTGAAGGGCGGCAATCAGATTCTTTGTATTTTGCGACAAATACGGAGAGATCGAATGGCCTGGACACCCTTCACCCGGCGTCACCATGACAGAAGCCGCATGCGCTACGCAAGTGATCTGAATGACCGTGAGTGGAGCTTGATCGAGCCCCTCATGCCGAGGCAGCCTCGACTGGGCCGCAGACGCAAGACGTCGCTTCGGGCGGTGATGGACGCGATTTTTTATCTGCTGCAGTCAGGCTGCCAATGGGCATTGCTGCCGCATGATTTTCCACCGAAGAGCACGGTCTACCATTATTTCAAACGGTTTTGCCGGGACGGGACGTGGCGTCGTATCCATGACGCGCTCTACTGCCGAACGCGGCAGCTTGAGGGGCGAGAAGAGCAACCGTCATTTGCCATCATCGATAGCCAATCAGTGAAGACCGGCCCGGATGCTCGTCTCGATATCGGCTATGATGCGGGTAAGAAGATCAAGGGCCGCAAGCGGCACATTCTGGTCGATACTCTTGGCATGCTTCTGAAAGCCGAGGTCCACTCGGCAGGAATTCAGGATCGTGATGGAGCAGCACTTGTTTTCGACAGGCTCGCCAACCGTTTTCCCTTTATCGAGAAAATCTGCGGCGACGGCGGCTATCAGGGCACAACAGTAGAAGAGGCCAGCCCGCGACCGATGGAGATTATCAAACGAAACCAGGCCGGTTTCCAGGTGCTACCAAAGCGATGGATTGTCGAACGAACGCTGGCGTGGCTCGGCATAAACCGCCGAATGGCAAAGGATTTCGAGCGTTTCTCGGCCACAAGCCTAGCCTTCATCCAAACAGCAATGATCAAGCTCATGACAAGAAGGCTCGCTCGATACCCGCTTTCTTGAACAGACTCTTAGTAAAGGCTGAGCGCCGTTTCGCATGCGCCTCGCCATTCGAAAAGAGCATGCTATAGCGGATAAAGTCGAAGACGGCGCCACTTTCGACGCCTCGATTTAACATGAGTTCTGCTTCTATCTGCCTTGTACGTGGATCGTTGCCCAACTGAAAGATATGATCCGCGCGGAGAACTAGAAGGACACCGTCCTCTCTTCTAAGGAACGGACGCTTAGGTCGCCATTCAGCAAATATATTATGGCCTTCAGAATCAAGCCTACTGATAGGAACATTGTCGGGATCGAGTTCTTTTGACAGCGCAACATTCCGAAACTGCTGGTTATTCCCGGAAACATTGGAAGAGCTGCTCGCAACCATTATAACACACTTTCAGCGAAGAGATGCCAGAGTAAAGACGCAAAAGATATAAAATCCAGAGCCTTAGCTTTAAAAAATATGCCTTCGGCTCAACGTAACAACAAAAGGATGTTCCTACATATTTGAATCTCGTTTCATCTGTAATGCGACCAAAATTTATGTTTTCGGGCGATCGTGCTTTTGTGTGAACGGATAGAGGAGAAGGAGATCACAAGTCCCTATGGTTATCGCACCTAGTGGCTGACCCAAGAGACCAAATCCGACATCGCGGTTGCGCATGGCTTTCCTAAAAGACATATGGCCAAGGCAATCATGCGCCCCGAGCTCCTCAAAACTATATCGCCTATAATCCCACAAGCCCGAAGTTGGGCGGAGTCTGGGCGAAATCTTCCCATCATTCATGGGCATCCGGCTTGGCAACCGTCTCGACCAATCACATTTCGAGAAAATTATGAGATAATTAAAGATGCTCGCAGAACCGACCCTGCCCGTGCACGGGCGATGGTCGCTGAGCATTTCAACGCACTCATCGGTCAGACGCCACGCGACTTCAATATCAAATACACCTCGGCAGTTCACCCGGGGAGACCTATGCCCGGCAAAATGCTGAGTAACCACCTGATTGCTACCGCGGAGATTTTGCTTTGATGCGAGCGACGAGCAGCTCATCGTCAACAAAACTGTCGAGGAAGTCGTTCCATTCCTGGGGTGAGCGGCGGGCGTCTTTGAGCATTTGCTCCAACTCGTCCATGCCGTCGTCTGTCAGTGCGGTCACGGATTCGTCGTCTCCGGAGTACACGGAGATGATGCTCCCGTAGCTCAGATTATCATCGCTGGAGACGATTGCCTGAAGAAGCTCCGGGTCCTCTTCGAGAATCTCGGCAACAAAATTGATAGTACGGACGTAGGTGACTGTCGCCATCAGGCTGCCTTTGCGTCGATTGTGGTGATCGCCGAGCAGTTCCACGGAAGCAATTCGTCTAACCGATTGATCTTGTGATCATGGATGCGATCGAGCACGTCAGCCAGATATGCCCGCGGATCAAGACCATTCATGGAGACGCCTTCGGTTGGTTCTCGATTGTGCCCGTATCAGCCATCGCTGTTGGGGCTAATTTCAGCGAAGGCAGAGCGAACAACTTGATCCGGTAGCCCCCAGTCCCTATCGGAATCGTTGCGACGATTTAGTCCTTCATCGTAAGAGGTCACCACACGCCCATCGGCACCATGATATGTGAGACTCCACAGCCTTTTGCTTTTACCAGAATTGCTGGTTTGAAATCTTCGTTCTCGACGCCAAGCAGTTCCGTCAAAATCGAAGCTTTTGTTTTCACGAAACCATGCCGTTGCAGCCTGGGAGTATGCGGGATGACGGGATGAGGGCAAGTGTCGGCGTGTCGTCTCCACGCCTCGTCCAAATCAAGAGGCGGGAGCGCCAACCGCTCGGCTGTCGTAGCAGCCGCTTTCGCCTTCATTGTATCGGATCGCTTCTGGTTGGCCGCTTCGCGTTTGTTTAACTCGACTAGAATTCCGGCCCACTGCTCTCTGTTGAGCCCCTGCGAAATGTCATCTTCGTCGCTCATGTGACGGGCCTTCTTAGGTCGAAGAAACGCCTGTCTCGTCGATGAGACGACGCGCTAACGCCGAAGCCCCCGACGAACCAGGAATGAAGTTCTGCGGATTGAAGTCGTCATCCTCCAATTTCGATTTATCAAGAAGCGCCTTAAATTGGCCTGCCGTGGCCACCTTCCCTGGGCTGGAAATATATCGATAGGCATGTCGAAAGTAACGCATCAACCCATCGAAGCCATTAGTTCGGTTAATCATATTTCCGTTAGCGTTTACATCCCACGCGTCAGGCCACCGCTCCTGGACGGCCTCGAAAAAATTCCAGATAAGGTTGGTCAAGTCAGCATCGCGCCCTTCAGTAAAAAACGGCCGCAGCACTAATTTGTTGGCGTCTACCGGCTGCGCGGGCGGAAAAGTTCCACCTCTTCGCCCGATCTGGCGATCCTGGATAATCTGGATTTTATCTTTGCAAATATACTGAAGCACACCCGCCACGGCTGTGGCTTGTGACAGGGTCTCGCTGTACCTCCCTGGAGTCGCTTTCCCTAAACGCTTGATCTTACGATAAAGGGGACTGCCTTTGGTCGATTCGAGTGCAACAACGACGCTGTGACAGGTCTTTTCCGGACTTCTGCTTTTGCTGAGTTCAAACAGGTCGTAAACGAGGCTTTTGCTAACCTTCGTCTGAGCTAAGTTTACCGTTGCGAAGATACTTGCTTGGTCAGCGATGTCTGCGTCGATGAATATAGACACATTCACATCGAAGTCTGTGCCGGCATACCCTTCCAAACCACGTATGCGATGCTGTCCGTCGATTACTCGCGCGATATGCCGATAATACACCGCCTCCTCTGGGTCATCTTCTCCCTGAGGATAGTTGGAAAGAGTCATCCGCACGAAACGATCATCTGCCGAACAAGGGGATTCGATTGTGACGCACTTTTCAGGCACGGCCAGAACGACGGCCGTGGGAAAGGTAGCGTCTGTACCCTTAACGTACTGGGCTATTTCCCTTACGCGCTTTGGGTCTAAATCGCGCTGAATGCCCAGATAAGAGTCGATACCGCGTTCAGATACAAGCTGTCGAATGTCGAAGTCAGTGATATCAACGAGCGTCTTGGCTGGAATACTTCCGACATAGATGTCGCCTATCGGCTGCCGGATGCGTAACGCGGAAATAGTGACGCTGCGTGGGCTTTCCGTTACCATCAGTGAATCCCCCGGCTGCGGCGCACTTCGTCGGCCAGTGCGGAGTCGTCTTCAGCAAGTGACTGGCCAACATTTACATGAACCTGGGCTATCACAGCCATGAGAGTATATGCCGCAAGAGAAAGAAAAAACAGGATGAGTGAGCACCTGGCGAGGAAAGGCGGACTTATACTTGTTAATGTGGGATCATATCCGATCACGAGAGAGCAAATTACAATGCCAATCAGACTGAAGATGTTGAAAAACGAGCGCCACGGAAAAAACGAGCTAAAATCTTTATTTGATTGCCAGACAATAGTCGCGATAAGCCCAATCGCATAAAAGATTAATTGTCCGCTCAGAAATGCTTTTTGAAAAGCGTCACCGAGATAAATATTAGAAGTAGCAGGAAGAACGTCTCTGAGTGCCGCCCCCAAGAGAGGAATTAGTGAGACCGTCGCCACGACAAATATCTCAAGCAAGGCAAAGCCCCATGCCTGGGGACCCGCGAAAACTATCGCGTTCCAGTAACCGATTCTACTCATAGGTTCTCACTGAGAAATTAGCCCTCAACATCGAGATTGGTCTACGATAAAATCACGGCTTCTGGTAGTGGCTTATCGAATATGTCGGCTCGTCGCCGGCGTGTTGCCGTATTAAAAATTTTGGGTTGGCAGCAACTCCGTAGAGCAACCGGGGCCATCTATTTCCAGTTGAATCTTTACCTTTCCTGGATAGAATCACACCCGAATCTCGAAATGGACAGCGATGGCCGACGAAGCCGAAATCTGGAGGCCAGGAAGCTTCACCAAAAACTTCAGCTGGGGGCAACCCTCGGCAGGGTTGTCGGAGTTACATGAGCTCATCGAGCTGGGATTCGATGGGAAGATGGAGGACGTGCCGCGGGAGATGTTCCGGCAACGGGTCAGACCACTTGGCAGACCTGATTACATTCCAATCAATTTCTTCCTCTTCAACAGACAGGAGCGTGGTTCCGATTATCTGGTCGCCGACGAGCTTGTTTTTCAGGCCGTAAACTGGAAACACAGCGCACGGTTTGATAAACTTGCGCTTTTCGCCTTCAATCTTTCGATGGCTGGAAAATGGACCAGGCAGCAGCAGGGCCAGCGGCGTCCAGCACTTTGGGCTAACGCCTATATCCGTGAGCGGATAGCACGAACCATGAACTGGGATACTCGGGGTATAAGCGCCGATGACATCCAGCGCTTTGTCGAGAGCGACCGGCGTTACGTCGCCGAGACGAGCAGAAAACTCTCGACGAACTATAACTACTTGCTACAGGGCGGCCGCATAAAGGAGTTCGCAACTCCCAGGATTGAGCGCTGGTGGGTAGACTGCCTGTTCCTTGCCCTAGATCGTATTATCGAAAACCGAAGGATCGACAAGACCGAGACGTCGCCCTCGCAGTACACATCTCTGTTGACGCGAGTTGGGTTCATCGAACTAACAGGTCGGAGGTCACTGGAGAAGGATTTGGCGATCAAACATCTGGTAGCACTGTACGACGCCTGTGGAGCGCGTGAGCGGTTTTCCGACGACGCTACAAAGGAGAGAACCAAAACACTTCTCCCCGACGTCCAGAACTTCGCCGCGAATGACCCCCGTCCTCGCGGCGCAGTCCACATCACGAATCCTCGTATTCTGAAGAGTATACCAGCAGTGTGCGCAATGTTGGCTCGGTACGCGGGTTTCGATGATATCGGCCCAGACGATCTTGATGAGTTCGATCTTAACGAGTTTGTGCGGCGGAAGACCCGCGCGGCATTAGAAAAATTGGAGGAAGCAGGTGTGATCCCGAACATGTCGGCCGAAGAATTGATGAAACTGACGAGGGGTGAATGACCACCTTTATTGATACCAACATTTTGATTGCAATCCTGAAAAAGTCGGAGGCAATACACGATTGGGCCGTGAAGGAGCTCGAGGCCCGCAAGAAGGAAGGTCCAGCGATCGTTTCCGACATCGTATATAGCGAAGTAAGCGTTTCGATGGAGGACGTTTCGAAGGTGAACGCATTCATTGCCGAGCTGGGACTCGAGCGTTATCCGACAAACGACGACGCCTTATTCCGAGCTGGGCGAGCCTATCAGCAGTACCGGAAAAACAAGGGCGAGAGGACCGGAACCCTGCCGGATTTCTTTATAGGGGCAATCGCTGAAGTCGAGGCAGCCCCTATTATGACAAACGATGTCGCGAGATATCAGACCTACTTCCCGAATGTGTCGCTCATTTGCCCGCCCGAGGCCGCGTGAGCGATCGCCGGGATTTCTCGGCATGGTAATATCGGCCATCGAATCAATCCGGCGGATTACATGTTTGACGCTCTCATCGAACGCGGCTTTCAAGTCGACATACATAGCCACGCGAGGGCAATCCTCAGTGTCGACTTTCCAGACGCGGTGGCCGAGCTGGAGGAGACCATCGGTGCGCTATCGATTCCTATTGAAGAAATTGTTGGTTCCGGCGGTGGGGAATCTCAGGGAACGCAGCGGCTTCGCCGCGCGCTTGCGCAGCGTGGATGGACTAAGATGAACTTCACCGTCGAGAAGCGAATCAATGGCGTGGCGCGAGAGGCCATCTCACACGAAATTGATCACGTAAAAGCTTTCGGCCCGGGCGTGGTAGCTGCCGAGATTGAATGGAATAACAAGGATCCGTTCTTCGATCGCGATCTTGAAAACTTTAAGCGTCTTCATGCCGATGGGGCTATTTCAGTCGGGGTCATCATCACCCGCGGAACGACTATGCAGGATGAACTGAGGGCTATGGTGCAGCGCTTCGCCACCGAGCGAGGCCTGAACTCACATGACGCCGTCACGGCATTCGGAATGAGCCGCACGGCCCGGCAGAACCGGGAGGTCGACCGACGAATGCGTGTCGGCCAGTCGTACGAGGAAGCATGGGCTGGTCAATTCGTGTCGGACAAATACGGGCAGGCCACGACCCATTGGTCGAAGCTCGAGGACAGAGTTCACCGCGGCGTGGGCAATCCATGCCCACTCGTTTTGGTCGGCCTGCCTTCAGCCATTGTCACATTTGACGAGAACCTCGAACTCGAAGACATCGAGCGCGAGGACGAAAATCTGGTCGCTGAAGGAATTGCCGACGCTACAGACTGATTATTCTGCGGCCATACGGTCGGTGGCTGAGTTGAATCCGTATGTCTTCCAGTCCGGTTCGTAAGTCTCATCGGCTTGATTACCCCAGGTCGTCCACCCCTTGCGAACACCGCGGCCGAACATTTCAAGGTACGGTCCCGGTGAGCAGGCTTCGATAAGCGGATACTGCTCGTCCGGCTTGCGCGAATGCTCGCGCTTGCGTGAGCTAAGGTAGTTCACCTGTGATCGGCCCGGATCAAGAGTACGTGCGTTCTTGCCACGGACACCGAACAGGATCAATTCAGTGACGTTGCGGAAATAGAAACCAACGCCACGACCGTCCGAGCCTCCGTCCTTCCTGATCTTGTGCCAGACCAGATTGCTTTTGTATTGGAAGCCCCACGCTCTCATCACTTCGAGGCCCTCGGGGAGAAGTGCGTTCGGAACCCATAAATATAAATGAGCGGTCGAGGCGCAGGCTTCGGCAACAGGCAGCGCCATTATTTCAGGGAGCGCCATCGTTCCATACCTGGAAAGTCGCTTGTGCTCCGGTGCAACCTTACCAGTGCGATTGATGAACTGCCACGGCGGGTCGGCCATGATGGTCTTGAATTTTCGGCCGGCGGTGAAGTCGAGGAAGTCGTGTGAAGGAGATGGAGTTTCGTCAGTACGCTTGAGCAAGAAAATCTCCTTATTCCCGTGGCTGTCATTGATCTGTTTACCTTAGAGCAAACGATCGAGCCATGATATTGGCGGTTATCTCGACGTAGCATATTGAGCTTGCGCCGGACATTCCCTTTTCGAGCCGGTCCCCAGATTGAGTGTGCGTTCGCAGACTGCTCGCGCACGCTAATCCAAGGTTCTTTATTTGTTCTTAATTGCGATTCGCGTCAACCGTCCCCTCTGTGATTGTCAATCAATTTTCTGTCACGAAGCCATATAGGTATGTCCCGCGGAGGAGAAGAGACGACCGACGAAAGGCTCCGCGCTATCCAGAATCAGCAAGGGAGCTAGCGTGCGGTCAAGAACAATTTGCAGACCGAGTCCGAAGATCACGGAAGACTGGGTCAGCGGCGACGGGGCGATGATGCGCTTGGTCCTAACTGAAGACGCTGGTGGACCAGGCGCATCATCGCGACGGCTATGCCGAGGACCTGACGAAGGCTGATGCGTCGAAACGGATCAACGACCTCAAACAGGCGCTCGACCTGAAGTGAGAGGTGGTCTCGTGAAACCGATCGATTTCTGGCGAGCGTGAGGTTGCAACGGAAGTTCTGTGCGCTGCAAAACTTTTCGATCGTCAACCGAAAGGACGAGACCATGTCAGACCTGAAGCTTGGTGAACGATCCCGACAAGCATTCCCGGAATAGAGGTCGACACCTCCGATGTGGGAAATGCTCTCGATGCCGCTGCACTGCGGTTCGAGCCCGCCATTGCCGGCATTGAAGACCACTATGCCGATACTGTACTGGTGTAGCTCGGTCTCTCGATTGCATTAGCGTCGACTACCATGATCCTCAGTCCTATGCTGATGGCAAAGCGGTCGGAGTCAGCAGACCTCACCCAATAAAGGACGAGTCCTCGTCCTCCTGGGAACCGCCGGTTTGTGCGGCGTCAATGCCACGTTGCACAAGTTGCCTGCTCAGCAGACCGGCGTCTTCAAGCGCCTCGATGTTCGGAAGGTCGCGCAATGTCTCCATGCCGAACGCAGACAAGAAATGCGGGGTCGTCACAACGGTATAAGGCGCCCCTGACGTCGGGCTGCGCGGCCCAGAGCCGATGAAACCCGCACCACGCAAACTACCGATGGTGTCGCGGCTGACCTCCTTGCCGAAGATTTTCGACAGCTCACCACGCGTAATCGGCTGGAAATAGCCCACCGCCATCAGCACCATCGCCTCAAACTCCGACAGCGCCGCCGCCCCTCCCCGCGTCGGTGCCGACGAAGCCCGGATCGTTTCGGCGAACCGCGGCCGGGTGCGATGCTGCCAGCCACCGGCGACCGACACCAGTTCGTACGGCCGATCGCGCATTTCCTCGATGAGATCGTCGATCAGCAAATCGATGCTGCAGTCCTTGCCGACAACCCGCGCCAACGTCTCGCCGGAGACCGGCTCGGCCGAGGCAAAGATCACCGCCTCGATCCGCAGCATCCATTCCCGCCAGCGCAGCTCCGATGGCAGGTCTTCGAGCTCGCGATCGAAGAACACGTCGTGTCGCTCTTTCGCCTGACGCTTGCCGGTGGTCTTGGCCCCGCTCGCTCCCGCCATCGTCACAACCCAAATATCCGGAAGGTGGAGCGGCCGGAGAGTTCGCGCACCGCCTCGAGATTTTCGAGCCGCTCGAACAGCCGGTTCGCCGCCCAACGGGATAAGTTGCTGCCGGGCACCGACGCCGGCACGGCGTCTTCGGTTAGCAATCTCCGGATGACGGGCTCCGCACCCTTGGTGCGAAGCTTCGGCGCCACGGTCAGTAGCCGTGCTGCACGTCGATCGATCTCGACGGCGGAGCGAAGGGCCGCGTCCACGCGATCGACCAGCGCCAGGCAGATCGCTTTTGGATAAGCCGGCTCGTCCGGTCGGACGCGGCCTCTGCCGCCGATCGTCCGAAAAGCTGGGCCGTAGCGTTCGGGTAACAGCAACGGTACCGGTTTCGGCCAGCTAAGTTTTCGCGAGAGCACAACGTCTGCCAGCCCCACGGCCAACACCTCAGCATCCGGGCGAGCGGTCGTGATAGCCGATATCAAATCGGCCAGCGCGAGGGGTGCCGCGCGCCCGGACTGTATCGCGGTATCGACGAGATCCGGGACTGAGGCAAGAGCATTGTCCGAGCGGATCCCCAGCAGCGCGCAGAGCTCCTTAACCAATGGCGTAGTGATTGTCCCGGATTGGCGCGTCAGCAATCGTATCGCCAAAAATAGCTTGCCGGCCGGCCCGGGATCATCTTCCGCGGCGGTCAGCGAAACCGCGTCGCGAATAGCATTCTCATCCTCGTTGCGGCCGACCATCCTGGCAGCCACGGCGGCCGACTTGAGAGCAAGGCGGTCCCGCCAGCAGCCAAGCCAAGGAGGGTCAGCGTCGAGCAGATCGTCGAGCGATTTCATGGCGATACCGGCGGCGAAGGCGGCGTCGGATTCCGTCATGTCCTGAGTTCGCGGCCGCGTCCAACTTGGCAAGCGGGGCGACCAAGTGGAGGTGTTGGCGGTAGGAGGTGCGAGCGAATCCATGCGATAGATGGTAAGTCATACGCGCGGTTGTGGCTACAGATTTTGCCATAAACCGCACCGCCCGTCTCTGCGGTATTATGTCCGATAATGTTGCATTATCGGACGTTCTTGTCATAATAGAGAAATGGTCTGGATCAGCGAGCAAAACAGCGAAATTCATGTCGAGGAGAGCTCTGCTCCGTCTCTCAGCACGGCTTCTGACCGTGATGTTTCCGCGCCAGAGGGGTCGGGCGAGAGCCCCCTCCCCTCTGTCGTAGTTGAGAATCAGACGCCGGCCCATCTCGCAGGTCTTGCTGATCGCGCCCGCGGCTATGTCGAAGCCGCCAGCTCCGCCAATACCCGCAAGGCTTACGCCTCGGACTGGAAGCATTTTGCTGCTTGGTGTCGGCGGTCCCATCTGGCTCCGCTCCCGCCAAACCCGCAGACCGTCGGGCTCTACATCACCGCCTGCGCCTCCGGCAGTACCGCGGGCACGCCGTCACGCGGCGCCAAGGCCAATTCGGTCTCAACCATCGAACGGCGGCTCTCCTCGCTATCCTGGAACTATGCACAGCGCGGCCTGACGCTTGATCGTAAGGACAGGCATATCGCCACCGTGATGGCCGGCATCCGTAACAGCCGTGCCAGGCCGCCGGTGCAGAAGGAGGCGGTCATGGCTGAGGACATCATCGCCATGGTCGAGACGCTCGACCGCGGTTCGCTGCGCGGCCTGCGCGACCGTGCCATACTGCTCATCGGCTTTGCAGGCGGTCTTCGCCGTTCCGAGATCGTTGGCCTTGATCTAAAGGCAGACCAGACCGAAGATGGGCGCGGCTGGATCGAAGTCCTCGACAAGGGCATGCTTGTCACCCTGCGCGGGAAAACTGGATGGCGAGAGGTCGAGGTGGGGCGCGGCTCGTCTGACGCCACCTGTCCGGTCGTCGCGATAGAGACCTGGATTAGGTTCGCCAAGCTTGTACACGGTCCGCTCTTCCGCCGCGTGACGGGTCAGGGCAAATCTGTTGGCGCCGAGCGTTTGAATGACAAGGAAGTGGCGCGGCTGGTGAAACGGGCCGCAATGGCCGCTGGCGTTCGCGGCGATCTGAGCGAGATCGAGCGTGCGTTTAAGTTCTCCGGTCACTCCCTTCGTGCTGGCCTCGCTTCTTCTGCCGAAGTCGATGAGCGGTATGTCCAGAAGCAACTGGGGCACGCGTCCGCAGAGATGACCCGCCGATATCAGAGACGACGTGATCGATTCCGCGTGAACTTGACCAAGGCATCTGGGCTCTAGTTGACCCCTCCCTCCTCCGCACGAAATCGTAAGCGGAGATTTTGGTGTCGAAATCCTCGCTTAGTGCTTCAATTGAAATCGGGAGCTAAAAGCCACAGCGGTCTTTACGCGAGCTCGGGCTTTCATGGCCCTCCCCTCCACCGATCTCCTTATTTTCAGGCATTTCCCCCACAGATGGGCGCCAGTGGACGTTTTAGGTAGGTCACGGTCAGATGCCCGTTCAACCTCGATTTTCGAGTCTGGTGAGGCTCCATTTATCCCATAAAACACGCTTATAACTGGTCGTTTATAACCGCATTCCTTATCTGTACAAAAGCACACCCGAAAGCGCGCGAGAAGACCATGGCAACGGCAAGTCGCTAATCCATCACCGGCCCCAAAACGCCTGATAGGCTACGCCCCTGTCTCGACCAACGATCAGATGCATGGACGAGGCTCATATGGCCGAACTGCGTGATCTCGACTACGAGCGGATACGTCTGGTAGGGTCGGGTGCATTTCACGCGCTCGGCCGCTTCTGACGAGACTACTACTCGGTGACGTTACCGCCGGCTAAGTGCTTGTCGTCGTCCGGTAGGATCGCCTTGCCCGTTCTGTGAGCCACCTCCTTTACGCGACGACCCTGTTCCTGCCGAGCGCCTTCGCTTGATAGACGTTTTCATCCGCAGCCTTCATGCATTCGGGTGGATCAAACCCTGTGGGGCAATGACATGCGCCTATGCTTGCAGAAATCATTACACGTGAGCCGGAGGGCGCATACAGCATAATCCCCGCTATTTCCTCTCGAAGCTCCTCGCAACGGCCAAGCATTTCATCGAACGTCAAGCCAATTTGAAACAGGCCAAACTCTTCGCCGCCAAGTCGGCCAACGATGGAATGCGACAGCATTTGGTGGCGTGCGAGGATCCGGCCGGCACAGCGAAGCGCCTCGTCGCCAACTGCGTGACCATAGCGGTCATTGATCGCCTTGAAATGATCGAGATCCAGATAAAGCAGTGCTCCGAACACGCGTTGTTGACTTGCGACCTCAAGATCATCCATGAACGCGGTTCGGTTCAGGACTCCTGTCAGACCGTCTGTCCGTGATTGAAGGCGAAGTACCTCATAGGCATCGCTAAGCCTTTGCAAGGCATCTCTTGTCGCGGCCTCCGCCCGCCGCACTTTTTCCGACTGCCAAAAATGAAGTGCCGAGGCAGGGATCGATATCGCCAGCGGGCAGAAGATAGTCATGAACAGGCCGGCACCTTCTACGCGCCCGCCCAGAAACGGAACGACGCTAAACGAAAGCACCAGGGAGGCCACAACCGAAAGCAAGCCAGTCAAAATGGACTTCTGAAAAACACGACGCATCGATACCACCGCCAGCAATATCAATTCCTATGACCCAAATCACTTTAAAATTATTGAATCCAATACCTAAAAGCCGCCCCACCGACCTGGGCGCTCAAACGATCAGTCAGCAACCGCTCCTTGCGTTTGGGAAGAGATCCTCACAGGAAATATATCCTCGCCGTGGTGATGAAGGCGCGTATGGTGGCGACGGCATAGCCATCGCACCCGCAAGGGTTCGTCCTATTGATCATGATGGGCATCGACCGCTTCAACGCCGCATACCTCGCAACTCTCTTTGTCGAGATCGCCGGCCTTGACGGCCCGCTGTACAGCGAGATGTGCTTCATACTTGCCACGGTTGGCACGGCGCGAGTTCACTTGCCGGGTGTCGGTCTTGAGCACCTTCGCGGTCCCTTACGTGGCGAAAAATCGCAGTCTGCACCGCGCGGATTTCCTGTCAAGAATCATAGATATTGAAACGTGGGCAGCATAGCGCTCTTCAACAAATTCAATGCCTTGCTTTGTTGTCAGCTGACGACAAGACTCCGTTTCACCTTCAGAGCCACGTAATCAGCTGATCAGCTTTCTCAGGCCGGCATCCTGCCGGCGAAACTGGTTTTGAGTAAAGCCATCAGCATCGGACCGAGCGAAAACTCACCGCGCCGCGTCCTAGAGGTCAAGTCTCGCAGATATCCCCCGGCCGAATTGATATGCCCTGCACGCTCGAGTATCGCTGCCATCGCGATAGCGGCATTCTCGGCGCCCATAACCTCGCAAGCATCTTGATAGGCTGAAGCGCTTACTCCCAAGGTGGAGCGGGCAACGACCGCGGCGGATATGAGGTCCCGCCACCCTCTCACCTCGCCGCCAGGTGCATAGGCTATAATTTCAGGGCACGCTCGTATGACCAATCCAATAGGAAATGTCTTCAGCGTCTCGGCAGGCCGCACAAGATTTAGCTCGGTGTTTTCCCTCCGTTCTTTTCCGGAGCGAGGTTCAAGTTCAGTTATAGAGTCGGTATTTGAATTCTGTATGTGGCAACGGATATCGCTATCATTGGTATCGGATTCTCCTGAAAAGACTTGGCATTCCAGTACGTTGAGAATGCCTTCCCGCAGGAGGGACAATTCGTCCAGGATTGCTTCGAAGTGGGTTGGGGATTTGGCTGTCCGCAGCCTCGCTACCGCCGCGATGTAGGCGGCCTCGATCATCGCCCAGTCGCCAGCCGCACCATCTTCAACGGCAGCGGTGATGAGCTTTCGAACGTCCCTGCGGGCGATCGTCGTGCGTTCTTTAACGACCTTCAGACGTCGAGCCTCTTCGGCAACCTGCTGCGCCATGAGGGCGAATTCTTCCGACCTTGCAAGCAAGGGGCCAAGACTGAACCCATAAGCTGTCTCGATCGCTCCGTCCTTGGCACGTCTCACGTAGCGCTTGCCATTGGGGCTGTCGTTGCGATTGATCAACCCTGCATCTACCAGCACAGCTAAATTCTCTCTGAGGGTCGTGCCGGCGATACCGTTTGCTCGAGCGATCAACTGGGCATTGGACGGAAAGACGACGAGGTTCTCATCTTGGTTGAGTTCCGTCTCAGGATAAAATGACAGGAGGGCGTTGAGTACGGCAAGCGCACGATCGCGCAAGCCAAGAAGCGTTCGTGCGTCGCAAACGTCGCGATACACTTTCCACTTATCCGCGGACTTTCCCTTCCGGATTTCGGATGTTTTGAATTGGGCCTTGACCAACGCAAGCGTCATCCGCCGCCGCCCAAAGGGCGTCGTTACAGTTCCATTTTGCATTTTTCTTTCACCTCTCGATCGGCAAAAGAAATCCGCTCACAAAAACGGTGCCAAAGACTCTTGACTAGGATTCATGAAAATGCGATTCTCAGGCTGCTTAGACCAATGAGAGAGGCTTCCACGACGGCAACGTTTGGGGGCCTTTTTCTTTTGCGGTTTCTTCCTTCTCTAACTTTCGGAACGGGAAGTGCTCTGCCGGAAGTTCTCGTAAAGATCGGGAATACGATCCATCACGAACTTGGCAAACGCCTCGTCTCGATCTCTGTCAATTTGGATCTTGCAAACCCTTCCCGTGACATCAAGAGTCGCAATCTCTGATCCGTCCGCAGTCTTTGCGATAAGAGCATGGGGCCTCACGGAGATCGGTTTATCGATTGCCTTAACCGCACGAAGTACTGCGATAAAGCGATCATCAGACGTCTTGTGGCCGAAAGAATCTTCCTTCATTGCTTTGCGTGCTTTGGTTTCCGCGCCTTCACTCTTCAGCACGTCGGCAAGCTCTTGCCACCGAGGTCGACCAATTTTAGGAGCTCTTCCTATCGCTTCGCTTAGCCATGTGGGAACCGCGCGGCCTACGTTGATGAGCTTCGATGCCTCTTGACGATCCACTGAGAGAGCAGTCTGAATGAGTGTCCGATCGAAGCCACCGTCTTCGAGTTTGAGCGCGAACATCGAGCGTTCAATGAAGGTAAGATCTTCGCGCGCGGAGTTTTCGATGCCCTGCGCGAGAACGAGGCGGTCATCCCCTAGCTCGCGGACGTAAGCTTTGACGTTGATGCCGAGTTCACTGGCAGCACGGACACGGCGATGGCCGTAGGCAACCTGATAGCGACCAATCTCGATTGGATGGTTGCGAACGAGCACAGGTATTTCCTGGCCGTTCTCCAAGAAAGAGGTCTTGAGTGCTTCGACAGCGGACGGATCATGATCCGCGAAACGATCAGCAAAAGGAGAGGGATCAATAAGTGAGGGATCTATCTCGACCGGCAGCGCGCCTTCCGCAACCCGCTGTTTGAGTTCTTCGTAATCTCTCTCAACTTCCGAGAAGGTGTCTTTCAAGGACCGCACCGCGCCTGACGCTACACGCTGCATCGGTTGACGGGTCTCCGCTGTGGGCGCAACATCAGGCCCAGCGGCAAAGAGATTGCGAACTGACTGCGTTCGTTTGCTCATCTTTGGTCTCTCCGATTAAAACGATGGCCTTGTAGACGAAATAACGCCGTGTCGTCAGGTGACAACAAGCTAAATAATTGATTCCTTTGACGTTGAGGCACAATCATCTGCCCCACACGTCATTAATTAAGCCGACAGCTTCCTGGTTTACGGCATTGATCGATTCCATAGCGCGATCGTAAGTCGACCGGCCTACAGCACCCCGCGACAGCTCATAGAGCGATTGCTTGGTCAAACCGGCATTGGCAATTGCAGTCGACTTCCAGGCCGCGGCAGCCATTACATCAGCTCCGAATACGTCGCGAAGCAGACCGACGATTTCCTGTTCAGGGACGTCTCGCGGATCATGGCGAGTAACAAGAAACCTTAGGAAATCATAATCGAGCTTGCCGCCAGCTTCCTCGATGACAGATACAAGATCGGACGTCATGAGAAGGAACTGGCTCATAGACGCGACGTCCACCATTTGCGGATGAACGGTAACGATCATGCTTGTCGCGGCATTGAGGGCGCCCATCGTAAGAAAGCCCAGCTGAGGCGGGCAGTCGATGACGACGACATCGTATTGATCCTCAACCTGATTGATGGCGCTCGCGACACGCCTGAAGAATAGATCTTCCGGCCGTCCTCGGTTCTGAAGCATGAAACGAGGCGTCTGATGCTCGAACTCCATCAATTCGAGATTGCCAGGGACAATGCTGATGCCCGTAAAGTAGGTCGAACGGATCACATCCTTCATTGGCACACGCTGGTCGTCATATCGGATGGCACCGTAGATAGTGGCATTCTCGGCAACGTCGAACTCGGGTTGATACCCAAACATCGCGGAGAGCGAGGCCTGAGGATCGAGATCGATTGCAAGAACCCTGTACCCCTGCAATGCCAAACCTTGTGCAAGATAAAGTGACGTGGTCGTTTTGGCGGATCCGCCCTTGAAATTCGCGACGGTTACGATCTGAAGTTTGTCGCCGTCACGACGACGTGGCCAAAATCGCAGGGCTTCTTTTGGTCTCGCGTCACCGAGGTATCGCCGCAACTCGTTGATCTGTTTTAGGGTATAGGAGCGCCGTCCTCCCGCACCAATATCCGGCGTCGGGCCAAGGCCATCCAGCGACAGTTGGCGTAAATACCCATCAGACACACCAACTATCTCGGCGACTTCGCCCGAAGTAAATGAGCGAAGTGACTTCTGCGCTGTTGGTGGAAAGGCACGCTCACCGACCGCGCGAAGCCGCGAAGATAGAGCTTCAGCGCGTTGCGTGATATGGGCGGACGTTGCTGCTCTACTGATGTGCCTGTCGATCACGTTCACTTTAGCCTCGGGTTCAAGACGGTTTGTAAGCGTCAGACGCGCTTATGCCGTCTCAAGATAACGCACGATTCTAACAAAGCTGCAAGAGAATTAGCGTTAACAAGAAGTTAACTCAATTTCCTGAATTTGTAACGGCGAGATGATTTCTCGATATGTATCCGTTAGTTAGGCCGATTCTCGACTACATATCCACTGTGCCGAATCTGCAGATCTGCAGACGAAAGCTTACGGCGATGTCAGCTTGGCGAGCCGAAGTCGTGAATGCATCCCGACTCATTCTTCTGCAGATCTGCAGATAGTCACATGCGATTCCAAGTGCTCTTTCTCCGGCATGTCCACGTTGTGCGGAGATCAAGATGCAGGTTACTACCATTTCGCCTGATCGATACGTCGATCATTCTAACCTTCTTAGTCAAATGCACCGCTTACGTGCAGCAGTCTTTGGCGAGCGCCTGGAATGGGATGTCGCCATCTCTGACGCGGGTGAGCGTGACGAATACGACGATCTCGACCCGACCTACATCCTCGCAGTCACTGACGACCAAAAGGTCGTCGGCTGCGCGCGCCTGCTGCCGGCATTGGGGCCGACAATGCTGGAGCGGACATTCCCGCAATTGCTGGCAACCGGTTCACTCAATGCCTCTGCCAGCATGGTCGAGAGCTCGCGCTTTTGCGTCGATACGTCTTTGGCGGCAGGAAGGGGAGGGGGCCAACTCCATCTCGCGACCCTCACCATGTTTGCCGGCATCATCGAATGGTCGATGGCAAACGACTACGACGAGATCGTCACGGCCACCGATCTGCGCTTCGAGCGCATCCTGAATCGAGCCGGATGGCCGATGAAACGACTTGGTGATCCCGTAGCTATCGGCAACACCGTGGCTGTCGCCGGAACTCTGCCGGCCGATCGAGAAAGTTTTGAAGGAGTTTGCCCGCACGGCTACCGCTCGATCTCCGCCGAGGATCACAGCCATCAGATCCGGAGTGCTGCGTGACCCAGCTCCGCTCTTATCCCCGGCTTGTCCGCAAGCTGCAGGACGCACTCGGCGACCAACTTTGCATCGCGCTCGACGACGCAACCGTCGTCGAGATCATGCTCAATCCAGACGGTCGCCTTTTCATAGAACGGCTGGGGCACGGCGTGGTACCGGCCGGCGCAATGAGTACCGCCGCAGCTGAAGTTGTCATCGGCAGTGTTGCGCATGCGCTGCAATCGGAGGCCGACGACGAGCGGCCGATCATCTCTGGCGAACTTCCGATTGGGGGTCACCGCTTCGAGGGGCTGTTGCCACCGGTGGTCTCGGGACCAGCATTCAGCATCCGCCGTCGGGCCTCGCGTCTCATTTCACTGACAGAGTATGTGAAGTCGAAGGTGATGACCGAAGCCCAGGCATCTGCCATTCGAAGCGCAATCGACGCTCGGATGAACATTGTCATCTCTGGGGGCACCGGTTCCGGAAAAACGACGCTTGCCAACGCCATTATCGCCGAAATCGTGGCTGACTCCCCGGACGATCGTATCGTTATCCTCGAAGACACCGCCGAGATACAGTGCGCAGCGGAAAATGCCGTGTTGCTACACACCAGCGATACCGTCGACATGGCGCGCCTGTTGAAGAGCACGATGCGTCTGCGTCCCGATCGCATCATCGTCGGCGAGGTCCGCGACGGCGCGGCACTCACCCTTTTGAAAGCTTGGAATACAGGCCATCCCGGCGGCGTCACTACGATCCATTCCAACACGGCGATATCAGCCCTGCGCCGACTGGAGCAACTGACGGCGGAAGCCAGCCAGCAGGCAATGCAGGAGGTGATCGGCGAGGCCGTCGACCTGGTCGTCTCTATTGAGCGAACGGGAAAGGGGAGGCGGGTCCGCGAGGTCATCCACATCGAGGGATACCGCAACGGCCGCTACCAAACCGAACACTATGCCCAGATCGATGAGGACAGCCATGTCGCGTAATATAAAATTGGTTCTCACCTGGGCGGCGCTGGCCGCCGTCTGTGTCAGTCTCGCCGAACCCGCACTCGCCTCCTCGGGCGGTGGCGGCCTTCCTTGGGAATCGCCGCTGCAACAGATCCAGCAATCAATCACCGGACCTGTCGCCGGATTTATCGCGCTGGCCGCGGTTGCCATCGCCGGTGCTATGCTGATCTTCGGCGGCGAATTGAATGATTTCGCAAGACGGCTTTGCTACGTAGCCCTTGTAGGCGGTGTCCTTCTCGGCGCTACCCAGATCGTCGCTCTGTTCGGCGCCACCGGAGCCTCGATCGGCGAGGCTTACGCGCAGCCCGAGCAAAACACTCCCAAACCAACTGTGACGCGGGCTATACGAGGGGAGGGCGCTCATGACTGAGGTCGGCTCGTCTCTGGTACGCTCGCGCGTGCATCGGGCACTATCGCGTCCGAACCTTTTAATGGGCGCCGACCGCGAACTAGTGCTGCTGACGGCGCTTGCGGCCATCATCCTGATTTTTGTCGTCCTGACCTGGTATGCGGCGCTGTTCGGCATCGCGATCTGGCTCGTCGCAGTCGCGGCGCTGCGCATGATGGCAAAGTCCGATCCGCTGATGCGTCGGCTCTATCTCCGCCACATTTCCTACAAGACCTTCTACCGCGCGACGTCGTCGCCATGGCGAACATACTGAGGGACTGAGATGGTCGCCCTCAAAACATTCCGCCATTCCGGACCGTCCTTCGCCGATCTGGCGCCCTACGCTGGCCTGGTCGATAATGGCGTCATTCTTCTGAAGGACGGCTCGCTGATGGCCGGTTGGTATTTCGCGGGGCCCGACAGCGAGAGCTCGACCGACGCCGAGCGTAACGAGGTGTCGCGACAGATTAACGCTGTTCTGTCACGACTGGGTTCCGGCTGGATGATTCAAGTCGAAGCGGTACGGGTGCCAACTGGCGATTATCCTGATGAGGCGGTGTCACATTTCCCCGATCCGGTGACGCGTGCCATCGACAACGAGCGGCGCGCTCACTTCCAGAAGGAGAGGGGACATTTCGAGAGCCGCCATGCATTGATCCTGACCTGGCGGCCGCCGGAGCCGCGGCGCTCCGGGTTGACGCGGTATGTCTACTCGGATGCGGCGAGCCGCTCTGCGACCTATGCCGACACGATGTTGCAGGGCTTTCTAACCTCGATCCGTGAGGTCGAACAATATCTTTCAAATGTCGTGTCGATCCGTCGGATGACGACGCGGGAGACGTCAGAGCGCGGTGGGTTCCGTGTCGCCCGATACGACGAACTCTTCCAGTTCATTCGCTTTTGCATCACTGGTGAGAACCATCCGGTGCGCCTACCGGAAATCCCTATGTATCTCGACTGGCTGGTGACGGCCGAGCTGCAGCATGGCCTGACACCCCTGGTGGAGAACCGCTTTCTCGGCGTGGTCGCGATCGATGGCCTGCCGGCCGAAAGCTGGCCTGGAATCCTCAACACGCTCGACCGGATGCCGCTCACCTATCGCTGGTCGTCCCGCTTCGTCTTCCTCGACGCGGAAGAAGCAAGGGCACGGCTTGAGCGCACCCGCAAGAAATGGCAGCAGAAGGTGCGGCCGTTCTTCGACCAGTTGTTCCAAACACATTCGCGCTCGGTCGATCAGGATGCCATGCTGATGGTGGCGGAAACAGAGGATGCGATCGCAGAGGCCTCATCGCAGCTCATTGCCTATGGTTATTATACGCCGGTCATCGTTCTCTTCGAACAGGATCAGCATCGCCTCCAGGAAAAGTGCGAGGCTATCCGCCGTCTGATCCAGGCCGAAGGTTTTGGCGCACGCATCGAGACGCTGAACGCCACGGATGCCTTTATCGGCAGCCTGCCCGGCGTTTCCTATGCCAATATCCGCGAGCCGCTGATCAACACCCGCAATCTCGCCGATCTCATCCCCCTGAACTCTGTTTGGTCGGGAAGCCCAAACGCACCTTGCCCATTCTATCCGCCGGCCTCACCGCCTTTGATGCAGGTGGCATCCGGATCGACGCCATTTCGCTTGAACCTACACGTCGATGATGTCGGCCATACGCTGGCTTTCGGCCCGACCGGTTCCGGTAAATCAACGCTGCTTGCGCTGATCGCCGCGCAGTTTCGCCGTTACGCGGATGCTCAGATATTCGCATTCGACAAAGGCGGCTCGATGATGCCGCTGACGCTGGGCGTCGGTGGGGATCACTATCAGATCGGTGGCGATGCGACCGGAGAAGGAGTGGGTGGGGCGCTCGCATTTTGCCCGCTGGCAGAGCTGTCAAGCGACGGCGACCGGGCTTGGGCCTCCGAGTGGATTGAGATGCTGGTGGCGTTGCAAGGTGTGACGATCACCCCGGATTATCGCAACGCCATTTCGCGGCAGATCGCATTGATGGCAACGTCGCGCGCCCGCTCTCTGTCTGACTTTGTGTCCGGCGTACAAATGCGTGAGATCAAGGACGCGCTGCATCACTATACCGTCGACGGTCCGGTGGGCCAGTTGCTCGATGCAGAGCAGGACGGTCTGGCGCTTGGTGCCTTCCAGTGCTTCGAGATCGAGGAACTGATGAACATGGGCGAGCGCAATCTCGTTCCGGTGCTCACCTACCTGTTTCGTCGCATCGAGAAACGCCTGACCGGCGCTCCCAGCCTGATCATTCTCGACGAGGCATGGCTGATGCTTGGTCATCCGGTGTTTCGCGACAAGATCCGGGAATGGCTGAAGGTGCTGAGAAAGGCCAACTGCGCCGTTGTTCTTGCCACCCAATCGATCTCGGACGCGGAGCGCTCTGGGATCATCGATGTCCTAAAGGAAAGCTGCCCGACGAAAATCTGCCTCCCGAACGGCGCGGCACGGGAACCGGGCACGCGCGAGTTCTATGAGCGCATTGGCTTTAACGAACGGCAGATCGAGATCGTCGCAACCGCCATCCCCAAGCGCGAATATTACGTCGTCTCACCGGAGGGCCGAAGGCTCTTCAACATGGCGCTCGGTCCTGTCGCCCTTTCATTCGTCGGGGCGACCGGCAAGGAAGACCTGAAGCAAATCCGCAGCCTCCATTCCGAACACGGGGCCGCATGGCCTCTCTACTGGCTCCAGCAACGGGGGATCGCCCATGCCGACACACTCATCTCGACCTCTTGAGACCTACTGTGCGGCGGTCATTGCGACCGGCCTTGCAATCGCAACGCCAATCCAGGTCCAGGCCGGTGGCGTGACAGGTCAGGCAACGGAATGGACCCAGCTTGCCAACAATGCCGAGCTGGTCTCGCTCGTGGGCAAATCGGCCGAGCAGGTGAACAACCAGATCACGCAGATCTCGCAGCTGGCGGAGCAGATCCAGAACCAGATCAACATCTACAAGAACATGCTGCAGAACACGGCGCAGTTGCCAAACCACGTCTGGGGTCAGGTCGAGAACGACCTGAAGAACCTGAAGAACGTGGTCGCGCAAGGACAAGGCGTCGCCTTCTCAATGGGCAACATTGACGATGTCCTGAAGCAGCGCTTCCAGAGTTTTTCCGAGATGAAGAGCAACCTGCCTGACGGGGCAAGCTTCTCCCAGACCTATCAGAACTGGTCGGACACCAACCGCGATACGATCGCAGGAACCCTAAAGGCAGCAAACCTGACGGCGGACCAGTTCTCGAGCGAGGAGAGCACGATGTCATCACTGCGCTCGATGTCGGAAACGGCCAACGGGCAGATGAAGGCGCTGCAGGTCGGCCACCAGATCGCCGCCCAGCAGGTGGCGCAAATGCAGAAGCTGCGTGGGCTGGTTTCCCAGCAGATGACGATGATGGGCACCTGGTTCCAGTCGGAGCAGGCACAAAAGGATCTCGCCCAAGCACGCCGGGAAAAATTCTTCAGCGGAACCGAGCATGACATCCGCGGCGGGCAGACGATGGAGCCCCGCTGGTGAGCCCGCGCCGCATCATCATCGCGACGGTCGTAGGGGCCTTCACACTCGTTGTCGGCGTCCTCACCTGGATCGTCGTCCAGCCTGGTCCCCATCCGGTCTCCAGAGCAGGAGAGGCATCCGATGCGGCCCAGCGCGAACACCGCGAGAAAGTCTTTGGCGGCGACACCGATAGCGGCATTCGCGGCGGCCAGGAGATGAAACCGAGATGGTGATCGTTCCTCGTTCCCGCCACCTCGGACTCACCTTTGCCACGATCGGCATCGTGTTGATCGCGACCGCGCCGGCCTTTGCACAACAGGGTCAGGTGCTGAGCACCCTGGAGAATTCCGTCGTCACCGCCGCAAAGGGCTGGGAAACGACTGTGATGAACGCCGCGCGGTCATTGTTCTGGATCCTCGCGGGCATCGAGATCGGCATCGCCGCGGTGTGGCTGGCGATCAATGCCGCCTCGCTCGATAGCTGGTTTGCCGAGCTCGTCAAGCGCATCATGTTCATCGGGCTGTTTGCCTTCATTCTCAATGAGGGGCCGGCCTTTGCCAAAGCTGTTGTCGACAGCCTCTACCAGATCGGAGCTGGCGGTGGCTCGGCCTCTCCCGCCAACATTTTCGACGCCGGCATTCGTGTCGCAACCAAGATGTCCGAACAGGCGAAGTTCGGACTGTGGGAAGACAACGCGCTCGCCATCGCCGCCGTCTTCGCCATGGTGGTGGTGGTTGTGTCCTTCTCACTCGTGGCCGCCATCTTCGTCTCGGTCATGGTTGAGATGTATGTGGGTCTGCTGGCGGGCATGATCATGCTCGGATTGGGCGGAATGTCCTACACCAAGGATTTTGCCATCAAATATCTGGTCTACGCGTTCTCCGTGGGCATGAAGCTGATGGCGCTGGTGATGATTGCCAAGATCGGCTCCGACATCCTGCTGGGATTGGCCGAGGCGCCGACAGCCACATCAGAGCAGTTCATCAATACGCTCGCCATCGCCGGTATCTCGGTTGTGGTCTTTGTCATCGCCATGTATGTGCCGCCGATCCTTCAGGGCGTCGTTCAAGGCGCCTCTGTTTCCGGAGGAATGGAAGCGATCCGCCACGGCGGACAGGCCGCATCGTTTGCAGCAAGCGCTGGGTTTTTGGCAACGGCCGCAGCCAGCCGAGGCTTCCAGGCCGCGAGTGCGGCAAGGGCAGGGGGATCCTCGCTCGGAACTGCCGCCATGCGCGGCATGGAGGCGGGTATCGGTGGGGCCGCCGGTGCGCTCAGTTCGGCGGCAAAGGATAAGGCGATCGGCTCTCCCGGGGCCTACGCCGGTTCTCTACTGGGGCTCGCCAACGCCAAACTAGACCAGCAGTCAGGCCGACCCGGATCACCGCCTCCACCCCCGCCGATCAACGACACCAAATGACTGGAGGCAGAGCGTTCATGGCCGGACAACACATGCCCGACAATCCCTATCTCGCTGCGCGCAACGAATGGAATGAGCGCTATGGATCCTACGTAAAGGCAGCGACCGCCTGGCGGATCGTCGGCATCACTGGCATGACCATGGCCGTGATCGGTTTTGGCTACGCGCTCTACCAGAGCACCCAGGTCAAGCTCGTTCCATATATCGTTGAGGTCGACAAGCTCGGCGCGGCGGTCAATGCTGGATTTCCGCAGCAAATTGAATATGCCGATCCGCGTGTCGTGCGGGCCACCCTCGGTAGCTTCGTCTCGAATTTTCGCAGTGTGACGCCCGACGCGGTCGTGCAGAAGCAATATATCGACCGGACCTACGGCCTACTTCGGACATCCGATCCGGCAACCGAGAAGGTCAATACCTGGTTCCGCACGAACTCACCGTTTGAGAAAGCAAAGATCGCGACGGTGGCGGTCGAGGTCGACAATATCGTCGCGTTGTCGAACCAGAGCTACCAGATGGACTGGACCGAGTTCGAGCGCGATCGGCGCGGCAAGGAAACGGCCGTCCGCCGCTTCCGCGGCATTGCAACGGTGACACTGACCCCTCCTCAGGACGAGGGCGTCATCCGTATAAACCCCATCGGTCTCTATCTCCGCGACTTTGACTGGACAGCACAGCTTTGAAAGGCATCGCCCCGAACATGATCATCCCACGTACAAGAACACGGGCCATGCTGACGAGTGCTCTCGTCTCGGTGATGTTGGCGTCTTCAATAGTCGTTCCCTTCCATGCTTCTGCTGCCGATGGCGTAACCGCCAACGAGGCAAAGGGCATGGGCATCTCCACCCAATGGCGTGGATCGCGGGGTCTCGTCACCAAGGGCGCCGACGGCAAGGTGATCTTCCTATACGGCGAGGTGCAGCCCTCGGTCGTCTGCTCGCCGCTACAGGTTTGCGATATTGAACTGCAAGGTGGCGAGGTCGTCCGAGACGTGCTGGTCGGCGACACGGTGCGCTGGAAGGTCGAGCCGGCGACCTCGGGGGCTGCCGGCGGTCAGGCGATCCACCTGATTGTCAAACCGGCAGAACCTAGTCTCGTGACCTCAATGGTCGTCACGACATCCAGACGCACCTATCACATCCAGCTCAAGTCCCATCCGACCCAGTATATGGCGCGCGTTGGCTTTGAATATCCAGAGGATGTGTCGACCAAGCTTGCCGACGTGAATGCGCGGTTGGAGGCAAGCACCATCCCGGGCGCAGGCGTCCCCGCCGAACAATTGAACTTTTCATATTCGGTCTCGGGCAGCGCCGGTTGGCGGCCCACGCGGGTCTATTCCGACCGGCTCAAAACTTACATCCAGTTCCCGCGTTCTATCTCCGGCCAGGACGCGCCGGTTCTTTTCGTCACGTCAGGCGGGCAGAATCGCATCGTCAACTACCGCATGAAGAACGACATGATGGTCGTCGACTATCTGATCGACCGCGCAGTGCTCGTTTCCGGCGTCGGGTGGAAGCAAGAGAAGGTAACGATCAAAAGGGGAGGCCAATGATGCATGCTTTCGCCCATGCGCCAATGTTCCTGATTCCAGTTCGCAGTTTTGCCGCAGCCACCGCTCTGACCATTCTCCTCTCCGGATGCCAGTCCACCGGAGCCGACGACCTCGTCGCTAGCAACGCGCCACCGGAAATTTCCGGCCTGGCGGCGAGTGCTATTGCCGGAGACATGGTCAGCCGTCTTGCCGAACAGATCGGGCCCGGGAAGGCAACCGTCGCACTTAAGGTGGATGCTTCGCCCTTCGGCCAGGCGTTGGAAGCCACGTTGAAGGGATGGGGCTACGCCGTGGTCACCAATCAGAAGACCGATCGTGACACGGCGATGATCCCGCTCGCCTACGTCATTGTCCCGTTTGATGGTCAGGTGCTGGCACGTCTTTCGACCAACAGCGTTGAACTCGGCCGAGCCTATTCTGTGACGGCGAACGGCGCGACGCCAGCGAGCGCACTGTCGCTCGTGCGGCGCAGTTGAGGAGACCAACCATGGCGCAATCCCTCAAGCTCGGCAATGCACAGAGCAGCCAGCCCCAGCCCGGTATACGGCGGATCAACCGCGTGCCGATCATGGCCGTTATCGTCCTCACGATCGCGTTCCTTGGTGTCATTTTCTTTGGGCTTGCTTCGCGCGGGTTCTACTTCGCCAAGGACAGTGGTCCGGAGATAAGTTCGGGCAACCCTGCCTCCACCTACGCCGACCAGATCAAACGCGGTGTGACCGATGGCATTATCGGTGACCAGCGGCAACAGACCACCTTCCAGCCGAAGCCGGTCGAAGCAAAGCCGGCCGATGAGAAGACCAACAATCCTTTCCCAGAGCAGCCGGGGCACCGCGATGTGCAGCAGCGCGGCCAGGAGCTCGAAGCGGAAGGGGTTTGGCGGGCTCGTCTCGCAAGAGAACAACAAGAACAATATCTGCGCGAGCAGCAGCGCCAGAGATTGGCTAGGCTGCAGGCGAACAACGCTGCCTATGATGCGCCGCTCGCCATTGATCGCAGTAAGCTGGAAGCCCGTGCTGAAACGAATGGAGCGACCGCGGACACGTCGGCAAGACCCGCAACAACCCCGACAAACACCGGCAGCACCCCCGATCTCTATGCGGCCGCCCTGCGTGCGGGGCTTGGTGGTCAAAACGTCGATCCCAATGCGCAAAGCGCCAAGGAAGAGTTCTTCAACGCCGACCTGAAAGACCTTGGCTATCTGCCGAACCGTGTCGTGCCTCAACAATCGCCCTTCGAGCTGAAGCGAGGCTCGGTCATTCCGGCAACGCTGATCACCGGCATTAATTCCGATCTTCCCGGCCGGATCACCGGCCAGGTGAGCCAGAATGTCTATGACAGCGCCACCGGTCATCGCCTGCTGATACCGCAGGGAACGAAACTGTTCGGCCGTTACGACAGCAAGGTGTCATTCGGACAGAAGCGTGTGCTTGTTGTTTGGACAGACATCATTTTCCCCAATGGTTCGACTTTGCAGATCGGCGGGATGTCGGGGACCGATGCTGAAGGCTATGGCGGTTTTAACGACAAGGTAAACAGCCATTATTTGAAAACCTTCGGCTCGGCCGTGCTGATCGCGCTGATCGGGACGGGTATAGACATGGCCGTTCCAGAAAGCTCAACACTCGCGACCCAGGACACTGCCTCGGATGCCACGCGGCGCAATTTCGCCGAAACATTCGGGCGTGTGGCGGACCGGACAATCCAGCGGAACATGGATGTTCAGTCGACCCTAGAAATTCGCCCTGGCTACAAATTCGATGTCCTCGTGGATCAGGACATTGTGTTTCCCGGCGCATACAAGGCCTGACCGTTGGTAACGACCAAAATAATTCTTTGCCGGTGATGCAGGTTCGAGTTGGTTCAAGGCGTTCACATTTGCCTCAAGCGACTTGCGGCGGTCTCTATTTCGGAGCGCATCCTGGCGCTGGCAGCCACCAGTTTGGTTTTCGCTTTTACCGGCGGTCATCTAATCAGGCACCGCGGTCACCTATGGTCGGTTAATGCCCCAGCCCAGATCAAGGCCACAAAAATCATAATGGTGATGCTGCGGATGGGCTTCATCTGGCAACCTTGTCGGTGGAGCAATATTCCAGCACGAACGCTTTGTACGCGATAGCGCACGCTCTGAATTGGTGAAGCCGCCTTTACTGGATGGCAGCAGAAATGCCAAGTCATGATGCTCGACCAAATTTCGGCCGGCAGCACGCTGCACTGATTGACGTGGCCACCTCGCATTCGTAATAGTCTCCGCGATGGTTCCCGTATGGGATCAAAAGGGAACACGGTGCGGATTACCCATCAGGAGCCAAAACCGGGACTGTCCCCGCAACTGTGAGCGACGAGCTTCATTCAAGATGCCACTGGTCCGCATGGGGACTGGGAAGGCGGATGCGGCAACGACCCGCAAGTCAGGAGACCTGCCATCATTGGACGTCATTGGCATAAGCGTGGGGCGGGGTGTCTCGACGCGGCGGATTTCCGTCACCTTTGCCATGACAGCAGACGTCACACAAAGGACTTCCCATGTTTACCAATATCACCAGACCTTTCGACGAGAGCACGCCTGATTTCAAGGCACGCCTCGTGACGATCTATACGGTTCTTGCCGTTCTTAATTTTGGAGCCTGGCTATGGGCGCTTGTCGCTTTCTGGGACGAGCCTGCGCTACTCGGCGTGGCACTCGTAATCTACGGGCTCGGCCTTCGCCATGCCATTGATGCCGACCATATAGCTGCCATTGACAATGTCACCCGAAAGCTCATGCAAATGAAACAGCGGCCGGTTTCCGTCGGCTTCTTTTTCGCAATCGGACATTCGACGGTGGTCGTGCTGGTTGCTGGAGCTGTGGTGGCGGCATCCTCGCTGCTGGGTGGGTTCCAGAGCCTCGAGGGTGTTGGCGGCACGATCAGCACGAGCATTTCGGCATTGTTTTTGCTGATTATTGCCACGATGAACATCGTGATCTTCGTGTCGATCTATCAGAGCTACCGCCGCGTGAGGGCAGGGGGCACCTATGTCGAGGAGGATCTTGACCTTCTCCTCAACAATCGAGGCTTTCTCGCGCGCGTATTGCGCCCGATGTTCAAGCTGGTCACCAAGAGTTGGCATATGTTTCCCCTTGGTTTTCTATTCGGCCTTGGCTTCGATACTGCGACCGAGGTCGCTATGTTTGGCGTGTCAGCGACACAAGTGGCCAAAGGCGTTCCGGTCGAGGCGATCATGGTCTTCCCGGTACTGTTTGCTGCCGGCATGTCCTTGATCGACACAACTGACGGCGTGATGATGCTCGGCGCCTATGATTGGGCCTTCGTCAAGCCGATGCGGAAACTTTACTACAACATGACTATCACACTGGTTTCGATCATCGTAGCCGTGCTCATCGGCGGTATCGAAGCCCTTGGATTGATCAGTGACAAGTTGGGGTTGGAAGGTGGCCTCTGGGACATCGTCGGCGGATTGAACGAAAACTTCAACAATCTCGGGTTCGTGATCATCGGCGTCTTCCTTCTCGCATGGATCCTCTCCTTCGTGATCTACAAAGCCAAAGGCTTGGACGACGTCGAAATCAAAAGTCCGGTCTGACGCTGTCGCAAAGGTTTCAAGGGGCCATCGCGACGTCCCCTTGTCTCTCAGCAAACCCGCACCCTCAGGTCACATTGCTCGACTTCACGCCGCCTGGCGGTTCCAGCTGGCAAATGGGTTGGGAAGATTACGCCAACGGCCTGGGTATCATTGAGTAAGGTCATCCCGCCGGCGCCGAGAAATCCGAGGAGGACTGTGGCGGAGGTTGCACTCAGACTTTCGGAAGCGAGTAGCGCGTAAGCACCGCGTTGTCTTCGCCCTCAATAGTCACTTCGATCACTTCGGCGACGAAGTCCTGCCGGACTACGAATTCTTCCACGATGAGCGCGAACAATTCCCGTTGTAGGGCCGATAAGGCTCGCTCAGCGGCATCGATCCCGTCATAAACCGTAGCAACCTCTCTCGGCACATTCCAAAGATGCAGGCGGCCGTCTGATATGCAGTCGAGGCGGAATTCTGATCGTTTTACGTGGTGATGATGCCTTGCCCGAAGCCAACTATCCATTTCCGCTGCACAATAAAGATCTCATGTCTCATCAGAATCTTCCGGTTGCCGCCAAATTTGCATTGATAGGACGACGTCCGGCGACCAAATGGTGAACCGACGGGAGATGCTCGAAACTGACTTCATTTGGGAAGGGGTATGACGCCGTGCGTGTAATACCGAATGAGGGCCCAACCGCTGGTCAGAATGATAGTCAATATGACCACGACCACCACTCTCTTGGTTTGCCTGACCCGTAGATCACCAGACATTTGAAGCCTGTCACAATAGGGACAGACCGAAAGGTGATCGGAGATTTCTCGTTCGCAGTTATCGCAACTCTTCATCGAAAGAGCCATCCTCTTACTGAAGGATGGGTGTGCGAGCCGCCAGCGGGACATTCTTTAACCTGGGAGTTAGCTTTCGTGTGAGTTTGATCCGCTTTTTTGTTGCCTTAATCCACACACGCCCGCTAACGTTGTTGTCGGGCAGTTCACTACCACCTGATCTGGTGGGCTAACGCGAAATGGAAAAGTGGTTTAGATCCTGCTGAAACTCAGGATGCGGGAGTACCATCGGCGGCAGCCGTTTAGGCCCTGTTCAAACCGCTTCACCGAACTTTTAACCCGAGTTCAGCCAGAAGCTGCCCGGCCTGGTCACGGGATATCGTCGCTCCTTTAAATTGTTTAGCGTTCAGAAGGCGTATCCCGCCAAGATCGGCTCCGCGAAGGTCAGCATCTTCGAACCTGCATTCGGCCAGATTGGCGTCGCGCAGGCTGCAGCCTTGAAACAAGGTTTCTCGAAAGTCGCATTTTCGCAAGTCTGCCATGTCGAAGCTCACTTCGGTCAGCCGCATTTTTCGGAACGACACTCCCGGCAGCGTGGCTTGCATCAGCAGCGTGCCGTCCATCGTGAGATTAAGTGTTTTGCATTCGGACAGTGTCGCGCCCGTCAGCTTGCACCGCGTGAATGTCGCGTCCGTCAGGGTCGCGCCCCGGAAACTGCTATTGTTGAAGTCGCTTCCCTCGAACCTCGCCTCCGACAGGTTGCATGCCTTGAAATCAGCCAGGCCGCCTTTACACCTGATCCAAGTGGTGGCCTCCAAAATCGAGCCGGTAAAAATCGCCTTCTTGACGTTGCATGCCTCGAACAACCAACCAGAGAAGTTCAATCTGGAAAGATCGGCCTCTTCAAGATTGCAGTCGACCAATCGCATTGTGGTACCACTTGACGCGAGGTGTTTGGCGGCGGCGCGGTCCAGCGTCTTGCCTTCTACCGTCTGAACAGGGCTGAACTTCGATGCGTCCGCTAGAGCTGGGCTCATATGGTTCTCTCACACTAGTCAGTAACCCGATGATGTCGGAGCAACTAGCAAGGTGCCTATCATCCCCTTCGGGCATTGTCAAAAAGATACCGGATGGTATGTTGAATTATGGCCGAAGCTCACCGTCGTAAGAAGAATCCGGATCAAGTGAGGTTAGCGCTTCTCGAAGGCGCGGCCTCCATTGCCATGGAGCGTGGTCTGGCGGCAGTGAGTGTGCAGGCGGTCTCGGATGCCGCAGGGGTTACCAAGGGCGGGTTTTTCCATCATTTCCCGTGCAAACAGGCTTTGCTCGACGGAATGATGGCATGGCTTCTTGACGCCCTCGATAGTCGCATCGATGCTGCGATTAACTTTGATCCCGAGCCACACGGTTGTTTCACACGGGCCTACGTTGGCTCCGTTTTTCAGCCAAAGATTTCAGGTGATCGCTGGGCGACTCTCTGGATGTCCACACTAACCGACCCGCAACTCTCGATGAAATGGGCTGAATGGTATCAAGCTCGCCTTGAGCGACATCGAGCCACCGACACTGGAGCCGACCTTGAGGCGGTGCGTCTTACCGTAGGTGGCATATGGCTTGCGGGGACGGCGGGCGTTCCCATCCAATTTCCAGAAGAACATTGTAGGCGGCTGATCGCCGCCACTTACCAATAAAAATCCTACAGAAGAAAATGGTCTGCTTTCGCCATGATTTCGGCTGTCTTGTTGCTAGTCGGTATAAATATGACGTTGCCCTACACCGCCTTGCGACACTGACCGCGATCTCGATGCATCTAACTCTGAAAACCTTGGATCATCATTGACTACACCCGTTCTGATACATTTAAGGCGCCCAACTGCAACTCGTCCAATTCAATGCGAGACAGCGTCGTTGTCTCGGTCGGATCGTCAGGATGAGCACGGCCGCATCGCCGCATCAAAGGGCGGAGCCATTGATCGATCAGGTCTGTGACCGCTTCGGCTATCCTGCCGAACACCAGACGTGAAGGTTGCAATCAAGATTGCACAATCGATCTGCGCTCCCGTTGCGACCCTAAGTATCTTGCATGACTCATGGGAGTTTATGTTGGTCATCGCGAGTGTCGGTGCTTCGGCGGCTCATGCGGAGTTTCCGTGGAGCTTTCTGAGTTTGGTTATTAAGGTGACACCTCGACACCGCGAAATCATCGGGACGAAACAGGGTCTGCGTAGAACCTCGACTTAATGACTGACTAAGCGGCTCGTTGTTGAAGGTCCGGGAGCTATGTCGTTCGTTTTGACAAATCGTTCACGATTAAGCTTCAGAGATTTCCAATGCCTTTGCGTTAAGGTTGAACAAGGACTTTTTCCAATTCGGTTAAAGCTGAGGACTGAAGATCATGACCGTGCGATCAATTATCGACCAGCACGTAAAGCAAGCCTGCGAGACCCACAAGTTCGAGAATAAACGCCAGGTTTTTCGTTTCGCTATCCAGATGGCAGCGGCTGTCACCATCGTAGCGGATATATTGAACCTCGCAGCGCACCTCTCGCTAAACGCCTTCGGGCTACTGCCCTATGCGTTGGTGCCCGCGGCGGTCGTCGGGCTGGTCATTTCGACCGTGGTCGCTTCCGTCCTGACCTTCTCGGTCATCTATGTCATCGGCTTGGCCATCCATCGCCTGACGATTTCTCGTTCGATGTTCGAACGACTGAGTAGAACGGACATGCTTTCTGGATTGTTGAACCGGAGGGCGTTTGTTGACGAGGTGTCAAAAGCACCTCAAGACGCCTCGCTGGTCCTATTCGATATAGACCAATTCAAGCTCATCAATGACAGTTACGGACATGATGTTGGGGATCGAGCCATCTGCATGGTGTCAAAGCAACTCGCAACCGCCCTGAGCGATAAGCATATCGTGGCCAGAATCGGTGGAGAAGAGTTCGCGGTTTTGCTCGTTGAACTCACCCCAACCGAACGTCTTGCACTCGTCGAACGCTGTCGACAGCTGATCGAGGCGTCAAATGTGGGCGACGACGTTGCGCAATTGCAGGTGACGGTTTCCGCCGGTATCGCGGAACGGGGCTCCCACGAGACGTTTCAATCGCTATTCCTAGCTTACGACCGCGCGCTTTACTTCGCAAAAGTATCGGGCAGGAACAGGGTGATACATTCCAATCAGGTTCAGGAATTGATGGATAAGCCAGGCGAACGTCTCAACGGCAGCTGAAGCAGCCTCGCCATTGCCTGTCGATAGCTGTCCGAAGGGTCTTAAAACTCCTCCCGGTAATACGCCACTGCCGCGGATGTGGACCGACCGCCGACGACCGCTATGGGAGGCTTAGCTGCTTGGCTTGGAGCCGGCTGCGATTGACGAGGTTATCGAACCCTACCCATGCAGGTTGATTGCACGGTCGACACATGCAACTACAGATCCATTATTCCCAGCAGTATATATTCAAGATGAAACGTAATTTTTCCACATTCGAAACGGGCCAATCTTCTTCCAGGATTTGGAAGGAAGTCTAGTGAACGATCTTGTATCGGCTATCGACGACGCGCTGCAATCCGTAAAGGAGATCGTTGCGGATTGTAGCGCGTCCGGGAAACCTGTTGGCGGTCAGCAGTTTGAGATTGTCGATGAAACTGGCAGCGTTTGGGCTGTCATCCAGTTTAGGGCCTTCACCCCCAATCTGGTGCCGAAACACTTGAATGGATCTGAAACGGTGTATCGCCTACCAAGCCAAAAAAACCGGGCGCTTGACGCGATTTAACGGTCCGCTCAGCTGACTAGGGGAGCGTGATGCCGATCTTTTGGGCACGCCACACAGCTTGCAATAAGACTTCGGTTCGCTTCGCGAGACGTTCCCGGCTTACGTATTCTCAGAATTCAAGCGATCCTGGATTTCCTTTCCGGCCTTAAAAAATGGCACCCATTTGTCATCGACAAAGACGATCTCCCCGTTTCTCGGGTTGTGCCCGGATCTCGGCGGGCGGTGTCGCACCGAGAAGCTCCCGAACCCACGAAGCTCGACCCGGTTGCCCTTTTCCAGGGCCTCGGTAATTCCCTCGAGAATGATGTCGACGATCCGCTCGACGTCTCTGTGGTAGAGGTGGGGATTGCGCGCCGCGACGATTTGCACGAGTTCCGATCTTGTCATTGTTTGGCCTGTAAAATTTGGTGGCTGAACGAATGCTGGTTACTTGTCGGAAGCTGGCACGGCAACCGTGATTACGCAACGCTGCTCGCTTTTGGCCTTTGCGGCCGCTTCACCACAGGTCGTGAGCGCTTGCTGATTGGCACGCACGAGAGCACTGGCATCGGCAATACCACGCCATCCCCCGGGGCTTGCCGACTGCATCAGGGCGATCCCCGCATCTTAGCGATCAGCATTCATGACTGTGGCGGCAATCGCTTTGTCGATCGATCCCGGCATCAGGCGCGTCCCAAGGGTTAGGAATACGCCACCCATAACGATGCCGACGGCCACGCCACCGAGCAGCCAGCGATCTTGCTGCCGCCCGTCGCGAACACCGCTGACGACGTCTCTGATGTCGGCCTCTACCCGCTGCAGACCGCGCTCCCGGTTCTCAAGTGTCCGAACGGCGTTTGCCGAAATGCGATCGGCGGCGATTTCGATCATCCGGGCATAATGTTCAGGGCCGTTCTTTAGGGCCGGAGACTTTTGGATCACCGTCAGGTGCTTGCCGACCAGCACCATGCTCTCGGCGATCTGGCCGCTATCCACGCTGTGGTCGGTCGGCGGCTGGAACGTCTCGAACCGTTCGAAGGCGGCCGCCACGCCCTTGCAGATGACCACCATTTCATCACCTAGATCGCGGGCGAGCTTCTCCACGGTCCGCCGTAAAGTCGAAGGCTTCGGTCGCCTCATCGATTGCAGAGGGCATCGCCCGGTCCTGATCGTCGGTGCTGTCAGTCATGCGCACTCCTATCGTTCAAGCCCTTGGCCACGCCCGCGGACACATCTATTGCAACGGACAACAACACGCCAGGCGCAATCAGGACAGATCTACTTTCCACGATATAGCGTTGGATCGCAAATGAGCCCGAACAGAGGAATGACATGATCATGGTACTCGACAACTATGCCGCAATTGGCAAAAATTTTTGCGCCATGACTATGATCGTTATTGGGACGTGTACGAGCCACAAAGGCGTTCAAGCTCTCAAGGCGATGGAGGCTCTCCGGAAAACGCCTACTTGATTGGAGCCAAGTTCAGGAAGCCGAGACACCATGAGCCGGCACCACGTTTTGTAGAAAGCTTTCTGGGATTGCGGCAGGGCAGATCAACTCCATGACCGGGGGCGCGACCGGACTTCGTCTCTTCAATCAAAACATATGCGTCCTCCCTCATATTTTTTGAACGGCCGACGCGATCCTCTTCTCGGATATTGCCGTGAGTGTCATTGGCCCCGCCGCAGGCTTGCCGAGCAGATATCCCTGAGCGTGTGCGCAGCCTTCATCAACGACGATCTGGTACTGCGCCGGTGTTTCGATGCCTTCTGCGGTGACGGGTAGGCCGAGCGAGCGGCCGAGGCTGATAACCGAGCGCACAATGGCGCGGGCGTTAGGATCAATTTCCATGCCGGCAATGAAGCTCCGGTCGATCTTCAGCCTGTCGAAAGGGAATGACTGCAGGTTGCTCAGCGACGAGTAACCCGTTCCGAAATCGTCCATAACGATCTTGACGCCAAGAGCCTTAATTTGTGTCAGGATCTCCAGCGTCATCGCCCGATCCTTAAGAAGGGCGGTCTCGGTGATCTCCAGTTCCAGTCGCTCCGGTGCAAGGCCAGTCTCATCGAGAATGCTGCCGACAACGAAGGCGAGGTTGGCAAGACGGAACTGTATGGCGGAGACATTGACCGCTACCTTGAGCGTCTGGCTCCAGTTGACCGCTTGCCTGCAGGCTTCCGTTAGCACCCATTCACCGATGGAAAGGATGATGCCACTCTCTTCTGCAATTGGGATGAAGATCTCTGGGGAGACGCTTCCTCTCGTTGGATGCGTCCAGCGAAGAAGGGCCTCGTACCCGACCGTCGCTCGCGGCTCTATAGATTCGATTGGCTGGAAGACGAGATGAAGTTCGTTTCGAGCGACGGCCTGGCGCAGATCATTTTCCAGCAAACGACGGTCGCGACGTTCAACGTCCATTGCAAGGTCGTAGAATGCATGCATCCCCCGGCCGCCTGCCTTTGCGCGATAAAGTGCAACATCGGCTGCTTGCGTGAGCGAGTCGGCATCAAGTCCGTCCTTCGGATAGACCGCGATACCGATGCTGATACCAACCGCTGTCGGATCAATCGAGACATTCATCCGCTCCCGGAATGTTGTGCGGATACGTTCCGCCAACGCCCCCGCGCCTTCGCTGCCTATACCTTCCGCAGTCAGGATCATAAACTCGTCGCCGCCGACCCTAGCGACCGTATCGCCCCCGCGGCAGCAAGCTCGCAGGATCGCTGCAACATCCCGCAGAACCCTGTCACCCTCGGCATGACCAAAAAGGTCGTTGACCGCCTTAAAGCGGTCGAGGTCGAGGGCGAGAAGCGCAAACGGTGCTTCCGTTTCCGCGCCGCGCGCCAATTGCGCGTGGAGATTATCTTGGAACGTGGATCTGTTGGTCAGTCCGGTCAGAATGTCGTTGCGCGCGAGATATTCCACCTTTTTCTGCACCATACGCCGTTCCGTCAAGTCGCGCAGTGCAACGACCTGGGAGGGACGACCACCATATTCAATGGTATGAACAGCGATCTCAAAGATGCGCGCGGGGTCGCCCACGAGCGGAGACGCTTCCAACGCACTTTCTCGAGTTGCATCTACGCGATGTCCGTCCGACGCAGCCAGCAGATCGTCTGGGCGCATTCCGACGAGATCACTACCATCTTTTTCAAGAAGACGCGCAAACCGCCCGTTGACCTCAACGATCACGCCATCGCGCACGATGGCAAGGCCGTCAAGTGTCGCGTTGGCGAAGCCTTTGAGGTCAACGAGGTGGCGGTCGATGACCACTGCGACGGCAGACGAAGCGAGGATCAAAAAAGTTACCATCGTAACGGCGCTAGTCAGCCAGATCACGTCCGATGTCCCCGTGACTACAGGAGCCAGGGACGGATCAGGCGTGATGATCGTTGCGGACATCGACGTGAAGTGGAGGACACAGATGCCGAGTACGGCGCCGATCGCAGCGGTGAAGATCCGTATCCGGCCCCTAAAATGTTTGAACGCAAAAAGCGAAAGAAAAAACAGTGCGAGGGCGACCAAGGCTCCGACGATGATCTGTGCCCATGCAAAACTAAGTTGTGCAGCCACCTCGATACCTGCCATTCCGACGAAGTGCATAGCCGCGACGGTAAGCGTGATCAGAAAGGCAGACATGCCAGGCATACGCGAGTCGCGAAAGCCACCTTGGATGGAGAGCCAGAAGCCCGCGATAGCGATCAAAGCTGAAAGCGCGGTAAAGAAAAAGTCGAAGCGAAGAGTGATCGTGCCCTGATAAGCGAGCATGGCAACGAAGTGCGTAGCCCACACGCTGAGGCCGGCCGAACACGCAGCGACTGCTCGCCAGTTGCGCTGGCGTCCCAATGTGCTTTCTTCCGATCGCAGGAGAAGATGGAAGAATGCAGCCATTCCCACAAGTGCGATGATAGCGGAAATAGCCATGATCGCGGTGTCGTGGCGATTTGTTACGCATTCGAGAACAGTGAACATGCTAAATCCCTTCGCTTCGTCTACTGCACAAGGACCGGGTTCGCGCAGTCTACGCCTGTGACGCGGAGGTCTGCTTCTCCGACGCGGACGCCGGCAGTCGCCAAGACGCTGTCGAGCAGCGCATCGAGACTGGGTGTCACGGCTCCGAGCGTCTTTGCCAATGCCGCCTGTAGTGTCTTTGGTGGAGATAGAGATAGACCGAGGAGCACCTTCACCTGGATGGTGAGCTCCAGGTCGCTAATGAGAGACTGCGTCGCCGAAGTCGTAAGCCCCGTGCTCGACACGGACTTGGTTAAGCCGCTGGCGATGTCGGTTGAAGTGAAGGAGATCCTCTTTATCTGCTTGCCGCCGATAGTCGTCGATGACATGCCATCTATGGCGAGCGCTGGTGTATCGACGAGGCGTGCCCTGTTGACGCGAGGCTTGGAGCCAAAGTTTGCCAATGCAGTCGGGTCGATAGCGCCAATTGATACCTCGGCCACACCAGGTGCTGCATCGATCATGACCGTTGCGTTGTCGGGCCTTCCGCCACGGCACTGGATATCGGCTAGCTTCGCCTCTGCAGGGGCAATTTCAACATAGAGGGGAAGCGTGATGTTCGTGCCGAGTAATTCGGCAATTCCGTCAATCCGCACTGCAGCCGAAAGCCGTACTTGAGCTGTTCGGACACCCTTGGCGGTTTCACCGATGCGATAAGACGGGACATCGACGGCTGGTTCGCCAATTGCCAAATTCAAATCAACAGTGCCAAGGCCCGGCAAAGCCGCCTGCGTCTGCACGGAAACCTGATTCGACCCGTTTGCCAGAGAAGCACCTGATTGCAGGAGATCGAGCAGACCGACCTTCATTGCGATGTTGGAGCCGGCATCGACGCTCAGACGCCCTTTTTGACCAAGGTCTATAAACTGGGCGAGCGAGATCTTCGTCCCGCCTGCCGGAACAGCCCGACGTAACTCACTGACCAATCCAGACGCTCCGGGAGCAAGGCCCCCATACTTCGAAACGGCGGTCAAAAGCTGCGGCAGAGTGATCTTTGTCTGAAGAACCTCTTGATAGGTGGCTGCGGTGACGTTCAGATCGGTTGCTAGCCCCTTCGTCAGACGGAAAATGTCGAGGTCGGCTGCGGCGAGCGCGCGGTAATCGACCGCGCTGAACGACAAATTTGCCCCCAACATCTTGCCGAGGATCGCGTTAAGCAAGCCACCCTGTAGACTCGCCAGGCGGGATCCGATCGAAAAGGCGGCTGTCTTCGAAATGGCCGCCGTACCCGTCGCAGACAAGAGAGGCGGCGCAGTGAACATGCTCGCAAAGAAGAGCGTACCAGGCTGTTGCAAATGAACGCGCACGGCGTCCGCATCCTGCAACGTCTGCTTAAAGCGGTTGTCGGGACTGAGAGTCGGGTTGGGCGTGTATAGTCCCTTCTCGATGGTCATCTTACCGCTTCTGGGGCTGACAGCCACTTCCTGCATCAGCGAGCCATCCGGCCTCTTCCAGCCCTGTGGTGTCCATAGCACCATATTGAGATTGTTGTTACGCAGGTGGGCCAACATTGCCTGGTCCGAGTGCGTCATATCGGATGCTACAGCTATTGCCCCGAGGTCTGCAACGGTCTGCAATTCTCGGCGTTCCAGCGTCAGTTGCCCGTAGTCGACAGCAATTGCAATGACACCAATGCAGGCCGGAAGCACCACGGCCGCCATGATTGCAATGTTGCCTTCACGGCACGACAGAAGATCGATAGCAAGTATCGACAATCTGCGGACCATCACAAGCCACCTATGCGAATGGTCGTGCTGCGGACGATCGTTGCGTCCGGCATGGCAAACGTCATCAGGTTCCAGATCGGCAGATCACTCGCATCATAGGTGAGTCTCACCGTGAACTGGTTTGGAAGAAGTTTGTCGTCGGCAACCTGAACCGCGAGCTTTTGTTTGTCGACTAGAGCAAACCCGGCAGTCGCTTGCGATGAAACGTAGCCCGTGGCAAGAGCTGTACGTTCAGTCGCCGAAAGTCCCGCGACTGCTGCGCGCGCTGTTTCAGCGGCAATCTGTTGTATAGAGTGGCTTACGTTGAGATATAGGCCCCACCCTATCATGCTAAACAGCATGCAGATAAAGACAGGAGCAATTATAGCAAATTCAACCGCGGCAACCCCATGGGTATTGCGCGAGAAGCGCGACAGCATGTGCATCACGAACCTTGTATTTGTCAAGTGAACCAACCCTCCTGGTTCACGGTAAAGTTGAGCGTAAAAACTTAACGAGGTATTAATAAGACGGATATTTATTTCGTATTGCTGCCTACAATTACTACCTGAGGTAATCGCAGGAGTAGGCTAAGAGCCCGAGATTTATAAAGAAATCCCATTACAAAGGGGTATTAGGTCGCCGTTTATGAGGCGAAAATTTATTAGCCTGCTATTTGCAAGCAGCCGCTTATCCATTTAAATGTTGGAAGGGCGATATCGCGATCTTTTGGTTAAAAAAGTCGCAAACAAGTTCCATAACTGTGCGTTACGCATTTTTTATCGATGGAGGGTACATACGCGGGCTACGTGACCCTGCCGGTTATATAATGATTTTGGAGGATATCTTTCGGCGCCCATGCAGGACACGGACTATTTCAATAGCACTGCCACTGAGTCGATAAAGGGTTAGATACTCACCTGAGACGAGATGCCGAATGCCAGGCGCGATATCGTCGCGCGCAACTCCAGAGTAGGGGTGTCGGGCGAGATTGTCCCAGCGTGCTTCAATCGCGTCAAGAACACGGTCAGCTGCAATTGTGTTGTCAGCGGCGATATAGGACCATATTTCAATCAGGTCCTCGTCCGCGCGGTCTGTTCTGACAATTGAATGCACGGTTAGCGTTCGTCTCGTGAAGATTCTAATCGTTCGCGCGCTGCAGCTTTTACCTCTGCCATTGTCGAGCGCGAACTTGGCCCACTTTCAATACCTTCCTGCACAAGTATTCGGAGATCTTCGACTGTATACCCAAGCAAATCCCGGCGCTCCTTCCACTCGCGGACGGCGTCACGGATAGCTTCACTCGTCGATGCATATTCTCCAGCATCGACTGCGTTCCGCACAAACCCCGCCATTTCGGACGTCAAAGCAATCGTAATCTTCTCGACTGTCGCCATACTTCGTTAGTCTCCGAGTTACCCAAGAAACGGTATGCGATTAGCGTACCGCATGCAAGGGGCGACCATGACATTCAACCGAAGCAACCTCCTGAACCGATTGATTTTCCATCCCGC
Source organism: Rhizobium sp. B230/85 (assembly GCF_019355735.1). Taxonomy (NCBI): domain Bacteria; kingdom Pseudomonadati; phylum Pseudomonadota; class Alphaproteobacteria; order Hyphomicrobiales; family Rhizobiaceae; genus Rhizobium; species Rhizobium sp. B230/85. Next base: position 109,149 of record NZ_CP072159.1, read on the forward strand.
CCCAGCCGGTGAACCCAGTGGCCGTGGGTTCATACCCTATCAAGGCGGTCACCTCGCACCCAGCCAGCTCATTTCTTTGGAATGGCTTTCGGTTTCGGTTGATATAGACGCCGTTTGACATTTGATCGCAGTGCATTGCGCAGATCCTTGTCAGCAGTCGAAAGGTCAAACCATTCCGGATCGAAGTAGCCACCGCACCAACTGATGGTTTCATCATACTCCGGGTCTTCCCGGTCGGCGATGATCTCCAGGAACCGCTCATATCCCGACACGCCGCCGACATCCTCCGGTGGTCGCGCCCTTGAGCCTGCGACACAGCTCCCGTGCTTCGGCGTAGCAGTGAGCGTCAAGAACTCTTCAACCACGACGGTGTGCTGCCAGTCGTCCCCGAAATCATAATGGTAGCTGAAGACGGCGCCTTGCTCGAAGTCCAGCAAACGGACCTCTCTCTGATCGAAGACCCGTGGATCGTCGTCGGTGGCATCCTCCGTCAGGGTCTCGACTTCCCCATACCGAAGACCACCGATCCGGAACTCATAGAGATGATAATTCCACCAGTTGAATGCAGCCTGAATTCCAAGATGCAGATGCTCTAGGTTCCATTGAACCGGCAGGACCAGCCGGCGCCAGATGTCTGGTTCGATCTCATCGATGGAAACTCTGATCTGGACAGCATTTGCGGCTTTGAACATTCCCTGAATGAACAAGATAGGCGGAAGATCGTCAAGCCGGTCTCCAGCGCAACATGCCAGGATGTTTTGCGGCGCCGCATGTTCGTCTCTCGTCAAGAGCACTTGGTAGGTTCGTATGCGTGCCTCGATCATGAAAAGCGGCCGGAACTGCCTTCCCGAACAGTCCGCCTGCCTCCATCCGGCGATGGGCATGCGATGTACCGTGAGCGAATATACCGCTCTAGTGGCCGGCTTAAGCTCGTTGACAACCCTCGGCAGCGCTGGCGCCGCCATGAACCCGTAAATCGGGCGGGATCATGGGGAATGCTATAGGCAGGGTTGTCCGATATCCGAAAGCGCAGTTATCTTTCTCGTAATGAGAAGCACTCGTTAACGCAGCGAAACGGTGACGTATGAAAACGGCGATCATATTTGACTGCGAATTTCTTTGCTTGGAAGGGTCTCAACGTCGGTTTTGGTGCGCAGCCCACGATCCGGATCCCGTGATCGCGCAGATCGGGGCGGTCAGGCTAGGGCTTGAAGGCGAATTTCCGATTCGGTGGACATACAAGGCATATGTCCAGCCGATCGACAGGTTCGGCAACAGGTATGCAATCGATCAGTTCTTCACTAAACCGACCGGCCTCCACAAACCCGCCAGATTTTTCCAATTTTCCGCATTCGGCGTTCGTCCATTTGGCAGAGAAGATAACGCATGACGAATTTCAGCAAGCGGGATGCCGGCCTGCTGGGCGATTCTGATGATAGCAATAATGCGTAAAACCTCTCGCGGGTAACGCCTTTGATTGCCGGGGTTGCGCGAGGCCGATACTAATGTCGCATTGAACAGGTAGGTGTCCTGGGCATGACGCTATAAAGCCATCATTCTTTTTTTAACTGAGATTGCGAACATGTCTTCCACGTCATACGAGGCTTCCATGCCAGGACAGCACTACGCCGCCACGCTTCAGCGCCAGATTTCTAATCTCGATGGGTTGATCGATTGGGAGAGAGCAGATCGCAGTGGCGGAATGGACGTCGCCGTAAACCCGCTTTCAGACCTGCTGGACCTTCTTGGTCAGCCGCAAAAGCGTTTTCGCACGGTCCATATCGCTGGAACAAAGGGAAAAGGTTCTGTTGGGGCACTGATCGAAGCTGGTCTAAGTCGCGCGGGCCTTCGCGTCGGTCGCTTCTCCTCACCTCACGTCGAGCGGTACACCGAGCGATTTACTTTGGCCTGCACGCCGTTCGACGACGCTTTTTTAGGAGAGATGATTGGTCGGGCACTAGAAGCGCGGCTGCTGGCTCAGCAAAAGGGGCGGGTCGGTGGAGAGGCAACTCGGTTTGATATCGAGGTGCTCGCATCAATTCTAGGCTTTGCGACTTCGGAGCTTGAATGGGTCGTTTTGGAGTGCGGCTTGGGTGGTAAAAACGACTCTACCAATGCGATTGATGGGGAAATTGCAGTACTCACAAATGTTGATCTAGAACACACCGCAGTGTTGGGAAATACCAAAACAGCAATCGCAACGAACAAAGCGGGGATTATCAAGAGAGGATCGACCTTCGTCACCGGCGTTCCACGCATGAGTGCCGAGGGACAGGCCGTTCACGAAATCGCTGCCTCAATGCAGGCGCGTGAAGTCTTCGTCGATCTGTCAACGGCGCAGACGATTGCCCATCGCAATCTTGCTCTGGCGGAAGCGGTGCTTCATCAAATAGGAGAGCGTGGTGTCAGGGCACGCGCTGATGACCTTCCGAATGATCCGGTCGGAGGATGGGTGCTTGATGCGCAGGCACGCGAGGCAGCGGTACTACCTGGAAGGATGGAAATATTCACAATCCTAAAACCCTTTCCCCTCCCGGTGGTGTTGGATGGCGCGCATGTGCCCTTCAACCTCGAACAGGTCTTATCCGATCTCAATGCAATGCCCATTCTGTCGGGGCCATGTACAGTCGTAGCGGGATTTGCGTCCGACAAGGCAGCCAGCGACCTCATTGCCCTACTGGCACAGCGCGCGGAGCGGATCATATTTACGAAAGCCAAGAATGGCCCTCCTGCTTTCGATCCGAAGGCATTGACGCTGATTGCGAAGGACTATGGCGTAGTGTGCAGCGCTGTCGATAATGCGCCCGACGCACTTGCTGACGCGATCCACACCTCACATGGATGGATCCTTGTGACAGGCTCTCTTCATTTGGTCGGCGAGTTGCGTGCTGAGGTGCGCCAGCTCACTGAATGACGCAGCCCAGCGCCCCCACTAAAAAATATGATATAGATTTACCTGCGTATTCCGATGATGCCGGCCATCTATTCCGACGCGAAGCCGGCCACCCATTCCGAATTCATTCCGGCCACGATTCCGGCGTGAAGCCGGTCATCTCAAGCTGAACTCTGGGTCTTTGCAATGAATGGATCCTGATTATCGCGTCGTCAAGCCTGGGTTGTTTCCGCGGCGGTGACGGAGCGTTGCTTTCGCATGCTCTCCCCGGACAACTCGATGCGGTATGTATTGTGCACGAGGCGGTCCAGGACGGCATCGGCGATGGTCGGATTGCCGATCATGTTGTACCAGTGTTCGACGGGGACTTGGCTGGTGACGATGGTGGAACGCCTCTCATATCTGTCCTCGACGATCTCCAAGAGGTCGCGCCTTTGCTCGTCATTGAGCTTCTCCGGCCCCCAGTTATCAAGAATGAGCAGGTCGGTTCTCGCCAAAGCTGTTGATTTCCACTGAGAAGTGACCCGGCAGCACAGAATATTTCCATCGAGAAGTGACCCATGTTCCAACCTTCCCTCGTGTTTAATGCGAGGGCTATGGAGTGATCGACATGGCATTATTGAGCGTAATCCGACGCTGGCATTTTCGAGACCATTTATCGATCCGGGATATTTGCCGCAGGACGGGCTTATCCCGGAATACCATCCGCAAATATCTGCGATTGAACGGCGTGGAGCCATTATTCCAGGTTCCGGAGCGGCCGAGAAAGCTTGACCGCTTTGCTGATCGGCTATCAGCGTGGTTGAAGACGGAGTCCAAAAAGAACCGCAAGCAGAAACGGACTCTGAAGCAATTGCATGCCGAACTGATGAGCCTTGGCTATGAAGGTTCGTACAATCGCGTTGCGGCGTTCGCTCGCGAGTGGAAGGCCGATTTGCAGATCGAACTGCAGACGACGGGCCGTGGAACGTTTGTGCCTCTCGCTTTCGAGCCTGGCGAAGCGTTCCCGTTCGACTGGTCCGAGGACTGGGCGATCATTGGCAACGAGCGAACCAAGCTGCAGGTGGCTCATACCAAGCTCAGTTACTCCAGAGCGTTTATCGTCCGGGCGTATCACCTGCAGACACACGAGATGCTGTTCGACGCCCATAACCACGCTTCCGTGTGTTTGGCGGCGTCCCCCGGCGTGGCATCTACGACAACATGCGCACGGCAATCGACAAGATCGGACGCGGCAAGGATCGCGACGTCAACATCCGCTTCATGGCAATGGCCAGCCATTACCTCTACGAGCCGGAGTTTTGCAATCCGGCATCTGGCTGGGAGAAGGGCCAGGTCGAGAAGAATGTTCAGGATGCCCGTCATCGGTTCTTTCAACCGATCCCGCGCTTTGCATCGCTGGAAGCCCTCAACGACTGGCTGGAGTTTCGATGCAAGGAGTTTTGGCTGCGGATTTCGCTAAATCGGGACAGCGGTTTCAGCAAGTCGCGGACAAGCGTTTCGCTAAGTCGCGGACAACGGATGCGATCGAATCCCGGTTGCCTTGTTGCTGTTACGCGTGATTGTGTTCGGTTATTTCGTCGCCGGTCAAGAGCGTCGGCGTTTTTCGTTTGCGCATGCTGTCGCCTTCGAGAGTGATGCGGTGGGCGTTGTGAACAATGCGATCCAAAATCGCATCGGCCAAAGTGGCTTCTCCAATCATTTCGTGCCAGGCGGCCACCGGAAGCTGAGCTGTGATCAGGGTCGATTTCCTTCGATATCGCTCCTCGAAGATTTCGAGCAAATCGAGGCGCTGTCGGTCATTCAGGGTATGGGTTCCCCAGTCATCCAACACCAGCAACTGAACACGTGCCAGCTTGTCGATGAGGCGCGGAAAGCGTCCATCGAGCCTGGCAAGTGCGAGATCCTCGAAGAGCCGCGGCATACGAACGTAGAGGACAGAGTAGTCGAGGCGGGCCGCCTGTCTCGCAAAGGCGCAGGCGATCCAAGTTTTTCCAGTGCCCGTTTGGCCTGTCAGGATCAGGTTCTCGTTTGCCTTCAGCCATGCGCCCTGCGCCAAGGACAAGACATTGCGACGATCAAGGCCGCGGTGAGATCTAAAATCGATGTCTTCGATCGAGGCATTGGCAAATCGAAGCTTTGCTGTGGCGAGCCGATTGGTCAGCCGTCGGTCGGTTCGTAGTGCGATCTCGCGGTCGAGCATCAGGCCAAGCCGTTCGTCAAAGCTAAGATCATTTCCATGAACTTGCTCGATAAGTTCGCGATAGGCGGTTGCCATTCCGGCAAGACCAAGCGCACTCATCTGGTCCAGTGTTGGATGTGTCAGCATTAGATGTCCTTTCATTGGTAGTAGGTTTTGCCGCGGATATTGCCGTGCGGCGGTGCCGGCTTCACGGTCTCGCTTGCGGCAGGAGCCTGATCGAGACCAGATCTGAGAATGTTGGCGACAGACGAATAGGTCAGCGCATTGATGACCAACGCACGCTCACAGGCCAATTCCAGCCGATCGGTTTCGTAACGACGCGCCAGGGAGAGAATGCCCTGAGCGGATCTGTAGCCTTGCTCCGGGTGCGGCCGATCGCTAAGCAGACGCTCGATAAATATCGCAGTATTGGCCCCAACCTTCGCCGCTTCCTTGCGCAACGTGTGAGGCGTCGTGTTTGCATAGCGCTGGTGAGCTTTCGGCATATGCTCATTGACAGTGATATGGCCGGAACGCTGGGAGCTTCGGATGTGGCTGGCGACCCGCTTGTGGTCAAAGAAGATCTCGACCGCTCGATACGTCAGCCTGATATCGACCTTCCTGCCGATCAGACCGTGCGGCACGGAATAGAACGTCTTGTCGACGTCGACATGGTAATCGGGATGAACCTTGGCGACCTTCCATTCCGCGTATTCAAACGGCGTTGGCGGCAGTGGCTTGAGCTGGGAGCGCTCGACCTCATCGAACAGGGCTCGCCGGGATTTTCCATACCGACGCATCGTACGGGTGTTAAGGTCCTCGATCAGAGCGCTGATGCGGATATTGAGATCGACAAGGCTGAAGAAACGGTCGTTTCGAAGTCTGGCCAGAACCCACCTCTCGACGATTAAAACCGATCCCTCCGCGGATGGTTTATCCCGAGGACGCCGCGGCCGTGCTGGCAATACGGTCGTATCGTAGTGTTCGGCGAAGGCAGCAAATGTCGCGTTCAACGTCGGTTCGAACCAGAGAGCCTTGGCAATCGCGGATTTGAGGTTGTCGCAGATCGTTGTCTTCGTCACCCCACCGAAGTAACTGAAGGCTCGCTGGTTCGCCTCGATCCAATCCGGCAGCTTCTGACTGAAGCTGGCATAGGAGAACACCAATTGCGATGCACTCAGCACGGCCACATAAATCTGTGCTGCCCGGATCTCGCCAGAAGAAGGATCGATGATCGGGATCGTATGGCCGGCATAGTCGCATTCCATCGCGACACCAGCCACATGACGACTGCGATAGGTGGGTTTGGCGCGGCTCTCATAATCAGCAAATCGGCAGCAGAACCAGGTGTAGCCGTATCCATCCGGATGGACCTCCCGGTATTCCTGCCATAGCAGGTTGAGCGTCACGCCTTTGCGTTTCAACTCGCTGGCCACTTTCGGCCAGTTCGGTTCCTCGCTGTCTCGAGGAGGTCGCCCCATCCGCCGGAATAGACGCTGCTCCAGGAGCTCGTCATCATCCAGACCGGGTGGAAGTGGCCATGCTGCAAGCCCCGCCTCCCGCGCCCGCAGCAGATACGTTGAGACCGACGTCTTGCTCATCTTCAGCCGCTCAGAAACGGCGCGTATCGACAATTCCTGCTCGAACGTCAGCCGCAGTATCGATCGAATGTCTTTCACATCAGTATGTCTCGCTTGCTTCCGTCTAGGCATTAGATCCTCGCTTAAAACACGAGAACAAATTGCCAGATCGGCGCTCACGAGATTCGATCTAAATCCGCTGTCGCTTCTGTCCGCGACTTACTGAAATCTTTGTCCGGGACTTTGTGAAACCCGCAGTTTTGGCAGCAGACCGCACATGGAAAGATGCGCGGCACCATTGCCGACCTATGGGCTGAAGAAGCACTGGCTCTTATGCCAACGTCCCGCCTGTTCGATGGCTTCGTCGAACACACCAAGCGCGTTTCCCCCACTTGTCTCGTGCACTTTGACCGTAATCGCTACAGCGTTCCGGCATCCTTCGCCAACCGGCCCGTCAGCGTTCGGGTTTACCCTGACCGTATCGTTGTGGCTGCGGAAGGCGATATCATATGCGAGCATGTTCGCATCATCAGCCGCTCACATGACGGACCCGGACAGACGGTCTATGACTGGCGGCATTATCTGGCGGTGATACAGCGCAAGCCAGGCGCTCTTCGCAATGGCGCACCGTTCACCGAACTTCCCGACGCCTTCAGGACACTGCAACAGCATCTGCTCAAGAAGCCGGGCGGTGATCGTGAGGTGGCCGATATTCTGGCGCTGGTGCTGCAGCACGACGAACAGGCCGTTCTCTCGGCCGTCGACATGGCACTGAAGTCAAATGTTCCAACCAAGACGCATGTGCTGAACCTTCTCCACCGGCTCGTCGACGGCAAATCCGTCACGCCGCCCACCATCGATGCGCCTCAAGCCCTGATGCTCACCAACGAGCCCAAGGCGAACGTCGAGCGATACGATGCCTTGAGAAAGAAGGAGGTTCGCAATGCGTCATAATCCAGCAAGCGGGGCCATCGTCATCATGCTGAGGAGCCTGAAGATGCATGGCATGGCACAGGCCGTCGGCGAACTTACCGAGCAAGGAGCACCGGCGTTCGAGGCGGCCATTCCGATCCTGTCGCAGCTCCTCAAAGCCGAGACAGCCGAGCGAGAGGTCAGGTCGACTGCCTATCAGCTCAAAACGGCACGCTTTCCGGCGTATCGCGATCTCAATGGCTTTGACTTCTCCAGTAGCGAGATCAACGAGGCGCTCGTGCGACTTAATCGAGGAGGCCAATAACATCGTGCTGGTCGGCGGCCCCGGTACGGGCAAGACACACGTCGCCACCGCGATTGGTGTGCATGCCATCGAGCATCATCACAAGCGAGTCCCCTTCTTCTCAACGGTCGAACTGGTGAACGCACTCGAACAGGAGAAAGCCCAAGGCCGCTCCGGGCAGATTGCCGGTCGGCTTGCCCATTCCGATCTCGTCATTCTCGATGAGCTTGGCTATCTGCCGTTCAGCGCATCAGGCGGCGCATTGCTCTTCCATCTGCTGAGCAAGCTCTACGAGCGGACCAGTGTGATCATCACTACCAACCTCAGCTTCAGCGAATGGGCCAGCGTCTTTGGCGATGCCAAGATGACGACCGCGCTGCTCGACCGCCTCACGCATCATTGCCACATCCTTGAGACCGGAAACGACAGTTTCCGATTCAAGAACAGCTCAGCCCACGATACTAAAACCAAAAAGGAGAAAAACAGGAACTTGACCCCAACACCAGACCCGAAACATACATAACAGGCGGGTCAAATCTCGGTGGAAATGCCGGGTCACTTCTCAGTGGATATCAACATCTCGCCGTTTGTCGGCTTTGGTAGGGCTAATTGCGATCATCGGGCTGTCAGCATTGGTCAACCCATCCTCAGCGGACCAAGCACAGTCGACGGATGACAGTGCAAAGGAGGCAAAATTGCCAGTTCAAATTCTTTCCATGAACAAATCGGTGGTCCTCAAAAACCCGGGCAAGGATTCGGCCCAGCTTCTGTGGGGGGAGAATTCACCGGAGGCGAAGGTCACGATAACAAAGGTTACCATGCAGCCGGGAGCAGTGTCGGAGCGGCACACCCATGCGGTCTCGGAGCAAATCTGGCTCGTGGAGAAGGGCGAGGGTGACATGCTTCTGGCGGACGGGCAGACTACGCCCATCAAGGCGGGGCAGCTTGTTCGAACGCCCGCTGGGTCGTTCACGGCATAAAGAACATCGGATCGGTTCCCCTCGAGTACACTTCGATCACAACCCCTCCCGAGGACATGACAAAATTCTACAAGGAGCGGGCGACGTGAATTCTGTCGATCGCATGACGCACGCTGTAGAAATATGGGACTGTAGGGCGAGGGAGCTAGGCGGATGAAGAGAAAGCTCGGCTGCATAGCGGATGATTTCACCGGCGCGACCGACCTTGCGGGCACGTTTGCAAAGGAAGGTCTCCGGACCGCCCAGATGATCGGTGTCGCCGACACTTCGCCGCCTGAGGACGTCGACGCCATAGTCGTGGCGCTCAAGACACGCACGGTGTCGGCCGAAGACGCAGTCGCGCAGTCAGTCCAGGCCTTGAAGCTCCTCGGGGAATGGGGGGTGACCCTTCTCGACACCCTGGTGCCAATATTTCGGCTCGATATCGATGAAGCCGCAGAGCTTCGTCGAGAGGCGCTTCTGCACCCGATCATGCGTGAATCGCTGCAATTCCCCGAGCTTTCCGATTACCTGTACGACAACGGCATCATCCGCGCCCGCGAGGATCTGCTCGAGTGGGCTAAGATCCCAGAACGAAGCGGTCGGTTGACAATCGAGGATCCAGCAGTCTGTTCGGGAATGCTGATGGACATCGTCTTCGGTGCATTGTTGCGACGCCGGCACCTGAAAGCGGCGGCGGACCGGGAACTTCGAAAACTACACATCAAAAAGCGATTGGAAATTTTCCTGAATGGAGTGAGGCGAGCATGAAGATGTTCGAGTGCTGCCGCACTGCTTCAGATAGAGATATTTATGGAGAAAAAGATATGGATGACAAAGTATTGGCTGTCCTCGACCACTATCACGAAGTGATCCGCAAACAGCAGAACGAGCCGCGCGAAACGCCTCCGGGCGGGCGTGATGGTGGACTGGACCAGCGCATGCGCGCTGTCGGACCTGCAACCGGTCAACTGCTGAACATCCTTGCGAAAAGCATCAAGGCACCGACCATTGTCGAGATCGGCACGTCTTTTGGATATTCCGGCATCTGGCTCGGAGAAGCGGCCAGGGCTTCCGGCGGCCGGCTCATCACCATGGAACTGCATGCATACAAGACCGACTATGCGCGCAAGATGGCCGAAAGGGCAGGACTTGGTAGCTTCATCGACTTCAAAGTCGGCGATGCCATCGAGATGATTTCGCAGCAGCCTGACGGGATCGATTTCATACTGCTGGATCTTTGGAAGGATCTCTACGTGTCCTGCCTCGAAGCGTTCTATCCAAAGCTAAGTCGCGGTGCGATCATTGTCGCCGACAATATGGTGCGCGGTGGCGACGGCAATATGAAGGAATATGCAGCCCGCATCCGTGCTATACCGGGCATCAGTAGCGTGATGCTGCCGGTCGGAAGCGGCCTCGAAGTCAGTCGCTACGACCCGGACTGAGACACATGACGCTCTTTATCAAGTCGTGACGCGGTGCTCGCGCACTCTTCGTCGGGATAAAGCGGCAAGGTATGAAAGCGTGACGAGCCGAGAGGCGATATCTCGATGCGGATCAGACCGTCTGACGCAGTGCGACTTTGAGCACACAAAATTGATTAGGCAATCGACGTCGTGGATCATCGTGCCCAGCGGTCAATGACCGCGCTGGCAAGCCGGACATATGACAGCTCTGACTTTCCGTCGATGCCAAGCATGCATGCCGTGTGAAACGTCTGGCACGAATATGTCAGCAAGAAGAACCATATCAAGACATTCGCGAGCAGCGCTCCAAACAATAGGGGTGCCACTTCCTTGCCTTGTTCAGACCTTCGATAAGTGTCTGTTCAAGAATGGCGGGCGTGCGCGGGGTTGAGTGAAGGGCGGCAATCAGATTCTTTGTATTTTGCGACAAATACGGAGAGATCGAATGGCCTGGACACCCTTCACCCGGCGTCACCATGACAGAAGCCGCATGCGCTACGCAAGTGATCTGAATGACCGTGAGTGGAGCTTGATCGAGCCCCTCATGCCGAGGCAGCCTCGACTGGGCCGCAGACGCAAGACGTCGCTTCGGGCGGTGATGGACGCGATTTTTTATCTGCTGCAGTCAGGCTGCCAATGGGCATTGCTGCCGCATGATTTTCCACCGAAGAGCACGGTCTACCATTATTTCAAACGGTTTTGCCGGGACGGGACGTGGCGTCGTATCCATGACGCGCTCTACTGCCGAACGCGGCAGCTTGAGGGGCGAGAAGAGCAACCGTCATTTGCCATCATCGATAGCCAATCAGTGAAGACCGGCCCGGATGCTCGTCTCGATATCGGCTATGATGCGGGTAAGAAGATCAAGGGCCGCAAGCGGCACATTCTGGTCGATACTCTTGGCATGCTTCTGAAAGCCGAGGTCCACTCGGCAGGAATTCAGGATCGTGATGGAGCAGCACTTGTTTTCGACAGGCTCGCCAACCGTTTTCCCTTTATCGAGAAAATCTGCGGCGACGGCGGCTATCAGGGCACAACAGTAGAAGAGGCCAGCCCGCGACCGATGGAGATTATCAAACGAAACCAGGCCGGTTTCCAGGTGCTACCAAAGCGATGGATTGTCGAACGAACGCTGGCGTGGCTCGGCATAAACCGCCGAATGGCAAAGAATTTCGAGCGTTTCTCGGCCACAAGCCTAGCCTTCATCCAAACAGCAATGATCAAGCTCATGACAAAAAGGCTCGCTCGATACCCGCTTTCTTGAACAGACTCTAAGAGAACACCGCGACAACGAATACGCCGCCTGTGATGAATACTATAGGCGTGATGTAGTCTTCGAAGGATTTCATTCGTGGGCCGCAAAATGGTTGAGCGACCAAAGCATTGGCACACTTTTGTTTAAAGGTAGATAACGTGACCGCTCTCAGCATTCTGCTGCCATCTAGTCGCGGCGACCTTTTTCAGAAGGAAGAGAGAATGATGTCAAGATGCGGGCGTAACAGCGGTTACCCTAAACCGCACGCTCGGGAAACCAAACGCCAGAGCGTACCGCCAGCGCCAAAAGTGTGGAATAGACAACAAGTGCGATTGCCATGGCAGCGTATAATCCTTGTAGCGAGCCTGAAATCTCTACCGCAAGCCATCCGCCAACTCCTGCAACGGCCAGCCGGAGTAATCCGCAACACATAGGCCAACGCAGTTGGCCTGCCCCTTGGGAAGCAAAGTAAAGAGCCATGCCCATCCCGGAGAACCCGTAGACGGGCCCGATCACCTGCAGGTAGCTGACGCCTGTATCGATAGCCCCGGCAGCATGGCTGAACAGACTAATCCATTCATGAGGAAATATCGCAGCGATGATACCAATCGTTTCCGTAATTGCAAACGATAGAGCAGCGCCCGTTAACGCAATTTTGATGGCTCTATCGCACTGACCGGCGCCGATATTGGTCCCTATCAAGGCAACCATCGGAGCGCCGATCCCGAATATCACGGGCATGAGAAGGTATTCAAGCCGTGCAGCGGTACCGAAGCCTGCGACTGCCTGCACGCTTGAATGAGCAGCCACAATCGCCGTTGCCACGCCTATCGTGACATTCGTGAGCACAGAGTTGACAGATGAAACGGCGCCCAGCCGCGCTATGTCTCGAAAGCGATCAAAGCTCAGGGCATCACGTCCGAAAACAACGGCATTTCGGCCTGACAAAATATACCATCCGAGAATAGCGGTGCCACAAAAGTTGTAGAGCAACAACGCCAATCCTCCACCGGCAACCCCCATGGCGGGAACCGGCCCGAGGCCAAAAATCAGCAGCGGCGACACAAAAACAAGCACGATCGCCCCCCCGCATGTGACGATTCCCGGTACAAGCATGTTCCCTGTCCCACGAACGATACTGGCAAGGCCATTCATCAGCCAGACAAAAACCAATCCGCTGAACACGGTATTTGAATAGATGAGAGCAGCTTCGAGCTCGCCGGCCTTCCCGCCCAACGCCTGATATATTGGCCGTCCGAAAACTAGCATAATTGCCGAGAAAATAATGCCGAGAGCGACGTTGATGATAATGGCGTGGGTCGCAAGTTGATTTGCGTCCGCGTTTCGACCTCCGCCGAGCGCTCGCGCAATCCCTGACGAAATTGCTCCGCCGAATGCACCGGCAGACATCATCTGCATCAGCATGACCGCAGGGAACACGAGCGCCAGTCCGGCGAGTACATCGGTACCCAGATGGGATAGCCACCAAGTCTCTATGAGCCCAGTCGACGCCTGTACCAGCATGATAAGGACGTTTGGCCAGGCTAGGCGAACAAGCATGGGCAGGATCGGATCTGTGAGCATGCGCCGGATGCGTGGATTCATAGGTGGCGGTTGGGCAATGGCGTCCGTTGCCGTTGTCATCGGGTTCCCTCGTCCCTACGCGTTAATCTCTAAATCTATCAATAGATGGCGCCCTCAATTTATTGCCCATGCAAGCCCAAGTCACGCTCATCGGATCAGCGTCCTTGAAACGTTTTCAAGGTTAGGACGCATCTGAGCTTTGAGCCGTTCGGAAATCAAAGCTGACACGCTATGACCCTGGATTCAATATGCGAGTTAGCTCTTCATGGTGCGAAATCCGGCATTACTTTTATCTCTGGTCGTGCACAACACCCATGATATCGCCAGACCGCGATACGCTCACAAGCAGGTTGTCGCCGCCGCGGGTTGCCTTGACCAGATAACGTTCGCCGACATCCTGAACATTCCTCACGCGGTAGCCGCGACCTTCAAGCAAGGTGATGACGTCATCCGGTCCAAAGCTAGACTGTTGCCCGGACGAGCGGTTCCGATTGTCATGATGGCGGTTCCACGAGTTTAGAAAGTTGGATTCGGTGTTCCCGTCGACCGAGTAGGGATCTGAGGGCTCGCCATCGTATATTACGACCTGCGGGAAGGCTGGTACGGCGGCGATAGCGGTTAGAGCAGCGGCCGCGGTGAACGCGATGACATAACGTGTCATGAATTTTCCCTTTGACTAAAACGCTTTACCCGGTCCTATTTTGCGACCAAGTTAGATCAATGTTTGGAGGCGATGCAAAGCTCAATGACATTATGCGCCTTGCTACTGTTGCAGTGTGTCGTTTGTTGTTACAAAATGTTGGAGCCACTTTTACGGATCAAACTGCGGCAGTACGGCAGTGGTCCCCTTGTCGACTGTCGTTCGAATCACGAGGACAGGAGGTGGGAATTGCGGTGGCGCACATGCGTGGCAACGTGCACCTGCTATATAGTGTTCTTACGGTGTATTGGTATTGAACATAGAGCTGTCGCTGGAACTGAAAAGTTCCATAAATAGGCTTTATGCAAAAAAAAGCGTGGCGTTTCAGACGCTTATTCAATTTCGGCCATCCGGTCGCGGGTTCAATACCGTTCAAGGGCATATCTATTCAGATGGACCTGACATCCGGTTCATCATGAAAGACCGTACCATGCCCCGCGGCCTGCACCGCGCAGGATGAGGTGCCCTTGATCCACGAGTGCCTTGAGATGATCCTTGATGGTGTGACGGCTAGCGTCTGTGATCCGTGCAGCCTCCGCGACCGTGATCCGCCCGTGCTCGCGCGCCAATTCGAGCAATGTGACAGATAATTCCGGCATGTCGGCGAGGATAATGCGTTCGCGCTCCATTTTCTTCTCAAGCCGCGTCTTCTGCCGATGCAGGGCTCTCAAAAAGAACTCGATCCAGGGATTCCAGTCAGGCTCGGCGCTGCGGATCGTTCCTTGCGTGCGTCGAAGCGAGATGTAATAGCTCTCCTTGCTTTGCTCGATGATGCTTTCGAGCGAGCTGTAGGGGACGTAAGCGTAGCCGGCCCGCAGGAGCAACAAAGTGGTCAGAATACGCGACAGGCGGCCATTGCCATCCTGGAATGGATGGATTTCGAGGAAAACGACAACGAAGATCGCTACGACCAAAAGTGGATGGAGCCGCTTTTCTCGCCCTTGCTCATCCAGCCAGGCGATCAGTTCTTCCATTCGACGCGGCGTATCGAAAGGTGATGCCGTTTCGAAAACGATGCCGAGGCTTTCGCCCTGCTCGTTAAACGCTTCCACGTTGTTGGAGAGGGTTTTGTAGGCGCCGCGATGCCGCTCGTCCTTTGTCGAATGCGCAAGAAGGTCGCGGTGGAGCTGACGGATATGATTCTCGGTGAACGAAATTGCTTCGTAGGCACTGAAGATGGTCTCCATTACCTCCGCATAGCCGGCAACCTCTTGCTCGTCGCGTGTCGTAAACGACCCCAGGCGAATATTTGCCAGTAGCTTTTCCACCTCCCGGTCGGTGAGGCGTGCCCCTTCAATACGTGTGGAGGAACCGACGCTTTCGATCGTAGCAACCCGCCGGAGGCTGGATAGCCGCTCAGGCGCGATCCGGCCGATCGCACGCCAAGCACCTTTGAATTCATCGATTTCGGCGATCAACGATAGGATTTCGGGCGTAATTCGGATGGTCGCTGTGTTTAGAAACTCCATTTGCCCATCCATTGGCATCCGATACCTGAGATGCTGTCATATGCTATTTATTCATCCATTTCCATCCAATTTCTACGACGCACTTGTCAAACGTGCCGGTTGATCCGCTTGACCTCAAGCGAATCCAAACTTTTGCATAGAGAGGCGAGAAGATGGGCGAGGACAGCTCTCAAAAATCGAGACGGTCATCCTAAGTGGTTGGCAAAGCACTAGCGAACGAGCTCGTGGATTGGGATTTCTAAGTCTTTGACATCCCTAACGGTCCGGATGAGATCGACACGAAACAACGGTGCGGTCGTAGGTTCGACTCTGCTCAAGGCGTACACACGGGATCTACAGGGCAGCGCCTAACGTATTAGTTTATGTGATAACGAACATTATCATATATAGAAGGCCGGCAATACGCCGGCGACCGCGCTGTGGATTCTGGCGCAAAAGTCGGTATTCTGCAGCGGCGCAAAACTCAGTCGCAAAATTGAAATTGTAATCAGTATTTTCGCGACAAGCGCGTTCAAACAGAAATTTCGCTTCCCTTTGTCGAAGTACTCCTTATCCGAAGTTATGCGTTTTGCGCTTCCCGCCTCGGCCGAACGTCACCGTCGAGGCAGTAGTTGCCTGGACGCAATTGCGTACCCATCAGCTCCCGGCAATGAGAACGCGATCGAATAGACAAGTCGTGATGGTGGCGCATTCACCGGCGCGCATTACTAGAGCGCGCGGTTGTCGTAAACCTAATAGACGGGGAGACGGCTGAAGATACAAAAGCCTGCCTCTAAAAAAGTCCAAAAGAGTAAATTATACGCAATTTCAGCTTGCGTTTGCGGTTCGTCAGGCATAGCTTGAGCTTAAGGGTGGCATCGATCACCCACATAATAAGATTTCATATCGACATTTCAGCTTTCCAGCTGTGACCGGACAGGATTTACGTGCCGGTGAGCATTCGCAGGGATATACCCGGAGTGGTCACATGGCATTTGAAACGCTTGCGGCATTTTTCGCCGAACCTGTCAAAGCACGCGAGCAAATTATTCGTTCGCTGGGTCCGTTTAAGGCTCCAATTCCACTCTCCGGATCTAGTTTTTTTATCCATCTATCGGAATTATGCCCGGTTGCATGCGAGCACTGCATGTACTCGTCGGATCTTACTTCAAAGTCTTTGAAGGATGCACTCGATAAAGAGGATCTGGAAGATGCTTTGTGCTTCATCGACGAGAGCCACTCCCAAAAGCTCAATATCACGGGAGGAGGCGAACCCTTTCTCAAGTTCGGCAATATCCTTCGCCTTGTAGAAGCAGCTAAAGTTCCAGTCATCGAAATCGTAACCGCAGGACATTGGGCAAAAACCCAACAGCGCGCAACAACTGTGCTTCGTCAACTCGGCGAGGCAGGGCAACGCAACGGTGAACTGCGGGAACTTAGGTTGAGGCTCAGCCTCGATAGGTACCATGTTGGTGCACCTCGTCCTGTTCTCCTCGAATACTACGCAAATGTGGCACGCGCTTGGGCTAGTAATTCGGAGGTCATAGGCCTTGGCTTTCGCAGCATACAACCTGACCGAGCGGTTCTTGACGCTGCGCTAGCTCAACTGCTGGGGGGACACACTGAGGTCATCAACGACTGGAACCATGTGATCGTGTTCGGCGACAATAAGCGGCTTCCGATTACTTTCAACGTTATGAGATTTAGCGGCAAGGCTGAGGATCTCCACGACAGCGAAGAGCTCTCAACGAACTCAATGACTATCAAGGAATACTACACCCCATTCGAACGAGCGCCCGGTAGGCTGAACCTCGCGACAACAGTAAACGATGCAATCAAAAGCACCTACACCGTCAGTGAAGGAGTGGCCATTACGCTCAATTCCGACGGAACTTACTGGATTTTCAGCGGCACTTCGCCCGAGCGAAAACTCAAGCTTGGGACGTTGTCGTTTCAGGAGTCCGTCGCGTATTTTTTCGAAGACCCCATCACCAGATTTCTGGTCGACGACGGCATATGGGCTCTCGCCGAAATGGTGAAGCGCCTTGATCTCGCACTGCATGACCGGGCATTTTTGAAAAATGACGTAGCATTTCTTGTCGAGGATCTGTTGGCAAATGCGCGGATCCGCCTTGCGGTCACTGTCTGGATTCTTAAACGGATGATTGATCGTGGCGATGCCGGCGGCAGTTCTTTGCCGATAATTTCGACACTCTGCAAATCGCGCGAGGAGGATCTGCTCTCGCGTCTGACAGAAGAACTTTCACGGAAGGAGCCATTTGATGTTGTCAGTCGAAATAGAAGATCGACGCGGGTTGTATAAGGCCGTCAGGTCTGGAGTGCCATCTCGGATCGGGATGCGGGAAAACCTCAGTGATCTAGGATTCAGCCTGGCACGACAGACCCGGGTGATTGTGATGGCTCAGCCTCCCGCACCCCAACGAGTTCTTTGCGTCGTTATCCTTAGGGGCGGTGGCATGCTTTATCCTGGCTTTCTCTCGGAATTCGTTGAGGCGGATTTTTGCATGTTAGGCCTGCAAAGAGGCGACGGAGGGCAGGGTGAAGCGAAATGCACATACTGCTCCCCGCTGGAATCGTCTCACTATGACTCGATAATTTTTCTCGACTGTATCTCGGCTACCGGTGGGACGATTCTTGAGGCGAGCCGATTTCTTCAAACCAGATGCGATACAGAAGCAAGGCTTGCCGCGGTCATTTGCTCCTCCGCTGTCGGAAGCAGAGCCCTAAATGACAGCGGGATCGGCGTCATAGGTTTTAGTCTCCGCGAGAACATGAAGGGGAATGTCGTGACGCCAGATTTTGGTGAGATGGACGCAGGTGATATTTTCTTCCGTGCACAGGTTTCACCAACGCTAGATCTTGCAACGGCGGCACAGTGACTGAGCGATAGGAAGCAAGAGTGGCAAATATTATTCCGATCATCATTGGAGGGGCTATTCCAGCGTTCCTGTGGGGAATGACGTCAATATTACAGCGACAGAGCAGTATGTCTGGCGCAAGTCCATCTGTTTATCTGGCTATCTTCGGACTTTCGATTTTTGCTGCTGGCCTGGCTTCCTTGGCATTCCAGCCCCGTCAGTTAGTCCCATCACTAGGTGCGATTACCTACGCAATTATGGCGGGCGCAGGCTTTGCGGCGGGAACTGGTTTGGTGGGCATGGCGCTTTGGAAATACAACTTTCCGATTTCCAGGCTGGCCCCTATCTTAAGTACCAACGTACTCGTAACCGTGGCGGTTGGGCTGCTTTTAGGCGACGTCGAAAACGTCAATAGCGTCAGGCTGCTAATAGGGACCGCTTTGATAATCGCGGGTGTTGTGTTCGTCACCGTAAGCTAGGGCCTGAGAGGTACTCGATGAAAGAATTTTCGGGGGTGGAGCCATTGATGAAAGCCGTGGCTCTGGCTGAAATCCTTCCTAGGTTCAACCGACTTCGGCCAGAGGAAATCTTCAATAAATCTGAAAATGATTACGCGACATCTGCCGACCGAAAAGCAGAAATGGCACTAGGTTCGGGACTAAAGGCACTCTTAAGCGGGTCCGTCTGCCTCGGGGAAGAAGCCGTTCACGAGAATCCTGGGATTATGGCAGCATTGGAAGAGGACGCACCCGTATGGATTATCGATCCTATCGACGGTACCTCCAATTTTATACGCGGAGAAGCAGATTTCTCGGTGATGGTTGCCCTCGTCCTGAACAGAGAAACAGTTGGAGGCTGGATTTTTGCACCGATCCTCGGCCTCATGGCAGAAGCAGTCGCTGGAGAGGGCGCGCGTTTGAATGGAAATGAGCTGAAAATCACGCCAAATGAGAACGTCATCGACCGAATAGTGACAACTCACCCAGCTTACCGCAATGCTGAGGACGAGCGCATGCTTGCACCGTTGAACCGCCACCAATCGGTGAAGCTGCACGCTCGAGGAGCCGGTTTGGAATACGTCGATCTCGCTAGGAACCTAGCTGATGCTGCAGTCTTTACCTGGCAAAATCCATGGGACCATGCCGCCGGCCTTCTACTTCATAGGGAAGCGGGAGGCCATAATGCCAGCCTTTCAGGAGAAAGGTTTCGTTTATCAGGCGGAAATGATCTGCCTATTATTGCGGCGAGAAGTCATTCCGCTTTCAATAACCTTCGTCAGCTTCTCGCTATAGACCATCGTTAAGTTTCGATTTTTGACTGCCTAGATGAACCTTGGTAAGCTCTTGGACACGCTGTAGCGGTGGCACCCTCTCCTGCGGGCCGATTAGCCTCAGTTACGCATTCTGGAGCTTAACCGGCCAGACTGCCGCCACTTTTCATAAAGCGTTGTGTTACGAAGTACATTTTTCAGGAACTTAAGCTGTCTGATCAACCCGTCGCCGGTTCGATTCCTTTCAAGGCGGTACCTTTGCGCTCCATCTACAGGTTCGCGAAAAAGAGGGTCTTCCGGCACCGAGACTCTGATGGCGCAGATGTTGGCGGGTGGTCGGATGATCGTAAGCGCTTAGCCGACAGCGTCTGCCTTATAATTCCAGGGCATTAGCAGCTCGATATCGGCGGCGGGCCAACCGTTTGCGATGCGCGTCAGCGTCTGGGAAAGCCAGGCAAGCGGATCGACGTTGTTCATTTTCGCTGTTTGCAAGAGTGTGGCGATCGTTGCCCAAGTCTCTCCACCGCCTTCGCTTCCCGCAAACAGGCTATTTTTTCTGGTAATTGTCTGTGGCCGGATCGCGCGTTCGACGATGTTGGAGTCTATCTCGACACGGCCATCATTCAGGAAGTGCTCCAGCGCCTCTCGGCGTGTCAGAGCGTAGCGGATTGCCTCGGCTGTCTTGGACTTCCCGGAGACTTTGGATAGCTCCTTTTCCCACAACTGGAAGAGATCGGCGACGATGCCAGCGGACGTCTCCTGACGACGCCTTGCGCGGGTCTCGGCGTCGCTGCCGCGGATCTCGTCCTCAACCTGCCAAAGTCCCGTCATCGCGGTGATCGACGCTGTCGCGGCGTCATTGATGCCACCGACGTGCAGTTCATAAAACTTGCGGCGGACGTGCGCCCAACATCCGGCCAGCTTGATCGTTCCATTGCTGCCGGACTTGGCGCGTTCTTTGAGCATGCTGGTATAGGCCGAGTAGCCGTCAACCTGCAGGATGCCGCTGAAGCCTTCGAGATGACGCGCGACACACTTCCCACCCCTGCTGACTTCGAAGCGATAGGCAACCATAGGCGGGCCAGACCCGCCAAAAGGTCGGTCATCGCAAGCGTAGGCCCATAACCACGCCGTCATTGTCTTGCCAAAGCCTGGAACCAGCGTCGGCAAGGTCGTCTCGTCCGCAAATATCCGCTCGCTGGCTTTGATACGCTCCAAGATGTAATCCGAAAGGATCCGCAGCTCGAAGCCCAGATGCCCCATCCATTGGGCCATCAAGGAGCGGCTGAGAAACACGCTGTCGCGCAGATAGATCGCCTCCTGGCGATAAAGCGGAAGACCGTCGCCGTATTTGGAGACAGCGATATAGGCCAGCAACCGTTCGCTCGGCAGGCCAGCTTCGATGATATGCGCGGGTGCCAAAGCCTGTAGCACACCGTCACGCTCCCGTAACGCGTATTTGGGGCGGCGTGTGATGATGACCCTGAACTTCGGCGGGATGACATCGAGCCGCTCTGATCGATCTTCGCCGATCAGAACCCTCTCCAAGCCCTGGCATTCCTCTGGGATCTCCGGCTCGATGACTTCCTCTATGCGCTCCAGATGGGCTGCAAAACCTTTGCGAGGACGGGCTTGCCTCTTTGGTCGTTCTCTGCCGACCTGGCCGAGTTCACGATCAATCGCGGCAAGGTCAGTCTCGACCTCCTCGAAGGCGAAGTCGATCTGGTCGTCGTTGATCGCCAGCCGCAGACGCTCGGAGCGCGTTCCTTTTTGAGCACGCTGCAAAACCTTTAAGATTGCCGTCAAATTGGTGATCCGCTCGTCGGCCTTCTGTTGGGTAACCTTCATTCGAGCGATTTCAGCATCAGTCGCAGCCCTCTCCGCGTTCAAAGCGATGATCATCGCTTTCAGCGCATCGACGTCGTCGGGAAGGGCGGGACCGGGTAAAATCATGATGCCAGTAAAGCACAAAAGCGCCCGATTTCCCAACACTTACAGCGACATGATTCATCTTGTCGCAGGCAATTCAGCCCGTTGACAGTGGTCGGCGCACTTGGACGGGATGGATCTTTTTCCAATCCATTCCGGCTAGAAGTGCCATCAACTGCGCATGGTCGAGACGGATACGGGCGCTGGACTGCCCTGGCCAGCAGAAGCCATTTTCCTCAAGAATTTTTGCGTAAAGGCAGACACCTGTCCCATCCCACCAAACAATCCGGATCCGGTCTGCTCGCTTCGACCGGAAGACAAAAAGTGCGCCACTAAAGGGGTCAAGGCCGCCATCCCGCACCAGGACCATCAGCGACGCGGCTCCTTTGCGGAAGTCGACCGGTTGGCACGACACGTAGACCACGACACCCGAAGCGATCATGCCTGCCGTACCGCTCTGACAATGCCGCTCAGCAGCGCCGGATCGGTCGAGGCGCTGACGCGAAGTGTCGCGTCGCCAACCTTTATCTCGACGGTGTCCGTTCGGACTGCTTCGAAACGGGTAAAGGCCTCGCCATCTCCGGCTGCGCTCAGGCGCTGAACCGAACCAGACGCAAGCGCTATTCGCCCCCAACCAAAAAGCTGCGACGGGTCCATTCCATGAGCACGCGCAACCGCAGACACATTCGCGCCAGGAGCAAGCGCTTCCTCCAAGATCTGAGATTTCTCCTCGTCTGACCACAACTTCGGCTTTCGCCGCGTTCGCACAGGATCAGCCGTCAGAATTTCGAACGTACGACCCTGTTTCATGTCTTCACTCATAGGTTTCCCAGCATGATTCACACTGAAAATGAGCGATTTTCCTGCTCAATGCTACGTGGGGTAGCCTTAGCGCTTACGGATGATCGACGACGGTTCATCGACCATCCGTATTGCGCCTTACGGGATCGACCGTACCAAGCCTCCATCCACACGCAATGCCGTACCACTCGTCGCGGAGGCCTTCTGCGAGCGGACGTAAAGGACAATGTGGGCGATTTCCTCCGTGGTCGACAGGCAAGCCAAGCTAAATCATCGTGAAATGCCGCGGCTTGCTCTAGGGAGCGCCGGCATCATGGCAGCAAAGGTCGACCTAAAAGTGTCGAGGATGACGGTTTATCGGTTGATCGAGCACTTGCAGGCGCAGGCCAGTCGTAAAACCTATGAGGTCCACTACACACGTTCTAAGTTAAATCTTCAAGTTGGCCAAAATTGCAGCTTCGGGCCGACAGGCCTATGTCGAGCAGCAGCTCGTGCCGGTCCTCAAACCCAATGGCATCGGACAATATCGGGACCCATAGATCGGCCGCTGTGCTGAAAGCCATCAAGGCAGCCGGTGCACGCCTCTGGTTCCTCCCACCATGCTCCCCGAACTTCATCCGATCGAGCAGGCATCTTCCAAGATCAAGCACTGGATGCGAGTGGCAGAAAAGAGACTCACCGACGAAATCTGACGGCATATGGGCCCCCCTCAAAACCATCCAATCCGACTGATGCCACAACTATAAGGAAGATAACGGCTATGTTTCTACAAAACACTGAAAGGATCTAGCCAGTTGCGGGTGGCAGCCGGATATCGGCTAGCAGCCCTTTCGGGATATTGTCGAGCAACTGGAACGTGCCGTTGTGACCTTTCTCGACGATGCCCTTGGTGATCGTCAGGCCGAGGCCGAAGCCGCTCCCCATCGCTCCGCCCTGCCGGGATGCGTCCGCCTTGAAGAATGGCTCGAGAACGCGGATTTTCATATTGTCGGGAAGGCCGGGCCCGTTGTCCTTCACCGCGATCCGGACGCCGCCGTCCTCCAGACATTCGAGCGTTATGCAGACCTGATCCGCATAGCGGGCGGAGTTCGACACCAGGTTGCTCACGGCTCTCGTCAGGCCTTGCGGCTTGCAGATGTACACGACACGTCGCGGACCTTCGAACGTAACGTTGACGCCAGTGTCGGCGAAATCGCTGGCGACGGTCTGGAGGAGGCTCGACAGATCGACTTTGCGGGTGTTTTCGACCTTATCGTTGAGGAATGAGAGGCTTTCGTCGATCATCGAGCCGAGAGTGGTGACATCTCTCAGCATCAGATCCTTGAGGTCGGAATCTGCCAGCCGTTCGGCTCTCATGCGAAGCCGGGTGAGGGGCGTTCTGAGGTCATGGCTGATGGCGCGCAACAGCCTCGTGCGATCGACGGTCATCTGCTGAATACGGCTGCGCATGGTATTGAGAGAGTTAGCGAGAATTCGGATCTCGCTCGCACCCTCGACCGTGAACGGTTCCGCATAGGTTTCGTTCAGGACCGTTTCTCGCTGGGCCGCCGTCGCGATGCGCTCCAACGGCCGGGTTATCAGCCGGCTGCTGAGATAGGCCATGATCGCCAGGGGAATGATGATCTTCAAAAGCCCACTGGCAACAGCTGGAGCAAACCAGAGATATTTCGGAAACGCAGGGGCTTCAATCGCAAGCGCGTTATTGTTGTCGAGCATGACGAGAAGGCTATGGCGGGGACTGGCGTGCGAGAAGATTTCGCCGATCTCCGCGGCAAAGGATTTGTCCAATAGCCTGCGAATGCCCGGGCGAACGTCTGCCTGGATCGGCACGACGGCGGCTGCGTCCGCGAACTGCCTGGGATCGACCCGCCCCATGCGGAGCCCGACGGCGGCCGCATTGGCAAGTGCTGCATCCTCGTCTGCCCGGGAACTGGCCTTTTTGAATTGCTGCAGCACCGTCTCCACGCGACCGGCGAACAAGCCGATCTCGATCCCCTTGTCATGTCGGCCATAGATGAACGGCTCGGTAATCGTCGCGACAGCGGATACGAGAACAACGAGGAGAATGGCAAGCAGGAGTATCTGTATGCGAAGGGACGCAGAACGCAGCGATATCACAATATCCGCTCCACTTTTGCGGCAAACATGTAGCCGCCGAGCCGGACCGTCTTGATAAACGTCGGCTCCTTGAGGTTCGGCTCGATCTTCTGGCGAACCCGACTGATGTGCGCGTCTATACTGCGCTCGATCGGTCCCGCAGTGCCCGCATGGGTCATCGACAGCAATTGTTCCCGCGTCAGGATCTTGTTGGGATTTTGGCAGAAGGCCAGTAGCAGGTCGAATTCGGCAGTCGTCATCGACACCTGCGCGCCCTCGGCGTCGTGCAGCTGGCGACTGTTTGGATCTATACGCCAGCCGGAAAATGTCAGGGCAGCGAGCCCGCCATCCTGTTCACGCACATAGGAAGCCCGACGCAGTATGCTCTTGATGCGGGCAATGAGTTCGCGCGAGTTAAACGGTTTGGTGACGTAGTCGTCGGCTCCCAGCTCGAGGCCGAGAATACGATCGATATCCTCCTGGAGCGCCGTCAGCATAATGATTGGGATGGTGCCGGAGGAGCGCAGCCTTCTGCAAATGCTGAAGCCGTCTTCTCCAGGGAGCATCGCATCCAGAACGATCAGATCATATTTGTAGCGCGCCAGAAGGCGGTCCATGTCCGCACCGCTGTCGGCCGACGTCGCCTTGTAGCCATTGGCGCAGGCCAGCTCGACCAGCATTCCGGCGATTTCGGTGTCATCTTCAACGATGAGGATGTGAGCTTGGTCTTGAAATGTCATCTCGGCGGGCTCCCCGATTTCAGAGGCCAGTCTTATCGCAGTTGCAAGCCGATTGCTGGATTTATCCGCTCCGGTCTTTTTTGCAAGCTCCAGATCATATCCCACCGGACATCCCCGTATCGACGATGATCATCGAGATATAGCAGGCGCGTGCCGCAACCAGGACAAAAAAGGCAATTCCGAGAGTAAGTGTCGCGTAGTGGCGCCCACGGGAATACTTCGGCATGCCTTCGATGATCTTCATGAGCGTTATCCTCAGAACCTTCGCAAAAGTCAGAAGGCAAAAGAAGGCTGTCAGAACGAAACCGCTGACCGAGGCAGCGCCGATTATCCACAACATCAAAAGAGACCCTATCCAGAAAAGGAATTCGCATTTTACCGCAGCGGCCTGTGCGGTATCCAATCCCTTGGGGAGCCAGGTGAAAGCGGTCCGGCCAGTTGCCACCGTTTTCAAGCGACCAGTGTGAGACATCGTGTCTGCGCTCCCATGACGCGTCATGAAATCCGGACGATGGCAAGACAGATCGGAAATAAGCACGCTCAGACGTCCATCCTCGCCATGGAGCGGCTTTTAAAAAAATGCGCCGCCGCTTTGCGCCATCCCGCCGAGGCGGAGTTCGCTCCAGTCGGCTTGCGCCCGAACTCCGTGACTTTCTCAGGCTCCCGTCCTGATCGGGGCGCAGTGAGCGTCTTTATGCGGTTGACGAAGGCATTGACGTCGAACTGCTTGCTGCTGATCTCACCGCTGTCGGCTGTGAGCGACATATGGAAGAAGACCTCGAGGTTGATGACCGGGATTGTCATGATGTTCCGGACGATATCGATCTGCGGCCGGACGGTGACCGCAAGTGCAAACGCATCCGAGCGAAGGGCGTCGAACAGGTCCGGGACTGTCGTGACCGCTACCGCCGGATATCCCGCAAGTTCGAGCTTGGCGACGATGGTGTTTGCTGCGTTGGCCGGAAGAAAGACAAGAATGGGTCGTCTGTTATTTTTGCTCGCAGGTCCGCTCACGGCAAAGTCTCCTTACTTGATCCGTCTGTTAGTTGGATTTTGTTCCGTCTCTATTGCCGAGCTGCGATTGGCGGCGGGAGGCAGGTGAGACCATCCCGGATGGGCCCGGAAAGTCTCGCCTTTGTGCTTCCCGGGCATCCTGTCCGCGGCTAGAACTTGTAGCTCGCGCCAATCATGACCTTGTTCTGGGTGGCGCCAAAATCGCCGGCGCCGGCGCCGAAATCCTTCTTGCCGAAGTCTGAATAACGATATTCGCCACGAACCAGAATGTTATCGGTGACGGCGTGTTCGACACCTCCACCCGCAGTCCATCCAATAAGGATGTCGTCTTTCTTGCGTATGGCGGGCAGGTCCAGCTTGCCGCTCGTCGCCGCGACGCCGGCAGTTGCGAAGATCAGCGTACGGTCGAGGGCATAACCGATACGACCGCGCCCGGACGCATCCCATTCAAGGTCGGTGTCCTTGTCTTTGGCGAAGTTGTAGTTGAAGTCGTTCTCGATGCCGTAGACGATGCTGCCCGACTGGAAGTTATAGCCGGCGTGAATGCCTGCGGACCCGTTGTCCAGATCTTCCTTGGTGCCCAGAACGGTCGTTTGATTCCAGTTATAGCCACCCTGGGCGCCGATGTAGAAACCTGACCAATCATAGGCTGAATAGGCAGCAGGCGCGGCCTCGGGAACAACGGACAGGTCCGCAGCCATAGCGGGTGCTGCCGACGAAATAGCGATAATGGCAAATACGAATGACTTGATGTGCACGGGAATGACTCTCTTTCATGGTGTGGATGCAGAGGCTGACCCCACGACGGGAGGCCGGTTCGCATCGCACTATGCCGGAGAGCAACATTGCGGAGTGTCTTTTTGTATTAAGTTATGTTGCGGAGTAAGTCGCTTGCGTTGAGAGGTGCTCTGAGGATCGTGCAAGCCGCACGAAGCAAAATAGGCGGGCATGCAGGAGGCCTATCGTTATATGCTCCGGCCTAGAAACAGATGCACCGACGTTAGCCGTCTCCGTTGAGCAGCCAATGAACAACACCGTGATCTAAATGCGCCGTTTAGCTATTGCGGCGCTTGGTTTGCTTCGCTTCTCGCCGTGGAAATCGCGCTCGGAGTTGCTCCCTTTGGTTTTTGGCGGCTGTTTCCCTTTAGCGCCAGAGCGGCTGCCGTCGGTGTCGCCGCCATCTGTGGGGCTGGCCCAGCAAGGCGGCCAGAAACTTGGCGGCGATGTCGCCCGCCAAAGAGGCGCTCGGGGTTCTTGGTAAACATTGTGACGTCGCAGATCGGCGCGTCATCGACAGGCCGACGAACAGCGGAACGGCAGATTGCAATCCATCTGCTTCATGAGCTGACGCTCAGAGCGTATCGTGTAAAACGCCTGCAGCAACAGGGCACGCAGCAGCTTCTCCGGCGGGATTGACGGGCGGCCGATCGCTGAATACACCGCCTCGAAATCTGGCGACAGAACTTCCAGCGCCTCGTCTACAACCGCAGCGCATGGCTTGCCGGAACGCGGGCTTCGCAGCTCACATAAGAAAACAGACCCGCCGTCTGATATCACTGCCAAGCATGTCCTGTCACTGCCGACCAGTCACGCAGGCATGGATCACGGCAGCCCGCTTGTAGGAAGGGCCCTTTCCCGCACACTGTTAGTACTGCAATCCTAAGTGTCTGTTCAAGAATGGCGGGCGTGCGCGGGGTTGAGTGAAGGGCGGCAATCAGATTCTTTGTATTTTGCGACAAATACGGAGAGATCGAATGGCCTGGACACCCTTCACCCGGCGTCACCATGACAGAAGCCGCATGCGCTACGCAAGTGATCTGAATGACCGTGAGTGGAGCTTGATCGAGCCCCTCATGCCGAGGCAGCCTCGACTGGGCCGCAGACGCAAGACGTCGCTTCGGGCGGTGATGGACGCGATTTTTTATCTGCTGCAGTCAGGCTGCCAATGGGCATTGCTGCCGCATGATTTTCCACCGAAGAGCACGGTCTACCATTATTTCAAACGGTTTTGCCGGGACGGGACGTGGCGTCGTATCCATGACGCGCTCTACTGCCGAACGCGGCAGCTTGAGGGGCGAGAAGAGCAACCGTCATTTGCCATCATCGATAGCCAATCAGTGAAGACCGGCCCGGATGCTCGTCTCGATATCGGCTATGATGCGGGTAAGAAGATCAAGGGCCGCAAGCGGCACATTCTGGTCGATACTCTTGGCATGCTTCTGAAAGCCGAGGTCCACTCGGCAGGAATTCAGGATCGTGATGGAGCAGCACTTGTTTTCGACAGGCTCGCCAACCGTTTTCCCTTTATCGAGAAAATCTGCGGCGACGGCGGCTATCAGGGCACAACAGTAGAAGAGGCCAGCCCGCGACCGATGGAGATTATCAAACGAAACCAGGCCGGTTTCCAGGTGCTACCAAAGCGATGGATTGTCGAACGAACGCTGGCGTGGCTCGGCATAAACCGCCGAATGGCAAAGGATTTCGAGCGTTTCTCGGCCACAAGCCTAGCCTTCATCCAAACAGCAATGATCAAGCTCATGACAAGAAGGCTCGCTCGATACCCGCTTTCTTGAACAGACTCTAAGAGCGCTTTGCAGCGTACCACGCAAATGACGCGCTATTGGCTTCGGAGCCTTCGCGACGGGCGAGATGGCACACAGCCCCAGCTCAATATAACGCAACTTAAAACAACACTCCGCAACATGGTTTTGCAGCATAGTAGTTCCCGCGACGGCGCACCGCATAGATCGCGCGAAGGCTCACTGAACTGAACGGCTTAACCAAGCATACTTTCGTCGGACGCTCGATCAGCTAGCGACCCAACTGACTGACCAATGGAGTTAGGACCGGGAGATATCTCTTCGCCGCATCATTTACGTCGAAGAAATCAGGGGCTTTAAATTTTAAACCTGGTTATTCCGTCATTGCCGCTAAACTTTTGAGCGGCGACAATTTCGGCGATCATCTCAACAACTTAGGTGCTTCGGACTAGGCGTTGATGAGGAGTTAGTATGCGACCATTATCCGACACAATAAGGCCGCTGCGACGGTATCAAGCCTCTCTCATGAGCAGCAAGCCGATAGCTACTACGCTTAAGAAACTTGAGTCGTTTGGAAGCAATCCCGGAGAACTCCAAGGTTGGTATCAAATGCCGCAGAAGGCTCACGCGGCTCCCGCTCTCGTTGTTGGGCTACATGCTTGCTTACAGACGGCTGCGGATTACGATCATGGATCGGGATGGTCGGAACTGGCGCGTCGCTACGGCTTTGCTGTTCTCTTTCCCGAGCAGTGCTCCTCCAATAACGCGACACTGTGTTTCAACTGGTTCAATCCAGAGGATGTTACCCGCGACAGCGGGGAAGTCCTCTCGATACGACAAATGATCGCCAGCCTGATTACAAACCATGAGGTTGACGCAGCACGAGTCTATGTGGTTGGACTGTCTGCAGGTGGAGCGATGGCAAATGCCTTGCTTGCAACCTATCCGGAGGTCTTTGCGGGTGGAGCAATAATATCAGGTCTTCCTTATGGTGTGGCATCGACTCTACTCGAGGCATTTGACCGCATGCGGGGCCATGAACTTCCCTCAGCGTTGGCCCTAGAAGCTAGCATTCGCGCGGCGTCCTCCCACCAGGGGCCGTGGCCGACGTTGTCAGTTTGGCATGGAACTAGCGATGATACAGTTGTAGACGCAAATTCTTTCGCTATCGTCGAACAGTGGCGAAATATCCTTGAGGCCGAAGCGACCACAGCGACAGAGGTGGAAGGTCACCGCCGGCGATCTTGGCTTGACGCGTCCGGGCGGCGCGTCATCGACCACTACCACATTATCGGGATGGGTCACGGGTTCCCGACCGAAACCAAGAGTGGTTACGGTCAGCGCGCGCCACTTATGCTCGAAATGGGAATTTCTGCGACCGCGCACATCGCTTGGAGTTGGTGTCTAATGACATCATTCACTCCCCAAACAACAGTCGCTAAGGCAGAGGTTGTTGTCATTCCGCAGGACGGCAGAACGCCGCCTCGTGAATACGCAATCGTTAATATCTTCAAAAGGGTCCTCCGAGCAGTCGGACTAATTGCTTGAAGCAGAGACCGAGAGCCGAAAGTCTCAGCAGCATGCCGTTTTCGATGAGAAGATGTATGCTCTGCCAATTTAGATTGAAGCGACGCGAAAACCTCTTTCAATTTTTGACGTGCTGTCTTACGAGCAAGAAATTTCATATATCTGTGATGACTACGGTCTATCTGGCCGAGGTGGCGCTTCTTAATTAGCTATTTAGCCAATGTGTCTTTCGGTATTTTGACAGGAAAGGTTTATCATGACACTGATCCCGTCTTAGCAGGATGGCGCGGCGTCAACAGCGAGAATAAATTATAAACATTGGAAAATTATCGGTCGACGTAAATTGAAACAAGAAAAGACTACGGTTCAAGCATCCGGACGCTGGCCGGCGGGTGAAGACCCTATTAAGCGTAAAAAAATTCTGGATGGAGCCGATCAAGTCTTCATGCGCCTTGGCTTCGACGCGGCGAGCATGGACGACGTAAGGCGCCAAGCGGGTGTCTCCAAAGGCACGTTGTATGTGTATTTTGATAACAAGGAAGAACTATTTTCCGCAACTATTGAAAGGCAACGAGCCACCTTCATTGCGACCATGCGGATGACTCTCGCCGAACATGGCGACTTGGATGGCGGCCTCTATGATTTCGGTGTGACCTTTGTAAGACACATAACGGATGAGACAGTGATAACAGCATTGCGAACCGTGCTTGGCGTGCGAGATCGAATGCCATCTCTTTGCACGCGTATATTTAAAGGACCTGAGAACTTACGCAGCGTTCTGCAGGATTTTCTGTTACGGCACTCCAAAGAAGGTGATCTCGCGATCGATGATCTGGAGCTTGCTGCTGCTCAATACCTCGATCTGTGTAGTGGTAGCTTCTTCAAACTCCGTCTATTCGGCACCATGAGTGCGCCGCCTGAGGATGTCGAGATCGAGCGAGTGATCAGGGGCGCCGTGAAGACATTCCTCGCAGCGTACGGCTCGAAGCCGACGTAGTGCGGCAAAGCTTTTTTATTGGATTGTCTAGGTTCCGCCTGTGGAGCGATGATTAAATGTGAGTGGCTGTGGACGACTTGGCGGCGGCGATCAATTGATCCTCAAGCGCTAGCTCCAACTGCTCGATTCCTGGAGTTGCCCCATAAAAACCGGACAGGATCAGATTTCTGTTTGAAGGCTAAGAACTCGCGCAGCGATCGATACCCCCAAGCTCGAACCACAATGGCAGTTGGGCGATGACCGTTTCGGCGTCCGGGATGGAGTTGACCGAGACACAGTCGCGCTTAAAGATTTTGACGACGGCTTCGGCCATTCCGTTGGCATAATCGGCATTGGATTGGCTAAAAGCGGAATCGAGAGAGGTGGGTCGGTGCTTTTTCGGCGGGAGATTTCAAGCAAGAAGTTAATTGCCTTGCTTTCGGAGGTTGAACTTTTAAGCGGCAGGCGGTTCAATTCGGCGGTTAAACTTACCAACGATCGATTATTAGTCGAGTTGGACGTTACAACGTTACAACGGATATTTTATGCCGATTGCCGCCTGTGTAATTGAGCTCAGTTGGACTGCGAATGCATCTGTCCCAGATTGTAGAAAAGCGGCCTCATATCCACTGTCGGAAGCTAGCGCATCGGTTCTCAAAGGCCCCGTCACTTGCCACAGGCATTGTCTATCCCAAATGCCGATGCCGTCGTGACGATTGCGGCGTTGATTCGCTACGCTTGCCGCTGCTCGGATACCAGCGCTTTCAAAGTAGGCTTTCGCGCGCCTTTTAAACGCAACGCACCATCACCGCCGCAACATTTAATAACAAAATAGCATCCAAACTCACAGCTTAAGCTGGTACTTGGTCATCCTCGGCAATGCTCGGTCACCGATCTAGCGCCGAGACCTCCTGTCATGGCCTATTGTGCGGTAATCGGCAGCATATTGGTCATGCTCGCCCGGGGAGGCCTGTCCCATGCCTCCCCGGGCGGGTTTCCAGACCGGCTGCGCCGGCGGTCCAGCGATTTTGGCAGTCGGAGCGCAATGCCGCCGTTGCGTTACGACCGCGTTTTAGACACCAACGGTTTGCTCTTTCGGACCATTCCTTCTTAGCAGGTCGCGGAAATAGCGCCGATTTTTCCGCCGATCCTGGCTAGACGGCTCGAAGACAGGCCGTGATGAGGCTTTTTCAGCGGCCGTTGTCGGCCCATTTTGTCGTCATCCGCCTGGTTCGGCGGATTCCGGGCGCGATTAGGCTGTCGCCAGCAGCTTTGGCAGCCTCACCAGATTATAAGCGGTGGCTGTTAGGGTGAACATCCAGCCGACGCGATCCTTTCCACGATGGCGGGTCTTACGCATTCCGCCGCTGGTCTTGGCCCAACCGAACACTTCCTCGATACGCTTGCGAATGCGCTGACTGACAGCGTAGCCAGGGTGATGGGTGGTGCGACCGTCGATGGCCGAGCGTCGGTTCGTCGTGTTTTGGGCGACGTGTGGCGTCACCTTTGCGTCCCGCAAGGCAGCAACGAAATCGGCCGTATCGTAGGCTTTGTCTGCAGCCAATGTGATGCGATGACGACCATCCATGCGGCCCACCATATCCAGTGCCGCCTCGCGCTCGGCGGTTCCGGTCGCATGGGTCAGCGTGGCGTCAACAACCAAACCATTGCGGTTTTCCATGGTGACGTGGCCCATGTGGCAAAGCCTGGCCGCCTGGCCACGGGCCTTCTTATAAAGCCTGGCGTCCGGGTCGGTGGTCGATGCGTGGGTTGCGTTGCTGCGCTTCTCGCCGTGGAAATCGCGCTCAGAGTTGCGGCCTTTGGCTTCTGGCGGCTGTTTCTCTTCAGCGCCAGAGCCGCTGCCGTCGGTGTCGCCACCATCTGTGTCGTCCTTGGGCTTGAAGCTCTTCATGCTGGCCCAGGCTTCGATCAAGGTGCCGTCCACCGAGAAGTGGTCGTCTGACAGCAATGCTTTCACCCGCGGCTGGCTCAGCAACGCGGCCAGAAACTTGGCGGCGATATCGCCAGCCAAGAGCCGCTCACGGTTCTTGGTGAACACGGTGACGTCCCAGATCGGCGCGTCCATCGACAAGCCGACGAACCAGCGGAACAGCAGATTGTAGTCCATCTGCTCCATGAGCTGACGCTCCGAGCGGATCGTGTAAAAGGCCTGCAACAACAGAGCGCGCAGCAGCTTCTCCGGCGGGATCGACGGACGGCCGATCGCTGAATACATCGCCTCGAAATCCGGCGACAAAACTTCCAGCGCCTCGTCTACAATCGCGCGGATCGCCCGCAGCGGATGGCTTGTCGGAACCCGGGCTTCGCAGCTCACATAAGAAAACAAAACCGCCGTCTGGATATCATTACCGCGCATGTCCTGCTCCTGCCGACCAATCACTCAGGCATGGAATCATGGCAGTCCGTTCACAGCAAGGGCCTTTTTCCGCATCCTGTTAGGACCACCCATGCACGATGTGACAAAGCCCCTCCGTTTGGTCTTCTTGGCCTGTGCCATTCTATCGCTGGCAGCGTGTACAGAAAAAGAGGGAGAACAAAAGCAGGCTGTAGAACGGCCCCTCGCGGTTTCGATCGTGGAAGCCAAGCCTGAGACCATCCCCGTGATCAGCGAGCTACCGGGTCGGGTATCGCCAATGATCACAGCAGATGTCCGCCCGCGAATTACCGGTCTCGTGCTTCGACGTATCTTCGAGCAAGGGACAAATGTTACAGAAGGTGACCTGCTGTACGTCATCGACCCGGCGCCGTTTCAGGCGAAGGTGGATTCAGCACAGGCCACGCTTGACGCAGCCCTCGCGGCCCGCAAGCTTGCAGGGCAAAAAGCCGAGAGGCTGACCCAGCTACAGCAGAAAGGTGTTGCCAGCGCTGACGACAGTGAAACTGCCGTAGGACAATTGGCACAAAGCAACGCTGACGTTTCTCGTGCCCAGGCTGACCTTCGATCGGCGCAACTAGAACTGCAGTATACACAAATCAAGGCTCCAATCACCGGCAACATCGGTCGAGCTTTGGTCACGGAGGGTACGTTAGTCAGCCCGACTTCGGATATCATGGCGACAATCCAGCAAATCGATCCGATTTATGCGGACTTCACACAGCCGGCCGACACGTTAATCCTTCTGCGCAACGCTATCAGGAGCGGCGACCTCAAAGAAGATGCGGCAGGCAGCGTCAGCATGAAGCTGGTGACGGAGCAAGGGCGTACCTATCCGCATGACGGCAAACTCCTGTTTTCTGAGGTGAGCGTCAACGCACAGACCGGCCAGCTAATCCTGCGTGGTGAGTTTCCTAACCCAGAGCGAAACCTGCTACCGGGCATGTATGTTCGCTCAAACCTTCAACAAGGCGCTCTCGAAGGAGCGTTCGCCGTTCCCGAGCAATCCGTCCAGCGCGACAACACCGGAAAGCCGCGGCTATATATCGTGAACGCGCAAGACAAGGTCGAAATCCGCGAGGTGACGCTTGGTTGGATCTTCGAGGGCCGCTGGGTGGTTATCAGGGGACTTTTGGCTGGAGACAAAGTCATTGTCGAAGGTTTCCAGAAAGTCACCCCCGGGCAGACGGTTAAGGCTGAACCATGGAGCAAGCCATCCAGGGCTGACGCCCCCATAAAAAAGGAGGGCTGATCCGTGATCGCCGCATTCTTCATCGACCGCCCAGTTTTTGCGTGGGTGCTTTCCATCGCCATCATACTGGCTGGTGCAATTTCACTGACGTTGCTGCCGATCTCACAGTATCCGAATGTAGCGCCGCCGCAGATCACGATCTCCGCAACCTATCCCGGGGCCTCCCCCGAAGACACCTACGAGGGCGTAACACGTTTGGTGGAGGAGGAGCTCAACGGCATTCCCGGTCTTCTTTATTACGAATCCACGTCGAATGCCCAGGGCGGAATTAGCATAACCGTAACATTTGCGCCTGGAACGGTGCCGGAAACAGCCGCGGTTGAGGTCCAGAACCGGGTGCGCCGTGTAGAGGCTCGACTACCGTCCTCCATCGTTCAACAAGGGATCAGCGTGGACACCGCAGGTGGTGGCATTCTGCTTCTGGTCGCCTTGCAATCGAAGAGGGGGACAGTGGACGGTATCGCGCTTGGTGACTACATGAGCCGCAACGTCGCCAATGAATTGCGGCGCGTTCCAGGTGTTGGCAAAGTGCAACTGTTTGGAAGTGAGCGCGCGATGAGGGTCTGGCTTGATCCGGACAAGCTACTCGGTCTCAGCTTAACACCAGCCGATGTTACAAACGCCATTCAAGCTCAAAACGCGCAGGTTGCGGCCGGCCGTCTCGGAGCAGCGCCCTCCCAGACGGACAGGCGCGTCACGGGATCCTTGCTCATCAAGGGCCAGTTGACGTCACCGGACGAGTTCGGTCAGATCGTATTGCGCGCTGATACCGACGGCTCCGCGGTACGCTTGCGTGACGTGGCGCGAATTGAAGTTGGCGCCGACAGCTATGCCACCTCGGTGCGGATCGACGGCAACGCGGCTGCAGGCGCTTCGATTGAGCTTGCACCCGGCGGCAACGCGCTGACCACCGCTACCGCCATCAAAGCGCGGCTGGCCCAGCTGGCGTCCTCGCTTCTCGAAGACATCGAGTATTCGGTACCTTACGACACCACACCGTTCGTCTACATCTCTATTGAACAGGTGCTGATGACGCTTGCCGAGGCGATGGTCCTCGTCTTCCTCGTCATGTTCCTCTTCCTCCAGAATATTCGGTATACCATCATACCCACGATCGTCGTACCAGTCGCGCTTCTTGGTGCATGCGGCGTGATGTACACGCTCGGGTTCTCGATCAATGTGCTGACGATGTTCGGTATGGTCCTTGCGATCGGCATCCTCGTTGATGACGCGATCGTTGTCGTTGAGAATGTCGAGCGGATCATGATGGAGGAGGGGCTCCACCCAAGGGAAGCAACGAAGAAGGCGATGACTCAAATTACCGGGGCCGTGATTGGGATTACCTTGGTGTTGACTGCTGTCTTCGTGCCAATGGCCTTTTTTCCAGGCGCCGTTGGCGTAATCTACAAGCAGTTCTCGCTGACGATGGTATCGTCGATCCTCTTTTCGGCCTTCCTGGCCCTGACACTTACGCCAGCGCTTTGTGCGACGTTTCTAAAGCCTGTCCAGAAGGGCGAAGCTCATATCAAGAAAGGCTTCTTCGGTTGGTTTAATCGTGCTTTCGACAAAGGCTCCAAGAAATATAGCGGTTGGGTCGCGGGCCTGCTCAGACGGGCGGGTAGTACCATGCTAATTTATCTCGCCGTGGCCGCTGCGACCGCCTGGATGTTCCTGCAACTGCCGTCCTCCTTCCTGCCGGACGAAGATCAGGGCACGCTGCTGGCCCAGATCCAGGGGCCGGCAGATGCTACGGCTGAGCGAACACTCGGCTCCATCAAGCTGATGGAGAAGGTTGTGACGTCCGAACCATCCGTGGACCGCGTGGTCGCGATTAGCGGCTTCAGCTTCTCCGGGTCGGGCGAGAATGCCGGACTGTCGTTCATCACCCTGAGAGACTGGAGCGAGAGGACCGCGGAGCAGTCGGCACAGGCTCTCTCTGCCAAGTTCAATTCCGGATTTCGCGCCATTATGGACTCAACGGCCTATGCATTGTCGCCGCCAGCTATTTCCGGTCTTGGCACATCGAATGGTTTTGCGTTCCGCCTTCAAGATCGTGGCAACCAGGGGACTGAAGCTTTGAATGCCGCGCGTGACCAATTCATGGCGGAAGCAGGCAAGAGCCAGATCCTCGCTGGCGTCATGGTCGAGGGCCTCGCCGATGCGCCGCAAACCGTACTGACTATCGATCGCGAGAAGGCAAACACCTATGGCGTCACGTTCGCCGATATCAACCAGACAATCAGCACTAGTCTCGGCTCGTCCTATGTCAATGACTTCCCCAACGCGGGACGCATGCAGAGGGTCACCGTGCAGGCCGATGCGAACAAACGCAGCACGATCTTCGATGTGATGAAGTTGACGGTGAGAAATTCAAATGGAGGTATGGTGCCAATCTCAGCTTTTGCAAGCTACGCCTTTACGAGAGGCACGACGCAGATCGTCGGATACAACGGTTTCCCAGCCGTCCGTCTCAGTGGACAGGCGGCTGCAGGCTTTTCCTCCGGTGAGGCTATCACCGAGGTCGAACGGATTGCCAATACCCTGCCGCCGGGCTTCGGCTATGAGTGGAGTGGCCAGTCACTGCAGGAAATCCAGTCCGGCTCTCAGGTCCCGATGTTGCTGGGCCTGTCCGTCATTCTGGTATTCCTTTGCCTTGCGGCGCTGTACGAAAGCTGGGCAATTCCGCTTTCGGTACTGCTTGTCATCCCGCTCGGCGTCATTGGCGCGGTTGGTGCGGTAACGCTGCGCGACATGCCGAACGACGTCTACTTCAAGGTCGGCCTAATCACCATCATGGGGCTTTCCGCCAAGAACGCCATCCTGATCATCGAGTTCGCAAAAGATCTTCGGGCCAAGGGCAAGTCGACGTTCGACGCGGCAATGGAGGCGGCACATCTTCGTTTCCGGCCAATCCTGATGACCTCACTCGCCTTCGCTTTGGGGGTAGTGCCCTTGGCCATTGCCACAGGCGCGGGCTCCGGCAGCCAAGCTGCAATTGGGACCGGCGTCCTTGGCGGCATGATCTCCGCCACTGTCCTAGCAATCTTTTTCGTTCCGGTCTTTTTTGCCTTCGTCATGAAGTTCAGCAAGGATCCTTCTATGCATCAATCGGACGAGGCGCCACAGATTGCTGATAAGTGAGTGTCTGATATGGAGACAGGCACACGACTTTGCGGGCGGATGCCCTCCATAAATAAGCTGATTGCGGTCTTCAACGATGCGACGCTAAAGCTGGGCGATTGTGGAAACGGATCGCTTAGGCAGTAATCGCCCAGTCGAGCTCTATAACCTCGGTTTCAGACACATGATCAAGCAGGAGCTAGGCAAGTCGAAGGGGTCCCGGTAGGGACTATGGTTGCCCATCGCCCCCCGGCCAGATCCGTACGTGCGGCATTACCGCATACGGCTCCTATCGGATGTTGTGACGGTGAACCGAGCATCTGGATGCGGGTGCAACAGACGACATGGCGGCAGGTATTTGCGAAGCAGCCTTTGGAAACGATCCCAAGACAGCCGGTGTCGCTGGCTTCGACGCATCAAAGCGTGTCGCCAGGCGCGACCAACTTCCCAGCGGAACCCTCCCAATCTTCTCAGATTGTCGGGCACCGCATGGTAGTTCAAATACCCCTGTAACATTTGCCTTAGCCACCGACCTACTACAGCCACGGGTTCATGGCGCCGTCGCATTAGCGTTTCCCGAATGGCCGCCAGCGTCGTGCGCATTCGCTTCTTGATTGTCAGACGGACAATCTTGAAGCCTCCATCATTGCGCCGCCTGCCGCAGCAGTGCGTGAATCCCAGAAAGTCGAAAGTCTCTGGCTTGCGGATACCACGTTCCCGGCATTGTCGCGCAGCATACCGCCCAAAGCGTATCAGCCGCGTCTTTCCCGGGTGTAGTTGCAAGCCGAACTGAGCGAGACGCTCCCGCAATGCTTGCAGAAAGCGCTGCGCCTCTCCTTCGTACTGGAACCCAATCACGCTGTCGTCGGCATAACGTACAATGATCACGTCGCCTTTAGCGTATCGAGTACGCCACTGCTGGACCCATAAATCCAATGCGTAATGCAGATAGATATTCGATAGCACGGGGCTAATTACAGATCCTTGGGGAGTTCCTCGCGTCGATGCCACGCGGCGGCCATCCTCAATCGTGCCCGCTTTCAACCATTTGTAGATCAGACGTATCAGCCGGCGGTCACCAACTCGATGCGACAGGAAACGGAGCATCCACTCGTGATCGATTTCATCGTAAAACGAGTGAATATCCGCGTCCAATATCCAGTTGATCTTCCGCTTGTCGATCCCAACCCACAAGGCGTCCAGCGCGTCATGCTGTCCCCTTCCTTGTCGGAACCCGTATGAGAAGCCGAGGAAGTCTTGCTCATAGATCGCGTTCAGAACCGTGGACACGGCCATCTGCACGACTTTTTCTTCCATCGCTGCAATACCGAGTGGACGGAGTCTTCCGTCATTCTTCGGAATGTAGACCCGTCGGGACGGTTGTGCACGATACGCACCGGACTGAATCTCCCGATGTAGTTCGTGCACGCGCCCTTCGAGTGTCTTCTCATAGTCGTACCACGTCACGCCGTCCACTCCACTCGCCGCCTGCTTGCGAAGCGCATGAAAGCTCTTCACCAATAGCGTCGGAGTGATGTGGTGCATCAGCGCCGTGAAACGCATCTTCGGGTTCCGTTTGGCGGCTTCCCGTACACCTTCGATCCCCATCGAAGCGTGTTTTATCCGGCTCTGCGTCCGGCACGCTGGAGTCTCGACGGCGTTCCCTCCGATTACACCCCTTCCCTCCATTGCCTCCGCGAGATCATCTCCTTTGTTCGGCAACTTCTGCAGTACTATGGGCGTATCCGACTTCTCATCAGCGTCGATGACTGGCTTGTGGTCAACGACCTTCCCAGTCCCGTCCAGTCCATTCGCACTGGACACTGATGAGATCTCGCTGCTTCCGTATGAAAGACTTCCCGGCATGCACAGGGTCTCCGACCGCGCGGGATCGGGACATGGCTTGCGATTGACGCCATGCACCGTGTTGCCTTCCGCTTCGCTTAACAGCGTCGGCATCCCGAATTGATCATTTCGCGGCTCAATGGCCGGCCTGCCGGTTTCCCCTGTCAACGCTTCGACGCACACCTCGCGATGTGCCCCGCATGACTCGGGGTCAGAGTGATTCGCCACTTCTTCTCCGTGTTGAACTTTCATCAACTATCTTTCATCGGCTTTGCAGCCGCACTAAGCGCGAATTTCTGCGCACCTTCTGAAGTGCGGTGCTATCAGGCATGAAGTGTCCACCAAAATAGGTGGACACCTAATCATGGATGAAGATGCCCCTAAACCGCAAGTGCGGCTTGTTGGTCGCGACGGCCGCCGTCGAGATGACCCTGCCTCGCGAGATCAGCTGGTCGCAGCGTGCTTAGAGCCGGGCGTTTCGGTCTCTCGACTTGCGCGGGAACACGGCGTGAATACTAATCTCGTACGCAAAAGGATGAAGAAGACCAGAGAGGAGCGTCCTTTGCCTTTGGTCTCGGCGTTCGTCCCGGTTCAGATTGCTCCGGATATGCACTCGGCTGCTGCCAGCGATTTACTGACGAAGACCGAGCCTTTGGGCAAGCGCTCTCATGCATCCAAGGTGAGCGCGTTCCTGCCGAACGGGGTTAGCCTGACGGTCGAGTGCGACGACGTGGATGGACTGGCAGCAATCGTAGGAGCGTTGGGTCATGTTCAGACTGGGCGCTGATCTCAAGGTCTATCTGCATCGCGAACCGATCGACTTCCGCGCGGGCATCAACAGCCTTGCGGTCCTGGTCCAGGAGACGATGGCGCTCGATCCGTTTGCCCCGGCGGTTTTTGCCTTCTGCAATCGCCGGCGTGACCGGGTGACGCTGCTGCTCTTCGATCGCTCGGGCAATTGGTGATTTCATCCGCCTTCAGCGTGTTGATCAACGCATTAACCTGGGCCCCATGGCTTAGGTTGCGTCAGTCGCACGCCGACTTGCTCAGCATTCGTCACTCTCCTAAAGATGGGCATCAAACCAATCGAGTACGCGGCGCTGGATATCCAACTGATGCTCGGGCTCGCTAAACCAGTGAGCTTCCCGTGGATAGCTGATCATCTTAACGGGTTTGCCAAGAAGTCTTAGTCCTCGGTAAAACTCCAGACCAAGCGCTATCGGCACTCGCGTATCTGCCTCGCCGTGCAGTACCAGCACTGGCGTATGAACGTTTTTCAACATCCGCACGGGCGATACCCTATCGAGATCAGCAAGGTGCGCGGATGGCTCGCCGAAATAACCCATGGTGTAGTCGGGCGTGTCGGTAATGCGCGCCATCGTAGTCATGTTTGTTGGAGCAGCACCGACCACTGCTGCCTTGAAGCGCTCGCTGTGCGTCACCGCCCAGGCCGCCATGAACCCGCCATAGCTCCATCCGCCGATGCCGAGGCGCGAAGGGTCTGAAATCTTCATGGCGACGAGCATGTCAACGCCGTCAATCACATCTTGATAGTCCATTCCGCCCCAGTCATGCCCAATCGCTCGCGCAAAGGCCGTGCCTTGACCGTCCGAGCCGCGCGGATTGGGCAGCAATACGGCATAGCCATGCGTCGCCAGCATTTGCGCCCATTCGTGCCAGCTCCCGAGCCACCCCGCCCACCACGCCCATTCGGGACCACCGTGAATTTGGATGACTGTCTTGATCGGGCTCCCAGGAGTGTAGTCGGGCGGCGTAACGAGGACACCATAGATCCGTTTGCCGTCACGGCTATTGGTCCAGGATATTTGACTGACCTTGCCACATTTCCAGTGGGCGACTTGCGGATTGATTATTGTGATTGGACGGATCTGTTTGCCGGCAATGGTCCATACGTCGGCGGGTCGCTCAGGGCTCGACAGTGCAACCGCGACGAGGCGATCATCTCGACTAGTCGTGAGGTCGAAAGCCTCACCTTCCAAAGTGGCAAGCCGCGTGACACGCCCGCTCCCGGTCGCTGCGATTCTCACTAATCTAGATTGCGTCTCTTCAAATGACAGGGCGAGGATGGAGCGACTATCCGCAGCCCACTGCAACCGCGTCAACAACCCCGCGGCGTCGTCGGCGAGCTTTATGAGTGTATTTGTCGCAACGTTGTAAACGCGAGGGGCCGTGCCAATGAAGCCCGGCGTCAGGATTTCCGAGGCGAGGATGGCAGTGCCGTCGGGTGCCCAAAACGGGCCTTCCGCGGCATGTTCAATGAGCGTCTTGCCGAATGTGCCGTTCTGGAAATCAAAGGTGGTGATCCGCGAATGGTAAAAATAATCATTGATCGCGCTCGTATCCGCGATACGGACCGCCATGCGTTTTCCATCCGGAGACCACGCCATTTTACTGACGTTGACAGTTTTTGGCGAGACAGGTCGCGCCTTGTGGCTCAAGAGATCCAGGATCCAAAGGCGGGTCATGTGACCAGTCTTGTCCATCTCGACCCAGTCACGCTTGGCCTCACGATCTGCCTTTTCCTCCGGTGTATCTGGATCAGCACTTAGAAAGGCAATCTTTGTCCCGTCTGGCGACCATGCGAAATCAGTAATGTCATATGGCACTGCGGTGAGCGGCACTGGTTCGCCACCATTGCGCCCAACCTTCCAAAGCTGGCGGGTCTGTTTGCCCCCGGCGTCCAAAACAGCTGGCGGCGCTGCGTCGGTTTGGCCTTCAGGCCGGTTGGATGCGTCGGGCTTGCCTGCGGTCGACATATCAGTTCCCGTCGTTCCTTTACTCCTGCGGTTCGACAGGAACGCGATCATTTCACCGTCCGGAGACCAGCGCGGTGTGTTGTGAACACCAGCACCGTTGACGAGCTCACGCGCGGGTTCGCTGCCGTCGGTCGGCACGAACCATATCCTTTGCTGGTCAGAGCCGAACGTCGCCACTTGCCGTTGGACGACAAACAATATTGTCTTACCATCAGGCGACATTTCCAAATGACGCATGTCCTGTAACTGCATGATGTCAGAGGGGCCAATCGGACCGCCGAATTCGGCAGTTTTCATCGGTGGAGCGACGGGCGAGCGAAGGTGCAGTGCCTGGACGTCCGCCTCGGTCGGTGACTGCGTCACGGCTGTAAGGAGCGACGCCGTAAGAGGAAATACTAGTGGTTACCGCCTGACATAAGAGTCCCGTATGGGATTCCATTTGCTGGGTTGGCATGCGAGTCTGGCGCATGCGCACAGGAATATCGTTCACCGTTTCGCCAACAGATCACCAACGCCTAATGGCCTTGACCAGGGATCGCAATGCGCCCCAAAAGCACGTCTGGCGGGCCGAGATCATCCTGCTGAGTGCCGATGGCGTCGGGACTGTCGAGATTATGCGCCAGACCGGCAAATCGAAGACCTGCGTATGGCGCTGGCAAGAGCGCTTCGCCACAGAAGGCGTCGAGGGTCTCCTGCGCGACAAGACGCGGCCGTCGCGTATTGTGCGGCTCGGACCCGATGTCGCCGAGCGTGTGGTGGCCCTGACGCTGGCTGATCCGCCGGGCGAGACGACGCACTGGACGGCCGACATGATGGCGACGGCCGCCGGCATCAGCGCCAGCGCAGTCAGGCGTATCTGGAAAGCGCATGGCCTCGCACCTCATCGGTGGCGGCAGTTCAAATTGTCCAACGACCCGAAATTCGTCGACAAGCTGCGAGACGTTGTCGGCCTCTATGTTGATCCGCCAGCCCACGCCGTCGTGTTGTCGGTCGATGAGAAAAGCCAAATCCAGGCGCTCGACCGCACCCAGCCGGGCCTGCCGATGAAGAAGGGTCGGCTCGGCACCATGACCCACGACTACAAGCGGCACGGCACAACCACGCTGTTTGCCGCCCTCAACGTGCTCGACGGCACCGTCATCGGCCGCAACATGCAGCGTCATCGTCATCAGGAGTTCATCCGCTTCCTCAACGCCATTAACGCCCAGGTGCCGGACGACAAGGCCGTCCACGTCATCCTCGACAACTATGCTGCCCACAAGCATCCCAAGGTGAGAGCCTGGCTCGACCGTCACGAGCGTTTCACCTTCCACTTCACTCCGACTTCAAGCTCATGGCTCAACGCGGTGGAGGGTTTCTTCGCCAGGCTGTCGAAGCGGCGTCTGAAACGCGGCGTTTTCCATTCCGTCGTCGATCTCCAGGCCGCCATCAACCGTTTCCTCGTTGAGCACAACAAAAAGCCAAAGCCCTTCACTTGGACCGCCGATCCCGACAAAATCATCGCCGCCGTTAAACGCGGGCACCAAGCGTTAGATTCCATCCACTAGCTTCATTGAAGAATCTCAATCTCACATGACAGGGGGCTAAAGGCATCATTCGGCACAGTTGCGGTCTACGCATCGCAGCCCGGCTACAGCGCCTCCTTTAGATTGTGTGGGGCCGCCGCATCCAGCCGCTTATCGCGGGAGAAATGAGAATGCACGGTGCTGCTTGCGCCGCACACATTTGATGCCCGATTAGTTCGCTGACATCGACATGCGCGTTCGTCCAGGACTGACCGCAGCACAGTCGTATTCGCTGCTTCACTACCGCATTGAAGATTTTACAAAGGATGGATCGAACGTCCTACTGAATGGCACGTCGCTATTTGCAAGTTCCGGATCAAGTGTTTTCAATACACTCATCATCGATTTGTAGCCTTCCTCTGTCACCATCCCATCGAGTGAGTACATTTCCCTCGAATTTTTAAAAGCTTCGACGTAGAGGCTTTTGTCGCCCATCAAATACTCCTGCGGAACGGCTGCGGCGATATCCTCAGGCGTTGAAGCTTGGATAAATTTGAGCGCCTTGAGGAAGGCGTTAACAAGCTTCTGGATGGTGATAGGATTAGCCTCAATAAAACTACGGGTCGTATAGACTGATGCGGCGGGATTAGGGCCTCCGAACAGCTCGCGGGTCCCAGCCTCGGTTCTCGTATCAATCAAAATTTGGACTTCGCCCTCGCGTTCGAG
This sequence comes from Rhizobium sp. B230/85, assembly GCF_019355735.1. Taxonomy (NCBI): domain Bacteria; kingdom Pseudomonadati; phylum Pseudomonadota; class Alphaproteobacteria; order Hyphomicrobiales; family Rhizobiaceae; genus Rhizobium; species Rhizobium sp. B230/85. Next base: position 153,825 of record NZ_CP072159.1, read on the forward strand.
CTGGGCAATGACGGGGTCCACATAGGAAAGGCCGTCAACTTCGCCACTCTTGAGTGCAGCCAAGGCGCTGGCTCCCCCACCCGTGCCGACCAATGCGACATCGTCCGCCTTCAGGCCATTTTTTATCAAAGCATATTGGAGCATGAGCGCGGTCGATGAACCCGGCGCCGTTACAGCCATCTTCCTACCTTTCAGCTCCCTTACCGATCTAACGTCGCTTGCCAGGCTTTTGCGCACCGCTATTACGATCCCAGGAAAACGGCCGAGGCCGCAGACAGCAGCAATGTCCTGGCCTTTATTCTGCATCCTGATTGTGTGCTCATACGCGCCAACGACAACGTCTAACGATCCGCCGATAAGCGCCTGCAGCGATTTGGCGCCACCGGAAAAGTCATTAATGATGACGTTTAGACCCTCTTCTTCGAAGAACCCCTTTCGCTCGGCAATTGTCAGTGGGAGATAGTAAAGGAGAGGTTTACCGCCAACTCCGATAGTTAAGTTAGGCTTCTCCGCCTTTTCGCCTGAAGCCGCTGCGGGACCCAGACCAACGAATCTGGCGGCAACCGCCAATGCCGTAGTGCTGACCAAAAACGTTCTACGATTCATCACAAAGTTCCTAACGTTTTACTTCACTCATGTTGCAGACCACCGCGCTAAAGGGCGTTGGAACAGATTATTGGAGCCAAGATCGGTTCAAACCAGAACTTGCTCGGAGGTCTTGGTGTCCAGCTCTATCGAGCTCGATTGGCGTCCCAAGTCACCGGAAAGTTTTGAACCGTTCGGATTCCCGAAAAGCCGGTGACTTTCGGAAAAGCACCAGCAGCTCTGATGGTCGGGAAACGCTCCGCTAACACGGTCAATGCCTCTTCCAGCTCAGCTTTCGCCAGTGCTTCGCCCAGACAACGGTGCGCTCCAGCGCCAAATACCGGATGCCATTTCAATTGCTCTCTTGTAATATCCAGCCGATCAGGGTCGTTGTAGAGATGCTCGTCTCGGAGGGCGGACATGGTCACAAGGGAGCAGGCTTTATTGGCAGGGAGGAGCATCCCGTCCAACTCGATATCGGTTGTGGTAAAGCGCGGAACCGAGCCTATCGCAGGCTCATAACGAAGGCATTCCAGGACGGCCTTTGGAACCAGGTCGTGATTGTCTAAAACTGCATTCCATTGCTCAGGATGCTGGAGAAGCACTGCCAGCTGAATGACGATGGCAGATCGCGTCGTGTCGCTGCCACCGACAATCAAAGTCATGATTTGGGTAATCACTTCCTCGGCGGACAAGGATCCGTCGCTTTCCACATCGGAGAGAAGTTTGCTCACAAAGTCATTGTTTTTCTCATAGCTGCGCTTTGCCACGACGTCAGCAACATATGATCTCAGCTCGCCGGCTGCTCGTTGAAGCTGCGGTACATCTTGCGCACGCCAAGATCCGCCCAGGAGCGGACTGAAGCGGTATACGATCTCTGTAAATCTATTCACATCGTCCTGGGGGAGGCCCAAGATCGACGCAATGATCCTGGCCGGAATAAGAGCGGCAAAGTCCTCAAGCAAGTCCATGCCACCATCGGGCGCTGCGGTATCGGCGATCTGCGCAACAGTCTGTCTAATGAGAGGTCGCAACGCATCAATCATCTTGAAGGCGAATGTCCTGGTCAGGGGAGATCGTCTGCGCAAATGGACATCGCCATTCGACGTCAGCATCCCGTTTCGCACGAATTCCCAGATCGGCCCATTCTCAACGCCGCGCAGGGTGACCAATTCTGTTTCTACCTGACGTGTCTTAGCATCGCTGCTCAGGCTGAGAACGTCGTTGGCACGCAAGATGAGATATACCCCCGCTTCCGACAAGATGAAGGGGATCTCCTTTCGGTAGTGCCGGTAGACGCGATGAGGGTCGGCGCTCAGGGTTGAAATGGGTAGCACCGGAACTCGAAAGTTCGCAGACCGCTCCGCGGAGTTGTTTAGGGTCATTCATCAATATCCTTTAATTCGACTCATCCGCCGCCTAAATTTCCGGCCAGCTGCCGAAACACAACCGACGCGTCAGGCAGGGCGGTAGTGTTCTTTAGCGGCGACAGCAGGCATGCATTGTGTTCTGGTAACAGTGGTGGCAGATCCACGTTGAATAACGTTCGCAACGGAATTGGCGCGAATTTCCCCGTGTCGTTAGATGTGCCTGTCACGCAAAAACATCTAAGTGCACCCACATTAGCGCGTTGGGAAAAAGCTTAATCCACGGTCCATCGCACAGTTGAATTCGACTGTCGTACCCTTTTGTTCGTACGCGGGCAGGCTGAACACAGTCATAGAAAATTGAGCGCTGTTATCTGGGTGGACTTTGTATCGTAAAAACTGAACGATCGGCTTTCCATCGAGATCGATGGTCATATGCTCGTCAGCAAAGGCAAGCGTCCCATCGTCCGTCAATCTGAATGCGTTAATCCGTAGTCCACCGCGTGTTTTGCTCGGCTTTGCATCGTTCGGTACCGCGCTGCAAAGACTGAGATCAACGGTGACGGCGACCGGCTGCCCTTTGCCAAGCATACGGATTACAGCTGGCAGGGCGAGGGGGCCCTGGCGATGCTCGGTTGCACTCGCGGCGGCGGGTAGCAATGCCGCGAGAAGAATAGTGAAGACGCGCTTCATGCAGTACTCCTTGGAACTCTCGGCGCATGGCTCGATAAGCGCCGTCAAATTGATTGGCATCGCGTAACTTGACGCAGCATAATTGCGTTGCGGGGGGAAGCCGTTACCCTAAATCACCGATGGAGCGTATCATCTGGACTTCTTTAACCGGCTTGCCATTCTCGATAATTCCGCCAGGCACCACGCAGAGATCGGAGAAAAGCTGACTACGATAGAATGCAATGGCAGATACATTTTCGCCGCTGACGCATAGCTCCAGTTTTGAAATACCTTTGTCCTTCGCGAAAGAAATGACATGGTTCAGCAGAGCCGAAGCAGTTCCAGTTCGCCGGAAGTCAGCGTGGACGTAAGCCATTACAATAATAGCCCGGTGCTTCAGTTTTGCTGGATGCCTGCGAATAAGCCCCATCAATCCCACAGGGATACCACTATGGAAAGCGCCGAAGACTGGATCAGTTAACCGCCTATTCCATTCATCCTCGGAAAGAGACTCCCAGTCATCAAGAATGCTGGCGTAGGACGATGGTGTGGACCTTAAGGCCTGCAGCCATATCTGTTTGAAGATAGAGCCTTCGCCGGGCACAATCCGTCTGTATGAAATTTCTTGTGTGTTCAAGATATGCTCCTTTTCCCGGCTTTGTTGTCAACACGACAGACTGACCCAGCAAACGTCCGTTTTAAGCGCTGCATGCGCTAGAGTTTAGGTCATCCTGTCCACACTAGCACCGGAAGTATCAGACAGAGCGGCGGGGATTCCACCCTGTTACAAAATGATTTGGCCCTAAGGTACTAGGCCGACGTCACCATTTGGGACGGAAGGTAAGTTGATGATCTAATGATCCTTCCCGCTCACTAGCCCGTCTTCGGCGCTGCCTTTACAGGGTTGTCCATCAAGAAATCCGAGGTCTCGCTTCCGCTCACCGGGAGGTGATTTGCAGCACTTGATCTCAATGCTGTTTAGGCCCCGAGCCTGAGTGGAGTCGTCTTAAGCAATTGGCTAATAAGCCCCAATGTTTTCGCATATTACACCCATGAAATTGTATCGTGTTGCCACCTACCAAACCTGATCACGAATTCGTGAATTGGCAAATGAAGATTTTATGAAGACCTATGTGGTTGATTTCGTGAAATACTTCGGCACGACGCTTGGACTTGCCTCGCTGAAGGCTGCTTTGTTTTAACAGGCTAATCTTGAGCGAACGGTCGGCTTCGCCATCCATAAGCGAGGTCCGGCAAACCCATACTGTCGGCGTGTCATTGGCATTTGCGTGCTCCAATCCGACGTTATCAAAGTGTGGATTGCTGGGCCGCGAGCGACGCTTAAGAACTATAGGTGTCATTGGCCAACTCCGTCTTATGGGCACGGAGCTTCGTTTCGTTAGAACCTCAAAGGACACCAGGTAGGGTCCCCGAGACACATGCCAGATCTCTATGTTGCAGTGGGTGATGTTTTGTTGCGAAATGTTAACGTGGGCACTGGATTCAGCATCGTCCCATAGCTGACTAGAATGTATCCACAAGCTGAAACCGAGAGGGTGCTTTGCGCGCAGCTGACCGTGGTGAGTCATGGTGTGGTCTACGTCAGGTTGGAGCTGATTGATTTATGGAGAAAGGCCAACGTGAAAGTTGGATGCGGTCCGATGCCAAAGTGATCTCCTTGGGATGGTCAGTGGCTGGACTTATGCTGCAAATTTGTGGTGAGCTGCGCACCAAAAAACCACCATCATAAAAGTGTACTGTTCCAGAGATCATGCGGAAGCACTTTCATCATGACGGAGATCGACAGCTGCCCCACTGTCGGAAATCACGTATTCCATCCGCAATCCTTGTGCGGATCGGTGTTTCAGCGCGCTATGCACGAGACGAGACTTCAAAGGAATGTTCGAAGAGCTAGGCTTCGAGTTCAATCATAGCACGATCAAACCGGGATCGAGCAGTGACACGAAGATCGGGAAATGTCCTAGACCTGAAGGTCTGCGGAGGTGGCGTAGCTTCGAAGGCGGTTGGTCTCCCCCGCCTGGTGTCCGATCCACAGATCCGGTTGGGCGAGCACACCGGCCGCCCCTGCAAGCCAGATATTATCCTGATTGTGGCAGCAAAGTGGGTCGCCGCAACATCTCTCAATATAACTAGACCCAACTCAATAATGAGGCATGCCATACCTTTGGACACGGCAGCTTGGTTGCCACGCACGAAGTAGGAGTGCGGGGAATAAAGCGCCGACAACGATCCAGGGGAGCTTTGTCATATGTCTTACATTACTCATCTTCACAGAGTTCGGACCAGTCGCTGCCCTTCTTCTGAGACGGGTTCTGAACTGGATGTCAAAGGCCAAGTCCCCCTAACTTAACCATCGTATTCAAAAAACTCGTCGATGGCCCTGTCATGACGTGACAGTCGTCGGCCGGACTAACGGCCGGGCTTTCGTCGGAATCGCATTCCATTTCCCTTCTTTTATCACCTCAGAGCGAGTTAGTCAGTTGTTTCTCACGGCCCTCCATAAACGCTACGGAATTGAGCCGTTGCTCCAATCCGAAGCCGCTGAATGCGGGCTAGCGTGCCTGGTGATGGTAGCCGGCTTTCACGGTCATCGGGTGACTTTGTCAGAACTTCGTCGCCGCCACGCCGCATCCGCGAATGGTACGACGCTAAAAACGCTTATTGCCGTCGCTGACGACCTCGGTCTGACCAGTCGGCCGCTGAAGCTGGAAATGGCAGATATCGGCAAGCTGAAGACGCCCTGCATCTTGCACTGGGATATGTCGCACTACGTCGTGCTGACGCATGCTTCTGGCCGGTGGGTGGACTTGCACGATCCGGCGAGCGGCCAGCGGCGGCTCTCGCTCAACGAGGCATCGAAACATTTTACCGGGATAGCGCTGGAACTGACACCGGCGACTACCTTCCGAAAACGCAAGGTGGTCGAGCGGGTGCGCCTGGCCGACCTGTGGTCCAGGAGCGCCGGATTCATTCCGAGCCTGCTGCAGATCTTGGCGCTCTCCGCCCTGTTGCAATTCTTTGTTCTGCTGTCGCCGCTCGTCAACCAGATGATTGTCGATGAGGCAATCTCAAAGGGTGATTTCAGTCTCCTGAACGTCATAGTCATCGGCGCGGCATTGCTGCTGTTGGTTCAGAGCGCCACGACCTTGTTGCGCGGATACGTGCAGATGCATTTCAGCACGCTTCTTACCTTTCAGATGCGCGGCAATCTGTTGCGTCATGCCATGCGCCTGCCTGTCCCGTGGTTTGAAAAACGGCGTCTCGGCGATATCCTATCGCGTTTTAATTCCCTTCAGCCGGTTCAGGATCTGCTGACAGGTGGCTTTGTGTCCGGCGCGCTGGACGGGTTAATGGCGATCATCACGCTGGTCGTGATGGTGATCTACGCGCCCTATCTGGCAAGCATTGTGCTGGGCTCGCTGGCGCTGGTCATTTGCATACGCTTGGGGACTTTTCCGTGGCTTCGCAGCCTGACCAACGAGGGTATCCAGTACCAGGCCAAGGTGGATGGTATCCTGCTTGAAACGATCCGTGGTGCGCGGGCATTCAAGCTGTTCGGACGTGAACTGGAACGCCACGGTGTCTGGCAAAATGCCTATGCCGACAGCATCAACAACAATGTACGCGTCCAGAAAATCAGTCTTAAGGGTTCGGCAGGCTTATCCTTCCTGACGGGCGCCGAGATGCTCCTCGTCTTCTATTTCGGAGCCGGCAGCATCATCCGCGGAGAGATGACGCTCGGCATGTTGCTGGCTTTCCTTTCCTATCGGAGCCAGTTCAGCACGGCGGCGTTTTCACTCGTCGACCAGTATTTCAAATTTCGCATGATCGGCCTTCATCTAGAGCGCCTGGCCGATGTCGTGCATCAGGATCCAGAGCCCGCCCTCAATGCCGCAGCCCGGGGGGATCGTCCACTTGCCGGATCACTTCTCGTACGCAACCTCTCCTTTCGCTATGCCGAACGGGAGGCATGGGTTCTGAAGGATGTATCCCTCTCCATAGAGGCGGGGCAGTCCGTCGTCTTTGTGGGCCCTTCTGGCGGCGGCAAGTCTACCCTCTTGAAGTTGTTGATGGGCCTCTATCCGCCGGGTGAGGGCGAGGTGTTTGTGGACGGCCTCCCGCTCGGCGTCTTCGGGATGCGGGCGTACCGAGCCAAGGTCGGTGTGGTGATGCAGGACGACCAGCTTTTTGCGGGGACGATTGCCGACAATATCGCTTTTTTCGATCCTGAGATCGATATCGCTCGGGTCGAGGAGGTTGTCCGGCTTGTTGGCCTTCACGACGAAATCATGTGTATGCCAATGGGCTACATGACCTTGGTGGGAGACCTCGGATCTACGCTGTCAGGTGGGCAGCAGCAGCGAGCTCTCCTGGCGCGTGCGCTGTACCGCAAGCCGTCCATATTGTTTCTCGACGAAGGGACGGCCAATCTGGATGTCCTGTCGGAGCGCCGCCTCATGCAATCGCTGAGCAAGCTCGGAATCACCCAAGTGATGGTCGCCCATCGCCCCGGAGCCATCGAAGGTGCTGCCCGCGCCTTTGCAGTGGAAAACGGCAATATACGCGAGCTAAAGCGCGATGTGCCGGCCCACCCTTTGCAGGTGGTGCCATGAGTACCCTGTTCCGTAGCGAAGCCACTGAACATCGTCGCCGCATTGGCGGGGAGGTGATGATCGCACAACCGGTGAGCCATGGGGTGATGACCACCGTCCTCGGCTGCCTCGTGGTGGTCGGTGCAGCCTATCTCATGACCGGTACCTATGCGCGCAAGGAAACGGTGCAGGGCTACATCGCCCCGACTGGTGGCCTGGCACAGATTTACGCCGCCAAGGGCGGTACGGTTACCCGCGTCCTTGTCCATGAGGGAGACCTGGTCACCCAGGGCCAGCCGATGGTGGAACTGTCGCTGGAGACGACCGGCGCAGACGGCACGGTCGGTGAAAAATTGCGGATCGAGACGCAAGCCCGTATCCAGTCCATCGACACACAGATCAAGGCATCCAACACCCGCTTCGACCAGGAGGAGCGGCGCCTGTCTTCCCGTGTCGAAGGACTGGGCAGTGAACTGGCGAGCCAGGAGCAACGTCTGGAGTCTGAACGCCGGCTGCAAGCCCTGCAAACAGACGATACCGGCCACTACGCCAAGCTCCAGGTCAATGGCGGGGGCACGCGTTTTGAACTATCGCGCCGCCAGCAGCAGATCTTTGCCCAGGAGAGCGTCATCCACGAACTCGAGCGGCAAAAGGAACAGCGGCAAGGCGATCTTGTCGATGCCCGCTCGCAATTGGCCAGCCTGCCGGCTGGAAGGGACGACAAGCTCGCTCAGCTACAAGGTCTGCGCAGCGAGCTTGAGCAATCCCTCGCGCAATTGCAGGTCAACCGCGCCTATGTGGTTGTCGCGCCGGTAGCCGGCCGGGTTGCGGCGCTGCAGGCCCAGCCCGGGCAGACTGCCATTGCCCAATCGCCTCTTGCCGCCCTCGTGCCTGGTGGCAGCAACCTCGAAGCCAATCTCCTCGTTCCGCCGCGCGCTGCTGGCCTTATCCAGCCAGGGCAGGAAGTACGGCTCAAGGTCGATGCCTTTCCATATCAGCGTTTCGGGATGCTTTTGGGACATGTCGTTCAGGTCTCCCGCGCAACCTATCGCGAGGGTGAGCTTCTGGCTCCCATCGCCCTCACAGCTCCCGTCTACCGGGTCACAGTCAGCCTCGAGCGCACCAGCATCGCCGCGTATGGCGAAGAGCGTCCGCTGACCCCCGGTATGACCCTAATCGGCGATATCGTCACAGATCGCCGACACTTCACCGACTGGATATTGGACCCTCTGATGGCCATAGGCAGCCGGTGATGACTGAAGGAGGGGAAGGCCAGGCAGGCCACCCCCCACCCAACCTGAAAGGAGACTAACATGAACAACATCATCGAACTCGACATCGCCCAGCTGGATCTCGTGAGCGGCGGCGCCTCCACGGTCGCTTCCACGGTCACCATCGGTGCCGATGGTGCTGTCAGCGGCAGCTACACCTTCGGTTCGAAGTCAGGCACGTTTTCGGCATCGCTGCCGGCTGAAGTCGTACAGAAGGCTGGAACATTCTCGTTCAGCAACGCGTCTGGCGATTTCAAATTCAACAGCTCGTTTGCTAGCTAAACGCCTCTGATCGCAAGAATTCCGGCAGCCGCTTCGCGGCTGCCGGTCCATCCTGGCGTGGTCGGACTGTTGTCGCCCGCTATACGATTTACATGGGTTTGACAAAATGCCTCACGTGCCTCAGTCACGGGTTGTGACTTCGAGGCCGCTTTCGACCGGCAGCATCACACTGCTGATGCCCGGCTTATGTGGGTGCATTCCGTCATATCGCGGTCGCTACGCATGAACTGCACGGTACAGTCCCCGCACCATCTGAAGGGTGACATTGCCCAGCCGCTCCGCATTCGAGCGAGTGGCTTCATCATAGATCAAGCAAGCGCCAACGGTGGACGCGCCTGGCGGCATGCTTGCTGTGACGGGCCAGACGCCGGAGACCTTCCTCGCCCCAAAATTCTCGCAGTGAAATCGCTCTCCTCAGCAAACCTCCAGCATGGAGCAGAGACTATGATCCATTGCCTTCTGGTAAGCCGAAGAGCCCAATTTAGTGAAGCGCCGTACTACCGTTATGGTCACCTTTAAGCTGAAGGAATTGCTTGCGGCAGATATCAACGTGAATGCCGAAAGCCCAGATCTGTCGTACCAACAAGGGCACCCGAACGCTACGCGCACCGTCGAGCAAGCAGCAGCAATTGCAAATTTTCAGGGTCTATTCGCTCTTGAGCGATAGAGAAACTGGTGAGTTTCACAACCACCGAATGAGACTTCACACCGAGATTAAATAAAATGAATAGTACCATCAATGCGACGGAGTGATCTCGTGCTAGCACAGGTGAATGCGACGCGGGCCGAAAAGATTAACGACGCTTCTCGCGAACCGCCCGGCGAAGTTTTCGCGCCCTCCAAAAACCCCGAACAGAAGGGTCGCATCAAACGCATCCTTCTGACCGTCGCCATTTTGGCAATGATCGGCGGTGGAATATGGTTCTTACACTATTGGACGGTCGGCCGCTTCCTGCAGTCCACGAATGACGCGTTCCTTCAGGCCGACCAGACGACAGTGTCGCCGAAGGTCCAGGGATATGTCGAACAAGTGTATGTCGTCGCCAACCAGAAGGTCGCGGTCGGCGATAGGCTTTTGAAGATCGAGCCGCAAGACTATGAGGCTAAGGTCGCGCAAGCACAAGCTGGCGTCGAGTCTTCGAAAGCGGACCTCGCCAGGGCGCAGGCCGAAGCGAAGCGGCAGATATCGTCTGTGGGACAGGCTGAGGCGCAACTCCTGTCAGCCAGGACGCAGGCGCAGTTCGCGCAAAGCCAGGTCGACCGCTATCAGTCGCTTGGCCGCGCCGGCGCGACGTCCAACGAACAGATCGCAACCTACACAAGCCAACGCGACCAGCAGGCCGCGCAGGTCGAGGTGTCCGAGGCGTCTCTGGCGTCTGCAAAGGAGGCCATCAATACCACTGAGGCCGCCGTCAGACAGGCGGAGGCGGCTGTACGGCAATCCGAAGCGCAGCTCGCAACAGCCCAGCTTGATCTCGACGCCACCGAGATCACCGCGCCGATCGCGGGCGTCGTCGGCGACAAGTCGGTAGCCGTCGGGCAATATGTCTCCGCTGGTTCGCGATTGATGACGCTCGTTCCGGTCAAAGACATCTACCTCGTTGCCAACTTCAAGGAGACGCAGGTTGAATCGATGCGTGTCGGACAGCATGCGAGAATCAGTGTGGACGCCATCAGCTCCGGAACCCTCGACGGCGAAGTCGAGAGCTTCTCCCCCGGAACAGGCGCACAATTCGCGCTGATCCCGACCGAGAACGCCACAGGGAATTTCACAAAGATCGTTCAACGCATACCCGTCCGCATCAAAATTAAAGCCAATGCGAACCCGCATAATGTGCTGGTCCCCGGTCTATCCGTCAGTGTCGAGGTGGATACCTACGGCATCACCGATGGCAAAGACAATACAGCGGAGCTTAGCCAATGAGGTCCACGAAATTGGAGGGGGGAAGCAGCTCGCCAAAAAAGGCGGACGTCGCGGCATGGACGGCGGTCGCCGCGGGTATCGTTGGCGCCTTTATGGCGACGCTGGACGTTTCGATTACCAACTCTGCGCTGCCACAGATACAAGGGGAAATCGGAACTAGCGGATCGGAAGGCACATGGATCGTCACTGCCTATCTTGTCGCGGAGATTGTCATGATCCCGCTTTCGGGCTGGTTTACCAACCTTCTCGGCCTCCGCAGGTTTCTGCTTGTCATGACCTCACTATTCATCTGCTTTTCCATGGTCTGCGGTTTTTCGACCTCGCTTGGCATGATGGTAGCGGGACGCGTGGGGCAGGGGTTCACCGGAGGCGCGATGATACCTACAGCGATGACCATTATCGCCCAGCGGCTTCCCGCCAACCAGCAGTCTATCGGCGTTGCCCTGTTCGGAATTACCGCGATCATGGGACCGATTGCCGGACCGGTTCTTGGCGGATGGCTAACGGAAAACGCCAGCTGGCACTATGCGTTCTTCCTTAACCTCCCCGTAGGCGTCGGCCTGCTTATGCTTCTGACCCTTGGATTGCCGTCTTCAAGGACCGATTTTGAATTGCTTCTTGAAGCGGACTGGCTTGGGATCGTTGGGTTGTCGATGTTTCTAGGGTGCCTGACGGTAGTTCTTGAGGACGGACAGAGAGAAAGCTGGTTCGAGTCGTCATCGATTGTCCTCCTGACTGGCATCGCGCTGGGAGGTTTTTGTATGCTTGTCATGGGCCAGCTTACCGCCGATAGGCCTGTAATCCGCCTGAGCATCCTGTTTCAAAGATCGTTTGGAAGTGTCGTCCTCATGGCGGTTGTCACGGGGGCATCGCTCTATGGAATAACCTACCTCATCCCTCAATTCCTTGCCCGGATTAGCGGATACAACGCGCTTCAATCGGGAATGGTCGTTCTCCTCAGCGGCCTGCCAATGCTGGCGATCATTCCGTTCTTCCCGCTCCTGATCAGAACCCTCGACCTCAGGATCGCAATCGCATTCGGGCTGGGCTGCTACTCGGTCAGCTGTTACCTGGATACGAGCCTCACCGCAGGTACCCATGGCGGAGACTTCGATCTCTCGCAGCTACTGCGAGGGCTCGGGCAGGCGTTCACCCTTATCTTCCTCAACCAGGCGATGACGAGCTCCGTACCTTGCGACCAGGCGCAGGACGCAGCCGGAATCTACACGGCTGCCCGTAACCTAGGCGGGTCTGTCGGACTGGCCCTGATAGGACTCATGCTCGACCGTCAGACTTCGGTTCATACGCAACGTCTGATGGAGACGGTCACCGCCAATTCAGTTATTGCTCAGGAACGCATCCACCGGTCCGGCAGCGATCCGCATTCTGTTCAGCTCGCCATTGTGAACATCTTCCAGGTCATTGAGCGCGAGGCCACCGTCATGGCTTTCAACGACATGTTCTATTTTTTCGCCATCGCCCTTTTGGTCATTTTGCCCCTGGTGTTTATCCTGAGACCAATTCAGCGCGGACCCGCCGTGGCGATGCCTGAGCAGTGAATTTATGGCCTCAGCACTGCGAGATGAAAGGAACATGATGAAATCCGCGCTGATGACGGCAAGGCGGCCAAGAATGCCCAAGCCTCGCCGCGCTCAAGAGGGCGTCCTACCAAGGGAAGTGAAGCGGCCTTGACCGCTGCGATCCTCGCTGCAGCCCAGGTCCTGTTCTTTGAAAAGGGTTATGAGGGCAAGAACAACGATGACGTCATCGAACTTGCGAAATGACGACGCTCTACGTCGATCTCGATGCGACTGTCCGCGAGAAAGCGTTCAATAGACTTCCGACGGGTTACCGACGCTATCGTTGCCCAAGGTCCGTTCTCGCTTAAGCACGGGGCTCGGAACCTTCATGGATGGCCGCGAGGTTCGCCCGTTCCATGGTGCGACGACAGAGTAGCTAAACGACGGGGTGCCTGGGCCTCGGGGTGAAGCGACGACGGCACAATATGCGTCTGTACCCCGGTGAATGGCTGATGTATTTAGAAAAAAAGGCCGCGAAACATGTGTTTCGCGGCCTTTTTCGATGCGATTGTTTGGATCAGATCTCTTCGTTGCCTGACAGCAGGATGCAGACCAGCGTGATGAAGGCGGCGATTGCCATATAGTAGCCGACATAGGCAAGGCCGTAGTTGCTAGCGAGCCAGGTGGCGATAAAGGGTGCCAGCGAGGCGCCGAAGATGCCGGCAAAGTTGAAGGTTATGGAGGCGCCGGTATAGCGCACGGCGACCGGGAACGGCGCTGCCAGAGCTGTGCCGATCGGACCGTAGGTCATCCCCATCAATGCCATGCTGACGGCAGCGAAGATGTAGATCTCGGTGAGGCCACCGGTGAGCAGTGTCTGCAGGAAGAACGAGAAGACGCCGATCCCGATCGTCGTGGCCACGAGCACGGTGCGGCGGCCAAAGCGGTCCGACAGCTTGCCGGCGATCGGGCAGAAGATGCCGAAGAACACCGAGGCGACGATCTGCACGAGAAGCGCGTCGAGGAAGCTGATCTTCAGGACCTTGACGTTGTAGGACAGCAGGTAGGCCGTGCCGATGTAGAAGAGCACGAAGGTTGCCAGCGCCACAAAGGTGCCGAGGACCAGGCTGCGCTTGTGGTTCTTCAGGATCTCGACCACGGGAACGGCAACGCGCTCCTTGCGGGCGACGGCTTCGCTGAACTCCGGGGTCTCGGTGATCGACAGACGGACCCAGAGGCCGATGCCGATCAGGATGATCGAGGCGATGAACGGCACGCGCCAGCCCCAGGTGATGAAGTCTTCCTGGGAGATGAAGTGCAGCAGCAGGCAGAAGACGGCCGACGACAGGAACAGGCCGACGGGCGCACCGAGCTGCGGGAACATGCCGTACCAGGAGCGCTTGCCTTCCGGCGCATTCTCCGTCGCCAGCAGCACCGCGCCGCCCCACTCGCCACCGAGACCGAAGCCCTGGCCGAAGCGGCAGATGGCCAGCAGTAGAGGCGCTGCCACGCCGATCGAGGCGTAGGAGGGCAGGAAACCGATCAATACCGTCGAGATGCCCATGGTCATCAGGGCTGCAACGAGCGTCACCTTGCGGCCGATGCGGTCACCGAAATGGCCGAACACGATGGCGCCGATCGGACGGGCGAAGAAGGCGATGGAAAAAGTCGCGAATGATTGCAGGACGCCGGTGGTCGGATCGCTGGTCGGAAAGAACAGCGTCGGGAAAACGAGGACGGCAGCCGTCGCGTAAACGTAAAAGTCGAAGAATTCGATGGTGGTGCCGATCAGGCTTGCCAGCAGAACGCGTGACGGCGAATTCAGGGAGGCACTGTTTCGCGACGAGGGAGCCGGCGATAATGGCGATATCGCTTGTTTCATTTTCGTGACCAATCCGGAATGCTAAGTTCAACTTCACGGGCCTTAACGCAATTTAAGGCCCCGTTAGCCTCGGAAGTAGATTTCTTACATAACAGTGCGATGACGCGTCTCATAATTTAGTCCGCAGCTTCTGGTCGCATACCGCCGATACCTCAATCGTTTTCGAACGAGGAGCTATCGAATCGACTCTGCCAACGCAGAAAAAATCTCTTGCAGCAAGTGCTGGGGAAGACGCGAGCCCGGCACAATGTCCGTCCGCTCGCCTACGCCAGGCGCATTGCTTCCTTCCCAAATTCTTTTGTAGATTTCTTCTGCTTTGGCATTCCGGTTGCCCTTCAACTCAAGAAAACTTCTCCACTTTTCTGAAGCAAGTCCCGGCGCAGTTTTATCCGTAATGTGGCTGCAACATTTCGCAATAACAAACGACACACTGCAACAGTGGCAAGGCGCATAATGCCGTTGTGCTTCGCATCGCGTCAAAACATCGATCTAACTCGGTCGCCAAATAGGACCGGGTGGAGCGTTTTAGTCAAAGGTAAGTTTCATGACACGTTATGTCATCGCGTTCACCGCGGCCGCTGCTCTATTCGTTACCGCCGCCGTACCCGCATTCTCGCAGGTAGTTATCTACGATGGCCAGCCTTCAGATTCCTACTCGGTTGACGGGAACACGGAATCCAACTTTCTACACTCGTGGAACCGCCATCATGACCATCAGAACCGGTGGTCCGTCCAACGGCCCAGCTTTGGACCTGACGACGTCATTACCTTGCTTGAGGATCGAGGCTACCGAGTGAGGGATGTTCAGGATGTCGGCGAACGTTATCTGGTCAAGGCAACCCGTGGCGGCGACAACTTGCTCGTGAGCGTATCTCGGTCGGGCGATATCATGGGTGTCGTCCACGACCAGTACCAGAGATAAGCCACACCTAGTTGTCAATCCAGCGCCCTGTTCACCCGCTTGGGTGAGCCAAAGCTTGCCCTCGACCGTCCAACGCCAAACGAAAGGCATCCAATGTCTAGTTCTCGCAGCCGTGACATCATTTCCCGACCGGAGGCAGGCAATGGAGAGTTAATCCGTGTCGAGCGTGTGTGGCAGCATCGCCATGATCTCGAACTACGGATCTCAAAGCCGCGACACAATCGTTCAGCGTTGCTCAAGCTTGCTGCTGGTGGCCTTATGCTGGGTGTAATTTCTATCGTCGCGTACAGCGAACTGAAACCGACGCAGACCCCTGTGTTGCAAGAGGCCACGGCCTCCTATCCCGACGGTCGGGAAGCCGCTGTCGCCTCAACAAGACTTCAGGACATTGTTGATATAGCACGAGCACCAATGACAGCGAGCATCGCAGAGCCGCGAGCTGCCTCTACACCTTACACCGTTATTCCGACCAAGCGGCCGGTCTTTGAAGGTGTCAAATCTGGTGACCCTCAAAAGGTGAACCGTTTGGGTTCCGCCACGACTTCGACAAATGTCCTCCGCTACGATCGATGTAATCCTGGCTGTAACACCCGAGATCCACTGGTCGCGGGGACAATCCCACCTAGAAATTCTGCACGACCATCTGTCGATCCCGTGGAAAGCACAGATTTAGAAAGTTCGAGCGGAGCCGCACAAATCGCGAAAACTGCACTCAATGGTGCCGGTCTCGTCCTCATCCAAACCGCTACTCTGCCGTTCACGACTCTGAAATTCGGTCGGGACGCGGCGATGAAGATGTCGGAGCAGAACTAGTGCCAATGACTCGATGCTTGCGTCTCAAAGTATGTTGTCGTCGCGGAGGTCACGATGGTTCAGCACCGCAGTTTCCCTTCGAATTTGCTGAGCATGGCGACGTCCAGTGGGTCACAAATTAGTTTCTTACCTAACTTCTGGGGAAGACTTTCGAAATACTCCGGGGCCGAAACGAGAACTGCTACAATCGTACAGGGAGATCAAGAGAGCTCTGACGTTGCCTGATCCGGATCTGTTTTGGCAGAAAATCTTTCAGCGGCGCGGGCAGGCGCGAGGGATGTGCTGTTTCCCTCAGAACCAGGACCGATTGAAACGAGCGGAGGATTTCCGGGCCAGTCGCACGCACAGCTTTGTAGTGAGCGACACTGCGGACCTCCGCCTTCAGCATCCGCTTCGGGCTGCGCGCAATTGCGGCAACGACGATTTCGAGTTCGTCAATCGTAGAACGCAGGAATGGCTTCAATTTACTTGTGAGCCTATTCCAAAACGCTCCAGCATTTTCCTAAGCTGTGCGTTCTGGTGCCTCAGTTGTTCCGCGAGGAGCCGCTTCAGGCGGAGGTTTTCGTCAGAAAGCAATGCCAAGTCATCGGAGTGGGTCCCGACTACGTCGACCGCCCTCATGACATAGGGCGCTGCGATTGCATCCTCGGCAACAGATCTGCGACGTGTGTAACGACGCTTAACAGGTCGCGGAAATAGCGCCGATTTTTCCGCCGATCCTGGCTAGACGGCTCGAAGACAGGCCGTGATGAGGCTTTTTCAGCGGCCGTTGTCGGCCCATTTTGTCGTCATCCGCCTGGTTCGGCGGATTCCGGGCGCGATTAGGCTGTCGCCAGCAGCTTTGGCAGCCTCACCAGATTATAAGCGGTGGCTGTCAGTGTGAACATCCAGCCGACGCGATCCTTTCCACGATGGCGGGTCTTACGCATTCCGCCGCTGGTCTTGGCCCAAGCGAACACTTCCTCGATACGCTTGCGAATGCGCTGACTGACAGCGTAGCCAGGGTGATGGGTGGTGCGACCGTCGATGGCCGAGCGTCGGTTCGTCGTGTTTTGGGCGACGTGTGGCGTCACCTTTGCGTCCCGCAAGGCAGCAACGAAATCGGCCGTATCGTAGGCTTTGTCTGCAGCCAATGTGATGCGATGACGACCATCCATGCGGCCCACCATATCCAGTGCCGCCTCGCGCTCGGCGGTTCCGGTCGCATGGGTCAGCGTGGCGTCAACAACCAAACCATTGCGGTTTTCCATGGTGACGTGGCCCATGTGGCAAAGCCTGGCCGCCTGGCCACGGGCCTTCTTATAAAGCCTGGCGTCCGGGTCGGTGGTCGATGCGTGGGTTGCGTTGCTGCGCTTCTCGCCGTGGAAATCGCGCTCAGAGTTGCGGCCTTTGGCTTCTGGCGGCTGTTTCTCTTCAGCGCCAGAGCCGCTGCCGTCGGTGTCGCCACCATCTGTGTCGTCCTTGGGCTTGAAGCTCTTCATGCTGGCCCAGGCTTCGATCAAGGTGCCGTCCACCGAGAAGTGGTCGTCTGACAGCAATGCTTTCACCCGCGGCTGGCTCAGCAACGCGGCCAGAAACTTGGCGGCGATATCGCCAGCCAAGAGCCGCTCACGGTTCTTGGTGAACACGGTGACGTCCCAGATCGGCGCGTCCATCGACAAGCCGACGAACCAGCGGAACAGCAGATTGTAGTCCATCTGCTCCATGAGCTGACGCTCCGAGCGGATCGTGTAAAAGGCCTGCAACAACAGAGCGCGCAGCAGCTTCTCCGGCGGGATCGACGGACGGCCGATCGCTGAATACATCGCCTCGAAATCCGGCGACAAAACTTCCAGCGCCTCGTCTACAATCGCGCGGATCGCCCGCAGCGGATGGCTTGTCGGAACCCGGGCTTCGCAGCTCACATAAGAAAACAAACCCGCCGTCTGGATATCATTACCGCGCATGTCCTGCTCCTGCCGACCAATCACTCAGGCATGGAATCATGGCAGTCCGTTCACAGCAAGGGCCTTTTTCCGCATCCTGTTAAGCGCCTTTACTGTCTGGCGTGTCGGCTCACCGGCCGGCACCTTGACGACCTGACTACTATTTGAAACCGCATCTTGATGATTTCGCTCAATCTGGTCGCAATCGATTACCGGCAATTGCCGGTGCGTTTCTCCCCCGACCTCGCTGACATCGGCGACTTCGATTTGTTTTTCCAGGCCGGTTGGCAGGTTTTCACGACGGAGCGGGGTTTCCGAGTTGGCGTTGTGCATAAACGGAAGGGTTGCCTCGGTATCCCTCACCAGAGCCGCGAAATCGGTGTTGCCCCAGATGGATTTCGGCTGTGTTTTTAGTCGTCGGCGTGCCGATTTGATCTCGACGACGAAACTGCGCTGCTGTGTCCTCATTTTCTTCTCTGATTGTTGTCTGCGTATTCAGGAGCGTTCGAAGCGCTTGAGCATTTCTCTGAGCTGGGCATTTTGAATACGTAACTTTCGCACCAGCAGATCCTTCAGGTGTTTGATCTCTTCATCCAGGCTTGCGACGTTTTCAAAGAACGGGTCCCTATTCGAAGATGCGGCAGAAATGGGCAAGTCCGCGAAGGCGCCAGGAATTTCGACTAGCGAGCCGATGCGCTCTTTCTTTGCGGTCTTCAACCTTGCCTGCCGAAGCTCGGACACCTGAACAGCAACCTCCCCCGCGGGCGGCTGGTCGACCGGGTCGGCGTTGGACCGCTCTTTTTTCTTTGTCAGGTCGGACTTACCTGCTGAGGTAGCGTCCGGCCGCAGATCGGGCATCTCGGGATCAATTACCCTGTCGATCGCCACCGGAGCTGTCACGCGATCTTCAGGCTTGCCCTCCCTCACTCCCTCAATTTCGGAGGTGGCTTCCGGGGAAGAGAGCAGAATAGTCGTAGCTGGCCGCAGCTCTATTTCGACAAGCTTGCGAGCGCTATTAGGCGCACTTTGTTCACCCGCTGTCTCGGAGGATCTTTGCCGAGACACCAGCTGCGCTAGATATTTCCAAGGTGACTTCATAATGCTTCTTTCTGAGCGACAGATATGCATCGATCTGACAACTCAATCCTGGCTCGAAAGCCGAGCCAGGATATTTTAAAAACTAGGCTGTTGGATAGTGACGGAGATCGATTGCCCGAGCAGCCAACAACCTCCCAGCGAGATCAAACGCCCAGGCGCTTGCGCAGATCAGCATTTTCCGCACGCAACTTTTCGGCCAAAGCCTGGCGAAGTTTCTTGTTGTCTTCCTCAAGCTGAAGAAGATCAGCCATCTCATCACTCGCGGTGACAAGCGCTCGCGACGTTGCCGGCTGACTGCCAGGCTTGGTCTGTGCAGGGCCCTTGGCCACCATTTTCTTCGTGGCTGCACGTCCGGTCGTCGCTGTGGTCACCGGTGCGACTTCCCCTTGGGCAGTCCTCTTCTTGCGAACCTTTGGTGACTTTGCAGCTGCAGCTGCGTCAATCTCGGCTTTGGAACGACGAGGCGCTCGCGGCTTCTTTGACACAGGCGCCTCTATTGGAGCCTCCGCAGCTACAACATCGATTTGCTCGCCTGTTTCGGTTTCGTCAGCCATTATCATCTCCATGTACGGGTAGATTCTTTTCGACTGCACGACAGCTGGTGTCAACAGAGTCCGCTGTATTGCTTTCCGTTTAAGCTGATCCGGCCGAATTCTCATGGAATGGGCGATGACCGTTTCGGCGTCTGGGGTACATGCTGCTTTTCGGCGTGGGTGTTCTTGTGGAATTCTGTCGCGAGAATTATCCTGCAGGCACACACTAACTCAGCGCGCTGCACTGATGATATTACAAATTCCTTTGCGGACAACATCCTTGCTGGTGAGCTGGCCGGCCTGGATGTCAAACACGACATCTACCCTGACACCTGAGCCTTTTTGGCGTGCGACGATGCGGAGCGTCTGAACTCTACCACTGCCGCTGGTTTCCTGAAACGCGTCGATCGATGAGAGTTCTTTATTGATCCTGATGCCTGAAAAGCCCTCCGCCGCTACACCCTGTGCCAATCTTTTCAAAATCACTGGCGCGCTTGCTTTTGAATACTCTTGCCATGAGCGGTAGCTGAGCGCGGTAAGCATAGGCACACGCGACACCGTAAAATTACCTTCGCATGAAGCTGCCTGTGCAAGCGTTGTTTCGCCAAGCAGCAAAGCTATCATTACCACCAAAGTCTTCACTAGTTTCCCCATCCGTGAGCGTGTTGATTCACTAAGGGCTGACCCGGCTTCAGAGTGAACTCCTCAGTCTGGGAAAGAGAAGCGCTTTAAATTAAGTCGCCTATTTCGGCGAGTTGGGTTTCAAAATCTGCAACCAAGGGCCGAGTGCAGTATTTTTAATTGTAGACTGTCTCAATGAACCTTGACAACCGTTCGGCCACGTAGAGGCGGTTGCCACCCTGTCCTACGGGCCAATACTCTTCAATGACATCGCGGAAAGTCTGTCCAAGTCGGGTGCGATAACGCTTTGGTTACGGTGGAACCAGGTAACGGGCAGTCGGTTTCGGCCCCTCACTCACCCAGTTTGAAGTGCTCCGCACAACTGGCGGGGGTCTTTCGCGCGGACGTCTTCAACACACGACCAGGGCCGCTCCGGGAGGCGCTCATACTTCCCTATCCGACCAGCGCTCGCTTGCGGGCAGGAATGGTCATCGCTGCCACTCCGACGATGACGCAGGTCAGTCCTATCCAGGCAATTGAGGTCATGGTCTCGCCAAGAAACATGATCCCAATTCCAACCCCGATCGGAACGCGCAGGTATGCCTGGGCGGTCGTTCCGACCGAACCGAGTGTGTGAACCAGCCTGAAATAGATGACGAACGCCAGGGCCGTCGAAAACACCGAGAGGCCAAGCAGGGCGAGGATGGATGCCGCAGATGGCATCAATGTCCAAGGATGATCGACGGCAAGACTGACCGGGATGAGGATAACCGCACCGCAGATCAGCGACCCCGCCGCCGGCATCATCGGATCAAGCCCTTTAAAACCCCGTCCGAAGATAGCGGCGCCGGCATAGCAGACCGTGGCGGCCACGATGGCAAGTTGCGCCGGTAGTTCGTCCCCGAGCCCATGAAATGCCTCGATGCCGATGATGAGACATGTGCCGGCAATGCCCGCGATGACGCCGAACAGCTTGCCGCCGGTCACCTGTTCATGGCGTGTGATAAGCACAGGCAAGAGGAACGTGAAGATCGGCGTAGTAGAATTCAATATCGCGGCAAGCCCGGCATCAACAGTGCGTTCCGCCCAAGCGATCAGGGTAAAGGGGATAACGCTATTCAGGCATGCCTGAAACAGGAAACGTCTCCATGTTGCGGAGTCCTTTGGTAAGGCCAATCCGCGTCCCTTGATCACGGCAAGCAATATCGCGCCGGCAATCAATGTGCGAGCGGCGATCAACGTCACGGGTGGGATCGTCTCGACGCCGATTTTGATGAGGGTGTATGATGCCCCCCAGAGCGTTGCGAGTGCGAGAAGAAGCGCAAGTTCAATTCTAATATCCGTCTTTTGGTCTGTCATGATCGTCTCAGTTCGAGAGGGTACGATATTTCATCCTCTCTAACGTGGATCGGGGTGGCAATGCTTCGGCCAAGGTCGGACTTTGCATAACTGACAGACGGAAGCGTCTGTGTAATTTCGGGCTCATGTCGAACACAGCACTTGGAAAATCATCGCCGAGGTCGCTGCCGGAGCGGAGATGAGGCGCGCGCAGCCTTGATGGGCGGGCAGTTTCCCACTGCGACGAACCTGGCATGCTACGTCGATGTTAGCGCCGACACGACAAAGCGGCCACCTGAGCGATGCTGGAAATCGACTGAAGCTACGGACGAGAAGATGGAGCGGACCTCGGTAAGGTCAGCAGGGTCTGGGCCGCCATCAGCTACGCAAGAAGGTACAATGCTCCATTCCCGGCGACCTCCCACATGCAGTCATTGGCTCCGACCATACGATCAGGGCTGTTGGCGCTATGCAGCCGTTCCCATTGGTCGCCACCAGATGATGCCATTGCCGTACCCCTTGATCGGCCAGCAGGCACGTCCACTGCGGTCTCGATGGGGCATGTCTGACCGAAGACCGCCTCGAGATGCTCGGCTCGATCGGCATCCGCAACGGCCGGATCGTTTTCTTCCCCTGTGCGCTGAAGCGCCCATTCCTCGCGATGACCAAGAAAGCCTCTCCTCTGGCCGTCCTCCACTTCGTTTCGGCCTTTCAGGTGCAGGCCGATCGTCCCCGGTCCTATCGACTGCCATCGAGGCCGCGAAGGACGCGGCCCGAACAACCGAAAAGGAATACGACAATGGCGACCATCGGCTCTTTCACCGCTTCCGGTAACGGCTTCTCCGGCACCATCAAGACCCTCAACCTCAACGTCAAGGCAACGATCCGCGCCGCCGAGCGCACTTCCGAAAAAGGCCCGGACTACCGCATCCTCGCGGGAGCCACGGAATTCGGCGCAGGCTGGAAGAAGACCTCCAATGAAGGCCGCGACTACCTCTCGGTCAAGCTCGACGATCCGAGCTTTTCAGCCCCGATCTACGCAACGCTGATCGAGGTCGAAGGCGAGGAAGGCCTCTCCCTCATCTGGTCCCGGTCGAACCGGGACTGATACCGGATGCCCCGCCCGACAAGGCGGGGCTCTCCACCAGGGATCACTTGTTCAGTGCATCCTTGAGCGCCTTAGCAGGCGCAAAGGTCAGCTTCTTCGAAGCCGCAACCGTCATCTTCTCTCCGGTCGCAGGATTGCGACCCTCGCGCTCCGGCGAAGCTTTCACCTTAAATTTGCCGAAGCCGGGGATCGAGGTTTCAGTATCGGAGCCTGCGGCATCGGCGATGGCCTGGAAGACGGATCGACGATGCCCTTGGCCTGAACCTTGGTCAGGCCGTTGTCGACGGCGATCTTGTCGGCGATTTCGTTCGTGGTGGTCATGGATTTCCTCGCATGTTCTAACAAAGAAAGAATCCGTGCCAGCTTATGACGGCGTTGTCATCGGCAACGATTGGGACGCGGGTCAGATCCGCTAGATGTCCACAGGTGGTTTCGGCTTGTAGCCACGTTTGCGCTTTTCGCGAAGGACATCGAGGAACAGACTGACGGCCTGACTCTCGCTATCGAACAAATGCACCATCTGCTGCCCGCGCGTTCCAATCCGGCCCCAGGCGCGCACCAGCGACACCTCGCCGAACAATGTCGGCTGAATGGCAAGCGCGTAGAACCGAGCCATGTTCTTTTCCGGCGCTATACGCTCGACATAGAGGTGGTAGGGCTGCGTGATCATCACAGTAGAGTCGCGCGTTCGGATTTTGCCGTCCAATGACAGTTTTGAATCGGACGGGCATTAGCGATTCACAACGTTGATCCGTCGGCATCCTTTTCATCAGCACCAACTCCGGCGCGACCCTCCCCACTTCCGTGCCAGTCCCTCGGCGACGAGAATATCGCCGACCGATCTCCGATCGCGATAGACGATCCTGAGCTTCCGGCCGTATCGATCTTTATCTCTGGCTATCATCTTGAACGAGAGCGGACCGGAATTCAGAATATCGAGCAAACGCTGTTTTGCCGCAAGGCCGCGCTCGCGTTGGCATCTTGGCGGGCTTAGCTGCGGCGTGTCGATGTCAGCGATTCTGATCTTCTGGCCCCGAAACCAGAACGTATCGCCATCTACCACGCAGGTGATCCTGTGGGCGCCTTTGCACATCGAGAATGCTTCACTCGTGCCAGTCGGCTGCTCTGCTGACTGCGCAGATGTAAGGAGGCAGATGGTCACGCCAGATAGAGCGGCAGCCGGGAAAATATTCAACTTCTCGTCTCCTTAATTCTCGGGTGCGGGATCCGTCTCAATTGCTCCCGACCCTTTTATGGCTTGCCTGTGAAACCGGTTTTCCCCACGGACGCGCTCATATCGTTCCGCCTGAACCAGATGGCGCGCCCACAGCGCAATGGTGCATTGCCGGCAGTGAAGACGATCTGCTCGTCGCCGCGCATGCGCAGGACCTCGTGCGGCAGGATCAGCGGACGGCGCGTGAGTTGCTTCGACCGCGAGCGTGACGATCCCTTCATTCCGGAAGAACGGTTCGTCTGGTCGACCTCGACCGTGGTGTCGCCGCAGCGCTTGGATATGTACTCTGCGGTCTCCGGATCGTTGATGGCCGCGAACGAAATCCACGATGCAGACTCAAACCATTTCGAGCTGGCGTCACGACCGCCATAGGATTGGCGCATCTGGCCGATCGACTGGAAGATCAGTGCCAGACTGATGCCGTACTTGCGTCCGGCGTCACGGGCCGTTTCCAAGATACGCAGATAACCGAGGCGCGCCACCTCATCGAGTAGAAACAGGGTGCGGCCCGCAACCTCGCCATTGCGATTATAAATCGCATTGAGGAAGGAGCCGATCACCACCCGTGCCAGTCCCGGATGCGACTCCAGGACCTTCAGGTCAAGTGCGATGAAGATATCGGTGATGCCGGTCGCCAGCTCGTCGGTCGTGAAACTGTCACCGGACACGAGGGCGGCATAGTTCGTATAGGAAAGCCAGTGTGTCTCCTTGACCGCATTGGCGTAAACGCCGCTGAATGTCTCCGGCGTCATGTTGACGAACACGGCAACGTTCTCGCGCACGAAGGTGGATTCCGACTGCTCGTAGATCCGCGTCAGCCGCTCGCGCAGTTTCGGCTCAGGCTCGGATAGATTGGCGCGGACACGGCGCAGCGTCTGGTCCTTTGCGTCCGTGTTTCCGGACAGGCAGACATCGGCGATCAGAGCGGTCAGCAGCTGCATGGCTGACGCGCGGAAGAAGTCGTCGCGGGCCGAGGCGGTGCGTGCGTTGTCGGTCATGATCCATGTCGCGACCGCGACGATGTCCTCTTCCTTTGTGCCGCCGAAGCGGCCGATCCAGTCGAGGGCATTGAACCCGGTAGCACGGTCGCCGGGATCCAGCACGATCACCTTGCGGCCGGCTTTGCGTCGGTGCTCGACGACCATCGGCGCGACCTCGCTCGACGGATCGAGCACGACGAGCCCTCCGCCCCATTTGAGCGCGGTCGGGATCGTGACCGATGTCGTCTTGAAACCGCCAGAGCCGGCAAAGACGATACCGTGCGATGAGCCGAACGAACCGTCGAAGCAGAGCAGCGGGGACTTCCCGCCGTCACCCCAGCTGTGCGGATCGTCCGTGCGGAACGCCATCGCCGCAACACTGTCGCGATCGACGCGGTATCGCTCGCCGATGACGATGCCGCCCGTATCGGGGAACAGTTTTCCGGCCTCCGCCATACCCATCCAGCTGGCGTCGCCATGCACGGCCCTCTTGCCTCCAATCCGCGTCGGGCCGGATTGTGCAAACGCAGCGTTGCCTTTGATCGCAACGCGCAAGGCAAACAACCCGCCGAACAATGCGGCGCTCGCGCCGACCATCGTCGCCGGATCGGTATAAGCGAGAGCTGATTGTCCCGCTGGTGCGCTGCTGGCTATGCCGGCGAGCCGGATTGCTTCCCGCACAACCGCGATGACGATCACCGCGCCGTTGCCTGCAAGCACGCTCAGTGCGGCTGCCTTGATATTCGGCGACCCGTTCGCCGCAAACAGCGAGATAACGCCGACGGCGGCGGCGGCGATGTAGGGTAGGGCGAGCCCCACGCGGCCGAGGAAAAGCTTCGCCTCCGGGCTGGTCCCTAACGCCGCAAGCTTGTGCTCCATGCCTGTTGTCAAGGCCATTGCGATCAACATAATGAGCGCCGGTAGAATCCCGCGAAGCAGCCTATTCGCGGTCATTGCCGAACGCCTCCGCGCCGATCGCAGTCAGGCGAGCTCGCTCGGCTTCATTGCCTTTGATCCGGTGGCTGGCTTCGAGCAGCAGGCCGAGTAGCAGCGCTCGTTTCTCGTAGCGCAAGCCCGCCTTTACGATCAGCCCGCCGAGCTCGATTTTTTCGCGCGTGTCCCTCTTTCGAGCTTCTGTCGTCATCCCCTTCGCCATCCGATCAAGCCTCACTAGATCCGCCCGCATCCGTGCCAGACACGTTCGACGCCGACGCGCCACTGCCGGCTCGGGCGTCCCCGCCGTTTTTCTTTTCCGTCGAAGCCGTTTTGCCTCCGCGAAACCGTCCTGCAATCTCCTCAAAGGCTATCTGAAGCTCTGTCTCGTCGATCTCGATCTCACCAATGCCGGCTTTCAGCGCGATCCTGCCAATGCGTTCGGCCTCGCGTGTTTCGGCCGCCCTCAACTGGTCCTGCAATCTGGCGATTTCTTCCCTGATTCTGGATGATGGCTTCTTCATTCCGGACGATCTCCTTGGGGTCCTTGGCGTTGCCATTGCGACGCCAAGAATTCCCCGGATGCTCGACAAAGGGAATCTGCAGATCTGCAGATCGGCAAAGCCGTTGCTTTGGTGGATGATCCCGCCGTTCCGAAGGAGCGGTTCCAAGGGCGCAGTTATACGTCGTTGACACGACGAGTTGCTCGAGGCCCTGGCGGGGCCGACTGAACTGCCGCTCCAGACGAACGAAGGTTCGAACCGGGAGTGTTTTACGTCGTGGCCATCGCCCATTTCTCAGCCGGTATCGTCAGCCGTGGAGACGGCCGCATTGCCGTGCTGTCTGCGGCATACCGGCACTGCGCGAAGATGGAATACGAGCGCGAAGCCCGCACCATCGACTACACCCTCAAGCAGGGTCTGCTGCACGAAGAGTTTGTGCTTCCCGCTGATGCCCCGAAATGGGCACGGGCAATGATTGCCGACCGCTCGGTTTCGGGAGCCGTCGAAGCCTTCTGGAACAAGGTCGAGACGTTCGAGAAGCGCTCCGACGCGCAGCTTGCCCGGGACCTGACCATCGCTCTTCCGCTTGAGCTCACGCCGGAGCAGAACATCGCGTTGGTTCGCGACTTCGTGGAAAGACACATCCTCGCCAAGGGCATGGTTGCCGATTGGGTCTATCACGACAATCCCGGCAATCCGCACATCCACCTGATGACGACATTGCGCCCGCTGACCGAAGATGGTTTTGGGGCGAAGAAAGTCGCGGTCATTGGCGAGGACGGCCAGCCTCTCCGTACCAACTCCGGCAAGATCGTCTACGAGCTCTGGGCCGGATCGACGGATGACTTCAATAAGCTGCGGGATGGATGGTTCGAACGTCAGAACCACCACCTGGCACTGGGTGGTATCGATCTTCGCATTGATGGTCGCTCCTACGAGAAGCAGGGCATCGAGCTTGAGCCGACCATCCATCTCGGCGTCGGCGCCAAGGCGATCGAGCGGAAGGCGGAAAGCCGGGGTGTGCGTCCAGAGCTCGAGCGGATCGAGTTGAACGAGCAGCGGCGTAGTGAGAATGTCCGCCGGATTGTTCGGAGTCCGGGCATTGTGCTTGACCTGATCACCCGTGAGAAAAGCGTCTTTGACATCCAGGATGTGGCGAAGGTGCTGCATCGCTATGTCGATGATCCCGGCATTTTCCAACAGCTCCTGGCACGCATCCTCCAAAGTCCTGAAACCCTGCGTCTGCAGCGGGACACAATCGAGTCCGCGACTGGACAAAGACTGCCGTCGCGATACACCACGCGCGAGCTGATTCGGCTGGAAGCGGAGATGGCCCGGCGATCCCTCTGGCTGTCCGAGCGGGATACCCATGGTGTTTCCAAGACGGTGCTGGAGGCGACCTTCGCGCGCCACGTCCGCCTGTCGGATGAGCAGCGAGCAGCGATCGAGCACGTCGCCGGTTCCGCCCGAATCACGGCCGTCGTCGGGCGTGCGGGTGCGGGCAAGACCACGATGATGAAGGCGGCGCGCGAAGCCTGGGAACTCGGCGGATATCGCGTCGTCGGTGGAGCGCTTGCCGGAAAGGCGGCAGAGGGCCTGGAGAAAGAAGCAGGGATCCAGAGCCGCACGCTGGCTTCGTGGGAACTGCGCTGGAAGAAGGACCGCGACACGCTCGATGCCAAAACAGTATTCGTCATGGACGAGGCCGGTATGGTCGCGTCCAGACAGATGGCCGGGTTCGTCGAGGCCGTGGTCAAGACCGGTGCCAAGCTTGTGCTTGTCGGCGACCCCGAGCAGCTTCAGCCGATCGAAGCGGGTGCTGCGTTTCGCGCCATTGCAGATCGAGTCGGTTATGCCGAACTCGAAACTATTTATCGCCAGCGCGAGGACTGGATGCGAAAGGCCTCGCTCGATCTGGCACGCGGCCGCGTTGGCGAAGCGCTCGCCGCCTATTGTTCAGAGGGCCGGGTGCTTGGCTCGGAACTGAAGGCTCAGGCCGTCGAACATCTGATCGCTGACTGGAACCGTGACTACGATCCGGCAAAGTCCATGTTGATGCTGGCGCACCTGCGCCGTGACGTTCGCACGCTGAACGTGATGGCCCGCGAGAAGCTGGTCGAGCGCGGCATCCTCAGTGAAGGCCATGCCTTCAGAACCGCAGATGGCCTCCGGCATTTCGACGCCGGCGACCAGATCGTCTTCCTCAAAAACGAAGGCTCGCTTGGCGTCAAGAATGGAATGATCGGCTGTGTCGTAGAGGCCACGTGGAACCGGATTTCCGTCGTGGTGGGCGAGGGCGATCATCGGCGTCAGGTGTCGGTCGAGCAGCGCTTCTACAACAATCTCGATCACGGCTATGCCACCACGATCCACAAGAGCCAGGGCGCAACGGTCGATCGGGTGAAGCTGCTGGCAAGCCTCTCGCTTGATCGTCATCTCACCTATGTCGCGATGACCCGCCACCGCGAGGATCTGGCACTCTATTACGGCAGACGTTCCTTCTCCAAGGCAGGCGGCCTGACGCAGATCCTGTCGCGCAGAAACGCAAAGGAGACCACGCTCGACTACGAGCGGAGCGGTCTCTACCGCCCGGCGCTCGCCTTTGCTCAAAACCGTGGCCTGCACATCGTCCAGGTCGCCCGGACCTTGCTGCGCGACCGGCTGGACTGGACGCTGCGCCAGAAGTCGAAGTTTTCCGATCTGGCTGTCCGTCTTCGAGCAGTTGGCGAACGCCTCGGCCTGCTGCAAACCCTGAAAACCCAAACGACCAAGGAGACCCGCCCGATGGTGTCAGGCGTAAAACTGTTCCCGCTCCCCCTAAGCGACGCCGTTGATCAGAAGGTTGCCAACGATCCTGCAGTGAAGAAGCAATGGGAGGAGGTGTCGACGCGCTTCCGCTATGTGTTCGCCGATCCAGAGACCGCCTTCCGCGCGATGAACTTCGACATTGTCCTCGCCGACAAACAGGTGGCAATGCAGACGCTCGACAAGCTTGCGACCGAGCCTGCGTCGATCGGACCGCTCAAGGGAATGACCGGTATTCTCACCAGCAAGTCTGACCGAGAGGCCCGCCGCGTTGCGGAGGTCAACGCTCCCGCGCTGCAGCGCGACATCGAAACCTACCTTCGGATCCGCGAGGCCGCCGTGCAGCGGATCGAGGATGAGGAGAAGACGATGCGCGAACGCGTGTCAATCGACATCCCGGCGCTGTCGCCGGCGGCGCAGACCGTGCTGGAGCGGGTACGGGACGCGATCGACCGCAACGATCTTCCCACTGCTGCGGCATACGCACTCAGCAACCGCGAGACCAAGGTTGAGATCGATGGTCTCAACAAGGCTGTGGCCGAGCGCTTCGGCGAGCGCACGCTGCTGGCAAACTCAGCCCGCACCCCCGACGGCCAGCTGTTCGACAAACTCTCAGAGGGGCTGGCACCTCAGGAGAAGGCGCGGCTCAAAGAAGCCTGGCCGGTGATGCGCACAGCCCAGCAGCTCGCGGCCCATGAACGCACAGTGACAACGCTGAAGCAGGTGGAGGACCTGAAGCTCGCTCAGCGTCAGACGCCGGTGATCAAGCAATGAGCAGGCGAGGGGCGATCGTCTTCGTCAACACTGCCGCGAGCCTATTGGTGGCTCTTGCAGGGATCGCTCTTGTCGGCGGCATCAGGCTGAACCTGACGCCGAGCGAACCACTTGGAATCTGGCGTATCGAGCCGTTGAGCCGAGCCCCCCTCGTTGGCGATCTTGTGTTCATCTGCCCTCCCCCTACGCCGCGGTTCCATGAGGCATGGCAGCGCGGTTATCTCCGGCGCGGACTGTGCGCGGGCTGTTTTGCGCCCCTCATCAAGACCGTCGTAGCGCTTCCTGGCCAGCACATCGCAGTCGGCGACACTGTTAAGATCGACAGTGCTGTTCTCGACGAGTCCCGCATCCGCGAGAGCGACGGGCAGGGCCGTCCGATCATCCCCTATTCCGGGGGCGTTGTGCCGCCGGGTCACGTGTTCCTCCACTCATCCTTTGCGAGTTCCTATGACTCCAGATATTTTGGACCGGTCCCCGACAGCGGCCTCCTCGGACTTGCCAGGCCAATCCTCACCTTCGGGCCATGACCGATTGCGTGGGGCGATCCTGATCGGGCTGTCGGTCGCGGTGGGCGCGGTCGCCTGGAGGGGAAATATGATAACCCTCCCTATCGCGATGATCCTTCCGCTGCTTTGGGCGCAGTCACCATCACGGCTGGTCGCGGGTGCCGTGTCGGCAGCATATTTCCTCGCCGCATCCAGAGGTTTGCCGCAGGGTGTCGCGAACTTTTATGCCGCAGATCTCCGGCCGGGCCTCCTGCTTTGGGCAATGGCGTCGTCAAGCTTTACCCTCGTGCATGCCGTCCTCTGGATAGGGCATCCGGAAAAGAGAAGGGGCGTGCGGTATTTGCTCGTCATGGTGCTGACGGGTGTGCCGCCCTTCGGGATTGCCGGCTGGGCGCATCCGCTGACGGCAGCCGGCGTCCTGCTCCCGGGTTGGGGATGGTTTGGTCTTGGAGCGACCGCAATCCTTTTGGTCGTCATGACCGGTCGACGGTGGCAAATCGCGGTCGCAGTCCTGTTGGGACTATACGCCTGGTCCGCCACGGACCGGACGCAGCCAAAGGTAGCAGACAGCTGGAAAGGGGTCGACCTTGCACTCGGGCAAAATCTCGGTCGAGACAACTCGCTCAGCTATCATAGTGATCTGATCGCAGCGGTCAGGGCAAAGGCCGGAGAGTCCCGTTTCGTGGTTTTGCCTGAGAGCGCGCTTGGTTTCTGGACGCCGACCGTTGCACGAGTCTGGCAGCATGGTTTGCTGGGATCCGGCATCGTCGTGATCGCAGGTGCGGCGGTCACCGATGCTGCTGGTTACGACAACGTCATGGTTTCCATCTCGGCCAGCAAGGCCCGTATCCTTTATCGCGAGCGCATGCCGGTCCCGTTGTCGATGTGGCAACCGTGGCGGGTCTTGATGGGCGAGGGCGGCGGCGCGCATGCTCATTTTTTTGCCAATCCGGTGATCGGGGTTGCCGGCATGAGGATGGCTCTGCTGATCTGCTATGAGCAGCTCATTCTCTGGCCGATCCTTCAATCGATGCTTCAAGCGCCAGACGTCATCGTGGCGACCGGCAATGGCTGGTGGACATCAGGCACGTCGATCATTGCCATCCAGAAGGCCAGCGCTGCCGCATGGGCGCGGCTGTTCGGCGTGCCGATCGTCACGGCCTACAATCAGAACCCGCAGGAGTGACCAGATGATTGATGCCGCCCTTATTCAGCAGTGCGCCGACAAGACTCTAAAGCTTGAGATCGTCGAGATGTTTATCGAGCGGGCAGGGTCGCAGGACCCGCTTGCCGTGACCGTACGGTCCGGCAAGCGGGTTGTGCTTGTGCCGAAACCCACGACGCCGGATGAAGCCCTCTCACTGATCCGAAACAATCTCGGCCGCAATACAGTGCGTGTCGGTATCACACAATATCCCGCTGGGCTGGGCCTCATCGAGGCAGGTCAGTTGAAGCCGGATCTGATCGAGCCCTGTGAAAACATCCGGATGGGAACGGCACTATTCGGCAAGGTCTATCGGATCGTCACCAGGTGGTATGGAAACCCGACAGCCAAAGATGTTCTGCCGCAGGTCTTCGATGACGCGATCATCGCATGGCAGACGGGGTACTTCGAGGGAAAGGCCGTTTTTACTGCGACCGATCCGGGCGCGGTAAGACTCGCGGAGCCGAAAGAAGACGATCAGGATATCGAGCCGCCCATGCGCACAGATGGGAAGCCGCAAGACCTTGGAGGCCGGGATGCTCCACCATCCGACGGTGCAAGCGATCCTAGCAAAGCAGGGATGCGTGTCGATCTCTCGGGAATCGGGAGCTCCAGATAGGCCATATGCCACGACGCCATTGGTGAAGCGCCGATCGTTCGTCAGTAAACACCAATACACGGGGGGCATGCCGCAGATCCTCGAATTTGTGGAGAACATATGCCGGTATGCCGCTCGAAAGGAACCCAATGAAAGATCGACAACAGTCAGCATTGTCCTGGTCGTTGAGGATGTTGCGAAGGGTCGGCAGCGGACCTGATTTTAGTGTTGCCGTTGCTGCCATTCGAGATCGATACCAATTTTCACATCTAGCGTTTTTGGTGGTCCGTCGCGCAACCTCCACGGACGCCTATCCCTTCTATTGCACGACATATCCTGAGGAATGGACGTCCGTTTATCTTGATAGAAACCATTTCGCGATTGACCCTGTCATAGACCTCAGCCGCACCGGCTTTCTGCCTGTCGATTGGTCAAATCTTGACCGACGATCGCCGCGAGCCCGCAGCTTTTTCAAAGAGGCGGTGTCCTTTGACATTGGACGGCAGGGGCTGACGATCCCTGTCCGAGGTCCGGGCGGTGAACGTAGCCTCCTTTCGGCAACGTCGAATTTGCCGAGATCCGAGTGGCTAACGTTACGGACATCGACCAGCCCCGACCTTCAGGTTCTGTCCCATTTTTTGCACGAGAAGGCGTTCTCCGTATCGGGTCTGCGAAAGCATGGCGGGTACCGGAAGCTATCCAGGCGTGAGCAGGAGTGCCTTCAACTGCTGGCAGGCGGCATCGTTTCGAAACGTATCGCCGCGACGTTGCAGATTTCGGAGAGTGCGGTGCGGCTCTACCTCAATCTTGCCAAACGCAAACTCGGGACTGCAACGATCTATCAGGCTGTCGCAAGGGCAAGCTATCTTGAAATAATTCAGGTCTGAAAGCTTGCTCTTCCGGTCATCTCCTCACCCTTCGATATAACTTAAAGTTGCGAGTCAATCTGTTGAAATCGCCAGATTGCGTCAGGG
This sequence comes from Rhizobium sp. B230/85, assembly GCF_019355735.1. Taxonomy (NCBI): domain Bacteria; kingdom Pseudomonadati; phylum Pseudomonadota; class Alphaproteobacteria; order Hyphomicrobiales; family Rhizobiaceae; genus Rhizobium; species Rhizobium sp. B230/85. The sequence continues at coordinate 186,810 of NZ_CP072159.1, forward strand.
TCTCACATCAACCACCTCTAAGCGATCAAGACAGCCGCGAGAATGCCTTCGCGGAGGACGCCGGCAGTGCCGGCGAAGCCTGTGCCGGAACCGGTTCAGGGCGCCACTGTCGTTTGGCTCAACAACGAGGATCGCGCTGTGGCGGATAACAAGATAATCGAGGCCTGGCGAAAGGCTCCGCGCCTTACGTCATTCGCAACCTTCTTCGAAAGAACCGCAAGCGGACTGGGAGGGACGCCGGATCTGGCGACGCCGGAACCGCAGATGGATCTCCTGTCGTTCGACCTCGATTGTATGACCTTCTGGGACACGCATCGGCGTTTGTGGGGACATTTCGACAGCCATTATTTTTCAAGCATCCCTTATCGGCTGGAAGAGGAGTGCCGCCTGGCTGCCGCGATCCTTCTGTTTGGACAGAAGGCATGGGCGCGCAGCGGAAAGGCTGCGACGATCTATACGCTCGGAGCGGGCGCCGGCACTCTCGCACGATCATTGGCAAGACTGGGTGACGGGCGCCTGAAAACCCTCAATTGCAGTCCCACGGACGGCAATCGCGTCTGCTTTTTCGCCCGGAGAGGCAGCGACGATGCCCACTTTTACCACGGGCCATTCTTCGAACTGGATGATGAACGGTATGCGACGGATGTAAATCTTCGGCCTTTCCAGGACGGATATGATGTGCTGTTCGAAGATACGACCTTCCAGATGTATGGACGGGATCGCGACAATCAGACCGGCTTCATAGCGCCCCGGCTCCGGCCCAATGGTGTGTTGGTGCAGGTGCAAAAGCTGACCCATCAAAATACCGAGGCCTATCTCGAACGGGAGCGTCAAAAGGATGGGATGTTCAAGTCGAGGTTCTTTTCAGCAGACCAGATCATCGATAAGAAGCGCGGTGTTCTGGACACGATGGTCGACTTCCAGGTCGATCTGGTCACATCGCAATCAGCTCTTCGATCGTACTTCCGCTACGCCGTCATCACATGGAATAGCGGCAATTTCTACACGTTCGTTTCATCCAATTCGCTCGGTTCTTTACGTGATTTTGTTATGTCGATGGTGAAGCCGGCTATTCCTTCAGAGTTTTGTCACGAGCCGGTGCCGCAGATCCTGGTAAATAACGAACACGGGCCATTGGAAGCAGACTGGCATTGGCGATCACCGCAGTCGATAGTCACTGAGATCTGAACGGTCGGTTCCTGATACGGGAGGTGAAGATGAGCAAAGATCTGTGCGGGCCCACGCCCGATCAGAGCGCGCTAGAGGATGTAAGGGCGGCATTGTCGTTTTTAATGCCAGACCTTACACCGTTCTGGGCTAGACCGCTCAAAGACTACGCATTCGCAGTCTACGAAGCCGGCTCCCGGGGACGATGTTCTGTCCGTGGAGACGCGATGAGCCGGATGCAGTCGTTTCTCGCGCGGACAGCAGTGAGGGCAGGCGCCCACAAGGACGATGCGGAGCAAGCAAGCCGCCAAATAGCGGCTTTGCCGGTGATGCAAAGCGGTCCTCACTGCCATTTGCTGATCGAGCCGGACGCCTTCTACACACATCTATTCAGCGCTCTTGGCCTCACCGCGCACGGACAGCGGTGGCATATCTGCTACAGCTCTTCAACGGTGAAGTTCGTAGAGAGATCTAAAAAGGGCCCCGGCTGGCTCTCGGTTGACGGCGAGCTGGTGAATGTGTTTGGCTTGTCTCGAAGCCGCATGCAGCCTTACAGTATTTGCGGTCTCAATGGGCCGTACCGGTTTGCACTTTCCCGGCAAAACGCCGGATCCGGCAAAGCCGCTGTCGCTCGGCTGAAGGCTATTTTGCCCGATACCGAATTTTCGTCGGCAGCTGAAGCGATCAAGGCTGCAAATCAAGTCCTGTGGCGGAGATCGTTTCCTTCGTCTCTCAGACTGCTGCAATTTGACGACATCGATGTTGCCGATCTTGTGGCGGACCATTTCGAGGATAGCGCGTCGTGGATGTCAACTCGCTTTGCGGGCGATGGCTTCTTCGCGGAACGCCTACTGCGGGCGATCGAGCAGCTGAATGCTGGTCCGTGGACAGGATGGATACGCCAGACAACCGATTTCTTCTGGGGCTTGGAAGATGGAAGGATTTTCCCCCTGCGTTTGCAGGGAGGCGTTCTTACAGGGGAAGGGCCACCGATCTGGGAGGTGAGGTTCGATCCTGAAAGCATCGCAACCTCATTGCGGCAACGCAAACTCGTACCCAATCTGCTAACGACGTTTCTGGTGACGTCGATCTTGCCTGGCATTCGTGTTCTCGGCGGATGCCGGCAGACCGTGTACTACCCCCTCATGCGATACCTTGTTGCCGCGGCACTCGGAGCCGTCGGCGAGCGGGAACTGCTTGACGCGCTGCGAGCCGACGGGCGGCCGGGTGTGTGGGGGCACCGGGTCTTGCGTCCGAAGGACGGCGATCCATTTAAGGAAGTTGAAGAGAATGGCGCTCCGTTGGAGCTGGCTGCCAACTATGGTTCTGTGTCGCTGCAGGATGCTGCTGGTGACCTGGCCAGTTTCACCGGCGATCCGATTTGGTCTAAGTTGTCCGCGCATATCAGGACCCAGGCAATTCACGCTGCGTCCGCGGAGTGGCGATGGGCGTAGGTTTTTTAAGCCCGATTGTGGCGGCCGATTGGAACCGGCGGCGAGAATATCACCGAATGCGGCAAGTGATCGGCTGGGTTCGAAACCCTAGCGCTTGAAACCCATTCATTTTGGAGCCCGGCATGGCTGCGGAGCGAGTATCGATCAGGCAAATTACCGCTGACGAAATTGATGTTTTCCGGAGCATCCGGCTGGAGGCCCTTCGGTGTGAACCGGCTTCCTTTGCGAGCCGATTTGAGGATTGGCAATTCCTCCCTGATTGGGAATGGCGCCAAAGACTGAACGATCCGATCTTTGTCGCATTTGGCAAATGCGAACCGATCGGTATGATGGGGCTCGTACGCCTGCGCCCGCGCAAGATGGCTCATCGCGCTATGCTGGTCAGCGTCTATGTGCGAAAGAGCGAACGCGGCGCGGGAGTTGCCCTAGCTCTCCTGAACGTGGTTTCGGACTATGCGAGAAGTCTAGGAATTCTCCAACTGGAACTGGCGGTCAACGCCGAAAATTCTCCCGCATTGCGCTTCTACCAGCGCCACGAATTTATCGAGATCGGCCGCATCCCCTGCGGACTGCTGGAGGGTGACAGAGAAATTGCCGACGTCATGATGGTGCGGCGACTGAATGGGTAGCCTTCGGGAACGAACTAAAAATCGATACAGGTATCGCAAATTGCCCCTCCCCAAATGCTAGGACTTGATCTCCGGTGTAGACTACCAGGCCTAAGAAGGTCCATTTTGCGGCAGGGCCGTCCCTGAAGACATTGAAGTTATCGAAGTCGGCATGGGAGACGGTCGAGGAGGCTTTCATCTCGAATCCAACAACGAGATTTCCGCTTTCTGCCACGATGTCGACTTCCCGTCCTCTCCGGTCTCGCCAGTGATAGAGGCGCCATTCATCGCGCTGTAGGGCGATGCACTTCAACAACTCAGTAAATACATAGGTTTCGAAAAGCGCGCCCAAAGGGGTTTGATCTTTCCCCAGCGCGAAATCGCTTGCCGCCAATCCACGCAGGGCTGCGGCCACCCCCGTATCGATCAGGTGGCACTTTGGTTGTTTGATGTCACGCCCCGCCTCGCCGGACGTCCAGGCGGGCAACCTGACGACAAGCGACAGACGTTCCAGGATATCTACATACTCTCCTGTTACTTGCCTTGTCATGCCGATCTTGTCGCCAAGGTCGGTCATGTTCAGCTCGTTTCCGGTTCTGACGGCGAGTTGATTTACCAACCGGCGCATCGAGTCCGGCCTTCTTATTTTCATTACGTCCGCGACGTCTCGGTCCACGATGGTGTCGATGTACTCCCTGTATCGGCGTTGGCGAGAGCGTTCTGGGAGGGGTCTGATTTCCGGATATCCGCCGCGAATGATGCGGTCGATGATCTCGGTCTTTGATATGTTCCTGCAGGGGGGCAGGGTATTCTGCTTGCCACTCTCTTTGGCCCAATCCAGTAGCAAGCAAGGGCCGGCGTCGTCGATTTCCGCCGAGCTTAAGGGCAGCATCTTGAGCGTCTGAACTCTGCCTACAAGAGAATCGAGCACGTCTGCGGAAACGAAAATATTGGAGGAGCCAGTCAGGAGGAATTGACCCATCCGGCGATTGGCGTCGACAACACGCTTTATTGTGAGCGCAATCTTCTTTGAGCGCTGGACTTCATCAATAATGATCGGTTCACCATTCGCCGTCGTGATTAAGATCTGCATCTGGCCTTGAGGATCGGATTCAATCGCAGCAAGAACATTTTCATCATCGAACGAGACGAAGTGGCCGCTTCCCAGCATGTCACGCACGAGGGTTGTCTTGCCGATTTGGCGTGGCCCGATCAGGTTAACGACCCGCGCGCTCTCAAGAGCGAGCTCTAATTCCGTTTTGATGTGCCGCTCATATAAGTCGTCGGCCATGGTGATCCCCCGAACCCAAATGGAAATGCAAGCTTAATCAGATGACTAGGCCTCTTGCGGTTTTGGCGGAGTGTTAATTACAGGTTTGACATAATGTCAACTTAAATTTGGCGAAACGTTAATTGTAGGTACGGCGAAATGTTAAATAGCCCTGTGACGAAACGTTAATTTACAAGTAAGCGGATTGCATTTGAATTCCGAGAATGCTGTACATTTCAGCCCCACCCGCGCCGGACAAAGGGGTGCGCTGTTGCAGCCAGAATTTGATGGCGCTTGCTACAAAGGAGAGGTCTCGTATCCGCCATCGCCTTACGCCATCGGCTTTTTGAAACGCAAGCCGACGCCATTTCCATTCGCCGGAATGAATTCAATTCCGGCCTCCTGAAATGCCGTGACGATACTCGCGAGATTGTTGCTTATCGGCAGATGTGCACCACGCTCGAAATCAGCAATCGTTTGACGAGAGACGTTAGCTGCCTTTGCAAGCTCTGCTTGGCTCCAGCCTAACATAGCCCGAGCTCCACGGCATTGCTCCACTGTAAGAATGTTATTACTCAAGACAAACTTTCTGATTGACTTCTATCATTTTGTAGGGAACACTGCAGGCCAGCGATCGGACAGGTGCGCTAACACCGATCCGATTTACCACAACCAAGCTTACGGGAGCTGGGATCATGGCTGATTCCGACAATAGCAGAACTTTGTCTCCGGTCACCCGGGGAGGCATTCATTCGTCGCCTCAGCGTCACTAAAAACATGTTCAGAGCTTCCCGACCAGTTGAATGCGGCGCTGGACACATCTGCGAGGGCAATCTCGTCTTCGCGATCCGGCGCCGACTCGGTGGCTCGCCAGCGTTTCATCGACTCAAGCCTGCACAGGGCAGCAACTGCATGACCAAGCTCTCTTCCATGGCGGGATCGCCGCTTCACGCATCTAAAACCTCGAAGATCACTGATGAGAAGCGCATGTCGGATCTTTGAGGACATCTTTCCGCTGATGAATGCGTTGGAGGGGCGTATCGCTGTGGGGCGCCAACTGCAGCAAAAAATATAAAAAATGGGAACTTCACAATGAAACTGAAAAATCCGTTGCGTTCACTTTTGCTGTCCGGTTTGCTGACCATGCTTGCGGTCTGGAGCGTTCTGGCGGGGCCGACACAAGCCGATGAGCTTCGGATCGCGACATCGTACAAATTGATGACGCTTGATCCGCTCTACGCCAATCTCAATGAAAACACTTCGCTGCTCTCCCATATCTACGAGCGGCTCGTCTATCAGGACGAGCACCTGGACCTGAAGCCCGGCCTTGCCGTCGCTTGGCGCGCAACGTCCGACACGGAATGGGAATTCAAGCTGCGGGAACACGTCCGTTTTCATGATGGCTCGCCTTTCACAGCGGATGATGTCGTCTACACGATCGAGCGCATTCGGGATTTCCTCAAACCGCCAAGCGGCGGCTTTCAGTCCTATGTCGCTGGGATAAAGTCGGTTTCCGCGCCCGATCCTCTCACTGTCGTCATCGATACGAACGGCAGTGTTCCCAACCTACCGCTGTCATTTTCCTCGATTTTCGTCATGCATCGGCCGGGGCAGGGGTTCCAGACCACGGAGGATCTCAACGCCGGCAGCCCTCCCATCGGCACGGGACCTTACAAGTTCGAGAGGTGGAGTTCCGGTGAGATGCTGAAGCTCACGAGGAATGACGACTACTGGGGCCGCAAACCTCCTTGGTCGGCGGTGACGCTTCGGGTCATCGAAAACCCTGCGGCGCGCGTGGCGGCATTGACCACGGGAGACGTCGACATTGCCGACGCCATTCCGGCGCGCGACGTGGCTTCGCTTAAAAAGCGGGGCACCAGGATTGCAAGCGTCGGGGCGGCGCGCATCAATTTCTTGCAGTTTGATGTGGAACGAGAGACAGTTCCCGGCGTGACGAGCAACTCGGGCGACCGGGTCCCCAATCCCTTCAAGAACCCTTTGGTCAGGCGCGCGCTTGCGATGGCAACGGATCGCGGCATTCTCGTTGACAAGATCCTTGCCGGTTACGGCACCGCCGCAGCGCAGGTTTTTCCAGGCGGTTTGCCGGGCACGTCAGCAAATCTGAAGCCAGAGGCTACCAATTACGACGATGCGAAAGCCCTTCTCGCAAAGGCTGGCTTTCCAAACGGCTTCAACGTCATTCTCGCCGGACCTACGGGCCGATATCCCGGCGACAGCGAGAGCCTCCAGGCCATTGCGCAAAGCTGGGCTCGTATCGGAGTCACCGCCCAGCCTGTCGCCTTTCCGTTCTCGGTCTTCAACACCAAGCGTGCCGCGGGCGACTATGCTGTCTGGTACGGCGGCACATCCGGAGAGGCGGTCGACATCATTCTGAATGCTCTCCTGGCTTCGTCCAATCCCGAGCGTGGAACCGGGGCCTTGAATTTCGGGCACTACCGCAACGCCGCTTTTGACGCGATGCTGGCAAAGGCGGAAAGCGTTCAGGAGGGACCGGCACGAAACGAGGCGCTCGCCGATGCCACAGATTTTGTAATGGCCGATCAGCCGATTATTCCCCTCTACCACTTCCATCATATCGTCGGTTACGGCCCACGTGTTGGCTCCTACATGATGCACCCCCGCGGGTGGACGACAGCAATGCAGACGCTTCCAGCGACGGAGTGAGTGATCATGGCCTTGTTGTCAGCTGCACTAGGAAGACTGAGCCAAGCCTTCCTTCTCCTTCTCGCCATGTCATTGATCGGGTTCATCGGTATTCACAGCGTCGGCAATCCGGTCTTCAACATCGTCAATATCGAAACCGCTACGCCGGAGGATATCCGGCGTGCGACGATCGCGTTGGGGTTGGATCAGCCAATCTGGCGGCAGTACCTGTTCTTCATAGGCAACGTCCTCCGTGGAAACTTCGGTACCTCATACATCTATCATCTGCCGGCTCTTCAACTGGTGATGAGCAAGCTTCCCGCGACGCTCGAGCTCGCATGTTCCGCAATGCTTATCGCGGCTCCGGCTGGAATAGGAGTAGGGCTCCTGGCTGGCCGGAAGCAGGGAACGCTGCTCGACCGGGCTGTCCTCAGATCGAGCGTGTTCGCACTGAGCGTCCCGTCATTCTGGCTGAGCATGGTCCTGATCCTCACAGGCGCCATCCTGACAGGCTGGTTTCCATCCGGCGGCAGGGGCGCGACGGCAAGTTTCCTCGGACAGGAGTGGAGCGTGCTTACTGGAGACGGGTTGTGGCACATGGTTCTTCCCGTTCTTGCTCTGGCGATACCCAACATCGCACTCATCGCGCGGCTTTCTCGATCAGGCACGATCGAAGTCGAGAGCCTGGACTTTACGAGGTTTTGTCGTGCGAAGGGGCTTTCCTCGCGACGGATCGTGTTTCGCCACACCCTTCCGAACATCAGCGTACCGATCGTGACAATCATCGGCCTACAATTCGGCGGTATGCTGGCCTTTGCAGTGGTCGTTGAATCAATTTTTTCGTGGCCGGGCGTCGGGAAGCTCTTGATCGACTCCATCCAACTCTTGGACCGGCCAGTGGTGATGGCGACACTTGCCTTCATCTCGGTCGCGTTCGTCGCCCTCAATGCCTTCGTTGACCTCTTCCATGCCGCGCTCGACCCGCGCGTGCGCCTGTCCTCATAAAGGGAACCGCCATGAAAGCTCATATTCTCCGGGCATTGAACCGGCGTCCGCAATGGCCGGTGCTCACCCCCTCCAAAATCATGCTTATGGCTTATATCCTACTTGCCCTTGCCGCATCGACCATTGCGCCGCAAAACCCTTACGACCCCCTGCAAATCTACGGATGGGAATCGTCTTCTCCGCCAGGCACGTGGGGGAGTGGTGGCTATCTTTACCTGCTTGGAACGGACGGGCTTGGCAGGGATATCTTCAGTTGTATCCTCTACGGCTTGCGCATCAGCTTGGTGGTGTCTGTCACGAGTGCAGCCATCGCTGCCCTGATCGGGCTGACGGCGGGCGTCAGCGCCGCCTTTTTTGGCAGGTGGGTGGAGATGGCGATCATGCGGCTCGTCGACCTTCAGCTCAGCCTGCCGACGATCCTTATCGCCCTGATCGCCATCGTCACGCTCGGCCCCGGAATAGACCGAATCATTCTGGCGCTGATCATCGCCCAGTGGGCGAGCTATGCCCGGTTGGCACGTAGCGTCGCGCTCAGCGAGACGAATAAGTCCTATATGGATGCGGCCCGACTGATGAGGTTGCCGACATCCCGGATCATTTTTCGCCATTTGCTCCCGAACAGCATCGCGCCGGCCGTGACCTTGATCCCAATCGAAGTCGGCCATGCGATCTCGCTGGAAGCGACCCTGTCCTTTCTCGGCTTGGGCGTTCCAATTGACAAGCCGTCTCTGGGTTCCACGGTCGCAAACGGCTTCCAATACCTTTTGACTGGTCAGTATTGGATCAGCCTTTTCCCCGGCCTCGCCCTCTTCGGCCTGATCGCAAGCATCAACTTCGTAGGTGAAGATGTTCGACGCCGTCTCGATCCAAGGAGCCGTCCGGTATGACATGCGAACCTGGAAAAACATTTTTGCTTCAGGTGAAAAACCTCGGCCTTCGTCACCGCTCTGCGTCAGGACCGGTGACGATCCTGAACGACGTGAGTTTCGCGCTTGAGCGCGGCGAGATCCTCGGCATCATTGGTGAATCAGGGGCCGGAAAATCGACATTGGGCAATGCCGTCCTCGGCTTGCTTGCGCCTGAGTTTCAAGTGGTATCGGGGACGATCGAATTCGAGGGCAAGGCGATCGACGCGATGAAAGGGCAGGGGGACGCCATCCGAGGACGAAGAATATCCGCGATATTCCAGGATCATACTGCCTCGCTCGATCCCCTGATGAGCGTCGGCGCGCAGGTGGAGGAAACCGTCTTGGCGATCGACGGGTCTATCTCGAGACGCGAGGCTCGCACACGGGCTGTCGAGCTTCTGGCCCGCGTCGGCATTCCGGAGCCGCAGCGACGATACCGCAATTATCCGCATCAGTTCTCCGGAGGGCAAAGACAACGGGCCGTTATTGCGATCGCCCTGGCGGGATCTCCCGACATCATCATTGCCGACGAGCCGACCTCAGCGCTGGATGCCACGGTCCAGAAGCAGATTCTTAAACTCCTTCGCGCTCTTGTCGATGAGACTGGCGTTTCCATCATCCTTGTCACCCACGACATGGGAGTGGTGTCCGAGATAACCGACCGGGTACTTATCATGCGAAAGGGTCAGGCGGTTGAGCAGGATCGCACCCAAGTCATTCTCGATGCGCCCGCAAACGACTACACCCGCAGCTTACTTGCCGCAGTCCCGCGGCTGCGGATCTCGACCGCGCCAGTGGAGGCGGAGGCCAACGCGAGCCGGACCATGTCCTCCGAGGGGGAGGAGGGTGACAATATGGATCTTGTTGCAGAGGGCCTCTCGAAGAGCTTCTCTCCAAAGGGCCTTCCATGGAGCCTTTGCCGAAATGTGGCAAAATTCGCGTTGCGGGACGCAAGCATACGGCTGCGGCGTGGCCAGATCACCGGCATTGTCGGGGAGAGTGGAAGCGGAAAGACCACGCTCGGCCGTATCATCGCCGGACTGGAAGTGGCCTCAGTGGGGCGAGTGACGATCGGGAAAAACGCGTTTGATGTGTCGAAGAGCGGCGGCCGTAACGGCCTCCTTGGTCGTGTGCAGATGGTGTTTCAGGATCCTTCGGTTTCGCTCAATCCCAAGATGTCCGTCGGCGAGACATTGAGGGAAAGTATCCGCTTTAGCGCAGATATGCGACCTGGCGAAGATCCGGCGGATGTCGGGACGATGATGGATCAGCTTGGTCTTTCGCGAACCTTACTTGCCCGGTTCCCGCATCAACTGTCGGGCGGTCAGAAGCAGCGCGTCTGCATCGCACGGGCGCTGCTCGCGAGGCCACATATCATCATTGCTGACGAGCCGACCTCCGCACTCGATGTGTCCGTACAGGCCGAAATCGTTAAGCTTCTCCAAGACAGCATCGCCGAGCATGATATGACGATGATCTTCATCTCGCATGACCTTGCTGTCGTGCAGCAGCTCTGCAGTTCTGTCTATATCTTAAAGGATGGCCGGGTCGAGGACTTCGGGTCGTCCGACTTCATCTTCTCACAATCGCAAAATCCTTACACGCGCGACCTCGTCGACGCCCGGCCTATCAGGTTCACGTGTTGAGCTCTGCCCGGCCATAGCGGCGTTGGCGGCTCCGTGTTCCACATCGGTTTTCCGAACATCGGCGGCTTTTGTCGTCCCTAAAGGTGACTCATGAATAACAGGTTCAAATTGGCGGTCACAGGCCAATCCCTTATAAAATACGACATCCGCACCAACCGCTCACCGGCCTTTCAGCAGGTTCAGGCCTTGCTTCACCAGGCGGATCTTTCGTTCACCAATTTCGAGGGCACGATCCTTGGAAGCCATGGCGGATGGCCGCTCAAGGGATCATTCTTCGGCTGTAGCGATCCTGTCGTCCTGGATGCGCTTCAGGCGACCGGGTTTCGGGCACTGTCGCTCTCAAACAATCATGCCTTCGATCTCGGCCCATCCGGCGTGCTCTCGACCCTCGAAGAGGTCGGGAAGCGAGGCTTCCTCCATGCGGGGCTCGGCCGCAACCAATTCGAGGCAGCAAAGGCAGGCACCGGAACGGTCGGCGGACGACGTGTCGCCATCGTCGCAATGGACGGCGGTCCGGGTCCCGATTTCATGTACGCAGAAAATGCAGATATAGGCCGGCCTGAGCGCCCCGGCGTCAATCGGCTGCGGCTATCACAGGTCATCAAGGTCGATGACGCAGCCTTCGGGCAGCTTCGCTCCATTCGGGAGAGTGTGGGTTATACTGCGATTGACCTCACCAATGATAGCCAACCGGAAGACCCACGGCATGTCGATCCGCATGAAGAGATTGGGATCGCTCGTGCCATCTTCAAACGATCCGAGATGTTCGGAAGGAGCGTCAAAGTCGACGAAAGCGACATGAGCCGAAACCTTGAGGCAATTGCTTCTGCTGCTAGAGATGGCTGCCTCGTCATAGCTTATTTGCACCACCATCATTGGGCTTCCGACTGGTATCAGGTGCCGGGTTGGGCCAGTGCCATTTCAAGACGATGCATCGACGCAGGTGCGGCCATGTTCGTCAGCCATGGTGCGCCGGTGCTGCAACCGGTCGAGATCTATCGGCGTCGTCCGATCTTCCACAGCCTAGGGAATTTCATCTTCCATGTCAGGTCGGAAAAATCGACGTGGATGGCACCTGAAGTATGGGAGAGTGTTATCGGTGTGTGTTCTTACGGGCAGGATAACGATCTGATCGACATCAACTTCTATCCTATCGTGATTGGCGGAGAAGACGGATTGAAGGATCGCTCGCTCGAAAATCGGCTGATCCCACATCTTGCAACGGGAGGAAGTGCGGAGAGGATCCTGCAGCGGTTCAAGGAGCAATCCGGAAATCTGGGCGTGCAGATTGAACTGGAAGGCGGAATCGGCATTTTTCGTATCTGAGCCGCTGGATATTCACAGGACGCCGCCGCCCAAAAGCATCATCATTCGTCGTCAATGAGGGAATTGAATGTATTCGATTGAACAAAGAGAGATGGGCATTCGCCACGAACTTATTGGCCGGTTTTTCCGCTATCTTGCCATAGAAAGCCAGAGTGATGCCGCTTCAACGCATTTGCCCTCTACGCCAGGACAGCTTGAACTCGCCGGGCTGTTGGCAGAGGAGATGCGCGGCCTTGGCGTCGATGATGTAGTTGTCGATGAGCATGCGATCGTGACGGGTGTAAAGCGCGGTAATAGTCCAGGCGCTCTACGGATCGGTTTCATCGCACATCTCGATACCGTCGATGTCGGGCTCTCCCCGATCATTCGGCCGCAAATCAAACGCTTCGATGGGCTCGATCTATGCCTCAACCCGGAGAAAGACATCTGGTTGAGAGTGGCAGACCATCAGGAAATTCTCGGCTGGCAGAACCAGGATATTATTCTGAGTGACGGCACGAGCGTACTTGGAGCGGATAACAAGGCAGCCATTTCGGTCATCATGACCCTCCTTGCCAAACTCGAGCCTTCGCAGGCTCACGGTGACGTTTTCGTCGCCTTCGTGCCGGATGAGGAAATCGGTCTTAGGGGCTCCAAGGCGCTCGATCTGAACCGGTTCCCGTGCGACTTTGCCTACACCATTGATTGCTGTGAGCTTGGCGAAGTCGTCGTGGAGAATTTCAACGCCGCATCCGGCGAGATCGTCTTTACCGGCGTGAGCGCTCATCCGATGTCGGCAAAGGGCGTATTGGTCAATCCGCTGCTGATGGCACTGGACTTCATTTCCCACTTCGACCGCAACGAAACGCCTGAACGCACGGAGAAGCGCGAAGGATACTTCTGGTTCAAGGACCTGGTTGCGAACGACAGCGAGGCGCGGCTTAAGGTCATGATCCGTGACTTCGACAAGCAAAAATTCGAGCAACGGAAACAGCGCGTCGGTGAAGTCGCCGAACAGATCGGGTCGCAATACACTTCCGCATCGGTGCAATACAGTATGGCCGATACCTATCGCAACATCGGCGACTACCTCCAGCGCGACAAGCGTTCAGCCGAGCTGCTGTTCACCGCTTTGGACAGGCTCGGAATCGAAAAGAAACTGACGCCCATGCGTGGCGGAACCGACGGGGCATCACTGTCGGTGCGCGGGTTGCTTACGCCGAATTTCTTCACCGGCGCCTACAACTTCCATTCGCGCTTCGAATTCTTGCCCGTCCTTGCCTTTGAAAAATCTTATCAGACCGCTCTTATGCTCTGCGCTCTTGCCGCGAAACATGCCAACGGGTACGAGATGGCAAAGTCTGAACCGTGAGCCTGAACTCTATGGGTTGCGCCATAGTATGAACGGAATTTGTCTCAAGTGGCGCAAGCCTCACTCACTTTGAAATCACGTATCGGAGGAATAATCGGAGTCGCCCGCCTTGTTGGTGCCGAGGCGGCCTTTTGAGACCAGAAGTTCGAAGGCTTCCACCTCGAGTATTCGAGCGAGGCCATCGACCATATCGATCGTCGGGCTATATACACATCGCTCCAGAGAGCTGACATAGGTGCGATGAACGTTGGCCCGGTGGGCCAGTTCTTCCTGCGAAAGCCCCCTGTCGTTCCGCAGCGTTCTGAGATTCAGCGCGAAGATCTCTCGAATATTCATAACTCAGAGTCATGCGCGTTGCAGCGCATTCATCTACAGAGTATACTCTACAAACGAACGGGAGGGGATGCATGCAAGTGCTTGATGAGGAATGCCATCTGAATGGACGGATGCCCCTGCGCTCCAGAGTTGAAGGTCTGCAGACTGTCCCGGGACAGTCTGCGTCTCCCAGGCCGGGGATTGCATGCGACATTTTGTGGGGTGGACCGCAGACTAAATTTGGTTGGTGATGGTAATGGATTTGAGTGACGCGACGGTGTCGAATACAAGTGAGCTGCGCCCGGTGATCGGGCTTACCCGAGGTTTAAATAACGCAGACGTTGAGACTTTGACTGTCAATGCCATTCGATTGCACAGAAAACTCGTCGAGAAGGCTGATCAGTTGTTCCAGGCATTGCCAGCGGACTATAAAACTGGAAAGTCAGTTGGCGGTGAGCAGCATCTCGAATACGTAGAAGCTATGATCGCGATGCACGCGCAAATGAGCGCCCTCAACACGCTGATTGGAATTTTAGATTATGTCCCAGACGTATCCGCCAATTGACGCCTTTGCTCAGATAAGGCCTGTCCGAATCGCCAGCGCAACCAAGTGCGGCATGGTGTGAATTTCGAGGCGCTTTCTGGCTTCTTCGAGCTTGCTTTTGACGGAATTGTACTTGACGCCCTCCAGCTCGGCGGCTTCTTCCATCGTCTTGCCGACAGAGATCCAGTTGAGATAGGCGGCTTCCTTGGGATCCAGCCAAGCTGGGTGCTGTTCATCCGGCGTCAACGGCAAGAAAGACATTCGGATGTGGAGTTGCCCCACAGCTGCGGCGGCCGCCACACAATCGATATCACGTTCAAGCTCGACCGCGGTTTTTTCGGAGGCAAGCGTGAACATCGATGTGGAACCATTTGCAGCCTTGATAGGAATTGTAATGCCCGAGCGAATGCCGAAGTCCGCGGCCTCGGCGTAAAACGCCCGCTCAGCTTTGGATAGGCGGTGTCTGTTCTCTTCGCCGCTCCAGGTGAAGAGTTGTTTGAGGGACTTGGCGCGTCTGACGACTGGATCGACAGCTGCGAAATTCCGTCGAAAATACTTCTCTCGCCATTCAGGATGGTAGTTGGAAGCAGCAATGGTGTGACCTGGCTTGATGTGCAGATAGGCGTAGCCTTGGAAGCCAGCTTGTTTCGTAAGGTGAGCCAACGCTTGCTTCAGGATCTTCTCGTCACCCCTGGTTGCCGAAAGATCTGTCAGTCGGTCCAGCCAATACTGCATATGTTTACTCCTTTCGACGTTTAGTGGGATAGGTCACAAGACGGCTAAGAAGCTGACGCAAGTGCGTCATGCCTGGCTTTGCAGAATATGGGATCAGCGGTCGTCCTGCAAATGGGCCGTGAACACCACGGTTGGCGTCCTGTATCCGAGATATTTGCGCGGCTGATTGTTGACGTGGCAGCTGAGGTGGAGGAGGTCGCGTTGCAAAACAACTGCCAGATCTGTGGTGCCAGGCAGTTGCGTCGAAGGCGCTTGTTGGTGTTCTCGACTGTGCCTTTTTTGCCATCGTGCACCTTGGTCGCAAAACCAGCTGCACGCACCGATCCCATCTTCCAAAGCCCTAAGAGTCTATTCAAGAAAGCCGATATCGAGCGAGCCTTCTTGTCATGAGCTTGATCATTGCGGTGTGCAGGAAGGCGAGGCTTGTTGCTGAGAAGCGCTCAAAATCCTTGGCGAGCCGGCGATTGATGCCAAGCCATGCGAGGGTGCGTTCAACGATCCAGCGCTTCGGCAATACCTGGAATCCCGCCTGATTTCGCTTCACGATTTCCATCGGCCTTGGGCTTGCCTCTTCGACTTTCGGACCCTGATAGCCGCCATCTCCGCAGATTTTCTCGATAAAGGGAAAGCGGTTGGCGAGTTTGTCGAAAACGAGGGCTGCTCCGTCGCGATCCTGAATACCCGCCGAATGGACTTCTGCCTTGAGAAGCATGCCGAGAGTATCAACGAGAATATGCCGCTTGCGACCTTTGATCTTCTTGCCTGCATCGTAGCCGACATCGAGGCGAGCCTCCGGGCCGGTTTTCACAGATTGACTGTCTATGATCGCAAACGATGGCTGCTCATCACGACCCTCCAGTTTCCGCGTCCGGCAATAGAGCGCGTCATGAATACGACGCCACGTTCCATCTCGGCAGAACCGCTTGAAATAGTGGTAAACCGTGCTCTTCGGCGGAAAGTCGTGTGGCAGCAATGCCCATTGGCAGCCCGATTGCAGCAAGTAGAATATCGCGTCCATCACCGAGCGGAGACAGGTCTTGCGCCTACGGCCAAGACGAGGCTGCCTTGGCATAACGGTTCTACCATACTCCATTCGCGATCGGTCAGATCACTTGCGTAGCGCATGCGGCTTCTGTCATGGTGACGCCGGGTGAAGGGTGTCCAGGCCATTCGATCTCTCCGTATTTGTCGCAAAATACAAAGAATCTGATTGCCGCCCTTCACTCAACCCCCTGCCATCAAACGTCATTCTTGAACGGACACTAAACCCGGCAAGCTCGGTCTCTCGATCAAATGTGAACCATGATCTCATTACTATTTTCTGCAAGTACAAGGGGGAAAGTGACCGGTTTGCGTCCCCTCTTAGGACATGGAAATTTCGGGTAAAGCGCAGCTCTTCGCGGCAGTTGTTATGATATCGACCTTGGTACAATCACGTCTAATTATCGGCAACTGCGAAAACATCTGCCTTCGCGTGTGAAGGTGTTAGCCTGTCTGAAGCGCAATGCCTAGGGCTGCGGTGCAGGTCCAGTCGCCGCAGCGTTGGCCGGTGAGCACATTGATGGCGTTGCCGTCGCTTCGCTGCTCGACGCCATAGCTATTCGCAGGGCTGATGCCCAAATCCAATACTTCTATATCCGGGAGTGACGATTTTGGCGGCAGCTGCGGTCGAAAGCCTTAATGTGATCATCAGTGTTTCTGGCCTTAATGTACACCGCCAATGGACGGCCGCGATCGATTGGCTGCGGGTATTTATCAAGCTTGACCTTGAGGTTTTCCGGGCATGCGCAGGCCAAAAAGTCGATTGCATCCGCCGCCGCTAATCCCAACATCCGCCTTGAGTGGATCTACGCTCACATAAGTGAACTGCCGGGCCCGCGGCCCACCGACGCGGCCGTTCAGCATCGGATTTCGTCATATCCACTCATTTGGTTGTCTCGTCACTGTCCGCATAAGCTCCGACTGCACACTCGAAATCGCGGAGCAATGCGTCCGACAGTGTCTCCAGCGTGCCTGCTGCCCGCATATCGGACTGGCGCATCAGCCGCTCATAGGCTACAGATGATGCGTCCGCCGCTGGCTGGATACTTACTGCTATGGAGGAACGCGTCAATGAACGAGATCTCTGCGATTGGCTAACGCTCCGCAAGATCACCGCGAAGACCGTTAAGCTGCTTCCGTCGGCAAGTCCGACAGTGCATGGAAGACCCAACATGACAAAACGAACTCCATCATTTATTGGCAGACGGGCCGCCAATTGCAGCCCGTGTCGATGCAGAATTCATAAGGGCGTTCGATCGGGCAGCATGTATCCGCCTAGACAAACCCCTCATTCTGCGCGTGAGGACTAGGGCTCGATAAGGTATAGTGATACCGAAGCTGGCGCCAGGGTTTCGTCGCCAGCAGCACAGACTCTAACGCGCCGCAAATTCGGCATTGCGTCAGACAACACGGATACGGGCAATCTTGAACCCTCTCGAAAACATCGAGCACCTTCCCGGGAGGAAACGCCGCGAGCTCGCCGACGTCTTACGGATTATATTTGAAGAATTCGAGGATGCCCGGAAAACCAAGCTATCGGACAAGGCGAGGGCCGGGCGGATCGTCAAGATTATTCTGTTCGGATCCTATGCCCGCGGCGACTGGGTCGAGGACAACGATAGCGGCTACCGATCTGAATATGATCTGCTGGCGGTCGTCAACACGCCGACTTTTGCCGAGGAGAACGCGGTATGGCTGACGATCAACGAGCGGCTCACACGCGAGTTCACGATCACTCGTCATCTACAGACGCCGGCAAAGGTCATCGCGCACGGTTTAAGCGACGTCAATGACAAGCTCGCGCGCGGACTGCCCTTCTTTGTCGACATCGCCCGTGATGGCCTTATGCTATATCAGGCGCCGGGCCATCCGCTGGTCGAGCCCAAGCCGCTGACCCCAGAGGCGATGCAACAGGAGGCGCAGCGACACTTTAATCAGTGGTTCCCTCTGTCACTCGACGCTTTCGCTTTTGCAGAATTTGGGATTTCAAGCCAAAGATGGCGCGATGCCGCGTTCATGCTGCATCAAACGACCGAACGCCTATATCACTGCGCACTCCTCGTCATGACCCTCTACAGCCCGAAATCCCACCGTCTGAATATGCTGAGGACCCATGCCGAACGCAGTGATCCAAGGCTGATTTCGGCTTGGCCACGCGATATGAAGTTTGCAAAACGGTGTTTTTCCCGGCTCGATCGCGCCTATGTCGACGCACGGTACTCGGCACAGTACGAAATAACGTTGGAGGAGCTCGGCTGGCTCGTCGAGCACATCAAGCACCTTGAAGAGCTCGTTGCATCGATCTGTGCCGAACGCCTCGCAGACAAATCGTCTCCTTATCCCACACATTTGCACAATTGATGCAAGGTGGACAGACATGCAGGAAAAGTGCTGGAGAATCTAACCGTCCACATAATTGGCTGGGGTCGCGCCGCTTCGGTTAGCGCGAGGGAGGCAGATATTGAAGGTGTGCCCGACATCCACAAGCAGATGTCCCCCATTGTCAAATGTAGAGCAGCCCCGCTGACGCGCAATATCTTGTGTCCGCACCTAGTTACGATAGAGGCTGGCAAATGCGGTGTAACATATAGTCACCGCCCGGTTCGAGCGAAACCGGCATTACAATCAAGCAATGTTGAGATCGCGTCTCGTGAGGGGGCATTCCCCAAGCGCTTGGCCCGATTAACCCGCATCCGCTCACTGGAGCGAGTTCGTAATACCCCAGAGATCGCTGCGTTGGATAAGTGGTTCGTACAAGTGGCGAAGCCCCGCCTGAAGCGGAGGTGCCAGATGGTGCGGTACGCTGACGACTTCGTCATGAGCTTCGAGGATCACTTGGACGGTCGGCGCATGCTGGCCGTACTGGGCAAGCGTTTCGAACGGTATGGGCTTCGGCTACATCCTGACAACACGCGCTATGTGGACTTCCTTTTCCGGCGCCCTCATGGGCAGCATCCGGCAACGAGTGCCAGCAGTTTCAATTTTCTCGGCTTCACCCATGTCTGGGGCAAATCGCGGAGAGGCAAGCCGGTGGTGCGGCAGGTCACGGCCAAGGATCGGTTTGCGCGGGCCTTACGGGCAGCCAGGGAATGGTGCATCAAGCATCTGCACCTGTCGCTCACGGTTCAGCATCGACACCTGACCCGAATGATGCAAGGCTACTACGGGATCACGGGCAACGGACGACGTCTGACATGGTATCACCATCAGGTCGAGCGTATCTGGAAAAGCGGGCTCTCGCGCCGCAGCCGATCTGGGAAGCCGAACTGGAATCGGATGGCCCAGGTTCCTTGACAGATTTCCCCTGCCGCCAACCCGGATCGTCCATCAATGGAGCCGTACCTGAGCGAAACTGGACCGTGAGGAACTGGATGCGGGAAATCTGCACGTCCGGATCTGTGAGGTGAACAGCAACCTCATGTATGGGATGTATTAGAGGCCCGCTAACAACAGGCAGCTAGCGAACGACCGTTGGAGAACTGCGCTATCTATTTGGTGAGCCGATGACGCCACGCAATTTTTATTTGTCAACTTCGCCTACAAAAAGATCATCTAACAGATCCAGGATGCGAATGACAGCATGTGACTTACACGAATAATAGACCGTTTGCAAATCCCGGCGGGTTTCAACAATAGTAGCGAACCTTAACTTAGCAAGGTGCTGTGACAGCGCAGACGGGCTCAGGCCAACCAGCTTCGCTAACTTTCCCGCTGCGACTTCACCATCCCTCAAAATCGTCAACACGTGAAGCCGCTTGCTATTCGCCATAATGTTGAGTAGCGTAGCTGCGCTATCTAATTCTATGTTTTCGTCACTTTGCAGCACGAGCATAATATCTCTTTGGAAATGAGAGGCCAGACATCAAAGATCGTACGAAGGTATCCGAAGTGGCCCGGATGCCATTCTCATTTACCAAATCTATCCGTGCTTTTGGATGCGATTATATTAAGAAATGTTGTGGCTTTTGCTTTCCACCCCGTCCCCCTCCAAACGCCTAATGCCCATCGGCTTTGATCATGACCGAGGGGCCAATCACGCAATCAGATTGGCATGATCTTCCATGGTCGCCCGATGAGCTGCTTGCAAACGGCAACAGCAGTTTAAGCGTGTCGCGGTAGCTGGATTGAGTTTTACGGGAAAGATAGCGTTCGGCGACCAAATGCACCAACAGGAACCGACAGATCCACAGACCAAGGAGGTTCTCATCCTTCATGGTCGGCCCCTATTGCATATTGCGCAAAGCGCTGGCTGGACGCCTCTAGGAGATCGGGCGTCATGTGCAAATAGCGCTGCGTTGAACGTATATCGATATGGCCAAGGTAGGTTGCGAGGTGCGGCAGCAATCGCTGCACGTCTTGACCGGAACGATACCAGGCGACCACCCGGTGCACAGCTGCGGTGTGACGAATATCGTGCAGTCGTGGCGGCCGAAGCTCGCCGGTCGGGAAATCGATTCCGGCGGCGCGACGGACATGCTGGAACTAGGAAATGACCCGCACATAGTGCCACGGCCGGCCATCGCGCGTGGTGATGGCGTTTGTTGCGGCGGCAAGGCCCATCATGGGTTTGTCCGCTCCCCCAATTTCCCGAGCCCGCCTCGAGCAGTTGCTTTCCCTCAATGCTAAACCTCAGCCTAGTTTGTCTGAAATGAGTTTGAAGATCACGGAGCACGAGCAACAGAGCCAAGCTTTTGCCAAGTCGAGGGAGCCAGAGGCCCGCTAGGCATGAAACGTATATAACATCATATATATCAATGCGTTAGCGGAAATACGTAATAGTAATTATGGAACTTTCAGTTCCAGCGATAGCTCTATGTTCAATACCAATTTACCGTAAGAACACTATATGGCAGGTGCTCGATGCCATGCATGTGCGCCACCGCAATTCGCACCTCCTGTCCTCGTGATTCGAACGACAGTCGACAAGGGGCCACTGCCGTACTGCCGCAGTTTGATCCGTAAAAGTGGCTCCAACATTTTGTAACAACAAACGACACACTGCAACAGTACCAAGGCGCACAATGTCGTTGAGCTACGCATCGCCTCCAAACATCGATCTAACTTGGTCGCCAAATAGGACGGGGTAGAGCGTTTTAGGGTCTGTGGGGATTGAACTAAGCCGCTGATCGCGGCGATTCGTGGCGGGCTTTGACGAGAGCGCCCTGACTGAGAGGATGGTTGTGTTGCAACCCACCCTTCAGACAGGAGGCCCCGATGGCTGAGATAAGCCCTCTTCGCCGCCGAATGATTGAGGACATGACAGTCCGCAATTTGTCCCCGGCGACCCAAAGATCCTACATCAGTGCAGTCCGGAAGTTCAGCCGCTATTTCGCCCGATCACCTGATCGACTTGATCTTGGCGACATTCACACGTTCCAGGTTCACCTTGTCTCAACGGGGATATCGTGGGCATCTTTAAATCAGATCGTGTGTGCTCTTCGATTCTTCTATGGCATCACGCTTGGCCAAGACGATGTCCCCGATCGGATCCCGTATGCGCGCGAACCACGCAAGCTCCCCGTTATTCTATCGGCAGACGAGGTGGTGCAATTCCTTGAGGCCGTCTCCAGTCTCAAGGCGCGTGTAGCGCTGACCACAGCTTATGCCGCTGGCCTCAGGGTCGGCGAGGTCTGTGGTCTGAAGATCGAGGATATCGACAGTTCCCGGATGGTGATCCATGTTCGTCATGGCAAAGGTGCCAAGGCGCGATACGTGATGCTGTCAAACGAACTGCTGGGCATTTTACGCAGTTATTGGCGCCTATCGCGACCCACCGGGTTCCTTTTTCCAGGGCGCGATGCCGACAGGCCAATCGAACCGACAGTTTTGAACGCCGCCTGTCGATCAGCAGTTGCCGCTACTGGCCTTTCAAAGCGGGTTACGTCCATACGTTGCGGCATTCCTTTGCAACGCACCTTCTGGAGAATGGCACCGATATCCGGATCATTCAGGTCTTGCTTGGCCATGCCCATCTATCCAGCACTGCGCATTATGCACAGGTGTCCACTGACACCATCAGGTCGACCGCCAGTCCCCTTGACCGTTTGCGATGGGAGGTGACTCCGCCGGAAGGGTAGCCGGTTGCGTCCCGCCTTCGAAGTCGCCGACATCTTTCGGTGGCATGGGGGATCTTACAGACGAGAGAACGCCGGTCATCTTGGCCGCAGCGAACGACGCGTCATGGGAGCAATAGAAGCCTGCCGGACACCCAGGCTCGGGGGTCATGTCGATGCTTGCAATCAGTGCGGCAGAACCCGCATCTCCTATAACTCATGTCGTAATCGCCACTGCCCAAAGTGTCAGGGAGCCGCTCGCAAGGATTGGGTCGACGCACGCATCGCCGATCTCTTGCCGGTCCCCTATTTCCATGTGGTCTTCACGCTACCACGTGATGTCGCTGACATCGCCTTCCAGAACAAGGCGGTCGTCTATGCATTGTTGATGCAGATCTCGGCCGAGACCCTGCAGACCATCGCAGCTAACCCCAAGTGGCTAGGCGCAGAGATCGGCGTCACCGGCGTACTTCACACCTGGGGCCAGGCGATGACCCACCATCCCCATGTCCACTGCGTCGTACCGGGCGGAGGCCTCTCACCAGACAGAACAAGGTGGATCAATTGCCGATCGGGCTTCTTTCTACCCGTGCGCGTGCTGTCACGTCTGTTTCGCCGACGCTTCCTGACAGCTCTCGCTGAAGCCTTTGCCAAAAACGAACTCCAATTCTTCAACGAACTCGCTCATCTCAACGATAGCAAGACATTCGCCCGCCATCTTGCCCGCGCTCGCAGCATCGAATGGGTGGTCTACTCAAAGCCCCCATTCGGCGGTCCAGATCAGGTACTTGCCTATCTTGGCCGCTACACCCATCGTGTTGCCATCGCAAACAGCCGCATCGTCCATGTCGATGACGACCATGTCGCCTTCAGATGGAAGGATTATCGTGGAGACGGTCGCGACCGTGAGAAGATTATGTGGCTTCATCCCCACGAGTTCATCCGGCGCTTTCTCCTTCATGTGCTTCCGGATGGCTTCCACCGCATGCGCCACTTTGGCTTCCTCGCCAATTGTCATCGGCGCGATCGTATCGCTCTCTGCAGAAGCCTCCTCGGCCAACCATCACCGACAGGCGAGCGATCCCATTCGACAAAATCTCAGCAGGCCCATTCCTTCGAATGCCCCGATTGTCAGCGCCCCATGCGTCGAACTGGCGTCACCGTTGCCCCTGTACCACCGCCTCGGCCATCATCCTTCTGGTGCGATACTTCATGATGTCAGACAACCGCAACCATCACAGCATATTCCCACTCGTCCAGCGCTGTGCCGGCGATCGATATCGCTCGACCCCCGCAAGATCGAACCGCTTCAGATCCCGGTACATTTGGCCCACAGGTTGCAAGGTCTCCGGCAAAACGCTCCCGAATGTCCATTCTCAGGATCAGCGACACCCTTGGAGCAATCGGGACGGCATGGTTCCGGCTCCGCCGACATAGGGCCGCTTCTCAATTCCCCATAGCAGCGTCCAACAACCCGCGTCTTAGTTCAATCCGGCTTACATGAGGCCGCCCGAACCCGCCGCGCTGTCCCATGCGACCTCAAATAACCCTCCAGATTCACAAATCAGCGCGAATATGATTCACGCATTGGATGGATCGTTTTGTGCTGACAGACGCCCAATGGGCGAAGATAGAACCGCATTGTCTGGGTAAGCCGACGGACCCGGGACGTAGCGGGCGCAACAACCGGCTATTCATCGAGGCCGTGCTTTGGATCGTGCGTACCGGCAGCCCTTGGCGCGACCTTCCGGCTGCGTTCGGCAATTGGAGCACTGCGTTCCGGCGGTTTCGTGACTGGCGGGAAGCCGATGTCTTTAAACGGATATTTGATGCCCTCTCTGATGAGCCGAACATGGAATACGCCATGGTGGATGCCACCATCGTCAAGGTCCACCGACACGGTCAGGGCGCAAAAGGGGGACTCAGAGCCAGGCCATTGGTCGCTCAAAAGGCGGGATGACAACCAAAATCCTGGCACTGACCGATGCCTTAGGCAATCTGGTCCGGTTCGAATTGCTGCCGGGCCATCGCTTCGACACGGTCGGCGTCGCGCCGCTCATCGATGGCATCGAGTTCGGTGCGCTACTTGCCGACAAGGCTTTCGATAGCAACAACATTGTGGCCGATCTCAACGAACGCGGTGCGAAGATCGTGATCTCACAACATCCACGCCGATCGGTGCCTCTCCAAATCGACACTGAGATTTACAAATGGCGACACCTGATCGAAAACTTCTTCTGCAAGCTCAAAGAGTTCAAACGTATCGCCATGAGAGCCTGTAAAACGGACCAGAGCTTTAACAGGTCGCGGAAATAGCGCCGATTTTTCCGCCGATCCTGGCTAGACGGCTCGAAGACAGGCCGTGATGAGGCTTTTTCAGCGGCCGTTGTCGGCCCATTTTGTCGTCATCCGCCTGGTTCGGCGGATTCCGGGCGCGATTAGGCTGTCGCCAGCAGCTTTGGCAGCCTCACCAGATTATAAGCGGTGGCTGTCAGTGTGAACATCCAGCCGACGCGATCCTTTCCACGATGGCGGGTCTTACGCATTCCGCCGCTGGTCTTGGCCCAAGCGAACACTTCCTCGATACGCTTGCGAATGCGCTGACTGACAGCGTAGCCAGGGTGATGGGTGGTGCGACCGTCGATGGCCGAGCGTCGGTTCGTCGTGTTTTGGGCGACGTGTGGCGTCACCTTTGCGTCCCGCAAGGCAGCAACGAAATCGGCCGTATCGTAGGCTTTGTCTGCAGCCAATGTGATGCGATGACGACCATCCATGCGGCCCACCATATCCAGTGCCGCCTCGCGCTCGGCGGTTCCGGTCGCATGGGTCAGCGTGGCGTCAACAACCAAACCATTGCGGTTTTCCATGGTGACGTGGCCCATGTGGCAAAGCCTGGCCGCCTGGCCACGGGCCTTCTTATAAAGCCTGGCGTCCGGGTCGGTGGTCGATGCGTGGGTTGCGTTGCTGCGCTTCTCGCCGTGGAAATCGCGCTCAGAGTTGCGGCCTTTGGCTTCTGGCGGCTGTTTCTCTTCAGCGCCAGAGCCGCTGCCGTCGGTGTCGCCACCATCTGTGTCGTCCTTGGGCTTGAAGCTCTTCATGCTGGCCCAGGCTTCGATCAAGGTGCCGTCCACCGAGAAGTGGTCGTCTGACAGCAATGCTTTCACCCGCGGCTGGCTCAGCAACGCGGCCAGAAACTTGGCGGCGATATCGCCAGCCAAGAGCCGCTCACGGTTCTTGGTGAACACGGTGACGTCCCAGATCGGCGCGTCCATCGACAAGCCGACGAACCAGCGGAACAGCAGATTGTAGTCCATCTGCTCCATGAGCTGACGCTCCGAGCGGATCGTGTAAAAGGCCTGCAACAACAGAGCGCGCAGCAGCTTCTCCGGCGGGATCGACGGACGGCCGATCGCTGAATACATCGCCTCGAAATCCGGCGACAAAACTTCCAGCGCCTCGTCTACAATCGCGCGGATCGCCCGCAGCGGATGGCTTGTCGGAACCCGGGCTTCGCAGCTCACATAAGAAAACAAACCCGCCGTCTGGATATCATTACCGCGCATGTCCTGCTCCTGCCGACCAATCACTCAGGCATGGAATCATGGCAGTCCGTTCACAGCAAGGGCCTTTTTCCGCATCCTGTTAAGGCGATGATCTATCTGGCCGCGGCTGTGATCAACTCACGATGAATCCCCACAAGCCCTAGTCAAAGGGAAAATTCATGACACGTTATGTCATCGCGTTCACCGCGGCCGCTGCTCTAACCGCTATCGCCGCCGTACCGGCCTTCCCGCAGGTCGTAATCTACGATGGCGAGCCTTCAGATCCCTACTCGGTCGACGGGAACACGGAATCCAACTTTCTAGATTCTTGGAACCGCCATCATGACGATCAGAACCGCTGGTTCGGCCAACAGTCTAGCTTTGGACCGGGTGACGTCATCACGTTGCTTGAAGGTCTCGGCTACCGAGTGAGGAATGTCCAGGATGTCGGCAAACGTTATCTGGTCAAGGCAACCCGTGGCGGCGACAACCTGCTTGTGAGCGTATCGCGGTCTGGCGATATCATGGGTGTTGTGCACGACCAGAGATAAAAGTGATACCGGATTTCGCACGGTGAAGAGCTCACTCGCATATTGATTCCAGGGTCATAGCGTGGCAGTTCTGATTTCCAAACGGCTCGAAGCTCAGATGCGTCCTAACTTCGAAACGTTTGAAGGGCGCTGATCCGATGAGCGTGACTTGGGCTTGCATGGGCAATAAATTAAGGGCGCCATCTATTGATAGATTTAGAGTTTTACGCGTAAGGACGAGGGAACCCGATGACACATGCAACGGACGCCATTGCCCAACCGCCACCTATGAATCCACGCATCCGGCGCATGCTCACAGATCCGATCCTGCCCATGCTTGTTCGCCTAGCCTGGCCAAACGTCCTTATCATGCTGGTACAGGCGTCGACTGGGCTCATAGAGACTTGGTGGCTATCCCATCTGGGTACCGATGTACTCGCCGGAATGGCGCTCGTGTTCCCTGCAGTCATGCTGATGCAGATGATGTCTGCCGGTGCATTCGGCGGAGCAATTTCGTCAGGGATTGCGCGAGCGCTCGGCGGAGGTCGAAACGCGGACGCAAATCAACTTGCGACCCACGCCATTATCATCAACGTCGCTCTCGGCATTATTTTTTCGGCAATTATGCTAGGCTCAGGACCTATTAAATAGCTTGCGGGGTTTCCTCGGTTCTGATTCACTGGGATCGAACGGAGGGACCGCCATGAGTGATTTGATGTTTTTGTCAGACGCGCAAATGCGCCGTATCGAGCCTTATTTTCCGCTATCGCATGGCGTTCCGCGCGTGGATGACAGGCGTGTCTTGAGCGGCATCATCTTCGTTCTGCGCAATGGGTTGCGATGGCGTGACGCTCCCAAAGAGTATGGGCCGCACAAGACGATCTACAACCGCTTCATCCGGTGGAGCAGGCTCGGGGTGTTCAATCGCATACTGGCCGAACTGACAGCAAAGCGGGGCATGCCTGAGCAATTGATGATCGACGCGACCCATTTGAAAGCCCATCGCACCGCAGCCAGCCTGCTAAAAAAGGGGATGTTCCCCGACGTATCGGACGCACCAAAGGCGGGTTGAACTCCAAGCTGCATGCTGTTTGCGATGGTCACGGTCGGCCACCGATCCTGCTTTTGAGCGAAGGGCAGATGAGCGACTACAAAGGTGCCGCGCGGATGCTGCATGCTTTTCCCAAGGCAAAGACGCTTCTTGCCGACAAGGGATATGACGCCGACTGGTTTCGAGACGCCTTGGCGCAACGCAAGATAACGGCCTGCATTCCATCACGGGCAAACCGCAAGGTGCCGATCCCGCACGATCCAGCGCTCTACAAAAAGCGGCACAAGATCGAAAACATGTTCGGCAGGCTCAAGGACTGGAGGCGAATTCACACCCGATACGACCGTTGCGCTCACACCTTCTTCTCAAGCATATGCATCGCGGCCGCCGTTATCTTCTGGCTCTGATTTAACGCGTCCTGAGCCTAGCGTGGCTTCGTCACGTCCTCATTGAGCTGCCTCAGCACCCCGCAGACGCAGATCTTGGCGACCTATTGCCCTTCAACTTTACTCAAGCCAAAGCGGCCTGAACGCCCCGACGCTTACAACGCAGAGCGGCACGGTCAGCACAAAACGTCAACGCGCGTAGAAAAGAGCGCTTACACCTGTTCCAACTCCCCCGCCACGACATCCCCTCAAGCCATCATCGCGAATTGCATTCAGCGGCGATGAGCCTGTGGACAAAAATCGCCTGAGCATGACCGATGAACTCGGCCGGCCTCACGGTCTACCTTCGTGGTCGTTAAATTGACGATGCCGGCATCTAATTGCAAGCTTGCTCGGACGGATACCAAAGATCGGCGGCTGGACAGTCAATGATCAGAACGATTTGGTTGCGCCTTTTCGGACTTATAAAGGTTAACAAAACATGAAAATGGCATCGCTCAAGGAATAGTTGCGGCCTCTGCGGAAGTTTGCGACAAGCGCAGTATGGTTTCGGCACAGACAAATGCAAGCATGGCATCTTACAGCATAGAGTTACAACCTCAGATTGATCCGCTTTTCTTTATCGAACAAAGCCATGAATGCACGAATGCACGAATGCACGAATGCACGAATGCACGAATGCACGATTTAAACATCAATATATATCCTGCCAATCCACTATTAAGATGGCACACACGAAAACATGCGTAAACCTACCACCTGCCGACCGGGCAAACGATCCAAGTTCCCGTGTTCCGATTTCCAACCTTCTGCCTTTACGCGGTGAGCTCCACCCCGTGCAATGCGGGAGATGGGGCACAGGAGCCAGTCCCATCTCAGGTCTCTTCGAGAACGCGGCATTCAGGATAGACGAGCCTTGTGACGGAGTGTCTGCCTCTTAGCAACTTTGCCAAAGCAAGAAGGCAAGCAAAATCAGCATACGCAATTGGCAAGGCCAACAACCGTGCACTCAATGTGCGGTCAAATATCCACACCGGGACTTCGAGCAACCGGCATGACGTCGAACCCGATAGGCTACAGCGGAACACGGTAGACCCCTTGTCCACCAGTCCATGGATGCGGACGAGCCGCCCAGACCAGGGGTGCCACAGATATAAAAGCTCCCGAACCTCGGTCCCGTGGGTGTTCCGTCGCCCTGTTGTACAACTCACGACGTCCACATTCATCGCTTGACCGGCAGACGCTGGATCAGGCTTACTTCAACGCGCTGATCCCAATGAAGGCCGCAGCGTAAAAACGGCGGAAATCCGCTTAGCGATCGTCGCAAACTGTCTCGACGAACCGCGCCAGCTCTTATACGGGTTCTCACTGATCAAAACTCATTTGCCCACTCTCTGCGTCCGATGGACATGATGCGCCAAGGCTGGCTTTCGAGCTTTCGCCAGGCATCGCAGCAGTGAGCGACGATGTCTTCGTACGACTTAAAGATGCGGTTCGAGGGCCAGTTCTCGCGCATGAATAGCCAGAGGTTTTCGACCGGGTTCAGCTCGGGTGATTTCGGCGGGAGTGGCAGGATGGTGATGTTTTCAGGCACGACGAGATTGTTGGACATGTGCCAGCCTGCTTGATCCATGATGAGGACGGCGTGGGCATCCTCGTCGACATGGCGGGCGATTTCAGCCAGGTGCTGCGTCATCGCGTGGGTGTCGCACCACGGCATGATGAGAGCTGCCGCTTTATCGAGCTTGGGGCAGATCGCACCGAAGATATAGGCCGACCTTGTGCGTTGATCATGTGGCGCGGATGGCCTCGTTCCGCGCTTGGCCCAGCGGCGCGTGATCTTGTTCTTCTGCCCGATCCGGGCTTCGTCCTTACATGAGAGTTCGCGCGTCAACCGTTATCTTGCCATGTTTTTCCACCCTCCAATTCCAGACAATCATTGCGAGTTTGGGGCGGCGCTGTGCGGCAGCCTTGGCTGCGTAACCTTACATGCGGTCGGGTTCAACGTGGAACCTGTAACCATAATGCCTCATGCACGAGGCAAGCCCCATTGAGCACGACCAACCTGAAACGCGGTTTTTTAGACCAGTGAGGAAGACGGTCGTGCTCCTCGCACAGCCAGCAAATGCTGGCTGTGATTTCTATGCTGCTCGGAGAACGGCTCCGGCCGGGATTTCGCCGCTCTCAGTATAGCGCCAGAGCGCGATCAGAAGCTTGCGTGCCATCGCGACGATCGCGATGCGGCGGGCTCGCCCTTTCAAATTGCCGACCCTCTGGTGGAACCACGAACTGAGGTCACTTTTCGGCTGATACCGCAGCCAAAGCCAAGCTGCCTGGACCAATGTCTTTCGCGCTCGAGCATTGCCTGCTCGACCGATGCGCCGGTCTCTATCGACATTGCCACTTTGATGCGGCATGGGCGCAAGGCCGACGTAACTCGCCAACTGTTTTCTATTTCCAAAATGGCGATAGAAGACCTCGCGTGTCAGCACCGCTGCGAAGTTGTCACCAATGCCATAAATCTCGCTTAGAGCGGTCACCTTCGTGGTGATCGCATCGCCTGACGTAGCCGTCAGGTGTTCATCGCGCTCGTTGTCAAGCTCGCTGATCAGCTCACGGACAAGGACCAGGCGGCGACGTAATCGGTTCAACTCCGAAGTAAGATGTTGTGGCAGCTTGCGTCCGTCGCCGGTCTCAAGAAGCGCCATGTCTCGCTCCCAGCTGCGCAGTGATGGCCGTGCGCGGATACCCTGGGTGAAAAGGAGAGCTGATATGCGATTTTCGATCCGAGTTCGCTCCTGCACGAGATAATCTCGCTCTCGATGCACCCGTTTGCCATCCTCCTCATCAGGGGTTGGTACGCGCACCATGCTGCATATCTGGCTATCTCCTGCGATGTAGGCGGCGAGAACACGCAACATTCCTTCGGCATCCAGACGATCGGTCTTTGCTCGTTTCGCCCTTCGATTTACCAGAATGCTCGTTGGCTCCACCACAAATGTCGGAATATCTTGCGCCATCAGTAGACGATGAAGCCAAAATCCATCACGTCCCGCCTCGAAGCAAACCGCAATGGGCGACAGGGTACCTTGCTCCTGTCCGCTTGCCCGCAGCCCATTCAATAACCGCAGTAGCGTCGCGGTATCGCCAGCACTGACGCGGTGCATCTGGCTGCTCCGGGCACCCGCCTCGCGAGTGCCAACAAGCCACAGGGAGTTACTGAGTTCGAGAGCAACGAGGATAGTATCACTGGTAAATGACATGATCGGCTCCTTAGTTTGTGGACGCCGCATTATGACCTGGAGGTCAGCTGGTGTCCGCCCTCATAGCATCTGAAACCAAATCTCTAGGCGCTTTCCTTGGGCCGATCCGGCGGCAATTTCTGCCACTGCGGCGGGGAAGTTTTTTCAAACTCCTCAATGGCTTGAGGGTCCTGCTCATGATGCTTCGGTCGCGCAGCCAGCTTGCGATAACCAAGGGCACGCACCTCCCGGCTCAGCGTCTGTTGGCTCACCGAGACACGAAAATCTTCCCAGAGCCATTGGGCCAGATCACACAGCCGCCAGCGCACGACCCCGTCGAGATAGGGTGTCGGACCCCGCTCAATGGCCTTCGCCAGTGCGGCCCGCTGAACATCGTTCAACCGTGACCGGGGTCCTGGGGCCTTGCCATCGATCAGCCCCTCGGGGCCATTGGCATTGAACCGCAGTACCCAGTCGCGCACGATCTGCAGCGTCACATTGCCCAGCCGCGCCGCATCCGAGCGTGAGCCTCCCTCATAGATCGCGGCGAGTGCCAAAAGACGACGCGCTTGAGCAGCATGCTTGCTCTGGCGGGCCAGACGCCGAAGACCTTGAGCGTCAAAATCTGCACGTAATGAAATCGCTGCTCCCATCGCAAACCTCCAGTTTGCACCACAGATTCAGATGGGGTGGTTGCCGCCCTCCCAAAACGGCATCGCAATGTGCCAAGATGTGGTGTTGTGACCACTTAGCGGAAAGGACGGCAACCGTTATGAACGATACGATGATTGGCGTGGATTTGGCAAAGAATGTCTTTCAACTGCACGGTGCTTCGATGAGCGGGCAAGTCAGGTTTCGAAAGAAGCTGTCACGGCAGAACTTTTCCAAGTTCATGGCGGAACACCCACCGGCGTTGGTGGTGATGGAGGCCTGCGGCAGCGCGCATTACTGGGCACGTGAGATGGTTAGGCTTGGCCACGAAGTGAAGCTGATCGCGGCGCAATATGTACGGCCGTTCGTCAAGCGACAGAAAAACGATGCGACGGACGCGGAGGCTATCGTAATTGCGGCCCAGCGACCGGAAATGCGCTTCGTGGAGCCAAAATCCGCGGATCAGCAGAGCCGAGCGATTCTGTTTCGGGCTCGAGAACGCCTCGTCCATCAGCGCACAGAACTGATCAACGCGCTGAGAGCATGCCTTTATGAATATGGCCATGTTGTTCCTCAAGGTCGTAACCACTTCAAGCGTATTGAAGAGATTTTGGACGGGCAAAACAGCGACTTGCCTGTGTTGATGCTTGAAGAATGCCGCGACTTGTTGAAACAGATCGCTGAGAAGACGGCTCGCATCGATGAACGGACCGCAAAGATCAAGGCATTGTCGGCTGAAGCTGACACGGCGCGGCGCTTGCAGACCATTCCTGGCGTTGGCCCTTTGACAGCCCTGGCGATCGAAGCCTTTGCTCCGCAAATGGAGAACTTCCGGCGTGGCCGTGACTTCGCCGCATGGCTCGGCCTTGTGCCACGTCAGTTCTCGTCGGGCGGCAAACAACGACTGGGACGCATTTCCAAGTCAGGGCAGTCTGATATCCGCAGGCTGCTGATTATTGGGGCAATGACACGCCTGAACTGGCTGGGCCGGAAATCCATACCCGAAGGATCGTGGTTGGCGCGCATGCTCGCGCGAAAGCCCCGAATGTTGGTCGCGATCGCACTGGCCAACAAGATGGCGCGCACGGTCTGGGCATTGCTGACAAAACATGAGGATTATCGAGTTCCGGCACAGGCGCCAACAACATGATGAAGGTGTTGTAGGTAGCCTAATGTCGGAAAAAGGGGTGTGAGAAGGCGACGACCCGAATGGGCAAATGATCGAAAAGATCTGGATCGGGAAAACCAGCCTTGAATCATGAGCAGAAGAGCTCGGGATTCAGATTTGGACCCGACCCGCAGATCACCATACCGGCCAGCGGCTTCTGTAAACGCCGTATCTACAGGCCTCACAGAAGACCGCACTCGATCACATGACCTTCGGTTCAAAGACTTCTTGCATCACGGGCGGCAACCACAGAAGATTCATCACCTTTTGGGAAGCCCAAGAGTCGAAATCAGCGAGGGCGCGTATTACGTTAATGGAAGGCTCTTAAGATAATCGAAAATCAAATTAAGACAGAAATATAATTAGTGTTTATCGATTAAAATCGAAATATATTTTTAATTACGCGTATTGCGTATTTATTACTGCACGGCAGGTAGTTGATACAAGGTGAAGCGCGGCCATAAGCCGACGCCATAAACAAGAAAGCGATAACAGACACGCGAAACAACATCGCAACAACGGCACCTACCGCTCTACGGAGCGGAGGATTCGGCTTATTTGTACTTAAAAAAAACGGCTCTGGCACATTGATCGCGCACAGCCCTCTTAAACGAAGAGCGCCACGCCACATGCAATGATATCATAACGGACTATGTGGGAGTCATGGGGACGCTCGTGGACCGCGTAGGTCAGCTCGTTTCCTTCCAAGTCCTGCAGCTGCATATTGACAGTATGCACGAAACGATTGCTCGGAAGAATTGCCACATAGTATGAGCAATAAACCTGATCGATGTAAGAGATAACCCCACCGTCTCCGAGTCCTCTTAAGGCTTGACAAACTGCCGCGGCAGTGACATTCACCTGAAATGGTGGCAGCGTCGTTGCCCTGACGGCACCACTCGCAGCATTGGAATGCAACTGCTGACCAGCAACGCACATATTCATAGTGGATGCGTTCATGTAGATATAGAGCACCTGTCCCTCAAGGTCGATGTCCTCAGTTCGTGAGTAGACGTACAAATTTCGGCCGTCCACATTGGCTCTGTGTCCACCGCGAATACTACGAGCCGGTTCGCGAAGTGTCCTGTAGAGTGCCACAGCGTTGTCCAGAGCCGTTTCAACCTCGTTCGGATTGTAAAAACCAGTGAGATCTACAGCGTCAGAAAGGCCTGCCATCTTCTTAAGGTGGAGATCGAAATGTACTGAATAATTCGACTATCAAATTTCTGCTGTGGGGAACACCCTTAGCGCGCTTCTATTTATAGAAACGGAAACACCTGATGCCAGCCTGTTAACGCCCGAAATGGGGCGAGGCTTTCTCTCATCCTCACATGGTTCCGTAAATCATTTGCCCCGCGAGAGAATGGCGCGAGTTTCGGCTAAACCACGTGATTAGAGAACCCTACTTGTTTCGCACGAGTCAACCAGCGCACTTATTGCAGCATCACCTCAAAAACACGGTGTGACCCCAACTTTCGCGCCGGTCGGGTCGCATTCATGTGCGCTAAAAGTCTCCTAAGGCGGCAGCCCGACCAATTTGACTTTGCTACTGATAACACAGCTAACGTGGATCTCAGGAAGACGCTTCACGTGTTCGTGCTCGTGGCAGATCTCTCTCAACGAGATATCAAATCATAGAGAAGTGCCGAATCTCTGTTTAAAATATTCCGCCATCTTCGGAATTACATAGTATAATAGTAACGTTAAACATTATCATTATAGCATGCATCGAAGGCTGCGCCACTTTTTATTGTTTGAATGAATTTATCTAATTTCCTTATTTAGGTCACGTTAATTACGCACCGGAACTATTTCGAACGGTTCTGCCGGGACGGAACCTGGCGTCGTATCCATGATGCGCTTTATTGCCGAACGCGGCAGCTTGAGGGGCGCGACGAGCAACCATCATTTGCGATCATCGACAGCCAGTCGGTGAAGACTGGCCCGGACGCCCGTTTTGATATCGGTTATGACGCAGGCAAAAAGATAAAAGGCCGCAAGCGCACATTCTGGTCGATACCTTGGGCATGCTCCTGAAAGCCGAAGTCCACTCAGCAGGAATTCAGTATCGCGACGGAGCGGCACTTGTTTTCAACAGGCTCGCCAACCGGTTTCCATTCATCGAGCAAATCTGCGGCGATGGCGGCTATCAGGGCCCCAAGGTCGAAGAGGCAAGTCCGCGCCCGATGCAAATTGTCAAACGTAACCAGGTCGGTTTCCAGGTGCTCCCAAAGCGATGGATCATCGAGCGAACGCTGGCGTGGCTCGGCACAAACCCCAGAATGGCAAAGGATTTTGAACGTTTCTCAGCCACAAGCCTCGCCTTCATCCAAACCGCAATGATAAAGCTCATGACCAGAAGGCTCGCTCGCTACCCGCTTTCTTGAATGGACTCTAAAGTCATCAAAGGCTGCAAAAAGCCTGCCACAATATGAAAATCTTGGACCACGTGGCGGCTACGAGTCCCAAAAATATGTCCAACTTCAATACCTTAAATCACCCGATGGGATACTTCAACAAGTTCTCTCATTTCGTGGACAAACCTACCAACAAATACAGGAGTGGGCATTACCGACAATAAATCTTGTCAGGTTTTCCTAATGTCACGGGTGGCGACGGCACAAACTTACAACAACTCATAATTCAACCTTGCGTGGCAACGCTGACTTCGCTTTGCATTTTAAATGAGAACATTAGTGAGTTGCCGTCTGGTCTGGCCCGTGGAAAAATGGGCTTAGATCATTCATCAGGCGCCTATCCGCACGAAGGGTGTTGTTTTGCAAATTTACCAATTTTTGCAAACTATGGAACGCCATGACGTCACTACCTGAAGAAGCATGAGCGGCCCTTTGGTCAACAACCTACGCAAGTAAACAACTGGTTCGGTTGTATGCCATGGAAGAAGCTACGGTGTATATAGCGTCCGATTCATAGGCTCTTGGATCATGGCAGGCTTCTCTGCCGTCGCCAGCGGCGCTGCGGATCTGGCCTAGGCTTACATCTTTGGCCGTAACTAGTCCTAACGAGCCGATTAACTAGCCTATTTGCTAAGTAGGATATTCTGTCTGAACATCTATCCGGCCCTTACTCGTTTCATCAGGCGCACATGATAACAGAATTTCTTTCATTAAACATTTAATTAGATTACATATTATTAATATCCGAAACATCGTATCAAGTACTGATTTATTGAAAATAGTAAATTTTGACCAAAGGTCATACAATACATTTTGGCGACGGTGAGCAGCGAATATCTTTAAGGCTAGCACGGGCACTAAGCCGCGCACTTCTTAAATTTTCACATTGCTCCATACGCGACAACAGGATACAAAGTCTCTGAGTCATGGCATCTTGCGAAGTAGGGAACAGGCTGCCTCAGATGCAAAAAGTAGGTGCTTGGGAATATAGCGACGTAGTAGGTCGCAGTGCTGTCTGATGATTTCACCACATTTGGCGCATTGGCAACAAATGTTATCTCCCGTTTCGCTGCGAGTTTGAAATATCCGTCCTCGATTTGGGATATCAGTTCGGCTCCTCCGTACCTATATAGAAGTGGCTTGTTGGTGGAGATTTTCTCACCAGAATTCAAAACCGGGAACTGACCGTGGTCGGTGATAAAGTTCTGCTTTGCCCAAGCTAGATCGTGGGAAGCCGAAGGAATGTCTGTGAAGTTCATCGTGGTTTTTTTCTTGTAAGGGTATATCGCAGTTTTTTCTGGTTAAATAGGCATCCTAGCGTAATAAGCGCCCGAATTTCCGCATTACGCAATAGTTTTTAAAACTTGGCCCACGACCCCGGGCAGAGAATTCAAGTTAATGCCTTAAGATTTTTTTGTATAAACTCGGTTCTCCAAGCACGTCTGACTTCTCGGCATAACTCTTCCCGAGACCTCAATATCTTACCCACCACTTTATAGACCAATCCCTAATTCAAATTTGCGAATTTGCAGTAAAACAACAAATTCGCCGCAGATGGCGCATATCCAATGTGGCTGAAAGCTCCGACCTGGATCGCATCGACAACCCTTCGGCGTACTAAACATCATATGCATCACACTTACGCAAAGGCACGACTTGCTTTCGGTTCACTCCGAAATATATTACGTCAATCTATCGCTGTTTACTTTAGCACCGAAAGCCAACCATTGTCATGGTCCCACATTTCAGTCGGCATCACGAGGGTAAATTTATCAACCCGAAAGCGTTAACAGTTATTCAAGTGATCTCCTTGACAACGGCGATGAAAGTGTCGCGCCTCTTTTTCAA
The DNA here is from genome assembly GCF_019355735.1 of Rhizobium sp. B230/85. Classification (NCBI taxonomy): domain Bacteria; kingdom Pseudomonadati; phylum Pseudomonadota; class Alphaproteobacteria; order Hyphomicrobiales; family Rhizobiaceae; genus Rhizobium; species Rhizobium sp. B230/85. Next base: position 223,732 of record NZ_CP072159.1, read on the forward strand.
AAAGCTTGAAAGGAGTTCAGATTCATCAAATCCATCTGCTCTGCATCTATATCCCGTAAATTGCGGGCACGGGCAACTAACACGGTCTTCACTGACGAAAGTGACTTCAGATCACACATTTCAATCTTGTTTGGACAAAGCAGTCATTTAAAAAGACAATTTCCATTCCGCACATCGACATAATTGGGACACTTGCTTAGGCACTTCGGCAGGAGATTCGCGAGGCATTTACACGTCATAGCTAATAAATGGTTCGGGTCTAATAGGCAATCGATTTGAGGACTGAATGGAGATAAGACACTGGATATCGATAATACTTTTATCAATTTAAAAATTAATATTGTGATCTTCTCGTAATATGCCACAGGACGCCAATACGTGTAGTAAGTAAAAAATGGACATATTTTATGATCGAATGGGATCTGTCTCGAGTTTTCAGCGTGTCCTCAGTCCTTCGACGCCATTATCTATCAGCAGCGCCATTCAACGGGATACAGAATTACTGTCTATAAATTAAATATATTATTTTCCAAAATAATATATGCTTAAACATTTATTTTTATGGCAGTCATAATTTTATGCGAGATACGATAACATAAACTCCCGTCAGGAGAATTAATCGAATATATATTTTTTTATAAACTCAATGATATTGATTTGTATTTATAACTAAGCATCCTAATAAAACTTTTCCCAGATTTCATTAATATTAGTCTCCACAGAACAGGAATAGCTTTTCACAATTTCCCATTCTGACGCCGATGCTCCATCGCTCCTCTTGTCTTTTTATGGCCGAGATACTTTTGTTCATTTGAAGGGTCTATAGAGAAAAGTGGCACGTTCCAAAGGCAAAAATTGGATAATGGCTCAGATCACCAATTTGGACCTCTCTTGCCTGCACTTCGTGATCTTCATGCTCCTCATAGATCTGCGTGTCCTCGTCTTCATCATCCTCTCCTTCCTCCGTGTAGTTTCCGTGCCTAGAGTAGAAGCCGTAGCTTTCACCATTAATGCGTTCTGTTCCGAATCGCACAAAAACTGAGCTCGTAAAAATTGCCAAAAAGGAAGTATTTGCCTGTGGGCCGTTGTAGTAATTGACCAGCCCGCCTTGATCGCAACGCTCCTGCAGTATGTGGTTCAACTGTTGAGAGCTTAAAAGCCACGGCGGAATTTGGGTAGCCACAGCCCCACAGTTAGAGGAACTGGAAGGGAGGAAGCGATTGAATGCACAGGCCATGGCAGTAGCTTGATTAACATAAACAAAAGTGATGGCTTGATTGGTCAAAATATATTCATCATCGAACTCATTTGGGTTTTCACTGGAACGATTGAAATACACAATATCAGTGAGCATAGCCCTGAAATCTGTACGTGCCTGCTCTAGACGAACTTTCAGTTCGGCCTCTCCGGAGATAAGAGAAAAATCACGAACTGCCCAACTTGAGACTGCCATAGCTAGAAAACCTTCTAGCGAGTTTATTATGCTTAAATCGGAGTGGAATAGCAAACCCTTATATCTATATGCGGATGTTATCACGTCATGGGTGACGTCCACCTTAAGGCCGTTTGCACCGATTTAATTGACTAAGACTTCCAAGCCAACCTTTTTTAAGCAAATTTTTTGATATGTAATCAACAGTATATCTTATATGATAAAACTTGGAATTACTGCACGAACGATAACATATTGTTGAAATTCCAATAATGGTGGCGAAAACAGATTAACGATGTCTTGCTACCTATGATGGCGACGACACGCTTACGTCGCTCTTGGGAAGCCAACGTATAGTGACCACTGATCCAGACCAACACGAAACCGACATCGTATACCCTCCCGTCAAACAACAGAAGTGAATCATGATTTTGAGGCAGACGCAACTGTAGTACTAAATCACCCAAGCTGAACCTGGTTGAAAATCTCTGGCTCTTCATGCGCGAGAATGGGCCCATGGGCTCTGATCAATTAGGACGCGTATAAGTGAATCTTTGAGCGGATTCTCCATTCAACAGCCACACTTTAGCTAGCTGAGCCTGCCCCACCTTCCAGGCAAACAATATGGAATTTTTAGAGCGACAATATTTTTATTGTCTATTCGCTCAATTGAGAATTAAGACATTTAAATGAAGACTAATACTTAATTTCAAATATATTATTTCAGAGTAAAATGTTATCGACTGCAATTATAAATCTCACTTGTGCACTACTGCTTCAAATCCCAGTTTTGACGAAAATATTATATTATATATAGCGTATATCCCTCTTATTGTTGACACGAACTTTTCATTTTTCAAATTATGGGATAACTAGCACTGCTCTATCGGGACTATCGGCAGTCCGTATTGTATCGCACATCCAATTATAAAAGCGCCTTTAATTCGCGCGGATTAATTCTACGGCTATATTTCATTCAGATCTATGATGTTTTCACTGTATTCACGATCGGCATCGACATAGGTGTCTGGGATTTCCAACGTTTGTCGTATCGCATTCTGTTCGGCCGCATTGTGTTAGCTAAATATGCACCTTCTAAAAGTCCCCTACTCATGAATACACCTGTTATTGCATTTATCCTCCACAATCGCATTTTGTCGGGCTTAGCCATCTGCATCCTTAATTGATGCGGCAACGTTTAACCGGGGGTACGCATATGTGCCTTAAGGAAATGCGTCATTCCTACGTTTCATTTGAGCGGCACGTAAAGTATCGCACGCTTCGTACGTAACCTGCCTTCATGAGCAATATGCCTTTAGGATATTGTTAGCGTAAGGGCTGCGACCTTCTTTATGGTTGCTTCACGTTGTTCTTCGAGAATATTGTGTGCTTAAGCCCCAGGGAAATACGCTCTATAAATTGATCTTCAACCACGTTTTTATCGTATGCGGCGTCCACGCCCCATTGATTTTTCAGTTGCAGCGGCTTGATGGTATTGCCTTTGGGTCCGGATGTGAGCTCACCGACGAGTATCTGACGAGCT
>NZ_CP072161.1:0-95290 GCF_019355735.1 Rhizobium sp. B230/85
TCGGCATCTCTGGCACCCTCTTCCGGATGAAAGCCGAAATAGCGCCAGCCATCGATGACCTGCTCGGGCGAGCCGCGGCTCAGGCCAAGCTGCAGACGACCCTGCGCAATCAGATCGGCAGCACCGGCATCTTCGGCCATATAGAGCGGATTTTCATAGCGCATATCGATGACCGCAGTGCCGATTTCGATCGATTTGGTACGGGCGCCGACGGCGGCTAGAAGCGGAAAAGGCGATGCCAACTGCCGGGCAAAGTGGTGGACGCGGAAATAGGCGCCATCAGCCCCCAGTTCTTCAGCGGCAACCGCCAGATCGATCGACTGCAGCAGTGCATCGCCAGCGGAGCGCGTTCCGGACTGAGGGGACGGCGACCAATGGCCGAAGGAGAGGAAACCGATATTTTTCATGGGTAAAAACCTTGCTCTGCAGAAAAGTAATTGTGCTGATCCCGATATAGGATGGTGGGGGCCAAGTAGCGAAGGTCAAACGGTGAACGGTGCGTTCGCTGGTCTTCATTCGTGGGCATTGGCAGGGCATCCCAACATCTCAAGTATCCCGTGGGCAAAAACGTCGCCTCAGAACTTTCATAAGCTACTGCCGTCGCCCCGCTGCAACTGGTGACGGCCCCCTCTCCTCTCTCGTCGGCAGGGACCAGACACCAACTCATCTAGCTCGACCTTGCCGATCGAGCTCGCAGCTATGTCGAAGCCGCCAGCACGATTGCAATATGTGCTTTACGGCAGGCCGCTTCCTTGAAGGACTGAACGTGATCGGTGGTTATGGTTTTCACCAGACGCGTTCGACGCCGCGACCTTCTGGTCACTGGCTCTTTGCATCAGATTGCACATCATGTATCAGATCAGTAACGGCGATATGCATCCTCTCCATACAACTCTTCAATTTCTTAAGCTGATTAGACAACTCCAACTCTGGAGGTTGAGCGGGGTGCTCCGCCCTAAAGATCTTCATTTCGAGTATGACAGCGTCGTCCATGTCGATCCTCTTCTCTATGACTTTAAAGCTCCTTCCACCTAGATCTGTCGGAGCCTCGGTTTTACCATCCGCGAAAGCCGCGGATGGTATTGAAGCGTAGCCAGCATTAGCACAGAGCCCTGCTCAAAAAAATATCGCGCGCGCGTCGCTTGACTGCCTACTCAAAACTCCTCCCAGCTTTCGGTGACAGCAGCGCTTCCGCCTCCCATGCCGACAGCACCCGCCACCTTGGCAAGCATGCGTCTCGCTGGCGATGCAACAGCCTTGTGCTGCCTGTGGGCAATTTCTGGCTTACGAGATGCAGCGGCCTCGCGGGTTCCGCCAACATTGAATTCGGAGATGATCTCCCGCAGGCGATCGACCTCGCCAGCCAGCGCTGCACTCGCGGCTGTTGATTCCTCAACCATTGCGGCGTTCTGCTGGGTTAGCTGGTCCATCTGGTTGACTGCCGTGTTGACTTCGGCAAGGCCCACCGATTGCTCTTTGGCGGAGGTCGCTATGGAGTCTAACTGTTGGTTGATATTGACCACCTGCTCCTCAATGACCTTCAGCGCCTGTCCCGTCTCCTGAACCAGTTTGACGCCGTTGCTGACCTCGTCGCCGGAGTTGCGGATCAGTTCTTTGATCTCCTTTGCGGCTTTCGCCGAACGCTGGGCCAATTCCCGAACTTCCTGGGCGACGACGGCAAATCCCTTGCCCGCCTCGCCGGCACGTGCCGCTTCAACTCCGGCGTTGAGGGCCAAGAGGTTCGTCTGGAAGGCGATCTCGTCGATAACGCCGATGATGCTGGAGATCTGGTTGGAGGATTGCTCGATGCGCTGCATCGCAATCACCGTGTTCGCAACCACCTCGCCGGAGAGCTGTGCCGACTTGTTGGCTTCGATTGCTACGTGACGGGCCTCTTCCGTTCTCTTGGAGGAATTCGTCACATTGACTGTAATCTGGTCGAGGGCTGCGGCTGTCTGCTCCAATGAGGCTGCCTGCTGCTCCGTCCGCTTCGACAGATCGTCCGCGCCGTGACTTATTTCCCGTGCGCCACTGTCGATCGAGCCCGCTCAGCATCAATGGAGCTGCGGTTGGTTTCCGCTTCTTGCTCAAGTTGACGTGCGCGTAGGCCGTTATCTTTGAAGACCTGAACAGCCTTGGACATGGTGCCGACCTCGTCACGACGATCGGTGCCATCCACTTGTGCACTCCAGTCACCGCTTGAGAGCAGCTTCATGGTCTTTGACAACTGGTGGATGGGCCGCACGAGCCAGGAACGGATAGCAAAGAAACCAACGACCAAAACCGCAACTAGACCCATGATAACGACGGTGAAGGTTATTATCACAGTGCGGTTCGTCACGTCGGTGAGGACATCGCTATCCTTAGAGGCATTTTCGGCAATTTCGGTTGTTAGAGATGTAAACGTAGGACCCACTTCCGCGAAAAGTGACTGACACTCTTTTTGATATTTTTTCTGCGATGCTCGCACGTCGGCGTCGGTGGTCGCTACCCGCCCAGCCTCGATCGCCGGCGCGCAGGATTGATTTATGATTTGCAAGCTTTTATCTCTTAGTTGCCCAACCTCACTTTCCGGCGGGGATTGCTTGCACTACGCGAGCCATGTATTCGGAAAATGATGCTTTCGCGGCGTCAAGATCCGTCTTAGCCTTGGCATTGCCTTCGTCAGTGTCCGACATCATCAGATCGCCCATCGCTCCGCGCGCCGCCTGAAAGCTCCGGTTAGAACGCGCTAGGTAAAGAGCGGCAGTCGCTTCGTGGTCCAAGAGTGCGTTGTAACCCGCATCGATCGAGTTCAACTGCCGGCCGGTGTAGAACGACACGCCGAGCGCAAAGAGCCCAAACGTGGACATGATGATCAGAAATTTGCCGATGATGGAAATATGTTTCACTTGTAGCCCCCATGAAAACGGTTTTTTAAAATTGGCGCTGATTACAAGTCATTTGCTTCACACTGCGGTGAGATTTTGCGGCTTGACGACGGCAGAGTCTTCTTCTGCCGCGCCCTCCCTTGCCGCCGAATAAGGCTGAACAGCGACTCATCTCGCGCATTTCAGCCTTTCGTAAAATACGGCCGATTACCTAAGTATCTCTTAGATTTAAAATATACGGGCTTTATTGTTTTCTGACACCGTAAGCACCCTACGTATATATAGGCTTAGTAAAACCGTAAATCGATTACAGCTTTAGTATTGTCGAATACAGATATCAGATCGAGATTTTTCGAGACCGCGATATACATTCCCACGCATGTTTTCTATTTGAGTTGTTAACCTGGGCATGTCATCGAGAAGTTCTATACGGCATCACGACACGAAAGTGCACGATCTGTCCGACATTTGAGAACATAGGGTGATCACGTCGGGCGGGTTGCGATGACTAGCGGTTGGTTGCGAAAGCCTGATGGAAATTGAGCGCGGCCTCCCACCGCTCTGCAGCGAGACACTACTCCGATTTCGTGCTGATGCGCGAACCGCGAGGTAACACTTCGAGGCTGCGGCGATCGATCTGCGCCAGCACTTCATCAAAGCTGAAGAGGGATTGCCAGCCAAGCCCGTTCTTAGCCCGGCTTGACTGTAACCGGCACGCCCGGCAAAGTCCGTCAGATCCTGTTCCTACCGCTCGCATGACTGATCGGCGGTTGAAACCCGGCAGTAGATGGCGGCGCGCTGTCCCAGCTGAACCCTCGTCGATTTTAGTGCCGGAAGGCCTTGATTTGTATGGGCCAGTTGTTGTCCAAAACAGGACTTTACTTCAACAGGGACAATTGCGGCATGACGAGACGACATATTCTCACCGAGCGACGGCGCTCGGCACTGTTCGATCTGCCAACCGATGAGTTGTCACTGCTTCGGCACTACACACTGGGCGACGCCGATCTTGGGCACATCCAGGAACGCCGCAGGCCGGAGAACAGGCTGGGGTTCGCCCAGCATGTCCAGAATAATCCATTCTGTGAAATTGCCATTTCATTACAGGAAGATCATGTCCAGGAGGACTGGTCCTTGGGCAGACGTCCATCGGGATCGTGGACGTCGACCGTGTCATCATTAGTCAGATTAGCGTTGAACACCACAAGATTCGTCCCGCCAGCGTGCCGAAGTGATGGAAAGAGAATTCCCTTGTATCCGGCAGAGATCACGATATCGGACAATTTCCACGATGCAGGAATTTTTCGGTCGATCCGCGCAATTCTGCGCTGATCGACCGAAACTGTCCACGAGATCACAGCCGAGGTCGGGATATGTCATCACAAATCGCGGAAATATGGTGTTGAAACGCCGATTTCGAAATTTTACCGACCATCAAACGCGAAAAAGCTCTTGGGTCTCCTACCTCTGATGTCGGCAGCAAACAACTGGTTGCCGGCAGCGTTCAGTCAGGATCCGATATTTTGAGGTCTGTCGCTGTCAGGCATCAAAGGGACCTCTTCGAAGTTTGCGAGGATGCCCGCTTTCATCAGAAATCGTCTGACATTCTCACGGATTGCTTGGACAGGAAACACACCTTTCTCGGCCATCCGGCATGCTTTCATGAGGACCTGATAGGTGTCACCCTGCTGTTCTTCGGGCCATTCGTTGAGAAAATCGACGACGCTCTCAAGACTGGCAAGCTCCTGAATATGGAGCGCTTTTTTCACAAATAGAGGTTTGTCAAAAAAAGTGTTCGCCACAGCGGCCCCCTCAACTTAGCCGTTGATTCAACTGGGAACAACTTCGTTGTTTTCAACAGCTCGGGTTCGAAAAAGGAACTCTTGCGATCGGTACGTCAAGTTGACCGCGGGAAAATATCAGAGCGCCGCCCCGGTTTTAGCGAATTTGCACTGCAGCGCGAACGAACCTTGCGCGCTGGTTTGATACGTAGGCCATGGTCCTCGTCTCAACGAAATCCTGTCGACTCTAGCAGGTCACGGAAATATCGCCGATTTTTCCGCCGCTTCCCGCTAGAGGGCTCGAAGGAGAGCGGTGGAGATGGGCCGCTTCGAATGCGCTGCAGCCGTGCCGGAGGTCAGCAAGCATGCGATCAGCAATAAAATAATGCGCTTCATTTGAACGGTCATGAGGTCGGCAATAAGCCGGCCCCACTTCACCTTAGCGCAACGCTAGCGCGGCCGGACGGTAATTACCGCTTTCGGCCAACAGCTTTTCAGCAAGAAAGCCGAAAGCAAGAGATAGCACTGTCCAGATGATCGCCTGAAGGCCGATCGTTGCGATCCGGAAATTGTAAAGCGTCATCGCTGAGAAGTTTTCGGGAATTTCGTTGATCGATGGCATCAGCGCCTGCGCGATCGCGAGGAATGCGACGTAACACAAGCCCGCAAGAATCGCGCCGTTCCATGTACCGAAGCGAACGCGCAGGTTTCTCGCCAACGCGAACGCGGCCGCCATGCTGCAGAGAGAAATGACGAGCATCACGAAAAATAGCCCGGTGCGGATCCCAATTGTGTCTGGACTTCCCACGGCTGGGGGATTTGGCGCGTACTTAAGGTCAGGAACGACCACTATGGCCACGAACGCGGCAAGACCGATTACCGCAGAAAGGGCGCGGGGACTGAGCTTGCTTCCACGCCCATATATGAAAGCGAAAACCAGCGAGAAAATTCCTCCGATGGCGACACTGTAGGTCATAACGCCGGTAAACAAGCCAATTCCCGCCTGTGTTTGACGGCTGACCAGTTCCGGTTCGGCAGGTGCGTTTGTCGCCGCTGCCATTTGCTCTTCGAAAGCGATCGCCCTGGCGACCGGGGGCTCCCCAAAAACGCGGGCAAAGCCAAAGGCGAGCAAACCCGCTAGGAGACCTGCGATCAGGCCTCTTGCCAAAAGTCTTCCCATCATAGACGTGTTCCTTCAGTGGCAGGGAAATCCGAGCAGGTGACGAGCGTCATGAACGAATTCATGTACCTCCATGCCGGGGACGATTTGCATTGCACCCTCTTCCGTGCTGATGAAATACAGAGCGATCATAGCCAAAAGGCCCGCGAAAATCGCCCAAGGAACAATTTGCCCGACCGGGATCGGTTCAACAATGGTGCCTGTAGTGTAAGTGGCAGTGGTCATTCGGTCCTCCTGAATGGCGCGTTCTGATATGGACTGTCGGTTGTCGGGGTCTGGCTTTCGACCATGGTTTGTCGATTACAGTGGCGCGACCGCTCCAGAGTTTCACTGGCTTCCCGAATACTATTCACTTTTCTATAACAGGCGTCAGGTGACGCGGCAATGTGAAGTATGTCGAGCAACTTGGTGCTCATGCAGGGGGATAGGATGAAGACATCAAGAGCCACTCGAATTTCGCTGATATGCGCTGGCAGGAGTGCGGGGGTTCACACATCGACATTTGGCAATCTGGGTCTGCTCCCGGGAGAGGAGGTCCGAATCCAACAAGTGTTCGCCTCTATCTGCAAAATCACGACACCTATTCTATCAGCCCCGGAGGAGAATGCGCTCCAGACGGCATCCATGATCACGGAGACCTTTGAGGTCGAAGAAGCTTTGGCGGAGCTTGACCACGGCCGCTGGAAAGGTGCGACGCTCCAGGCGATCGCAGCAGCAGAGCCAGAGAACTTGCAAGCCTGGCTTACGGACCCCAGCATTGCGCCACATGGCGGCGAAACAATCGTTGCTCTGCTTGAGAGGGCACGCATCTGGCTCCGCGGCCGGATGGAGCGCGGAGGACGGCATGTGGTCATCGCGAACCAGTCCATGGTGCGCGCCCTGATCCTCGGGATCATCGAGGCCCCCGCGCAATCATTTTGGCGTCTTGAAGTAGCACCGCTGAGTACTACAGAGATGAGCTCGGACGGGCAGCGCTGGACAATCCGAACCATGGGTGCCGTGGCAGGGAGTGGCTAATCGGACGGACGGTCCCAGCAAGCGGATTCAGATTTGCCGCAGGTCGCCCGCATGGACATTACGCATGTGCCTAATTCATTGGGCGGGTCTTCACTGGAACGCCGCCTATCTCGGCCGTGCCAGCGCCCATCTGCGCCAGCTTGGCCGAAATATTGACAATGAGTTGCTCAAGCAGGTCTCGCCGCGGAGTTAGGAGCATATAAACTTGTTCGGCGTCAATTCCTGGGACATCGAGCAGCGGTTGGGCGAAGGATTCAAGCCGTTGCGGCTTCCGCAAGGATGATCCGGGCCGCATGACGTTCATCGTATGTTCGACCGCAGCGCGGGAATTTAAACTGATCGTGTTCCGTCCCATAGGGGGTAATGCGTTCGCGAAAGCCAATAGATGTCATGGCGGTCTACTTTTTCCCGCAGAGCCTACTAAAATCAGGCATTTCCGAAGCTATCCCTTCATCACAGGCTCTTGACCGATCCGTTGTGGCGCTCGCTTCGCAGGACAATCGACGTTGTGGCCGAACCGTAATGGGCAACGGCATCGACGATGCGCTCCAGGTCGGCTGGCGCAGGCACGATCACCTTGAGATGGAAACAGTCTTCTCCTGTCAGAATGTTGTCTGTTGTTGATAGGCGGCGCAGGATTTTGAACTACTCTTGTGCTGACCCTGACGGCATACATCACGGCTCCGGCGCAAAGCGAAAACTGATCGCGACACAAAATATGACAATTTTACTCAACAATGACTAGACGGGACCGTCCCGTTTGATTATAAGGCGGCCGAGAGGTTGGTACACGCGGCCGACAAGACGCGGACGTGCCCCCTGCCCCACAGATTGGACAATCGCCAAGGCCCATTCCTTGCTGGGAGTTTTCCCGGGCTTTGCACCATCGCCGCACAGTTTGGAAGTCAGTTCAGAGGCATTAGAGAGGCTTTATATGCCGAGGATAAATCAGCGCATCGAATCCGATCACTCGAGAGGTCGAGCATCGAGCGAACCCGTTTCTGACGACGTAGATATCCTCGGAATTGGGTTCGGCCCCACCAATCTGGGCCTTGCGATCGCCATAGAGGAACGTAGCCGGGACACGGACGGGGAGAAGGCGCTGACGTCGCGCTTCGTTGAGGCGAAGCCGGAGTTCGGCTGGCATGACGGGATGCTCCTGCCGAACGTCACCATGCAGATCAGCTTTCTCAAGGACCTCGTTTCCCTGCGAACCCCCACAAGTCCTTACACCTTCGTGAATTATCTTCATGAAAGGCAAAGGCTGTCCGACTTCATCAATCTCAAGACGTTTTTCCCATCCCGCAGGGAATTCCACGACTACCTTCGTTGGGCCGCCGACCGGATATCCGTCCCGGTTTCCTACGGCGCCGTAGCGCGGGGTATTGAATGGCGCGGCGATCGTTTCGCGGTGAGGGTCGCGCGGAGCGGCGACATCAATGTGCCTCTCGAGACGATCCACGCCCGCAATATCGTCGTCGGGATGGGCTATCGGCCGGTTCTGCCGGAGGGCATCGTTCCCAGTCTGCGGATATTCCACAATTGCAACCTTCTTCCGAGCCTCGAGAAACTGCCGTCGAGGCCGAACATGCGGTTTCTCGTGGTGGGAGCCGGACAGAGTGCTGCCGAAGTCGTGGCATATCTCCATGAAACCTGCGGCGATGCCGAGGTCCATGCATCTCTCAGGCGCTTCGGCTACTCGCCTTCCGACGATACGCCCTATGTCAACCGCATCTTCGATCCATCATCGGTAGACGAGTTCTATACGGCGCCGCCTGAACTCAAGAAGAGGCTGCTTGCCTATCATTTGCCGACGAACTACTCGGCCGTCGATGCGAACCTGATCAATGATCTGTATCGGCGGGAATATGAGGAGAGGGTCGCCGGATTCAGGCGTCTGAACATACACAGGACGACCGATGTCGAACAGGTCGTCGAAAACGAGGACGGCGTCTCTGCCGTCATCCGCGATATCGGCGGCAGACATCGCTCGCAGTTGAAATTCGACGCCATCGTCTTCGCAACCGGCTTTCAGCCGTTCGACCTGCGGGACATGCTTGGATCGGGTATCGACGCGGGCAATGCCTTCGATGGTCCCATTCCCCTCGTGAACCGGGATTATTCCCTTGAACTTCCGACCATACCCGGGCGCATCTATCTGAATGGCGGCGTTCAGCACAGCCACGGATTGACGTCGTCGCTGCTGTCCAATGTCGCGATGCGATCCGCCGACATCCTAGACGCCATCGCGGCCGACGCGAGGTACGAGCCCTGCGAACAAACAGTCGAACGCAAGACCTTGGGAGCCCTATGATGTCCGTAAATCCATTCGATGACCCGAACGGCGTTTTCTATGCCCTAGTCAATGACGAGGAGCAGTATTCGCTCTGGCCGACCTTCAAGGCCGTTCCCAATGGCTGGAGCATCGTTCATGGCGGGCCCGACGGCGCACCGCGCCAGCAGGTGCTCGATTGGATCGACAGGACATGGACGGACATGCGGCCGAAATCCCTGCGCGACCAGCTGGCCGCCTCGGCATCGGGTCCGGGCAGCCTATAGAAGGAAGCTTCGCCATGACCCTTATCACATCAGGCATAGCGCAACCGGGAACGACGCGCATGGTGCCTCTGACCGTGGATATCTTCACCGCTGCAGGCGCCCTTGCCCGGGCCGTGGACGGCAGCGTTTCGCACGTGCCGGAAAGACGGCAAGATGGTACCGGCGCGGAGCCGCAGCCTTACATCCTCTACGAAAAGGCCGGGGAAATCGTATTTGCGGCGGGTTGCGCGACGGAGATCCGGCTGGATCGGGCGGGCCTTCATTTGACGACGCCTGCTGGCTCTCGAACCGAGCCTCTCACCGACCGACCGCTGCATCAGGTTCGGGCGATGGTGGCGAGCGTTCTTTCCCATGACAAGGGCGAACAGCTGCGCATCTTCGGCTGGGCGGCGTTCGAACTCTCCTACCTGTTGCAAGGCCTGCCTATCGGCGATCATGCCGGAACGCTGCTCTATCTCGTTCTGCCGCAACATGAGGCTCGGATCCGCGCCGGCGAGGCAAAGCTCGTTGTCTCCGATCCTGACATCGCCGATCTTTGGGAGGCGGCGCTGCGCGAGGCAAGGCCGGAGGAACCGGCCAAAATCGTGCAGGTGGACGAGATCAGCGACACTAGCGGTTATGTCGATGCGGCCCGCGGTGCTATCAGGTCGATCGACGGCATCAGGCTTCGCAAGGTCATCCTCTCGCGTCGGGTGTCTGTGTCTCAGGATATCGATCTGGTCGCCAGCTACCAGATGCTTCGTCGCCATAATACGCCAGCGCGGTCCTTCCTGCTGCGGCTTGGCGGCATTGCGGCGGCGGGCGTCAGCCCGGGAGCAATCATCGAGGTCTCGGCGACCGGCGCCATCGTCGCGCAGCCGCTTGCCGGCACGCGGGCCTGGACGGGTCAGCCTGAACGCGATGCCGCGCTGCGGGAGGAACTCCTCTGTGATCCCAAGGAGATCTATGAACACGCCCTGTCGGTCAAGCTGGCGCAGGATGAAATTGCCGAGGTCAGCGAGCCGGGAACGGTGTTCGTCGAGGATTTCATGGATGTCGTTGCCAGGGGCAGCGTTCAGCATCTGGCCTCGCATGTCCGCGGCCAGCTGCGGAAGGACGCCAGTTGCTGGGATGCCTTCGGCAGCGTCTTTCCGGCAGTGACCGCATCGGGAATTCCCAAGCGCGACGCGTGCAGGGAGATAGGCCTCCGCGAGGATACGCCCCGAGGGCTCTACAGCGGCGCCGTACTGTCCATAGACAGCCAGGGCGGACTGGATGCGGCCCTCGTTCTGCGATCGGTCTACCAGGCCGGGGGAACCACCTGGCTTCGCGCCGGCGCCGGCCTCGTCTCGCAGTCCGATCCTGAACGCGAGCTCGAGGAGACGCGCGAGAAGATGCGCAGCGTCAGCCGCTTCCTCGTCGCACGAGCCGGGAGCGTCGCGTGATCACAGCTCAAATCAACGGCATTCGCATCGCCTACGAGGATACCGGCGGCTCCGGCCACACGGTGCTGCTGGTGATGGGAACGGGAAGCCCTGCCGGCGTCTGGCACGTGCACCAGACGCCGGCGCTCACGGCTGCCGGCTTCAGAGTCGTGTCCATGAACAACCGGGGAATTCCGCCAACGGACGAATGCCCCGACGGATTCACGATGGCGGACATGGTCCAGGATGTCGTCGGGTTGATCGAGCACCTGGGCGGCACCAGGGTATCGCTGATCGGCACTTCGCTCGGCGCCAGGATCGTAGTCGAGACGGCGCTCGCCAGACCCGATCTTCTGTCCAGCGTCGTTGCGCTTGCCGCGCATGCCCGTCTGGATCCCGTGCAGCAGGCTATGACGCGCGGCGAGATCGCACTCGCCGAAAGCGGCTTTCCGCCACCCGCCGACTATCGTGCCGCCGTCATGGCGTTGCAGTACCTGTCGCCTGCAACCCTTTGCGACGAAGGTCGGGCCCAGGACTGGCTTGATATGTTTGCATTCGATGACGGACGGATCACCGCCGGACACAAAGCGCAGCTGCAGCTGTCGCAGTTCCTCGACGATCGCCGCCCCGACTACCGGACCATCTCCGTTCCGATGCTGGTCGTCGGCTTTGCAGACGACGCCGCCATACCACCCCGCCTGAGCCGGGAGGTGGCGGATGTCGTCCCGGGCGCGGAATACGTGGAAATCGCCGATGCGGGCCACTTCGGGTACCTCGAAAGACCTGAAGAGACGAACCGCCTCATCATCGACTATCTCAGACGGCGGCCCGCTCGGGCCGGTGCGGTCGAAGCTTCAGCGGATACCGGGGTGCAACATGCCTGAAACGACTTTACGGACGTGGCCGCTTGAATTGGCCGAACGCTATCGCGAACTGGGCTACTGGCGCGGGAAGGACCTCACGGCTTCCGTCCGCGAGCAGACGCGGATCAATCCGGACAAGATTGCGCTCATCGATACCGCTGGACGGCAGCTGACTTATGCGGAGCTTGATCGGACGACGGACCGGGTGGCATCGGCGTTGCGCAAATGGGGTCTGCAGCGCGGTGACCGGTTCATCCTGCAACTGCCCAATGTTATCGAGCTTGTCACCCTGCTGCTCGGGTCGATCCGGGCAGGCGTGATCCCCGTCATGGTGCTTCCGACCCACCGGGAACAGGAGGTCAGCCATCTCGCCCGGGGGTCGGGAGCCGTCGCCTATGCGGTCGCCGACGTCGAGGCGAGCTATGATTTCCGATCGCTTGCGCGCCGCGTGAAGCAGGCCGCGCCGTCGCTGCGCCAGATCCTCGTCGTGGGCGACACCGGCGGCGATCCCGCGTTGAAAAGCTATGGCGAGCTTGTCGATCTGGAAGCCGAACCCGCGGAAATCGACGATATCGATGCCTCGTCTGTCGCGCTCTTCCTGCATTCGGGCGGAACCGGCGGGCTTCCCAAGCTCATTCCCCGAAGCCATAACGACTACGAATACAACGCGCGCGCCAGCGCCGAACTCTGCGGCTTCGACGGCGCCACGGTCTATCTCGCAAGCCTCTCCGCGGCGCATAACTTTCCCCTCGCCTGCCCCGGCATACTTGGCACCTTCATCGCCGGCGGTACCGTGGTGCTTGCGCGCGAGCCCAGTCCGGACACCGTCTTCTCGCTGATCGCAAGGCACCGGGTGACCGTCACGGCTGCGGTTCCCACCCTGGCGGCGCTGTGGCTGGAGGCGCGCGAATTCGATGATGCCGATCTGTCCAGCCTGCGCGTTCTCCAGGTCGGCGGCGCAAAGCTCGCCCCGTCCGTCGCCGCCCGCATCCATGGTTTCCTGGGCGTGCGCGTACAGCAGGTCTTCGGAATGGCGGAAGGACTGCTGAATTTCACGCGGGACGAGGATCCGGTCGATTTGGTGGAAACGACCCAGGGCCGGCCGCTGTCGCCGCATGACGAGATCCGCCTGGTGGACGAACTGGGCGCCGACGTGTCGGACGGCGACGTCGGCGAACTCTGGACGCGCGGTCCCTATACGATCCGCGCCTATGGGGCGGCGCCCGAAGTCAACTTGCGCGCCTTCACCGCCGATGGTTTCTATCGCACCGGAGATCTGGTGCGCCGGCTTCCCACGGGCCATCTGGTCGTCGAAGGGCGCGCCGGCGACCAGATCAATCGCGGAGCCGAAAAATTCTCGTCGGTCGAGATTGAGGAGTATCTGCTCGATCACCCGGCCGTGCGGGATATCGCCGTGATCGGCGTGCCCGACGTCAACCTTGGCCAGGCGTCGTGCGCCATCGTGCGCCCGGTCGAGAGGCCGCCAAGCCTGCGCGATCTCAGGGATTTTCTGAGGAGCCGTGGCGTGGCGACCTACAAGTTTCCCGATACCATTCGCATCGTCGATGAAATCCCCCTGACGCGCTTCGGCAAGATCGACCGGAAGCGTCTCCTGGAAAGGTTCGGCGAGGCCTTGCCGGACCCGACGGGCGCGCCGGCCTAGGCCGCACCGCCCTCGACGACCAGCATACGACAGCAACTGTTCAAGATGGGTGTAGCCGCCTACGGCGCTGCAGCCGCGGGACGATTGCGCCCTCCAGACATGCCGCCTTGGTCGGGACCGATGGACGGACGCGTGGGTCGCAAGGGGCCGTAGCTGGACATGAACAACGTATCCCCCCGATGATTATACGGAGATAGTCATATGAATGCCCGGTTCGATCTGACAACGCCTGAATACCGGCTGCGCACCCGCGGCGTCGCTCAGCGCATATGCCCAAAAGGTTCGGACGGCGCTTCCGTCGCGGCGGCCGTCGCGGTCGCTATGACGGCCATGAACGACAAGACGCACAACGCCACCAAGCCAATCGTCGTCGGCCTGGTGCCCTTCGACGCCGGCGCGCAGGCTGTCTTCTACATTCCCGAGGAGGTCGAATTCTGCACGGATTACCAAGCTACGCCGCTTCCGCAGGACACACGGAGCAACGCCTTCGAGGTCCATGGCGACGACCCTCCCGCCTATCGGGAGAGCGTCACGGAAGCGCTCAGGCGGATCGAGTCGGGTGACTTGGAGAAGGTCGTACTTGCGCGCAGCGTGACGGTCGATTTCGGCGCGCCGATCGATATCGATGCAGTCTACACCCGTCTGTGCGCCAGGAACGGCAGCGCCTATGTCTACCGGGTGGATCTGCCGGATGGTCACGAAAGGACATCCTCCGTGTTGCTGGGCGCGAGCCCGGAACTGGTGTTAAGCAGCGACAGAGGCAGGATTCGCAGCACGCCCCTGGCAGGCTCCATACCCCGCGCCGTGAATGCACTGGCGGACGAGGAGGCCGCCCGCGGACTTTTGCGCTCAAAAAAGGACCTGGCGGAGCATTCGCTGGTCGTCCAGTCCGTTGGCGAGACATTCCGACAATTCGCCGACAAGGTCGACGTGCCCAGTGAACCGCAACTGGTGCAGACGCCGGTCATCTGGCACCTGGGAACCTACATCACCGGCATGCTGCGGGAGAATGTATCGCCCATCGCCCTTGCCTACGCTCTTCATCCGACGCCCGCCGTCGGCGGTTGGCCAAAGGACGCCGCTCGGCGGGCGATCGCGGAATTAGAGGAGTGCGACCGCGGATTCTACGCCGGTCTCGTCGGATGGATGGATGCGGAGGGAAACGGCGAGTGGGTTCTCGCCCTGCGATGCGGGGTCGTCAACGGAAACAGGGCGACCGTGTTTGCAGGGGCTGGCATCGTTGCGGGCTCCGATCCGGAAACGGAATACCTGGAAACCAGAACCAAGCTGCAAACATTCATCAATGCGCTGGGATAACGCTGTCGTGGATAGGTGCGCCTCTAAAATATGAGAAAATTAGTCAACATTCACTAGACGGGACCGTCCCGTTTGATTATAGTTCACCTGCATCCTGGCGCTGCCGAGCGACGTCAAAGAGCGGAGGAAGCGATCGTTCCTCGCTGCAGCGAGGGAGGACTTTGTGTTGTCGGCACCCGTCAGTAAGCCGGGTGCTGTTCAAGAGGTCGCGTCGCTGACGCGACATGAAAACCCATCATTTCAGGGCATCAAAGAGGCTACGCATGCCGACGATACAGCAGCGCATCGACCGTGCCGGTCCGGCCGGAATCCAACTTCCCGGGAGGGCGAGATGAGCACTCTTCCGGAAAGATTCGCGCATTTCGCTGTCCGCTATCCCAAGGCGATTGCCGTCACGTCCATGGAACGATCGCTGAGCTACGCGGAGCTCGAAGCAAGCGCGAACCGGCTGGCGCGGAGGCTGATCGCGGCAGGTGCCGGCCCGGATCGCATCGTCGGCGTCTCCCTGCCGCGTTCGACCGATCTGATCGTCGCCCTTCTCGCCGTCCTGAAGTCCGGTGCGGCCTACCTGCCTCTCGATCCCGCCTATCCTGCCGCGCGCCTCGACTATCTCCTGTCGGACGCCAGGCCGGTGACGATCATCAGCGCTCCCGGCGTCCGGATCCCGGAGCACGACCTGCCTCGGCTCGATCTCTTCGCCGATGAGGAGGAAGGGACATGGGATACCTCCCCCATTCGGGATAGCGAGCGTCTTTCAGGCCTGCATCCCGATCAGCCGGCCTATGTCATCTATACCTCCGGCTCCACGGGCCGTGCAAAGGGGGTAGTCGTTTCGCACCGGTGCGTGCTGACGCTTCTCGACACCACGATACCGATGTTCGACCTGGGTCCCGCCGATGTCTGGACCGCCTTTCATTCCTACGCATTCGACTTCTCGGTCTGGGAGATCTGGGCGCCGCTGCTGACCGGAGGACGCACGGTCGTCGTTCCATCGGAAGCGACATGGTCCGGCGATGAGTTCCTGGCGCTGCTGGAAGCCGAGCGGGTCACCGTCCTCAATCAGACCCCGTCTTCCTTCGCATCGCTGGAGCGGGCCGACGCCGATGGCGCGAAGGCGCTCGACGCTCTGAGGCTGGTCATATTCGGCGGCGAGGCGCTGGATCCGGCAAGACTGTCCGCCTGGTTCGCCCGCCGTCCGTCCCGACCGCGCATGGTCAACATGTATGGGATAACCGAGACGACCGTGCACGTCACCGCGATCGATATCCTACCGGAGATGAGCCTCGCCTCCAGCGAAAGCCCGATCGGCCGGCCGCTGCCGGGCTTTCGCGATCATGTTTTCGACGAGGGATTGCGTCCGGTCGCCGACGGCCAGGTGGGCGAACTCTATCTCGGCGGTGCGCAGGTATCGCGCGGCTACTTCGACCGTCCCGCCCTGACCGCCACGCGCTTCGTGGCCGATCCGGACAGCCACGGCGGCCGGCTCTATCGGACGGGAGACCTCGTGCGGCCCCTTCGCGGCAACTTGAATTTCATCGGCCGCGCCGATACCCAGCTTTCATTGAGGGGGTTCCGGATCGAGCCGAACGAGGTTGAGGCAGCGCTCGATGCCTATCAGGGCGTCACAGCGAGCGCGGTCACCGTCAAGCCGGATCCTGACGGAAACGAAGGTGAGGACTGCCTCGCGGCCTATGTCGTCATGGCAGGCGGGACGCTCAACGAGCGGGATCTGCGGGTACACATGGCGCGCCTGCTGCCGGCGCATCTTGTTCCCAGCCACATCATGCTGCTGGCAGCACTTCCCCTCACCCCCAACAGAAAACTAGACCGGGCCGCGCTGCCCCCGCCTCCGCCGCGAAAGACGGCTAGGGCGAATTTTCGCGAGGAATTGCTGCGCCGCCGCCTGGGCAATCGTCCCTAGTCATCACCGAGGAAACAACAGATGAACATAAGCAACGAGCGGTGGATACGTGATGTTGTCGTCGAAATTCTCGGCGAGGAGCCAGCGACCATTTCAGACGGCGAAAACCTATTTGAAGCCGGGCTGGATTCGGTCGGACTTCTGCGGCTTGTCAATCGCCTGCGGCGTGGCGGGCTGCAGGTCAGCTTCGGGGATTTAGCGCGGGAGCCGACCCTTGCGGCATGGGACAGACTGGTCGGCAGCGAAAAGGCCGCAGACGACGGCGCCGAACCGGCAAGCGGTCATGCGGCGGATGCCCCCGATGAAGGCGGGGCCAATAGCGAGCCGACACAGCTGGGCGTGATGCAACACGCCTATTGGGTGGGACGAAGTGCGGGGCAGAGGCTCGGTGGCGTTGCTGCCCATCTCTATGCGGAGTTCGATCATCCCCCCACCGGCACCGATCCGGCAATCGATGCGAACAGGCTGAAGGCTGCGCTGGAGCGTGTGCTGGAGCGCCATGAAACGCTGCGCACCCGCATCACCTCCGACGGCAGGCAGGAAGTATTGGCGAAGCTTTCCGCCTCGCTTGCCGTGCACGACATGCGCGGACATTCCGAGGCCGACGTGCAAGATCATCTGTCCCGCATGCGCGATGCCTTCTCCCATCAGGCCCTCGATATCGACAATGGCGAAGTCATGTCGGTCGCGCTGACCCTGCTGCCCGATGGCGCGACGCGCCTCCATCTCGATGTCGACATGATCGCCGCCGATGCCGTCAGCTATCGGATCCTGCTCGCCGACTTCGCGGCGCTCTACGGCTCGCCTTCCCTGAACCTTCCGCCCCTCGGCCTAAATTACCGGGACTATCTTGCAGGCACGCGATCCGGCCACGCACAGCGCGTACACCAGGCTGCCGAAGCCTGGCGAGAGCGATTGCCGACATTGCCGGGTGCGCCGATCCTGCCCGAAGTGATCGAAGCGTCTCGAGATGCAACCCCCAGAGTTGCGCGCCGGCATCTCTGGCTGGCACCCGGGCAAAAGCAGCAGCTTACCGAAATTGCGCGTCGCAACGGCGTGACCGTGGCCATGACCGTGGCGACCGTGCTTTCCGAAGTGGTCGGGCATTGGAGCACGACGGATCACTTCCTGCTCAATGTCCCGATGTTCGATCGCGCCGCTGACCACCCCGATATCGATCGGATCGTCGGCGATTTCTCCAGCTCGGTCATGCTCGAGGTCGATCTGCGGCAGCCGCAGACATTTGTCGACAGGGTCCGGGCGCTGCAGGCCCGCATGCATGCAGATGCAGCGCATGCATCCCATACCGGTCTCGATGTGCTGCGCGATCTCGGCCGCCAACGGGGCGAAACGGTACTGGCGCCGGTCGTGTTCACAAGCGCGCTGGGGCTTGGCGAGCTTTTCGCGCCCGCTGTCACCGCCGTCGTCGGCCGGCCCGTCTGGGTCATCTCGCAAGGTCCGCAGGTTCTTCTTGATGCGCAGGTCACCGAATTCGAGGACGGACTGCTGGTGAACTGGGACACCCGGGAGGATGCCCTGGCGCCGGGCGTTGTCGATGCCATGTTCACCGCGTTCGAACAGGTCTTGCACAAGGTTATCGACGAACCCGCGGCATGGAACCGACCCATCCGGATTTCCACCGCGAACGCGCAGCGTCGCCGGTCTGGCGATCGTGATGTCCGCATCGTCGATGCCGCAGGATGCGATCGTCCCGATCATGTCGCGGGCCGCCTGCTGTTTGCCGGCGAAGACGAGCAGGGTCGCCGGCCATGGGGACGCGCGGACAAAAGCGGACGGGTCAGGCTGCTCGGTGACGATGACGAGCGCGTGGACGTCCATGGGATTCCGGTATGGCCCGTCGAGGTGGAGGACGCAATACGATCCGATGGTCGCATAGGCGAGGTCGCCGTGGTGCGGCATGACGAGAGCCTTGTCGCTGTGGTCGCGTTCGAACCGTCCACGGAAGCGGATACCAGAATGACCGGCAAGGCGTTTCGCGCCCAGCTCGCAAGGCGGATTCCCTCGCACCTCCTGCCGAGTCGGATCATCGTCGTCGACCGATTGCCGCGTAACGCCGATGGCGAGGCGAACTCGGACGCCCTGGACCGATTGATCTCGGACCAATCAGAGCGATCCGACCATGTCGCGCCCCGCACCGATCTCGAGCGCGTCCTTGCCGGCGCATGGGAGGAAATTCTAGGTCTGGAAAATATTGGCGTGAACGAGGAGTTCATCGCGCTGGGGGGTGATTCCCTGCTGGCGGCAAGAGTGGTCTCGAGATTGCGGGAAGAACTCGACACAAACGCAGTGACGCTCCGCACCCTGTTTCGCTCTCCCACCATCGCCGAGCTTGCGGAACAGCTCCGCAAGGACGACGACCCCGCCAGGCTGGACGAAGTGGCGTCCATCGTCCTCGAAATCCGAGCCATGTCCGATGACGAGGTCGCCAGCCATCTCGGCGAGACGGCATCCGACACGAACTCCCGACAGACCGGAACGGCGGCATGAACGCGGACCGCCAAACGCTGCTTCGGCAGCGGCTCGCATCGGCGGGGCTGGGGGGAGCGGCGAAAGGCGATGGCATTCCGCGCCGGGCCGATCCTCGCCAGGCCGTTCTCTCCTCTGCCCAGCAGCAAACCTGGCTGTATCAGCAGGCTTTTCCAGGGAGCGTCAGCAACAATCTCGGCCTTGTCATCACATTCAATGGACAGGTGGACGAGAACAGGATTGCAGCGGCCGTCGATTGCATCGTGGAGCGGCACGAAATCCTCCGGACCACCTACCATGGCGGCCCGGATGGCGTTGCCTATCAGCACATCAGGCAATCCATGCGGGTTCCAAAGTCGTTCGCCAATGTCACCGGCGAAGAAGCCGTGGCGCTGGCCAAGGCCTCGTTGCTCACGCCGTTCGACCTGGAGACGGAGGCGCCTCTCAGACTGCTGTTCTTCCGCACCGGTGTCGACGAGATCATGTTTGCGCTCGTCGTGCATCATATCATCTGGGACGGAGCCACCTTCGACTTGTTCTCGAAGGAACTGGAAAGGGCTTACGAGGCGGGCGCTGCCACCCTTCCGGCGCTGCCCGTTCACTATGCCGACATCGCAGAATGGGACCGACACCGTCAGCCCCGGATCGCCGACGATGACAGGGAATACTGGATACGCCGCCTCGCCGCTCCCCGTCCGCCGAAGACATTGAGGACGAACACCGGCGACATTGCAGCCGACCTGGAATCGGCCGGCCGCGTCGATTACCGGCTGGCGTCACCGCTTGACCTGACGCGACTTGCCGCCAGCCACAGGGTGACGCCCTTCATTGCGTTCCTGGCCTGCTGGGCCGCAGTGCTCGGCAGGAAAGACACCGACGAGGTAACGGTTGGCACGACGGTGCTGACCCGCGATCATATCGAGGCGGAAAACCTCATCGGCAATTTCGCCAACCACATCGTGCTTCGCCTGCCGGTCGGCAGCGCGTCGGCCTCACGAACGCTGATCAGGGCAGCCGCCGCGGAATTCGAAGCAGGCTTTGCCCATCGCAACGTGCCTTACGAGACCGTCGTCGAAGGCCTTGGCGGCCAGGAGATCGCGGCGCCGCCCGACCTGTTCGATTCACTCGTCGTCTTCATTCCGAGCGGAACGGAAGGCCCGCGCCTCCCGGGCATTGCTACCCGATGGCAGCGCCTTCACAACGACGCGACGCAGTTTCCGCTCGTTCCCCTAGGCCTGGAAGTCTTCGTGCGCGGCCGCGGCGCGCAAACCGTCATTGATGTCGAGGCCACCTACGCCCGGAACGCCTTCTGCAGAGAAACCATCACCGAACTCCTTTCGCAGCTGGACAACACCATCCGCGATGCAGTCCAAGAGGTCTGGTAAAATCTATGAATTCGCGAATTGAACTCCTGCACCGACGGCTCGACCAGAATGGCGTGAAACGCACGGCGATCCGCAAACGCCCGAACGGCGACGCGGCACCGCTATCGGACGCCCAGCACAGGATGTGGCTGCACCAGAAACTGCATCCCGCCAGTGGCGCCTACAATGTCTGCATCCGCATCGACCTTGCCGGCGCTCTCGATGTGTCCAGACTGCTCGCCGCGCTCGCCGCAGTGGTCGATCACCACGAAATCCTGCGCACCACCTATCCGACGGACGCGAAAGGCCAGCCCTACCAGCGAATTCACGCCCAATTATCCCCTGAGGTGCATATCGTCGAACACGGCGACCCCGAGCGCGTGGCGCGCGACAGCGCCTGCACACCGTTCGACATCGCCTCCTCCGGGCCGCTTCGTGCGCATCTGGTCAAGATAGATGAAGCCAGATGGTCGCTGGTGCTGACGGTACATCATATCGTCTGGGACGGCGGATGCTTCGGTGTTTTCAGTCGGGATCTCAGCCTTGCCTATCGTGGGCTGGCGATCGAGCCCCTGTCGATCCAGTATGCCGACATCACGGCGCATCGGACCCCCCCCAATTCCGACGCAGACCTCGAGGCGCAGCTCAGCTACTGGCGTGAAACGCTGACGCCATTGCCGCCGGCTTTGCCCCTGCCGACCATCCAATCGTCCGGCCCCCGCACCAGCGAAAGGGCAAGCCGCCTGGATCGCGTCATGCCGACCGACTGCGCCACGGGCTTGCGCGCGGCGGCCGCCAGCCTCAAGACAACACCTTTCGCCGTTTTCATCGCCGCCTATGCGCTCCTGCTCCATCGCTGGACCGGAGCATCCGATATCACTATCGGCACGACTGTCGCCAATCGGCATGAGCCGGGAAGCGGCGCGCTGATCGGCAACTTCGGGAACACGGTCCTGCTGCGTCTCGACGTGTCTGCGGACGCAACGTTCCGCCAACTCGTCAGGCAGACGGCGCGTGTCGTGACAGACGCGGTCAGCCATGGCGACGTCTCGTTCGAACGAATCGTCTCCGCGCTCGCGCCTGTGCGCGAGGCCGGCCATGGCTTCTTCACCGACACGCTCGGCCTGTTCCTCGACCGCGACATCGGTGGTCCCGACCTGCCCGAGGTCGAGGTTCGATGGAGCAATGTGTTCAATGGCTCCTCTCCGTTTGCCCTGACCTTCCAAGGCTTTCTGACAGGCGACGCTCTGGAGGTGGAAGCGACGTTCCGCAGCGAGCTTTTTGCGACCGCCACCGTGCTCGACATGCTCGACCATCTGGAATCGATACTGCTCGCGGCGACTGCCGACCCCGCGCAGCCTTGCTCGACCGTCAGCCGTCAGCCGGCCCCGCAGCATGACCGCCTTCTCCGGCTTTCCCGCGGAGCCGAGATCGATCTAAACCCGGTTTCCGTCCTCGACCATTGGCGCCGCCAGGTGAAGAGCAAGCCCTCGCGAATTGCGCTCGTCAGCGGCTCGGATCGTTTCCGTTTCCTCGAGATCGACGAACAGGCCAATCGACTGGCAGCGCACCTGATGGCGCGCGGCATCCGGGCGCAGGATGTCGTTGCGGTCGCTGCAAGGCGCGGATTGATCACCGTCGTCGCGCCGCTGGCGATCTGGAAATGCGGGGCGATCTTCCTCCCGCTCGACCCGCGCCATCCCGAAGCCCGCTTGCAGAAGCTCGTTCGTTCCGCGAATGCAAAACTCCTGATCTGCGATTTCGACGTCGCGATCGATAATCTGCCCGTCGTCTCCATCGACGCATTCATGGCTACGGCAACCGAGCCTGCCATCGATCCCGGCCACAGCCCCCATCGGCTTGAAGCAGCCCATATCGGCTTCACATCGGGATCCACCGGCCAGCCGAAGGGCGTCGTGACCACGCATGGCTCGCTGGCGGCTCGCACCGCCTGGGTATCGGACCATTGGCCCGGGGGCGTGGGCGGCACCCGCCTTGCCAAGAGCGCGCCGACGGCGATCGATGCAACGGCGGAGCTCTGCGAAGCCTTCGTCACCGGCGAATGCATCGTTCTTGCGACCGATGACGAAGCCAGGGATGCGGCAGCGCTCGCTCGCCTTCTGCAAGCCCACGGCATAGGGCACTTCATGGCGGTACCGGGGCTGATCGGGGCCGTCGCGATCGCCGCGCCGGATGTTATGTCCGACAGGGATCGGGTTCTTTCCACCGGCGAGGCCCTCCTTCCCGGCGTCGCGGCCTCCATCTACCGGACAGCCGAAAGCGTGCCGCTCTACAATTCCTATGGATGCACGGAAACCACCGGAGACGTCACGGCCGGAAGGATAAGCAGCAAAGATGCCGCAAACGGCGTTATATCGATCGGCCGGCCGCTCCCCGGGTCCTGCTGCTACGTGCTGGCCGCAGATCTGACGCTGTCTCCGCCGGGGGCGCTCGGCGAACTCTATGTCGCAGGGCAACAGCTCGCCCGCGGCTATCTTACCCAGCCGGCATTGACCGCGACCCGGTTTATTGCCAGCCCCTTTGCCGGGCACGACCGCTTGTACCGCACCGGGGATCTCGTTCGCTGGCGCGAAGACGGGCGGCTTGAGCTCGCCGGCCGCGTCGATGATCAGGTCAACATACGCGGCTACAGGGTAGAGCCCGACGAGACCGTCGCGGAGCTTTACGCCGTCCCCGATGTGAAAGAGGCGGCCGTTCTGCCGCGTAGGATCGGATCCACCATGGAACTCGTCGCCTATGTGTCGGGCGACGGCCTGCGACCGCAGGACGGGCTGAGTCTCCGCGCAGGGCTGGCCGATCGCCTGCCGGGCCCGCTTGTCCCGGCCGAGGTGGTCGTGCTGCCGTCATTGCCGCGGCTCGAGGGCGGCAAGATCGACCGGCAGGCCTTGCCGCGGGGGGTGGTCGCGCCGGATGATTCATCGAGACCGCCGCGAGACGATCGCGAGAAAAATCTGACGCGCATCCTGGCGGAGCTTCTCGGCTGCGGGTCCGTCGGCATCGATGACAACTTTTTCACGCTTGGCGGAGATTCGCTGATGGCCTTGTCCTTCGCGGCCTGCGCCAACGCTGCCGGATTCGAATTTCCGGCGGCGGCGGTGTTCCAGTATCCGACCGTCGCCCAACTGGTCGAGCAGCTCCCGCCATCGGTCGAAGAACAGGCGAAGCCCATCTCTCTTCCGGCGCAGGTACATCGCTTCCGGCTTTCCGGCTTGCCCCTGTCCGAATTCGTGACGTGGGAGCCACTTCGAGGTCCAGCCAAGCCCGCACGTTTGCGCGCGGCGCTGGCGGAAGCCATATCGAGCCATCCGACGCTTCGACAGGCGATTGCCGCCAGGGGACGACTGTGGCGCGCCACGCGGATGGCCGGGGACGGGTCTGGCGCCAAGGTCATCGAGATCGCGAGTTCCGACCCAGCCAGGGTGATAGAGGCGGCGCGATCGGCGATCGATATTGCCGCGGGCGCCGTGATTGCCGTAGTCCTCACCCCCGATGCCGCCCTGCTGGTCGCGCACGCCGCCGCGATCGATGGCCTGTCGCTGAGGCGAATAGCCGATGACATCGATAGACACCTTGCGGCGGAACACGCCATGCCGACGCGCGCCGATCACGCGAGCGGTCGCGGTCAAGCCGCGATGCATCCTTTCGCGCCGGTTCCAGCAACCATCCACCACGACTGGCAATCGATCATTGACCTGGGCCCGAAATGCCCATGGTGGGTCGGACCGGACGAGATCCTGTCAAAGGGACCTGATGTCAGGGTTAGGGCCGCGATGGACCTCGCCGCTGAAACTCTTCACATGCATGCCCTGCTGTCTGCCGCCCTCGATGTCTCCAAAGGCGATCTCGTCGTTGCGGATGTCGAGGTCGAGCCCGACGGGATCGGCCCACTTCTTGCGGCGCCCGTGCTGGGGCGCGCTGGCGCCCGGGACGCACCCGGCGACGGGGGCTCGTATATCGCCTTTATCGATCGCCGCAGGCCTGTCGCGGGTGGGCCCGGCCTTCTCGTACGGCGTACCGTCACGCCGCGATCGTGGCCGGACGCCGGCATGGTCCGGGGTACGGATCGCCTTTACCGGATTGTCGCATCCTGGCAGGAGATCGAAGGCCAAACCGAGTTGGAGATCGCGGCCGGCGATGCGGACATGGCGCGGGCACTGATGAACGCGTGGATCGCTGCAATCTCCCGTCAGGATTCAGACCGTGCGTAGTGGCGACCTCAATACGCCGCTGGCCACACATCTGGCACAATTCACGCGCCATGGACGTTGCCACAATTTTCACGCGGTGCCGTGGCCAGCCATCCTTGAGGCTGCATCCCCGGAATTCGCACAGCAGTATCGCGCAATACTCGGCGCCGACCTTTCGCGGATAGACGCAAGTTGGTCGGGCAGCGCCGTTGATTCGTTCTTCACACCCCACGGGCCGCTTGCCGACGCACAACAAAGGACAGCCAGGGCATTCGGCGCCGATGCAACGTTCTTCGGCACCAGCGGCACGACGACCAGCAATCAAATCGCCCTGGAATCTCTCCGCTTTCCCGGCGCTGACGTGCTGATAGACTGCACAGCTCACCAATCACTGCTCTTTGCTGCCGAGGGAATGAACGTCGTGTCCTCGCCTTGCGCCGGCACGGTGGAAAACCCGTGCATCGACATTAAGGAAACAGCGAGGCTGCTTGCGCGACGCGCCTCCGAGGGTCGACCATTCGATATCCTGGTGCTTTCAGCCACAAATTACGATGGTCGAAAGCTGCGTCTTGATCGCGCTCTGCCGGTCATGGTCGCATCGTCTCCGACGACGGCAATCGTCATCGATGAAGCCTGGTCGGCACTGCACGCGTTTGTTCCTTCGCTTGTCGATTCCACCGCCCTTGCCGTTGCTTCCCGTCTGCCACTGCTCGCACCCGTCCTGGTGACGCATTCGGCGCACAAGACGATGGCAGCGCTGCGTCAGGGTTCCTATCTCCACGTCCTCGGCTCTTCCTCCGATATCGAGAAAGTGCGCCTGGCGCGGTATCGCATTCACACCACCTCCCCGTCATGGCCGATCCTGACCTCGCTCGATCTTGCGCGCGCGCATGCCGAGCAATTCGGCGCCACCGAGTTTGCCAATGCCGTCGTCCTCAAGACGAAACTCGAAGCAATGCTGCGCCAAGACCCTGTCACCGCCGACATTCTGGCGTCCCCGTCGCTTGGCCCCTACTACGAGCTTGATCCGCTGGTGTTGTGCCTTCTTGTCGGGCCGCGCTCGCGTATCATCAGGGATCGGCTCTTAAGCGAATACCACGTGCTCGTCACGGTAGCCGGCGATCATCTCGTCGTGCGTCTGCATTTTGGCGTTACCGAGTTCGATCTGCTTGCGCTGATGAAAGGCCTGTCGCTGCTGGCGTCGGAATTCAGATCGCCACCACCCACTCCACGGCCGGCCGGCCCGCAGGATTTCGTGCCCGCCATTGGCTCGCATAGCCGGAACTATATCATTCCCTATCCTCCCGGCGTTCCGCTAGTGAGGCCTGGAGAGCTCTGGACGGACCGGCACGCCAAGGCGCTTACACAAGAAAGAGCGCGAGGGTCTGAAATCTATTGCCTGGCAGCAGGCGGCGGCGGCACGCGTCGCGCCACGGGTGCGGTCCCTGTGGCGCTCGACCCGATAGTCAGTCCGGCCACCGAGGACGAGCCCATGTGACCGAGGCTTTTTGCGACAGTTTGCCGGCAACCGAAGCCGCCCTTCATCCCATGCGACGCCTATCCGCAAAGACGACTGGCCAGCCGGGTCTCGACACCTCATTCGACGGCCTTCGCCGTGATCAGACAGGAGAAATGAAATGATGTTTTCGGATCGCAAGCAGCAGCTTTTGCTGCAACGGCTGGCGGGCGCAGGTCTTCTGCACTCGGAGCAATCCGTCGCCAACGATCGCCCGCGGCGCGAAGAGCGCGACGGGCCCGCTGTCCTTTCCAACGCGCAACGGCGGATGTGGTATCACTCCCAGCTTGCCGAAGGGTCCGCGGCCTATAATTTCTGCCTGGTGCTCCGGCCGGACGAAGACGCATCCCTTTCCGTCCCGGCCCTGACCGCAGCGCTGGAGCAGGTAATGCTCAGACACGAGATATTACGGACGAGGTACCGGGCCGGCGCCGACGGTGCGCCGCAGCAGGTCATCGAGCCCTATCTTGCGCCGGACGTGACGGAGATCGATCTGACGCCGGCATCGAACGAGTTTGCCGGGACGATCGAGGAAAGGCTGGACGACCTCGCATGCCGGGCCCGCGACCAGCCCTTCGATCTAAAGGTTGATGCGCCCCTGCGCGCGCTGGTGGTGCGAAGCGGCGCGGCTGTTATCGCCATCATCCTCGTCCTGCCCCACATCGCCGGAGACGGAGGGTCATTCGGAATCGTGCTCGCCGATCTGGAGCGGGCCTATGGGCATGGCGCCGGATCGGATGCGTCGCCGCCTGCGTCCAGCATCCGCTATTCGGACTATGCCTTGTGGGAGCAGCGGCATCTCGGCGATCCCAAAACACCGGCGAGCCTGCATGCCCGCCAACTGCGCTTCTGGGAGACCCAGCTGGCCGACCTTCCCGCGGAGATCCCGCTTCCCTTCGACCGCCCTCGCCCGACTACACCGAGCTTCTCCGGCAGCCAGGTGAGGGAATGGCTCGGGGAAGGGTTGTCGGCAGCCCTGCGGCGAATGGCCGGAACCTACGGCGGTACGCCACTTGTCGCGCTACAGTGCGCCGTCGCCGTTGCTCTCGGCCGCGTGGGCGCCGGACAGGACATTCCCCTCGGCGCCGCAGTCGACCTACGCCATGATTCCTCGCTCGACCAGCTCGTGGGCTTCTTCAGCAATACGGTGGTCGTGCGTGTCGATCTAGGGCGGGATTCCGAATTCTCGGAGCTGTTCCAACGCGTCCATGACACCGGCCTCAAGGCCCTCGACAACAGCGATGCACCCTTTGAAAGCGTCGTCGAGCACATCAATCCGCCGCGCGCCGTCGCGCGAAATCCGCTCTTCGGCGTCATGGTGACCGCCACCAGACCCTGGCCCGTTCTGCGGTTCGGCGATACGACCCTGCGTCTCGAGGAGCCGCGGCAGACCCAGGCGAAGTTCGATCTGACCTTCGTCGTCCATGACGAAGGAGCGGGCGGACGGATCGGCGTGTCGCTGCTCTATGCCCGCGATCTCTTCGATGAAACCACGGCGCGACATCTGCTCGATCTGGTGATCGGCATCCTCGGGCAGGCAGCCCATCACCCACAGTTGCGGCTATCGCAATTCGCGGAATTCGGACACCAGTACTTGACCCCGCAGGCCTCCTCCCTTGCAACGATACTGGCGGCGCGTCAGGGAGCCTCTTCCACTACGATGCGCTCCATCCAGCTGGCCGACGGCGTTCGGCAAGCCGATGTCGTTGCGGCCCTTGTTGGCCTGCTCGGGCGGCACGACGCGCTGCGCCTGCGCCGCGACGCGGAAAACGGACAATGGGACCTTGCCGCCACCGCCCGGCTCTGGGAGGCCCCCGTGCTGCTGGAACAGCCTGCAACCGCCGAGGATGCCGAGCGATTTGTCGCCTGGCTCGAGGTCCTTCCGGGAAGCGATTCCGCCACGCCCAAGCGCTTTCTGCAGCTGCAGGCGCCGGGGCGATGGATAGATGACGAGTCGTGGAACGTGCTGCTGGCGGAGCTCTCTCCGCTGCGGTCGGATGGCAGGTCGACGGCCCCGAACAGGGCCGGATCCTACGCCGACTGGTTGACCCGCACCGCCGACTTCGCGGCGGAGACGGCCATGGTCGCCCATACCCAATCCTGGCTCGACATGCTGGATAAGGCCGCCGATCGCGCGCCGACGGGCGAATTTTCCGACAATCCCTTCATATCGACCGAGCGCCGCATGGCACTCCCTGGACTCGGGGAGAGACCCGATCCGGCGGCGCTCCGGGTTGCCACGATGGCTGCCCTCATCTGGACAAAGCGGCGGGCAGCCGCTCCGCTTCTGCTTGAGATCGATGAAGCCGATCGAGATCGCTTCGCCAACACCACCACGGGAACCGCCGCCGGATGGTGCAGACGACGTTTTCCTCTTCTCGCAGCGGTTCCGCAGGAAGGCGCCGCGGAAAGCCAGCTTTCGCCGCAGCGCATCGAAAGCTTCATCCGCGCCGCCCGTCATGTTCAAGGGCTCGATAATCCCGAGCCGGTGAGCGGCGACTTCGCCGCAAGCTATTTTCTCGCGCGCGACGTCAGCGCCGATGTTGCCGGCGCGCTCGATGATACGCCCCGACCCGACCTGACGCTTACCATCATCATCACCGACGAGGGCGATGCACCGATCTCGTCTGAAGCTGATATCCACGAGGAAGGAGAGCGGTGGACGATCAGGATCGACCTGCGATGCAAGCAGGCATGGCTTGGCATTCGTGCGCGCCGCAGCGCCTCCGAAATCGACGCCCTCATCGACGCGTGGCGGGGCGTCCTTGCGGAATTCCTGGCAGCGGCCGCTCCCGCCGATGGCGGCGGACGATCCGAAGACGACGGAATCCTGGAATTGTCCCCCTGGGATCTGCGGCGTCTCGAGGAATCCTTCGGCACCGTGCGCGCGGTGCTGCCGCTCTCGCCTCTCCAGGAAGGCCTGCGCTTTCACGCCGTCGGCGCAGCGGAAGGCTCGAACGAGGTCTACATATCCCAGACCTCGCTGGATCTCCTTGGCGAAATCGACCCCGATCGACTTCACCGGGCCGTCGAAAAGGCGATCAAACTGACGCCGACCGTTACCGCGGGCTTCGCGGAAATTGGCGGCAGGATGGTGCAGGTCGTGCCTGCCGACGTGAAGATTCCCTGGCGCTTCGAAAGGGTCGCCGACGAGGATCGGGCGAGGCTGATCGCCGACCAGGAATATGCGGCCCAGTTCGATGCCGCCCGTCCGCCCCTGATCCGGTTTGCGCTCATCGGCATGCCGGACGCCGACGCCGGCGGTCTCAATCGGCTTTTGTTGACGGCGCACCATATCCTGCTCGACGGCTGGTCGATCCGCCTCCTCTACCGCCTCATCGTCCAGCTCTACCTGGACCCCGCTGGCACGGCGCCTCCACCGTCCTTCGGGCGCTATCTGCGATGGTTCACGGGGCAGAACATGGCGGATGCCGAGACTATATGGCACCAGGTGCTCGCCGGCAGCGAAGCGACGATCCTCTATCCCGCCGCCCGCGGCCTGGAGGCAAGCGTCGAGCACAGTCATGAGCGTGCACTCTTCATTGACGCCGGAACGACCGCGGCGCTTTCCCGGCTGGCCCGCTCGGCATCCACGACCCTCAGCACCGTCCTCGAGCTTGCGTGGGGCACGCTCCTCATGCGGCTGAGCGGCGCTTCGAACGTCGTGTTCGGAAACGTCGTATCGGGCCGACCGGCGGACATCGAGCAGGTGAGCGAAATCATCGGCCTCCTGTTCAATACGGTTCCCGTGCGTGTGGAGGCCGCGGGACCGCAATCGGTAAAGGCGGTGCTCGGCGCTCTTCACGCGCAAAAGGCCGTTTCCCTTCGTCATTCTCATGTCAATCTCACGCGCCTACAGCAGATCGCCGGGCATAGTCCGCTCTTCGACACGCTCTTTTCCGTCCAGAACCTGCCCGTTTTCGAATCTCCGGGAGACCAGGCCATCCGGATCGGGCATGCCAGTGTTCGCGACGCGACCCATTATCCCCTCAGCATGTCGGTCACGCCGAAGGGCGAGACGATCGATCTGCGGCTGATGTTCCGCAGCGACATCGTCGGGCGGGAGCAGGCCGAGGCGATCATCCATGCCTACGAGCACATATTGAACGCCTTTGCCCGGGATGCGAACCTCCCGCTGCTCGCTGTGAACGCCTTGCCGGAGACCAGCCTCCTGCTGCCGCGATCCATCTCGGGAGAAAACATGGAGATCGGTTCCCTCTCCGTTGCCGATCTGCTCGTCAAACAGGCGCTGGCCACGCCGGATGACAATGCCGTCACCTCCGGCGATGCAAGGCTCACCTTCGACCAGTTGGCGACAGCGGCGCACCGACTGGCGCATCTTCTCCAGGCGCGCGGTGTCTGGCCGGAGCATCGAGTCGCGCTGCTTTTGCCCCGCTCGGAGCTGATGATCGTGGCGCTGTTCGGTGTTTTCGCCGCCCATGCGGCCTATGTTCCGATCGATCCAGAGACGCCCGTCAGTCGGGTCCGCTCGATGTTGGACCAGTCGCAGCCAACCGTCATTCTCAGCGTCAGCGAGATGACGGCGCTTCTGCCTCCCGAATATGCTAATGACCCGCGGGTTGTGCTGCTCGACGACCACGCCACGAAGGCCGAGCTTGAACGCCTCCCGAATACTCTGCCGGAAAGCGAGCGGCCGGCAGGCCTGAGGCATCTGGCCTATATCATCTTCACTTCGGGATCGACCGGAGAACCGAAGGGCGTCGCCGTGCCCTATATCGGGCTCACCAGCATGTTCATCAATCACAGGAAGGCCATCTTTGCGCCTGTTCTGGCCGCCCAGGGTGGCCGCCGGCTGAAGATCGCGCATACGACTTCATTCGCCTTCGACGCGTCCTGGGAGCAACTGCTGTGGCTGCTGGCCGGGCACGAGGTGTATGTGATCGACGACGAACTCCGCCGGGATCCAGACCGGCTGCTGCCGTTATTCGATCGCGAGGAGATCGACGCCTTCGACGTCACCCCGACCTATGGCGGGTATCTTCTGGAGCACGGACTGCTCGAACGGGACCGCCCGCAGGGAAGGGACGGAACCGGCGTCGTCTTCGTCTCGCTCGGAGGCGAGGCGGTCGGCCAGGATCTGTGGACACGGCTGCGGGCGGCGCCAGGTGTCGGCGGCTACAATCTCTACGGTCCGACCGAATATACGATCAACGCACTTGGGGCGGACCTTGCCGAAAATTCCGAGCCGACCGTCGGCCGGCCGATCGCCAACACGGACGCACATATTCTCGACCCGGGACTGCATCCGGCGCCTGTGGGCGTCACCGGCGAACTCTATCTCGGCGGCGTGGGTCTGGCCCGCGGCTATGTCGGGCGGCCCGCGATGACGGCGGATCGCTTTGTTGCAAACCCCTTCGGCAATGCCGGAGAACGGATCTATCGCACCGGCGACCTGTGCCGCTGGCGGCCGGATGGGGGCATCGACTATCTCGGCCGGTCCGACAATCAGCTGAAAATTCGCGGCTATCGCATAGAACCGGCCGAAGTCGAAAACGCGCTGGTCGCGCAGACGGGGGTGAAGCGCGCCGCCGTCGTGGGAAACACCACCCCGGACGGTTCCGTACGCCTCATCGCCTATGTGGTATCCGACGCTCAGGTGGCCGACGCGGACAGCCTGCGCGAGCGGCTCCGGCTGCAACTCCCATCCTACATGGTGCCCGCCGTCATCGTTTTCGTGGAGGACCTGCCTAGAACCATCAACGGCAAGCTCGACATCGCGTCGCTCCCCAATCCGGCGACGGCCGAGGTCCGGACTGCGCTGCCGATCAACGAGACCGAGCGGATTATCTGCGATCTCTTCGCCTCCGTGCTGGACCGCCGGCCGATCGGCCGCTTCGACGATTTCTTCGAATCCGGCGGTCACTCCCTCCTCACCGTCCGGCTTGTCGGCCTGCTTCGCGATGCGATCGGCCCGGGCATCAACGTCCGGCAGATATACGATCACCCGACGCCCGCAGCCCTCGCCCTGTCCCTTGGGACGACACACGGGATCGCCCCTGCGCAGGCAGGCTCCGCCGATGCGGATCGCGAGACGGCGCTCATGCTCGCGGATCTGGTCCTGCCGCCCGACATTGCCGTCCCCGATCATGGGGGCATTAGGCCACGTCCCGCTCTGGCAACCATCAACTCCGTGCTGCTCACCGGTGCCGCTGGTTTCATCGGCTCCTTCATCCTGGCCGAGTTGCTGCGGAATAGCGAGGCCAGGATTCATTGCCTAGTGCGCGCAAGGGATGAGGCGGGTGCCACGGCGCGGATACGCCAGTCGCTGACCCTCCATGGCTTGTGGGACGATGTCTTCGAGCACCGAATCGTCGGGCTTCCCGGCGACCTGTCGCAGCCTCGTCTCGGACTGACTGAGGAGACGTTCGCCGCGCTTGCCGACGATCTCGATGTGATCATCCACAATGGCGGTGCGACGAACGAATTCGATCCATATTCGCGCCTCGCGGCGATCAATGTCGGGGGCGCGAAGGAGATCTTGCGGCTGGCAGCCGGGGGAAGCCGTGTCACGCCTGTCCATTTCGTCTCCACGGCTTCGGTCGTCGCGCGGCGTGGGGCAAATCCCCCCGTCATCGGGGAAAGCACCCGCCTGCCCATCGGCGAGGTGGAGAGTACCGGATATGTCCAGAGCAAGTGGGTGGCCGAAGAGCTGATGCACGCGGCCGCGGCAAGGGGCCTGTCCGTCACCATCCATCGGCCCGGTCGCGTTAGCGGACATAGCGTGACGGGAGCCTGCAGCACCAGCGTCGGCTTCTGGCATTTCATCCGGTCGATGCTTGTGCTTGGGGCAGCGCCCGCCTTGCGATCCGATCGCCTCACCCTTGCGCCAGTCGACTACGTGGCCAAGGCACTCGTTGCGCTTGTCGAGCGCGGGGATCCCGGCGCCACCTATCATCTCTCCAACCGCATGCAGACCAGCATCGGCGCCATTGTGGAGGCGGCGCAAAGGGCTGGCCATCATTTGGAAATCATGCCCTTGGAGGCTTGGCGCGAGCGCCTGGCACAGGCGGCGGAAGAGCGGACGAGGCGGGACGACGACTCCCTGTCGTCCATCCTGCTCCTCGTCGAGCACCTCGACAAGTATGACGGTCCGGCGGTGGAATCGGCGCTCGGCCAGGAAGCAGTCCAGGCCGCCTTGGCCGGCCTGGACATCGCGCCACCGCCGATAACGGATGCTGTGCTCGACCGCTACGTCGAACATTTCATCGCCACGGGCTTCTTTCCTGCCGCCGATGATGGGCGGGCAAGGTCTGCCCTTGCCTAATCGGTGCGATCGGACCTCTGCGCCGTCGACGGACGTGGACGGCGCAGGGACTGGAACAGCGCAGCCGAGCCGGCGCGCGGTTCCAGCATATGGCGATCCAGGATCGCCCATGTCCTGGCAAACCCGCCGCCGGTCTCGAAATCGATCCGGATCTCCGCGTTTTTGGGCATGCATTCGTCCAGCGACTGCACAATCGAAAAGCGCAGACGATCATCGTCGCCGATACCGTCGAAGATGGCGGCGTCGAACCCGAAGAATTGCCGGACAACGGGATGCAATGCCTTGAAGATGGTTTCCTTGGCGGAAAAAATCAGGGTAGCCAAGAGAGCGGCGTCAAACCTCGTCTGCCGAAGAACCCGGTTGCGTTCCTCCGCAGACAGCGCCTCTTTCAAAATCGCGTCGAGAGCAGCGCCCGTCGCCACCTTTTCCACATCGATGCCCACCAGTCTGTTTTCATCGGCAACCAAGAGGCAGACGCATTTCCCGTGCGAATGGCTAATCGACCCGGATATCCCGATCGGCCAGACGGGCGCGCCCTGGTCACCAATAGCGATCGGAACGTTGCCGCGACGGAGGCACTCCAGCGCGGCGCGGGCGAGAACACGCCCCGCCAGAAATTCGCCTTGGCGTTTCGCCACCGCGCCCGCCAGCCTTGAGGGAAAGTCGATATCGCAGGCCACGAACAGCGACGGGCTGTAGGCTTCGACTTTGTAGTCCGCCTCCAGCGCGATAAGCCCGTCGGTCTCCATGCCGAAGACAGCGATCGCGCTCAGGAAGGGGTCTGCACATGCCGGCAGCTGAGAGAGATATCCCGATACAGGCTTCACATACTTGTTTCCGTCATCACGCAGCGTCCCGCCGGAATTTCGCTACGAAGTCCTGTTGCCACCCACGCCATTGATGAGCCAGCGCCATGTCCTGTCAAAATGCGCTTCCACATCTTCACGTGCGCTGAATTCATTGCTGCCCATCATCGCCGCGGCCGTCGGCAACGCGACCATACAGTGAATGAGATGGTTGGCGATATCATTTGCAACCCCCGCGCAGATCGCCCCGGCCTCCTGGGCTTCCTCCACCGTCCTTATCAACTTCGCCATGATCGGATCGGGCTGCGGCGGTATCGGTGCGGTTTTTTCGAACACGACGGTTTCGCTAAAGGTGATCCGCTTCAGCGCGATCAGCTCCGGCTCCATGTTGACGTGCAGAAGCTGCAGCAGCAGGGACTGCAGCCGCTTGAGAGGATCGCCAGTGACCAGCGGCAGTTCCGCGATCTTCGCGACGGCACTTCTGTGGGCGTGCTCGACCACGGCCTCGAACAAGGCCACCTTCGAGGAGAACCGGCGATAGACGGTGTCCTTGCCCGCGCCGCAATGGGCCGCGACCTGCTCCATGGACGTCCCGGCAAACCCCCTGCCCGCGAAAAGCTCCGTTGCGGCAAGAATGATCCGCTCGGCCGCCATATCCTGGAACGCTTTCGGGGGACGGCCCGGCCGCACCACTGCACTCACACTTTTTTCCATTGTCTTTTCCTGCGTTTAACCCCGTCCGACTATTGTGAGAACATCCCTCTGACATCAACAGATAAAAGTTGAGTGATGCATTCATATTAACTGGACAGGACGTACCCGTTTGATTATGAGTTGTACCATAATCGGATTGCTCGGGCCATGGGGAACGTTCGTGAATCGTCATATTTCTGTTACGCAAATTTTGCTGGTGTCTACATTTCTGGTTCCGGCGCCGCAGGCGGCCTCCCAGGAAAAAGCCACCCCCTTGGCGCCCATCGTCGTTCAATCGCCGGGCAAGGACGATGACACGGCAAACAAGGTTCTCGCCAAGTCCACTCCATCCGCTACCAAGACCGCAACGCCGGTAATCGAGACGCCGCAATCGGTGACGACCGTCACCCGCAGACAGATCGATGAGCAGAACCCGCAGACCGTCAGCGAAGCGCTGCGCTATACCGCCGGCGTGCTTTCCGACAGGGATTCCAATGCCCGCTACGACTCGCTGTTCATTCGCGGGTTCGGAGCCTTCGGGACCGCAACCAGCTACGTCAACTACCTGGACGGCCTCAAGCTGCAGCGCGGTCAGGCTTTCGCCACGCCGTCCATCGATCCGTTCTTCCTCGACCATATCGATGTCCTGAAAGGTCCGTCCGCGCTGCTCTACGGACAGGTCAGCCCAGGCGGCCTGGTAAACCAGGTCAGTCGCGCGCCATCGGATGTCCAGTCGAACGAAATCAGGATCGAAGGCGGAACCGATGGTCGCATCCAGACCGGCCTTTATTCGACAGGGCCGATCACCACCGACGGGACGTGGCAATATGGGCTCGCCACCGTCGGCCGCTCCTCGGGCACCCGCTACGACGATGTCGACGAGAAGCGTTTCGGCATCGCGCCGGCTCTCAAGTGGCAGCCCGACGCGACGACGTCCCTCACATTTTCCGGCTATTATCAGCGGGATCCCGAAGGTGGCTACTTCAATTCGATCTATCCGAAATTCCTGTCTCCGGCTGGCCTTGCCGGCTATCTCGGCCCCAAGCTCGATGTCGGGGATCCCAGCTTTGACAGCTTCGAACGCGAGCAATACGGGGCTGGCTACCAGTTCGAACATAGTTTCGACAACCAAGTGACAGTCCGCTCCAATTTCCGATATTCCGGTGTGAATTCCGAGCTGCATTCACTTCAGATGAACGGCCCGATGTCGGCGGCGGGCATCATTCCGCGCTGGGCCGTCGAATCCATCGAGGATGCCAAGGGCTTCTCGTTTGACAACCAGGCGGAATTCAAGGTCGATACAGGTGCTGTGAACCACACGCTTCTCGCCGGCGTCGATATTCAACGCACCGACAGCAGTTGGCAATATCTGCTCGGCGGGGCAACGCCGCTTGATGTCACAAACCCCGTCTACGGCCAGCCGGTTGGGCCGTTCGTGAAAGCGAACGACACCGACCTGTCCCTGCGCCAGACCGGGATCTACCTTCAAGATCAGATCGAACTCGGCGGCCTGCGCGGCGTCTTCGGCGTGCGCCACGATTGGGCGGACCAAGATACGGACAACCTGCTCGCCGGAACATCGTCCGACCAGTCGGACAGCGCGACGAGCTATCGGGCCGGCCTTCTCTATCTCTTCGATAACGGTATTGCGCCCTTCGCCAGCTATTCCACCTCATTCGAACCCTCCACCAGCACGGGCGCGGGCGGCGCAGCGTTCAAGCCGACCGACGCACAGCAATATGAGGTGGGGATAAAGTATCAGCCCACGGGGTTCGACGCGCTATTCACCGTGTCGGCCTTCGATATCCGCCAGCAGAACGTCGTTTCTTACGACGCCGCATCGGGTTTCAACGTTCAGCAGGGCGAGATCCATTCGCGTGGAGTGGAATTCGAAGCAAGGGGTAATGTAACGAGCAATATCGAGCTGATCGGCGCATTTTCCCTTCTCGATACGACGGTCTCCAAATCGTTCGACCCATCCCTCATCGGCAATCGTCCGCAGGCCGTGCCACGGTATTTCGGTTCGCTCTGGGCCAATTATACCGTTGACAGCGGGGCCTTGGAGGGAGTGGGCATTGGCGGCGGCGTGCGTTTTGTCGGATCGAGCTACAGCGACGACGCCAATACGGTGAAAGCCGATGGATATACCTTGCTGGATGCGGCGCTGCGTTACGACTTCGGTGCGAAAAACCTGAAGCTAAAGGGTCTTCAGGCGACGCTGAACGTCACCAATCTGCTCGACAAGGAATACTATTCCTCCTGCAGTTCCGAATATTATTGCCAGTACGGAAACGGCAGAACGCTTCTCGCGGGCCTGAAGTACAAGTGGTGACGAACGTTGAAGATCGATAGACGTCAATTCTGCGCCTCCATCGCCGCCGCCGGCATCCTGCTGGGCGCAAGGCCGCTCCTGGCGGCGGAACCGGTCACGGTCGTCGACTTAGCCGGGCGCACGGTGCGTCTCCCGGCACCGCCCAGACGTATCATTTTGCTGGAAGGCCACGATCTGCTGACGATGTCACTCCTCCATCCGGATCCCGCGGCGCTCGTTACGGGTTGGGCGGCTGTGGACAGGATCGACAGCAAGATCCTGGAAAAGCGACTGCGGAACAATCACGCGCTGGCGGAGGTCGGCAAGCAGGGGCCCGACACCGTGTCGCTGGAAGGCGTGATCGGCCTCATGCCCGACCTCATCGTCACCACGGAGTTCATGACGCCGGGTGGCGACGGGAATCCGCTGCTGGAGCGTCTGAAGCTGCTCGATATTCCCGTCGTTTTCAGTGATGCCTCGAGCAACGGATCGGCCGATGGCCAATCGCCCGATCCGATCGCACAACTCGAAATCTCGATGCGAATGTGGGGCACCCTTCTCGGTAAAACGGCGAAGGCGGACGCGTTTACAGCCTTCGTGAGACGGCAGATGGCAGGCATCGCCGCACGGGTTTCCGGCAAACCGGCCGTGACGACCTATCTCGAAGTCCAGTCCACGCTCGATGATTGCTGCTGGGCCGCAGGGCGGAAGGTCTGGGGCGAATTGCTGGCCTTGGCCGGCGGCGCGCCGCTGCCCGGCATCACCGCGCCGTGGTTTCAGAAGCTGTCGCTCGAATACCTGCTATCCACCAGCTTCGACGTCTACATCGCCTCGGGCGGCGGGTGGGCGTCCGGCAGCCGACCTGCGATCGGTCCGGCGATCGACCCCAAGCTGGGCCAGGTGGGATTGCAGCGCCTGATCGACGGCCGGCCCGGCTTCGATGCCTTGCCGAGCGTTCACGCCAGGCGCGTGCACGGGATCTGGACCGGACTGATCACCAATCTGCCTCTCAACATCCTGTTCGTGGCGCAAGCGGCGAAATGGCTTCATCCCGAAGAATGCGCCGACCTCGACCCAGCGGCGATCCTCGACAGCATCAACAACCAGTTCGCGGCCTTTCCGATCGAGGGACCTTTGTGGGCCTCGATATAAGCCTATGGAGCCAGTCCGGATGTTACCGACTTCGTTGAAGACATATCGAGCCACCGCCGTGGTGCGATTTCCCGGGATCGACGCGTACGTGGATCCGATCCTTGAGTCGATCGCCACCCACGACATGGTCGTGGAGGCGGCGGCGGGGATACATCATTTCCGGTCGTCTTTCGGCCATGCCACGCTCGAAGTCCTCGAGGACGGCTTACGGCTGACGGCCGAGGCTGCGGACGCCGGCGGTCTCAACCGGGTGAAACATGCGCTGGTCGGGCCGATCGGCTTCATCGCCGCCCGCGAGACGATGGACATTCTATGGGAGGGCGATCATGCGGAGCCTGCATTGCCCGACGATCTACGGATTCTGCAGGTGACGTCGATCGAGGACATTGCTCCCCGCCTCCGCCGCATAACGTTTCGCGGCGAAAATCTGGAGCGCTACGACCGCGCCGATCAGTTGCACTGTCGACTTATTTTTCAGCCCCGCGGCATCAGCGAGCCCCTGTGGCCCATGCTCGATCACCGCGGCCATGTTGTCTGGCCGGACGCCGGCGCGGTGCCGACGCGCGTCTACACCATCCGGCATATCCATGCCGCCCGGCGGGAAATCGCCGTCGACTTCGCCCTTCACTCAAACCCCGGCCCCGCAACGCAATGGGCCATGGACGCCAGACAGGGCGACGTCGTCGGCATTCTGGGTCCGGCCGCGCACGGGCCGAAAGATGCCGGGTTCTATGTACTGATCGCGGATGAAACAGGATTGCCGGGGGTTGCCCGGATCGTTGAAACCCTGCCTGCCACGGCAACCGGCCTTGCACTCATAGAGGTGGATTCCGATGCCGACGAATTGCCGATGCGCTGTCCCGAGGGGATGTCGATCGTCTGGCTGCACAGGAACGGCGCCGACCCCGGCACGACGACCTTGCTGCAGGATGCCCTACGAAGGGTAGAGTGGCCCGACAATGCGGACAGGACCTTCGTATGGGGTGGATGCGAACATAAGGGATTCAGCGCTATCCATCGGTATCTGAAAACAGAAGTCGGGCTGCCGAGAGACCGCTTCCTCCTGTACTCCCACTGGCATCGGTCACTCAGCGAGGAAGAAATCATCGCAATTGGCGGCAAGGCATATCTCCCGGAGTAAGGTCAAGCGTATGATTGATCGAATGGGGCAGCATTGACCGGCCTGC
Organism: Rhizobium sp. B230/85; assembly: GCF_019355735.1. Lineage (NCBI taxonomy): Bacteria > Pseudomonadati > Pseudomonadota > Alphaproteobacteria > Hyphomicrobiales > Rhizobiaceae > Rhizobium > Rhizobium sp. B230/85. The sequence continues at coordinate 39,584 of NZ_CP072161.1, forward strand.
GTGCGTGCGGCCGATCGCCTTTTTGTGTGTGTCGGCTGTTATAATGAGCGGATTTAAGCGACGAGCGTCTCTACGCGAGGCGCATGAGCTGGCCCTTTATACGGCGGAGCCTGCTCGGCATGCCGTCGAATGGTATACGCGCCTTGGCTATCGCTTCATTGAAAATGCGCAGTGGTCGTATACGAACTATCGAAGCGTAATCCTCAGCAAGCCGCCTGCAAGCGCTCTAGAACGTTAGCATGCTGCATTTCGTTTACCTTTCCGACCTTCATCTTTTCCCGCCGGGAAGCGCGGGCGTAATATCTCTGTGAATCGGCATACATAAATGCCCTTAGTAACGTGGGGGATAACAAGCGTTTATCATGCGCATCGGCATCGGGACCCTTCGCCGATATACAGTGAATGATTTCGCCGCTGCAGCAATTGGCGAACTGGTGTGATCGAGAGGTGAGGACGGGCATAAATTCAATCTTTTCGCCCTTGCTCTTTGGGCTATATCAAGTGGTTAACGCCTGACATAAGAGTCCGGTATGGGATTCCCTTTGCTGGGTTGGCATGCGAGTCTGGCGCATGCGCACAGGAATATCGTTCACCGTTTCGCCAACCGATCACCAACGCCTGATGGCCTTGACCAGGGATCGCAATGCCCCCCCCAAAAGCACGTCTGGCGGGCCGAGATCATCCTGCTGAGTGCCGATGGCGTCGGGACTGTCGAGATTATGCGACAGACCGGCAAATCGAAGACCTGCGTATGGCGCTGGCAAGAGCGCTTCGGCACAGAAGGCGTCGAGGGTCTCTTGCGCGACAAGACGCGGCCGTCGCGCATTGTGCGGCTCGGACCCGATGTCGCCGAGCGTGTGGTGGCCCTGACGCTGGCTGATCCGCCGGGCGAGACAACCCACTGGACGGCCGACATGATGGCGACGGCCGCCGGCATCAGCGCCAGCGCAGTCAGGCGTATCTGGAAAGCGCATGGCCTCGCACCTCACCGGTGGCGGCAGTTCAAACTGTCCAACGACCCGAAATTCGTCGACAAGCTGCGAGACGTCGTCGGCCTCTGTGTTGATCCGCCAGCCCACGCCATCGTGTTGTCGGTCGATGAGAAAAGCCAAATCCAGGCGCTCGACCGCACCCAGCCGGGCCTGCCGATGAAGAGGGGCCGGCTCGGTACCATGACCCACGACTACAAGCGGCACGGCACAACCAGGCTGTTTGCCGCCCCCAACGTGCTCGACGGCACCGTCATAGGCCGCAACATGCAGCGTCATCGTCATCAGGAGTTCATTCGCTTCCTCAACGCCATTAACGCCCAGGTGCCGGACGACAAGGCTGTCCACGTCATTCTCGACAACTATGCTGCCCACAAGCATCCCAAGGTGAGAGCCTGGCTCGACCGTTACGAGCGTTTCACCTTCCACTTCACTCCGACCTCAAGCTCATGGCTCAACGCGGTGGAGGGTTTCTTCGCCAGGCTGTCGAAGCGGCGTCTAAAAACACGGCGTTTTCCATTCCGTCGTCGATCTTCAGGCCGCCATCAACCGTTTCCTCGTTGAGCACAACAAAAAGCCAAAGCCCTTCACTTGGACCGCCGATCCGGACAAAATCATCGCCGCTGTCAAACGCGGGCACCAGGCGTTAGATTCGATCCACTAGCACAGGGCAATATGTGATAATAACTTTCAAAGCCCGTCTCCTACGCATGAGGCTTTGCGCGAGGTAACTTTACGCAACCCTCGATACCCTACACATTGTGAGACAGGTCCCCAGCCCCGGGCGAAAATTTCGTCTGGCGCGGCAGATTGCGAAAGATATGTGCTTGGTAAGGAGCATTGCTACACAGAGCGGTACGCGGTGGGTTATTGGTCAAGTTGCCCGGTTGATAAGACCTACAGCTAATTACAACGCTCGGTGCGTAGTATTCCACGGCGTAGAGGATATGTTATATAGGGGACCTTAGGACGCTGACTAGTTCGTGTTTGCGTAACCCTACCCCACGCTGCATATAATGAATATGAACCAGATGTAGGCTGTCCTAAGGGCCCTTCTGTCTTTGGTAGGTGGTGACGTAAACGTTTCCGTTGTGAGGCTCCGCACAGACGCTCAACCGCAGCAAGCTGCTGTACCTCGTCCTTATGGGTCTATCGAATTTTCGTTCGGGGCACTTGCGGCGGCTGGACACTTAAACATCGGCATTGGGGGATGCAATTGCACTTGAAAACAGTACTGCGGCTTTGGCGACGTTTTCCCTGTCTCACAAGGTCGACTATCAGGTCTCGCTTGCAGGGTGGCTTGGATTTCAAACCGAAGGCAAGGGCGGCAGTCCGATCAATGATCTTAAGTCGATCAACCCGGAGATGGTCCAATGCATCTATGGCCAGGATGACAGCCACGATAATGCCTGTCCGGCTTTGCGGGGCACCGGAATAACGGTAATCAGCATGCCCAGAGGACACCATTTTGGCGGAGATTACGAAAGGCTTCCTCAACATATTATCGCAAGCATGAAAGCACGCATGAACAAGTGAACTTCCTGCAATCCGTCCAGCCTAGCCGGCCACATTAGCCGTGCGGGCATATAAATTGCACGCAATTTCTCCGCTGCCGTTGTTCAGGAAATATAAACTTTGAGGTAACGAACATGATTGCCGCCGGACACTTCGAACTCTGGAAAAATACCAGACTTGGCAAAGCCGCTGCGAACAGCCAAAGCTCTGGGGTTCATAGATAACTTCACTTTCGACCTCAATTGCAATTTGGCACGTTAAGTCCGCGCCGCCCGGCATCAAATGAAAACGCACCGTGATGGAGGCCGCATGTCCTGGCGCACATGTATTTTGTCGTTCATAGCACTTTCTGGCATTTGGTTTTCGATAACCCCTGTATTATTACCATCGGCGTCTACCAGCACAACTTATGGCGATAAGGACGCCGCGCCTCCAATCTCTAACGAATTTTCTGACGCGTCTTCTTTGGCTGGTGGTACAGGCCATCACGACGAAGCAGAGACGATTAAAGTCCCGGAGAGAATTGGTTTAAAACTTGTTTATGGTCGCCAAGGTGACCACGGAAATCAAGACAGCAAAACCAGAAAAGAAGAGACTACCGGCGAAGTTGAGGATAGGCCGGGTGATGGTTCCAGCACTGATGGAGATGGTGAGAAAGCCGGTGCGGGGGAAGCCGCTGGCAATGGGGAGCCGCCCGGTCAGGGCTGTGATTTTTCACAAGTTGAAGAACGCTGTGAAAACTATATAACTCCAAATAACGAGTGCTGCGCCGGGGAATGACAATCAGCGTATGTTTTGTGAGCTAGTGGATTGATTCCAACACTTGGTGCCCGCGTCTGACGGCTGCGATGATGTCTTCAGGATCAGCTCTCCAGATGAAGGGTTTAGACTCTTCATTGTGTTCTTTGAGAAAGCGATTGATGGCCGCCTGAAGATCGACGACGGAATGAAAGACTCCGTTCTTCAACCGACGACGTGTGAGTTTTGCAAAGAATCCCTCGACGGCGTTCAGCCAGGAGCATGACGTCGGAACGAAGTGGAAAGTCCAGCGCGGGTGCCTTGCTAACCAGGCCCGGACTTTAGGCTGTTTGTGTGTGGCATAGTTGTCCAGAATGACATGAACCGCCTTATCTTTCGGCAACTGGGCCTCGATCGTGTTGAGAAAACGGATGAACTCCTGATGCCGGTGGCGCTGCATGTTGCGGCCGATGACGGAGCCGTCGAGAACATTCATGGCGGCGAAAAGTGTCGTGGTGCCGTGGCGCTTGTAATCATGGGTCATCGTGCCGGCACGGCCCTTCTTCATGGGAAGACCCGGCTGGGTCCGATCAAGCGCCTGGATCTGACTTTTCTCATCAACGGAAAGGACAATTGCATGGGCAGGCGGCGAGACGTAGAGGCCGACCACATCGTGAAGCTTCTCGGCGAAAGCCTTGTCGTTCGATAGTTTGAAGCTTCGCCAGCGGTGGGGTGCGAGACCATGCTCATGCCAGATCTTGACCACTGAGGATGCCGCAATCCCGACTGCCTTTGCCATTGCACGAACCGTCCAGTGGGTGGCTTCCTGCTTGGGAGGCTCCTGGGTCAAGGCGACAACCCGTTCAACAAGATCATCGGCAAGCGGTGCAGTGCCGGGTGGCCGGCTCTTGTCGCGCAAAAGGCCGTCGATGCCTTCCGTCATGAAACGCTCCTGCCAACGCCACACGCAGGTCTTCGACTTTGCGGTGGCGGCCATGATCGCGACCGTTCCCAGACCCTCGTCGCTCATTAATATGATCTTCGCCCGCCACACGTGCTTTTGTGGCGAGCTGCCTGCCGAAACGATCGCGTTCAACCGAACCCGGTCGGCAGCGGAAACTTCAAATGTGATACCTTTACGCATTCAACATGCGTTGCATATTCGTGCAGAAATTGGAATCCTAACCCGGACTCCTTTGTCTCAATCAATCCACTAGAGTGGCGCGTTGCAACACTTGGCGCAGGTGTCGTGTTGGGCGATCGTCCCTGAAATTTCCAAGGTAGATTTCGCTGTCAGCAAGCTGGTTGCAACTGCATCCTGATGTTCGAGAGCAACGTTCCAACCTGAGCATCTGTCAATTTCGCGCCTTCTATGCACGTAGACGAGCCGGTGCTTTCGACTGTCGCGACTTTGCGCAAGGCATTGAGACGATCCGGGCGATAAAGCCTTCTGGGCATTCCAACGGCCTTTGAACTCATCGATTTCTCCGATAAGCTCGACCAGGTCCTAACCGAGAAAGAATGATCGCTCTTTCATATCGGGATATCCAATTCCATGCCCGATTTAGCTATTTCTAATTTCCATTCAACGTACACCAATTTGGAAATTCAGTGAAAGTGGAGGAAGCGGTCTGGAACACGGCTTCCAAGATGAGGTTCGACTTATCATCTACCCCGCGAGACGAGCCACTGTGAGACCGACCAACGGTGTAAGATCGGTCGCCCTGACGGAAGCAACTTCAATCTTGATTTCCTATGGCACGCAATCGTCCGAGCTTATCGATGAGGTCGAATAGCCGAAATTTCTGGCGAGCCGATATCCATTCCTTTGTTCGATCCCGCCGGAGGCGAGAGAACATTTCTCTCCGTCCCGAATCCCTATTCCACAATCGCGAAAGCGCGCGGAGGTCTAGCCCCAAGCCGTCAGGCCGCAGGCGAAGCAAGCGAGGGCTTGACGAACGCAAGTGTGCGATAAACTTGAAAAGTAACCGATGAGAATTCAGCCGATCTGTGCCTGCCTCATGCTCCTTCAAGATGCCGATGATCTGTTCGTCTGTAAAACGGTTGCGCAGAAGGAACGTGAATTTTGACATTCAGCATCGGGACATCACCACAAAGAGGGTCAAAACGCGGCCCCGGTTCGTTCACCCTTTGGTTGAGCCATATTAGAATGTTGCACCGCAGATGGAACACTTGGCGAACGCGTTGCCTGCTCGTGCGTAAGGGAAATGACTGAATTTCGGCCTCTCAAATTGAGCTATACTATTACTCGACTTTTTCCATCCTCAAAGTGTTCCAGACGGCGACCGCAAAGCCACGAGCAGCGGTCTGAGCTTGTGCTTGCGCCGATGTTTTTCGATCAGGAAATCGATCCTCGCGATCCAGTCCTCAAAGCGACCGGCAGCGTCGTAGGCGAGCGCTGCCTTCTCAAGCCATTGGGCCGCTAACACGTATTGCCCCGAGTGCCCAGCCTCCATGATGCTGCCAGCCATGCGTTCGGCGATACCAATCACCCAGTTTGGATGGCTGACATGCGCCACGTCTGCAAGCCGCATCAAAACCGTGTCGGACGGATTTCCCGGCAAGGTCTCAAGGTCGACGGACCGCATAGCCTCCTCGATCATACCCTCGCTGAGGTAGATCCTCGTTCTGTCCCAGGCATGGCGCGCAGCCGCAAGGCTGGTCAGCAGGCCGGCACGTAGTTCGATCCAATCAGGTCCAGCCAACGTCGCGGCGACCTCGAAATCCTCAAGCGATAGACTCTCCTCAAAGGCTCGCCGCGCCGCCAACACTGCCAGATCCTTTCGTCCCACCAAACCGGCATTGTCTCTCAGCCAACGGGCCAGGCTGGCCGCTCCCGAGAAACGATTGCCCTCAGCGTCCAGGCTTACCCCCCACTCGGCAAGGTCTAGCGCCGCATCACCATAACCGGCTTCCTTGAGCAGGCGCCCAAGCTGGAGCGTGTCCTCGCCAGAGCGGAACCATTTGCGCGCATGATCCCCCGCTTCATCGATGCGTCCGAGCTTGACCAACATGGCCGTATAGTCGCCATGGAGGCCCGCCGCATTCGCAAGATTGAGGAATGCGTCGATCCGTCCACTGACATCGAGGACACGCAGCCGCGCTTGCGTCAACCGCTCAGCCGTCCAGTCACTTTTTCCCGAAGGCGGCCAGGAGCGGCTTCTTCCCGCCAAGGCGTCGTCAAGGCCGATCTCATCCCAGCCTTGATCGAGGGCATCAACCGCGACCTGCAAATAGGCATCCAGCCCATAGTCGTCGAGCATGCCTTGCCAGACATCGAGCCGGACCATCAGGTCATCGCGTTCTTCCGGAGGGAGGTCACACATGAGGACTGCCTCGGCGATGAGCTGTCCAAGCGGGGAGAAAAACTCGTGCAGCGTCTCATCGAAATCAGCCTGTTCTCTCCAGGCGGGCACCAGCGCTTCCATCAGCGGCACCAGAATCTTCAAAGCATCGACTCCCTTGCCGATGTCGAGGAACGGCCTTGCGTTGTCGATGAGGGCTGCGAAGGCCTCTTCATCAACGGCACCTACGTCATCGTCCCAGCGACGCCGGCGCGAATAGCCTCCCGACAACAGCCGCTCGGCCTGCCGCCTGACGAGCTCCGAATCGACAGCAGTTGCGACCTTGGCCGTCGCCCCCGGTCTTCCGGTTTCCAGTTCTGCCTCGAGCCAGGGTTCCAGTCCAGGATCCTGACCAGCCCTCTTGACCAACAGAGCTATCAGAGCCTGCCGATCGACGTCGGCAACCATGTCGGCAAGAGAGGGACGTTGGGCAACCGCTCCGGGCGCCTCTCTGTATTTCAGAAGCGCGGCGACGATGTGTTTGCAGGCACCACCCCAGTCATACGAGCAGGAGCAACGCGTAGCGGCCAAACCGCCGTCATAAAGTTCTATTGTGACGGCATAGGGTGAGAGCTCGCTACCTTCGACCTCGGCAATTATCCGCTCACCACGACGCTCCAAGCTGGAAACCGCACCGCGACGAAAAGACTCTTGGCCACGCGTAAAGGATTCGACAGTCGCCAGCGCGCGCACGTCGCTCTCGTCGAATATTGCATCCTTCATGGATCGTCCTCCTTCTCAAACCGAACCCGCGGCCGCCGGCTTCCTCGGCTGCATCTTCCTCACCCGCGTGCTCGCTATTCACCTGTTCCTTTAAACCATCGGCCGCCCGCAGCTTTTTTCCTGCTAAATAGCGCACTCAAGTGCCTCGACATTTGGCAGGTTGCGCAGCGTCACCATGCCAAACGCGGAAAGGAAGTAAGGGATCGTCACATACGTATATGGCGCACCGGCGTTGGACTGCGTGTCCCTGAAAAAGGAAGCTGCCCCGCGAAGCGGTGCGATGACATCGCAGCCGCGATTTCGTGCCGGTCGAGTGCCGAGAACGCAGCGGCTGGTGGCGAATACGCGCAGCAGTAGAACCGATTTCGACATTGATTTGAAATACCTCCCTCGGATGTGGTGGTTGAGCATGGACGGCCACAAGATAATGCGAAATGCGGCAGCGCCGCCACACATCTCTCCAGATTCGGTCAAGCAAAGGGCTCTAATCATAAATAGCATCCCTTTCTGAACAGTCGGCCGATCCTTTGATTGGCCCGATAGCCTGAAGGATCTGAATTGACCCCTGCCCGCTTCCGGGAATGCCTACGCTCAATCCGCTGGACTTCTGTCGACATCGTCAACGCCCTGCAGTGCGACCTGGCCTGGATCGAAGGACTGGAGAGCGGGGAGATACGGATCCCAGAGGACGTTGCCAGCTGGTTGGACAAGCTTGCGTGCTTTCATGCTGAAAACCAGCCACCCACAACCTGCCGAGCTGGAACTGTCTATCCCAGAATGTTGATGGACGTTGGGCGACCAAACGCTAGCCAAGGCTAGACGGTATGGCCACGCGGCATCGACATCATCCGAATGAGGTGAACCGGTCTTGACTCTCAACATATCAAGCGGGGATCGGTTACTCCCACGTTCCACTATTGTAGATCGTGCTCGCTGACCGAGCTCGCCCCCCTGCGTAGCGGCAATCACGATGAGATTCGTCTCATCCTGATCGCCGCGCTATACCCCCTCTTGCCGCCACCCAGCCCCGCATATTTTGTCGTCGGGTTTTCGGGACCGCAGCAACCAGATGACTTGTATGTTGCCGTGGGTCTCTCAGATGTCGGGTTGGAGGCCGTCCTTTCGATAAGCCGTCATTGGGGACGAGACGGCGGCTTGCAAAAATGCAGCACTCGCGGACGCCGAACACGATCGAGCGAATGGGATTGGCGGCGCGGGCCATCTCCAGGCGGCGTGCCGAAACTGACTTGCTCTCGAATCTCGATCCGGAAAAGTTGCAACTACTCGATAGATTGTTGGATGTCGATCCCGCGATCGGCATACGTGCTTTAACTGGCTGAAATCTTCCCCGGAGGCTCCCGGAGCGGTGAACCTGGTCGGACTGACAGAGCGCATTGCGTTGCTGCGCACGCTCGGGATCGAACCTCGCTTACAGGCTCGCATCTCTTCCGGACGGTGGGATCAGATGGTGCGGGAAGGAGACGCCACGCCGGCTTGGCTTGCCAGCGACTTCAGTGCCGACGTTGGCGCGCGATGATCGTGGCGCAGATCGTTAGGCTAGGCCAGAAGCTCACTGATGATGTTCATCAAGCTGTTGGGCCGCCTGTTTTCTCAAGTCAACAACCGGAAAACGCAACGCCATATGAATTCCCGCCCGGAAACATCGAAGGCGTTGCGACTGTTCCTCGACACGATCCTTGCCTTGCAGGTGGCCAACGATAAATGCCGAACCCTTTTCGCTTCTGCATTCATAGCAAGCAGAGCTTGTAGCCTATGTGGGTGGTTCAAAACCCAACTGGGCGGGCTCCGAGGCTTTGTTGGCTATGCTCCCACAGTGAAACGGTGTTCTTTCTTGGCGGCTTTGAAGACCTGCCGCGTAGCATCAGCGTTCATTGCGGCAATGCCAATCCCAACGATGAGATTTGGCCACGCCGACGACCAGAGAAACGCAGTAATGAGCCCTGCTAAGATGACTCCAATGTTGGCGATCGCACCGTTTCGCGCAGACAAAAAGGCTGCCTTGGTGAGACTGCCGCCATGACTTCGGTACGGTGCTAGAAGGAAAGCGCAAAGGAGGTTGACGATCAGAGCGCCAGCGCCCGTCACGGTCAGGGACAGTGGGTCAGGCGGTGAGAGAAACTGAAGCTTGCTCCAACCGGTCGACAGTGATGCAAGCCCCGGCACCATCAAAGTGTTGCCAGCAGCATTCCGAGCCTAGCACCATTTTGAACGCTCCAACCCAGCCCGATCAAAGTCAACAGATTGACCGAGGCGTCCTGAAGGAAGTCCAAGCTGTTAGCGAAGAGGGAAACTGGTCCAATGGAAACGGCTACGCCGAATTCGATCGCGAAGTAACCGATGTTGAGCGCCCCGACCCATCTAACGATTCTTGCAAGGTCGACATTGCTACGTTGAGCCGTCGCCTCAAGGCGGGGTCGCGCCGCTTCAGTTAGCGCGAAGGAGGCAAAGTAGTAGGTGCCCGACGGCCACAAGCGGACGTCCCCCAGTCTTTCATGTAGAGCGCCTCGACCGACGCGCAATATCCACAAGGGTTCGTCAACTTGGCGAACCCTTGCCTAGTGCTCAGACGATGGATCGCCAACGATCTTTCGCTTATCCAGACTAATTTACACGGTGGTCTCAGGTTAGGGGCAGGCCATACTAGCTCTACTCATTCTGGCCCGGCTCGCTGTCGACCACAATTTCAACCAAGCTGCGGGGTGGGATATCAAGGTTTTCTAGCTCAAATAGAAAAAACCCTTCAGCTTCCGGACCGGATTGGGTTGGGTAGATGATCCAATCCTTATAGACCTTAAACTTGATATTTGTTGCATCAGGGCGATAAACAGTTGCAGCAAGCTTAACGTTCACTGGCAGATCAGTTGTCCCCGCAACGATAATCATCGTGCCGGAGCGGCCCGTTACTGGATATATGTCCAAGACTTCGCGAAAGTTAGTCATTTCCCCTAAAATACCTCAAGCGTTCTCAGCGATGATTTTTCCTCACCCAGTGGTTCTGCGCGCTGCCAGCGTCGTTCGTCGCAACGCCTCTTGCGCCGTCACTTTCTGATCTGGCTCCGACGAGTCGTTTTTCAGCCCGCTGGTCATGCGAGACAGTGCAGCATTCGATCATCTTTTGATACCGCGTAGCGTCACGAAATCCTTGTTGGCTGTGCGGATTATTTCGAGATTGCCCTTTGCCGCCTTGGTCCGCAACGATGTTTTGGTCAAAGCGCCTTTGAAAAATGGCTTTGCAGCCACAGCAAGTGGCAAGGGGTCGTCGTCCCCGATAGCGTCCACAGGCTGGCTGGAAGAACAAATCGTCCTGATAAGAATGTACGACCACGTAGCCGCGAGCTTCTGCCTTAACGAGTGATTCTCTCTGGTTTTAGAGTTGACGTCATTTGCGTCGCACGAAGGCGAAAACAATTGTCAGCTGACAATCTAGCTAAGTAACTGAATTCTATAAGTGTTATGACGGCGAAAAATGGTAAAGTTGGCGTTAACCAAAAACAACTTGACGCAGAGGTGCGCTATGAGATCATTTGCGGAAATTAGAGCGAATGATCGGGTTTACCGTGAATGGCGAATAAGACCGCAAAAAGTACAACAGTCGAAAAAATTCAGCGTGTTTCGATTGATAAAACTATTGCTGATGATGCTGCAAAATTAAGTAGCAATCTTCAAGAGCTGTCCGCGCGCTTATTTTCGCCTGATGCCCAAAAAGCGCTGCGTCGGTTCAGCAGCACGGAGGCTGCTAAATTACTCGGTGTAACCGACAGCTACGTGCGTCATTTGGCCGCTCAGGAAGATTCCGTGACGTCCGAAAAAACGTCTGCTGGGCGCCGAACGTTCTCTTTATCCGAGATCAACACAATACGGCAGCTCTTGGGCAAGACCAAACCCGCATACTTGGCTGGCCGTCGAGAGGCAGACCATCTCCAAGTTATCGCGGTGACCAACTTCAAGGGTGGCTCGGGTAAGACAACGACGTCGACCCATCTAGCACAATACCTCGCCCTTAGGGGCTATCGCGTGCTTGCAGTCGATCTTGATCCCCAGGCATCGATGTCGGCTATGCTCGGCTATCAGCCAGAATTTGATGTTGGCGAAAATGAAACATTGTTTGGCGCGATCCGATACGATGAACTCCGGCGGCCTGTACGGGAGGTTGTTCGCGAAACCTATTTTCCGGGTCTGGACCTTATTCCTGGAAATCTGGAGCTCCACGAATTTGAACACGACACTCCTAGAGCCTTGGCCGAACGAAACCGTTCTGAGACAGACATGTTTTTCATGCGTGTCGGTAACGCGCTTGCCGATCTTTCTGACCGATACGATGTCGTTGTCATAGACTGCCCGCCGACGCTAGGGTTTCTAACGCTTTCCGCGCTATGCGCTGCCACGGCTGTGTTGATAACCGTGCACCCACAGATGCTTGATGTTGCATCCATGAACCAGTTTTTGGCAATGACTTCCGACCTCTTGTCGGTGGTGAAGGGGGCCGGGGGTAATCTCGAATATGACTGGATGCGTTATCTGGTTACGAGATATGAGCCAAACGATGGTCCACAAGCTCAGATCGTCGCGTTTCTCCGTAGCATGTTCGGGGAACGCGTCCTGACATCAATGATGGTGAAGTCTACGGCAATTTCTGATGCTGGCCTGTCAAAGCAGACGATTTATGAAGCCGCACGGGAGTCAATGAACCGGCAGACGTATGATCGCGCCGTCGAGGCTATGGATGGCGTCAATCTTGAAGTCGAAGCTCTTCTCAAGAGCTCATGGGGGCATGCATGAAAGGCCGAGACATACTCAAAAATATGGTCAGCACCGCTGGTGCTGAAACATCTAAGGTGGCCGGCCCGGCTCAGCCACAACACAAACCGGCGGGTGCAGTTCGGGCTATGAACCTGTCTCTCGGCAGGCTCGGCGATGAAGCTGCGGCGGCTAAAGAGTTACGATCCGTGCTGGCAACTGGCGACAAAGTAGTCGAGCTGAACCCGCAGCAGATCGAGGCGTCATTCATTCGGGACCGCATTCCGACTGAAAATGATGCTGCCCTGGATGAACTGATAACATCAATGCGTGATAGCGGCCAGCAGGTTCCTATTCTAGTGCGGCCACACTCGACAAAGGAAAACCAGTACCAAGCAGCTTACGGGCACCGCAGATTACGTGCGGCTATTGTTCTGGGGCGGCCGGTAAAGGCCATTGTGCGTCATCTTACGGACGAGGAGCTCATTGTTGCGCAGGGCCAAGAGAATGGCCCGCGTGTCGATCTTAGTTTTATCGAGCGTGCCCTGTTTGCAAAAAGACTTGAGCAGCATGGTTTTGACCGCGAACGAATTTGCCAGGCCCTTTCTGTCGATAGGCCTGAAACCTCGCGGCTTTTACAGGTCACTGACTCGATACCAATAGATATCATCCTTGCTATTGGGCCGGCCTCAAAAATCGGGCGTCCGCGTTGGTTGGCATTCGCAGAATTGTTGAAGGACGAAACAACATCGGCTCGGATCGCGGATGCCATTGGCGAACCTCATTTCGCGGCGATCGATTCGAACGAAAGATTCGCTCAATTGTGGGTAAAGGCGCAAGGAGCAAAAGCATCAAGGAAACATACCGTAAGTAAAATTCGAACGCGCAAAGGTGTGGTTCTCGCGTCGATGGAGCAAACCGCTAAAGGCACTAAGATCACGGTTACATCAGGAGGATTTGGAGAATTCATAGCCGCTCGAATGAGTACTCTTGTCGAGCAGTTTGAGAAAGAAAACCCTTCTGAAGCAGAGCTTTAGGTCAATTGTCAGCTGACAATTAGAGGATAACCAGGAGATCAAAACCGCAAAAGAAAAAGGCCCCCAAACGTTGCCGTCGTGGAAGCCCTTCTCATATGTGTCGCAGCTAGAGAATCGCATTTCCCGGAATCACTGTCAAGAGTCTTGGCGCCGTTTGGTGAGCAGATTTCTATTGCCTTATTGAAGGTGACGAGAAAATGCAGACAGGAAGTGTGACGACGCCCTTTGGGCGGCGGCCAATGACGCTTGGCATGCTGGCAAGCCAGTACAAGGCCAACGACATCGCGCCGGAACAGTCGGTCGACAAATGGAAGATCTTTCGCGCGCTGTGCGAAGCAAAGCCGCTGCTCGGTCTTTCCGACAGGGCGCTGGCGGTGCTGAACGCGCTGCTGAGCTTCTATCCGGGCAATGAGCTCAGTGCAAAGCACGGCCTCGTGGTCTTTCCCTCCAACGCCCAGCTATCGATCCGCGCCCACGGCATTGCGCCGGCAACGCTGCGCCGCCATCTGGCTGCCCTGGTCGAGGCCGGATTGCTGGTGCGCAAGGATAGCCCGAACGGCAAGCGCTTTGCGCGCCGGGACGGGGAAGGGGAGGTCGACCAGGCCTATGGCTTCAATATCGCTCCGCTGATTGCTCGTGCCGATGAGATCCAGGCGCTGGCAGCGCAGGTTACCGTCGACCGCGCCCTGTTCAGGGCGATGCGTGAGCGTCTGTCGCTCTGCCGGCGTGACGTTGCCAAGCTGATCGAGACGGCTCTGGAAGAGGGTGTGTCGGGCGACTGGACGATGGTCCACGGCCATTTCCGCGATCTCGTGGCCCGGATCCCGCGCTCTCCCGACATCCATGACATCACGCCTATTGTCGAGGAGATGGAGATGCTGCGCGAGGAAGTGCTCAACCTGTTGGAAGTTCGGCTAAATGTTCAAAATATGCATGGCAATGAGTCCCAAGCTGAGCGTCACATACAGAATTCAAATCCCGACTCTAAATCTGATCTTGAACCAGCTTCGAACAAGAAGCAGGGCGAGATATCGGTAATCCAACCACAGGCGCCGGATATGCCGATAGGACACACCGTTGCAGCAGGTGAAGGCGGCGAGCGCAAAAGCATGGCGGATGGCCGTTTGGTGAAACCGCGAAGGCTGGCTGTGGCCGGCGGAGATCAACCGGGGCTGAAGGCGTTTCCGCTCGGGCTTGTGCTGCAGGCCTGCCCGGAAATCCTGTCCTACGGCCCGGGTGGCAGTATTGGCAGCTGGCGAGACCTGATGGCGGCAGCCGTCGTCGTCCGCTCGATGCTGGGGGTCAGCCCCAGCGCCTACGAGGAGGCCTGCGCCATCATGGGGCCCGAAAATGCGGCGACCGTCATGGCCTGCGTGCTGGAACGGGCCGGCAGCATCACGTCGGCCGGCGGATATCTGCGCGACCTCACCCGCAGGACAGAGCGCGGCGAGTTCGCCATCGGTCCGATGCTGATGTCGCTCGCAAGGGCCAATGCCGGCAGACGCGAGCGGACAGGGTGAGGGGATGGGTGGAGTGACCGGGCGGATACAGCGGATCGTCTCTCAGAACCAATCCGCAACGCTTCTGGCTAAACTGGCGAAGACGCTGCTCAAGCTAGGGGTGGCGCCAGTGTTAGCCATTGAGCCGCTCAGCGCAAATCGTTGCGACGATGTCCTGAAGTTGCTTGATGTGATCGACAAGCCAATCGAGTTCTTCCTTGGTGATTTCGTAGTGAGCGGAATAGCGGGCATCGACGTAGGCCCGATCAAGCCTGGTGAAGGATCGCGTCGCAAACTTTGTGTCGCGTGGCCAGGCTTCGATTAGCCGTGGATCGAGGCGTTCAGCAAACGTACGGAGCATGTTCAGCCGGTGGGATTTTGGGCTGTAAAGCGTGAGAACGAGGAGGGCACAGTGATAAAATCCCTCTGTGGCTTGATGCATTGCGAAAGCAGCGTCATTTTTCCAACGATGATCGCTTATCGATCTCTGACGTTGGAAGTCCGCAGTTTCAAGCGAACGCTTCGCCTTAGAAAACCACTGATCGAAATACCGCTGCGCCTCTTGCCGCTCAGCCTCTGGCGCCAGTGGCTTGGGCTCGGTTAGCGGATGCCCCGGGGCTTCGTATAGCATGATGCCATCACGGGCGATGTCGACAAAGAAAGGCAGGCCGCGGGCAAGTTTATCATTCACGTCCGGCAAGCTATGAACGATGACTTTAGCCGGCGTCTGGAGGCGCTGTGTGACGGTAAATTCCTGTGTCAGGTGTTCGTCTATCTTAAGCCAGACTTCGTTTTCCTCAGCAAATCTGTTGGTGTTGACGATGGCCAGAATGTCGTAGTCGGAGCGATATCCACTGTCGTGGTCTTCAACCCAGTCACCACGAGCGTAGGAGCCAAACAGGATCAACTTCAGGATCCGTCCAGCCCGAGCTTTTTCGGAAAGCTTGGTCTTCTGGGCGTCCTCGAACTCCTCAAATATGATCTTCACGACCTGAGACAGCTCGCGGCGTTTTCTGTCGGGCAGATGATCAAGTTGCTCGGGGAAGATCAAAAAAATAGCCTCATGAAATATTCTTTGGACGTCGCACTTATGACAGATCGATTCTGGGACGCCGCCGGAAAAAACGCAAGCGTAAGGATCAGCCTTCTGGAAGGCAACCATTCGGCCGTCGCTGCGATGAGCCGTGGGACAGTCAAGGCCGCGCCATCGCGTTTACCGATGTTCAGGAGGTCGGCACAGGTCTTGACAAGAACCCCGCGTCTGAAGTGTTTAGTAAATTTCAACATGGTAAGGCAATGCCGAGAGCAGCCGGTCTTCACAGGATCGGCTTGTCGCCGAGGCTCTGAACCGTCTTGTCCGAAGTGTGATTATCCGCAAGCCAGAGAGAACGCGCGTGATGGATCGGATTTAAGCAATGATGAAATATCCACATAGGTCCGTTGCAATTTATACCAGTTCAGATATAAAATGAATATGAACCAAAACGAACGCCCGCTTGAATGGATAGGCAGTAGCCGAAAAGACCTGCTAAAACTTCCGGCAGATGTGCGCAAACAGTTCGGTTATGCTTTACATTTTGCCCAGCACGGCGGCCAGCATCATGCGGCCAAGGTACTCAAAGGCTTCGGCGGAGCCGGTGTTCTGGAAGTGGTTGAAAACGATGGAGGCGGTACCTACCGCGCTGTTTACACGGTTAGGTTTGAAGAGGCTGTCTTCGTCCTTCATTGCTTCCAGAAAAAGAGCAAAAGCGGGATCGCTACACCGAAAGAGGATCTGGATATCATCCGAGCCCGGCTCAAGGTTGCGGAGATTCTTGCAAAGGAGATAAGCAATGGCAACTCGCATCATTGACGGCATTGAGGTCGAAAGCAGCTCCGGCAATGTATTTGCGGATCTGGGGCTTGCCGATGCTGAGAAGCTGAAAATAAAATCCGGTCTTGTCATCGAGATTGCGAAGGCGGTGCGCCGACTTGATTTGACGCAAGAACAGGCGGGCCATCGCATGGGACTTCCGCAACCGAAAGTATCCTTGCTGCTTAGAGGCGATTTCGCAAACTTGTCGGAGCGTAAACTTATGGAATGTTTGAGCCGGCTTGGATATGACATCGAAATTACCGTGAAACCGACTGCCGATCCAGTCGGGCATCTGACGTTCGCGGTTGCTTGAGGAAGCAAGCGTGCATAATGGAGCGGAAAACTGCGCGTTGCTGTCTGTGACAGGCGGGTGACAAACCGGTCACGGGAATGTCAACGTCAGGAGCTTTCTGTTAGAGCATTTGCTGCGGGCTCGGGGCCTGAAGGGGAACGGGCTTTCCTATCGCTGTAGATTGCGGCTCCAACAGCTCCTTTGAGCCCGCTGCATTGAGACATGATCGTGGAAATTCCCTAATTTACAGGAGTGTGGATTTGCCGACTGGAAAGGTAAAATGGTTCAACGTCGCAAAGGGCTTTGGCTTCATCATTCCCGATGAAGGTGGGGCCGACATCTATCTTCCTCTTAAGAGCGTCGAGGCAGCAAAATTACCACGGCTCGAGACAGGCATGACCCTGAACTACGTCGTAACCGAGAGCAGGGGACGGAAATTTGCCGATAATCTCAGCGCCGTCTCATCGGTCGCTGTTGAAATATCGCCCAGCAAAGCGAAGGGCGAAGACGTACAAAAGTCGCTGGACACTGACGACGAATTTGAGCGCGAATGGGGCCTGCGACCAGTTTGAGTTGCTGGCGTGATGATTGTTGGGCCGAGTCAGCGGGCCTGCCAAGCCCCAAGTCCCGAACCGTATTCCTCAACAATGCGCCAAGACCGATCTGCATCGAGACGTAATTCGCGCTCGGTCTCGAACCCGACGTCTATAAGGCATTTTCCTTTGAGAAGTTGTGTCCTAATTTCAAATCCCGACACTATTGATCCGGCACGGTGATAGTTAGGCTGCATATTTGCATCTTGGGTCCCTGAAGAAGGCCATTACGATACCGGGGGAGTTTGCGAGGCTATTCATATGGCTGTCTGCAGCGGCCTTGAGTTTCGCCTTGGTCTTCACAGGAACGGCCGTGCTGATTGCATGTTTGAGGCTGGCATTGAGCCGCTCATCGGGGTTCAATTCAGGCGAATAGCTCGGAAGATAAAAGATCTCGATCTGATCTTTGCGTGTCTCCAACCATGCTTTTGCCAATTTCGAGTGGTGCGCACGGAGGTTGTCAAGGATAAGGAATATCTTGCGATCCGCGTCGCTGATAAGGGCTTCCAAGAATTCGATGAGCCTGTCTGCGCCAAAATTCTCTTCAATAATCATCCAACGCGTTTTGCCCTGATTGGTAACGGTCGATATCATCGACAATTTGGCTCTGCTTCCTGGTGCATAAGCAACGGGCGTCTTGCCTTTTGGAGCATAGGATCGACCGCGCACGTCAGTGTTGATGACTGCGGTCTCGTCGCCCCACTGGATTTCGCCGCCTTCCGCCTTGGCCCGCGCTTCAATTGCAGGGTATGTCGCCTCCAGCCATGCCTGCACCGCCTGCGGACTTTGCTCGTAGGCCCGACGGATCGGCTTCTGCGGTGTCAAACCCCATCGCTTCAAATAATTGCCGACAGCCCGGATCTTCAGAGAAATTCCGCATTCTCGGGTGATCAATTCCATCACCGCGCCGCGCGTCCACAGCGCAAATTCCATCTTCAACTGCTCAGGTCGCTTCTCGTATATTAAACCACGAATGTGAGCCTCTTGCTCCGGGCTAAGGCTTCGACCGTCGCCTTGAGATCGACCGCGATCCTTCGGCTTCAGGCTTGATAAACCGGCCGCTTCATAAGCGTCAATCGCCTTGCGGACCGCCTGCCAGGACAAGCCTGTCAACGCCACAATCCCCATCACTTTGTGACCGGCCTTATGCAGCCGGACAACCTGTCGACGAAGCTCATAAAGAGCTGAGCTACTTAACTTCCGTGCATCTGCGTCCATGCAAAAAGCACAACGAAATGCCATCGAAATCAATCTATATCCGTGCCGGGTCTATAAGAGAGCTGTGATCGGTCCGGGAGGAACGCGCTTTCCCGTCGCGCCGAAGTGACCGGAGGGTCGTCGGGGGCAATATGCTGACGCGTAGCGGAAGGTCCGGTTGATCAGACCAGTGGCGGGGGAAAAGCGCCGCCAGGCGCGAACGCCGGCGGCCAGTTTGGATGCGAGCAGGGCGCTCGCCCTGCCTCCTGAGGGGAACAAAGGAGACGATTGCTTTATAGCGATGAGGGCCACTCAGCGACAACCCCCCAATTGATGGAGATGGTTTCGACGAGCGCGTGGCGCATTGACCTTGACGCGATCTGACGCTAGGCCCGCCGCGCCGCGCTTCTTGACAAGGCGGCAAGGGAAGGCCCGGGGCTGCAGTTGGAGACCGGGCCTTTGCCACTCTAGGTGTGTTGACGATCAAAGATCGTCATATCTATGCAGTAGGAGCTTCGCCGACTTCCAGAGGATGAACGCTGTCAAGCGACGTTAGGAATTGCCTCCCTCATGGGTTGGAAGTTTCGTTAGGCTAAAGCGCCGCTCCGGCGCGAATATTCTCGATCACGCCGCGTTGATGGCGGAAAGCATATTCCGTGGGAGGTTCAATCTGCAGATGAACGCCAGTCGGGCGGTCACCTGCAGAATGTTCTCGAGCGTTGCCTTTTCGCAGTGAAGTCTGTCGGCGGGAAGCCACTGGCGGTCTGCCTTTGTCATCAAGTCTCAGACAGTTCGGGTCGAATAAGTTCTTTGAGCATCCTACGCAGCTGTGGCCAAGGTTCATCCTTTAGTTTCAGATCGGGATCTTGCATGACAAGGAGGCAGTGAAGCGTGGCGGCGACCTCAACGAGAGAGGAGGGCGGCGTGAGAAGCAATACGCGACCTGAAATCCCTTCGGAGAAAGCAGTTTCCTGTTCCTTAGCGAGGGCTGCGCTGTATCCAAGGCGGCGGTCAGCGTTGTTCCACTCGCGCCGACGTTGACGTAGTGATACTTTTGCTCTGGCGGTTTGATCAGGTTCCAAGCGCGGTGCGATTGCATTGATCTCCGAATAGGTCCGTACGATGACTGGTTGACCAATTTCCGCTACGTCTATTTCCACCCATGGGTGCCCGCCCATTTCCTTGAGCAATCTGGTCTCCAGGTTTTTCCGCAAGCGGCTTGCCCGGACACGCTGCTGAAATAAATCCCACCAACGCAGCCAAATCTCTCGTACGGGTGTTCGGCCGCTTACAGTCCTGGGAGGAATTGATGCTATCCGGTCCTGCAAAACCCGTCCCGCGACGGGAAGAAGGTTTCGACGATTGATCACATGCGGCAACGTTTTGATTTTTCCGTTAGATGATCCTTTTTTTCCAGGGGAAATTGTAGGCGCAGTTCTGCTATTCTCAGAATCAGCCATGATCTAAGCTCCAGATAGCTAGATTTTGGTCAGGCCAGGTTGGTGTTACAGCACCTTCCTGGCCGACTTCGTCGGTACGAAACTGTATGATAGCTTTCAAAAAACGGCGGATCAAATAAATTCGCCAAAATATGGCGATTATTTTATGCTTGTGGTTCAGTACCGGATGGCCCGTGCGGCACTAGGTTTAGGGATTGTAGAGTTTGCTGAGCTCGCAAACGTTTCAACAAATACGCTGGTCCGTTACGAGAGGGGTGAAGACCTTAAGCAATCAACAATCGACCATCTGCAGGAGGTATTGGAGGATGCCGGGATCATTTTTATTTCCGAAAGTTGTGATGGTGGCCCCGGTGTCCGCTTGAAGAAACTCGCTTTGCGAAATGAATGACGACTGGCGGGCTTTATGCGACGCAGTTACCCCAGCGCGGAGGCAAGCGCCCTCCCTATCGCACCATAGAGAGTCGGATGACGCCAGCAATAATGCCCCGGCGCCATAGCGCCAGGGCCCGATTTACCTGTCTCAGTGAACTGTCGGCTTGGTCAGAGGCAGCCTTTTGATGGTGTTGCTTATGATCTTGCGCAGTTTTCGCCAGTCGGGAAGGTCGCGTTCATTGACCCGCTCCTGCATGCCTGTCAGCAACCAGCCAGCGCAGGCGGGGTCGCCTGCAGCCTGATAGGCATCGGAGCGTTCGAAGCAGGCGACAATGCGAGGCCAGGCATCGCCATTGTCTTTCGAGATGCTTGCCACCAGATCCTGGGCTTGGGCGTAGGCAAGTGCAATCCGCTGGCGCTCTTCCGGCCTGCTATTCACGATCAGGCTGAGGATCCAGATCAGATCTTTACTCATGGCCTCGGTTTCTTTTTCATCGTCTTCGCTCATACCGGATCGAATGCTCCCTTGAATTCCACGTCAGCATAGTAGGCGAGTTTCCTGGCGACGATCGGGCGTTGGCCGGCGAGGAACAACAGTTGGGCATGCGGGGGCAGGTTTCGGACTTCATCGGGGGTGAGGAGCGGCCGAGCGCTATGCTGTTCCCCATAGGAGATGCCAGACTTTTCGGAATCGAGTGCGCGACCCATGGTTTGGAACACCACGGTTTCTTGTCCGAGCAGATCGGAGACAAGACGGGCACTGTCGTGGTCGTTGACGCCAAAGACCTGGAGGACACCGGCGTTTGACAGAAACGTGCCGGCGCGTTGACCGTAAGTGGCGCGCAACTGGTGGACATCCTGGAGGATCGGCCAAAGCTGAACGCCATAGCCTGCCATGAGACCCATGGCACGCTCGACGGGAGCTAAATGACCGAGCGCTGCAAACTCGTCGAGCAGATAGAGGACGGGCGACGGTGGTCGCGTCGGATCTCGGGCCATATCGAGCAGGCTCTGGGTTACGAGCAGTCGCAGCCAGCGCGAATAGGTCGACAGCCGATCGGGCGGCAGGACCAGGAAGACGGTCTCGGTCCGCGCTTTCAGGTCACGGAAGGAAAAGTCAGAGCGGCCGACCACCGCCGCCATCCGTGGGCTATCGAGGAAGTGGGTATGCCTTTGCGCCGCTGACAACACACCGGCCGCCTCCCGGTCGGATTTGCCGAGATGCCGGTTGGCGGCGCGAGCGACCAACCCGCCCGCCGCAACATTCTCTTGCATGCGCTTGAGAAGGGCGGTGAAATCATCAGGCGGCAGGGTCAGATATTCGCGCAAAGTCGTCAGTGTCCGTCGATATCTGGGTTCTTCCACGATAATCTTGAGCAGCATGCCTGAGATCAGCGCCTTGGCTTCCTCGTTCCAGTGCGCCTCGCCGCCCATGCCCGGTTCATCATAGACGAGAGCGTCGGCAAGTGTGCTGGCATCTTCTGCCACGTCGAGGCCATCCGGATCGAGCTCATCGAGCGGATTGAATGCGGCTGAGAGCTGTCCCGTCACCCCAAAGGGATCAAGGACATGGACACATCCAAATTTCTGGCGCGCCCGACCGGCAATTTTTGCATTCTCCCCTTTGGGATCGATGCAGATCACCGAGCGATCGGCGGTCAGCAGATTGGGAATGATGGTGCCGACACCTTTGCCGGTCCGGGTCGGCGCCATCGTCAGGAGATGAGCAGGTCCGTCGTAGCGAAGTGGTTTTCCGGTCTTTGCATCGCGCCCTATCAGCAAGCCGGATCCAGTCCGGGTGAGGGGCGCAACTTCCTTGTTGGCGGCAAAGCGCGCCGAGCCGTGGGTGCTACCTTCCATGTCGCCGAAATGCATGATGATAGGATTGGTGATCAGGCGAAACATCAGCGACAACAAGACGGCTGCTGCGATCAGGTCAAGTGAGATGAAGGCAATGCTTCTGGGTTCAAATCCGGCTCGTTGGAGAGCATACCGCCCCCCAATTTCAATGACTGCCAACACGATAGCCAACAGGCAAAAGGCTCCGAACACAGGCTTGGCTGCACGAAAGGGAAGAAGCAGTATCGAGACAAAAGCCCAGATGGGATCACGGGCAGCTGCGCGAAGCATATTCTTGAGCGCAGCCCATGCAAGCGTTGCCTGACTCATGACGCGGCCTCCCCAGTATTTCCCGCGCTCGTATCACGAGCGTCCGGATTGATGATATCTCCGAACAATTCCTTGTCGGCGTCTCGCGTTAAAAAGCCGGGAAGTTCTCGGCGCAGCCACTCACCGAGGCGTTTTGAAAACTCACCATCGCCGCTGATCTCGAGTCGATGAAGTACGAGCGCCCCGAGTAGAATCTTGCGCCTGGTATCTTCTGAGCGCTCCTGTTTTCCCAAGCGGGCCTTTAAGGTTTTGCGCTGCGCCTCTATCTGGGCGAGGCGCTCCTCGATGGATTTGCGTGGCATGGTCTTTGTACCTTTCTCCCATTCGGGGTTAGCGGATGTTTTGGGGGACAGAATTCACAGGCCAAGCTTCGGGTCTCCAGAGTTGATTGCGGGAGAGGCAGGCACGTCAATCGTGCGGCGTGCCCGAGAAACTCCCATCATTGCGATGCGACTAGCAGCTTGGCCGCAAGGATCAGCAGCCAGCCGCCGATGGCCTGATAAATAATGACGCCCCAAAATACGCTCAAGCAGGAAGGCTGTAATGATGCAGATCTGCAGAAGCAGTTTTGAGCGATTGGGATTGTCGGCGGGGTCGACCCGGCAGCTGGCTACGCAACTGCTTGGTCTTGAGTGCAGCCCGCTGCCCAGATCGGTTTAGGAATGTCTTAAGGCTTAGCGAGGGCGATTGGGTCCGTGGCAAAGCTCGGGCGCTGTATTGGGCCGTCATCGCACTGAGCTATTATCGCGGCGGGAAGAGTGAGGCACTCGGTGAGCAATGTCGGCTTACGCTGTCTAGGTTGGACCAGATGCTTTGACCGCTTCAGGCGCACGTCTTCCCAACCGAAATTGTAATATTATTACGCCTGAGTTTTGCATCGCGCCTTTCTGCCACTGACCTGGCAGCGATTTTGCCGAAATCTGTCCCCCACGGCATCGAATGTCCTATGGCCGAACCGCCAAAAAGTCTTAGTGAGCCGTCGCGGCTATGGGGCAGCCAGAGCGAGTGGGAGAGGGTGAGGGGTTACCTTTAAAGCTGCCTCGGCATTGAAGCGCCTAGGCGCTACCAGCCTATATCGGTCAGGGAAAAGTCGTTGCCTTTGTAGGCGACCTTGGTCCCGTAGGCGCGAGCACAAGCGTAGGCGAAACAATCGCCCATATTGAGCTTTGCAGGGTGGTTGACGATCTTGCCGTACTGCTGCGCGGCGTCGAGGGCCTTGGATCCCACATCGCCGGAAATCATGACGTCTTCCGCCTCCAGGTCGACGAGAAACTGATCTACTATTCGGCGAGACTCCTGAAGCATTTCAGGCGTTGCAGGCTTGTCTCGGCCGACGCGCTCGGCCATGCGGCGGGTGAGCGCTAGCGAGGCTTCCATGCGAGCGACTGACGACACATGGAATGGACCTTCGTCCTGCCCGATCCGGTCTAACAGCTCCTCGCGGTCTTCTTCATAAGCGAGGATCGCGACAATAACGGATGCGTCGAGGAACAGCATCAGTCCTCGCCCCACATTTCATCGGTCTCACGCTTGTGGTCGCCGGGTGCATAAGGCCCCGCTGCGCGGGCCATCGCAAGAGATTTTGCGAGGCGGTCGCGGATCGGCAGGCTGCTTCTGCGGCTGGCGATCTCGCGTTTCAGTGCCGCCTTCACGGCGTCGACCTTGGAGGTTTTGGTAAGGCCTACGAGCTCATCCGCGAGCTTGTCGACTTCCGGATCCTTGATATAGAGAGGCATGGCGGGCATATCCTTTGGAGGATATATAATATCCTCTTTTTCATATCCTTGCAACATCACTTGGTGCGTTTGCTGCAGTCGGTTCACACCAACGCGGCTCTTCGGCCGCCGTTGCCGAGGACACCTCACGTCTCGATCATGGGCGATCGAAGGATCGTCGATGGTATTTATCTTTCACCAGCGGATCACGAGCTGCGGTCCGCAGCATGTTGTTAAACGCGGCCTATGAGCCTTGCCTGGATTATTAATCCGTTCCTTCCGCCGAGGCACCTTTCGAGGAAGGAGGGGAGGGCTGCAGCAGGTCGACAAACAGCTGCCTGTCGGCATCGCGGGTGAGGAAGCCCGGCAGTTCGCGGCGTAACCATTCGGCGAGACGTTTCGAAAACTCGGCATCGCCGCTGTTTTCCAGACGGTGGAGAACGAGGGCGCCAAGCAGCACCTTGCGTCTTGTGTCTTCCTTGCGCTCTTGTTGGCCGAGGCGGGCTTTGAGGGTTCTGCGCTGGGCCTCGATCTGGGCGAGGCGTTCTTCGATGGTCTTCCTGGCCATCATCTCTCCTTTCGAACAGGTAAGGCGAAGCGGGACTAGCACAAAGGTTTGCGGAAACAGACGACCCGAGTAGTTTCAGAAAACCCCCAATTGTTGTGCGCCTGGTGCGATCGTCGGTTTCCGATGTCAGCGTCGGAGCAGAGCTCATGAAACCCTTGGACAATCAGATCGTCGGTGATGTTCGTGATGAGAAGTCTGCCGATCCCGGTGCGGCGATGGCTGGGGTCTATCCAGATTCCCTCCAGGAACGGAACGGGCTGCGCAGTGCAGCCATTGGCATAGTCACGAATGGATATTTCCGCAAAGCCAACCGCAGTGCGATCAGGGGTCTGGGCGATGTAGCCGTTCCCTTTCTCGCCGTTCCATAACCTTTCGATATCGGCCGAGTGTTCCTCGACAGAGAGACGATCCCAAAGCCTGGATCGCATAGCGGCCCATAAGTCGCTGTCGGTCCTTTGCATTTTCCTGATCAAAATAGACATGCAAACCTCAGCCAACATCTGGTCTTAGGTATCATCACGGCGACCGTGCCCGCGATGCATTTGGACGCGAACAGTTTGTCGCTTGCCGGCATCTCGATCAACAAATCGTTCTTCAGCGGCACGCTATCGCTCATGTCACGCCTCCTGAAGAAGGACCGCGATATCGATTTTCGACGGCAAGAATAAGAAAAAAGCCTTGGCGCCTCAAGCGAAAATGCCACCGCCAATATTGAAAATCGTACCGATTTGTAGTTTTTTGGAGGCTCAATCGCTTTACTCAGACGTCCATCACAGACGCCACACCGTGGCCGATTGAGCGGAGCGATTGAGGTTACAAGGGCGCATATACGGGTTGATGCACAACCCGGCGCCGCTGGTGCGGAAGACGAAACACGAGACAGAAAAGGCAATCGCGCTTGGCCATTTTCTACGCTCAGATGACACCGGTGTCTCGCTCGTCCGGACGCAGCGCGGTTGCGGCGATCGCCTACCGCGCCGCGGAGAAACTTACCAACGAGCGTGATGGACTGACGCATGACTATCGCAACAAGCAGGGCGTGGATCACTCCGAGATCGTGCTGCCGGAGGGCGTCGATGCGGACTGGGCGAGGGACCGGTCACAGTTGTGGAATGCCGTCGAGAAGCGCGAGGTTCGCAAGGATGCCCGTGTGGCCCGGGAATTCGTACTGGCGCTTCCGCATGAACTGTCTGCGGAACAGCGGCTGGCGCTGACGCGGGAGTTTGCGAAAGGGCTGGCCGATCGCTATGGCGCAGCGGTCGATTTTTCCATTCACCAGCCGCACAAGATGGGTGACGTTCGAAACCATCATGCGCATGTGATGATGACGACGAGACAGGTGAGCCGTGATGGGCTCGGCGACAAGACCTACATGGAACTTGCCAACAAGGAATTGCTGCCGCGCGACCTGCCGACAACGCAGATGCAACTGGTCGATATCCGCCGGTCGTGGGAGCAGATGGCGAACCGCGAACTTGCGCGGGCGGGCCTGGATATCCGCATCGATCATCGTTCCCACTCCGAGCGCGGATTGGAGATCGAGCCGACGGAGCATATGGGCGTCAGGGCGACGAACGTCATGCGGCGGGGCGGGGAGGTCGATCGGACCCGGATCGATGCAGAGGCAGCCAAGCGCAACGCGGATCTGATCCGGGAAAAGCCGGAACAGGTTCTGACGCTGATCAGCAATGAGAAGAGCGTGTTCGACCGGCATGATATTGCCCGCGCTTTGCATCGTTACATCAACGATGATCCCCAGGCGTTTCAGAACGCCTTTGCGTCAGTGATGTCGTCGTCTTCGTTGGTCGAGTTACAGGCCGAGCGCATGGATCTGGCGACAGGAGAGGTCGAGCTTGCGCGCTATTCGACCCGTGAAATGGTCGATCTGGAAAACGGCCTTGCCCACTCCGCCGAGCGACTTCATCGGGCTGAGGGTCATGGTGTGGATCGCCGACATGTCGAACGGGCAATTGGGCGCCAGGATGATGCGATACGGGCGAGTGTCTTCAGCGATACGGCGGGGACAATGGAGCGCGGTGAACTCGATGCGGGCGAGCGCGCTCGGCGTCTTGAGACAGCACGCCTTTCGGATGAGCAGCGGGCGGCAATCGAGCATATCACCGGGCCTGAGCGGATCGCGGCCGTCGTTGGTTACGCCGGGGCCGGCAAGAGCACGATGCTGGCAGCGGCGCGCGAGGCATGGGAGCGACAAGGCTACACGGTCCACGGCGCGGCCTTGTCGGGCAAGGCGGCTGAAGGGCTGGAGGAGTCCTCAGGCATCGCCAGCCGCACGCTGGCTTCATGGGAATATAACTGGCAGGCCGGTCACCGGACGCTTGGCCGAGGTGACGTCTTCGTCATCGACGAGGCCGGCATGATTGGCAGCCGGCAGCTTGCCCGCTTTGTGGGCGAGGCCGAGAGGTCCGGTGCGAAGATCGTGCTTGTCGGGGATCATGAGCAGCTCCAGGCGATCGGGGCAGGGGCTCCGTTCCGGGCGATCGCCGAGCAGATCGGCCATGCCGAGCTTTCGGAAATCCGGCGTCAGCGGGTTGATTGGCAGCGCGAGGCCTCCGTTGCCTTTGCCACTCATCGCACAGTGGATGGTCTGGCTGCCTATCGGGACAACGGCAAGGTTTCGTTCAGCGAGACGCGCGAGGTGGCACGCGCCGAGATCGTTCGCGACTATCTTGCCGACCGGGAGCAGCGGCCGGACGGCAGCCGTGTGGCGATGGCGCATCGGCGTGTCGATGTTCGCGCCATCAACGATGCAATCCGAAGCGAGCTGCAGGCGCGCGGCGCGCTTGCCAAGGTTCGCGACAGTGGCGATCTTATGGAACGAGAGCGTTCCGCCCAGGAGCAGGAGCGGCCGAAGGCCTTCACCTATCAGACCAATGATGGCCGCCGCGATTTTGCCGAGGGAGACCGGCTGGTCTTCCTGGAGAACGATCGCGATCTCGGCGTGAAGAATGGCATGCTGGGGACAGTAAAGGCCGTCGAGCCCGACGCACTACATGTGGAGCTCGACGGCAGTGTACTGTCGCCAGGGGATGGAGTTGGCCTGGTAAGGATAGACACAAATTCCTACCAAAGTTTTGATCATGGCTATGCGACGACGATCCACAAGAACCAGGGTGCGACAGTCGACCGAGCGTTCGTCATGGCGTCCGCGACAATGGACCGGCATCTGACCTATGTCGCCATGACCCGCCATCGCGACGGGGTGCAGCTCTATGGGAGCCAGGACGAGTTCAATCGCAATTGTGGTCGTCTGGTCGAGCATGGCGTTGCGCCCTTCGAACACAAGGCCGGTAACCGCGACAGCTATTTCGTAACGCTGGAAAACGATCGAGGCGAGAAGCACACGACCTGGGGCGTCGATCTCGGTCGGGCAATGGCTGAGGCGAAGCCGGAGATCGGAGACAGGATCGGGCTTGAGCATCGCGGATCCGAGACGGTTCATCTTCCAAACGGCACGACGGCCGAGCGCAATTCCTGGAAAGTCGCTGGCGCCGGCGAACTTGCCTATCGACAGATGGAAAGCCGGCTCAGCCGATCCGGCGTCAAGGAAACCACGCTCGACTATACCAGGGACTTTGCCGAGCGCCGTGGCGTCGCGCAGCATTTTGGCATCAGAAGCGAGATTGATCTTGCTCCTACCCCAAAGCTTGTCCAAGAATTGGTCTCCCGTGCGGACCATCCGGCACGGGAGGTTCAGGACCGGTCGGCACTGCGTGCCTCTGATGAGGTGCGACCCCCAATGCAGGCCGGTCCTGAACGCGATCCCGCTCGGGCTTTTTCCGACCACCAGCGGGCTCCGCGTCGTAGCGCATTTGCTGGCTTGAAGCTCGGGCACAGTGGAGCGTCGCAACCCCAGCCATCGCAAGATCGTCCCAAAACGGCGGAGGAGCGCCCTCCGCAGGCGGCAACCCCGAAGCGCAGCATCTTTGCCGGTTTGAAGCTGAATGCTGCCGCCAGGGAGCGTGAGCCGCCGGACAGGCCAGATATTCCACGATCGCCTGAGGCATGGCGGCGGCCGTCGCAGTTCGAGCAGGCGGTCGACCGGTATGCCCGCGCCTTCACCGCTGCAGCGAGGATGCAGGATCAGGGATTGCCCATTCTTGCGAGCCAGAAATTGGAACTGCAGGGAGCCGGCCGACAGATGGAGCAGGCGCAGCCTGGATCACCGGCACTCATGGCCTCAGCCGCCCGATATGATCCGGATATCTTGAAAGCTATGCGAGCCTATACCGGCCGCGAGCGCGTCAGTCATTTGATTGCCGGTATGGAGAAGGAAAGGGCTTTGCAGGCCGATCCGAACGTTCGGGCCGACCGGCTGATCAATCGCTGGCAGGAACTTCAGACGGAGCGCCAAGGCCTTCGCAGCTGGACCCATGACAAGGCCCGCGGCAAGGTCGAGGGTCAGATGCGCCAGGTATCTGCTCAGATCGAAAAGGATCCACAGGTGGAGGCTATCGTGCGCAGCCGCGCCCAGGAGCTCGGCATCGGCAATATCCGCCAGGAACAGACTATCGGCCGCGAGATGGACCGACAGATTTCTCGAGGGCGTGGCCAAGGGCTTGAACGATAGGAGTGCGTATGATTGACAGTACCGACGATCAGGAGCGGGGGATGACCTCCGAAATCGATGAGGCGACCGAAGCCTTCGAGGCCTTGCGCCGGACCGTGGAGAAGCTCGCCCGCGATCTCGGTGGCGAAATGGTGGTCATCCGCAAGGGCGTGGAGGCCGCCTTCGAACGGTTCGAGACGTTCCAGCAGCCGACCGACCACAGCGTGGATATCGGCCAGATCGCCGAGAGCCTGGTCCTGATCGGCAAGCATCTGACAGCGATCCAGAAATCCCCGGCCCTGAAGAACGGTCCCGAGCATTATGCCCGGGTGATCGAGATCGCCGCTGATCGCATTTCGGCAAACGCCGTTAGGACACTTGAGAACCGGGAGCGCGGTCTGCAGCGGGTAGAGGCCGACATCAGAGACGTCGTCAGCGGTGTTCGCGACCGGCGGCAGCAAGATCGGTGGCTGCTCGGCGCCGTGGCCGTCGGCATCGTCATGGGTGGCGTATTCCTGACCCTTGGGCCGCGCCTGCTACCGGGATCGATCGACAAGGCGATTGCCGCCACGGTCATGAATGCCGATCGCTGGGATGCGGGGATCGCCCTGATGCAGTCGGCAAGCCCCGAGGGATGGCGTGGTATTGCCGATGCCAATGCTCTCGTGCGTGCCAATCAGCAGGCGCTCACGACCTGTGCTGAAGCGGCCGCAAAGGCCAAAAGCGAGCAGCGTTGCACGATCATAGTTGCCGTGCCTCCTTCCGACAAGTAACCAGCATTCGTTCAGCCACCAGATTTTACAGGCCAAACAATGACAAGATCGGAACTCGTCCAAATCGTCGCGGCGCGCAATCCCCACCTCTACCACAGAGACGTCGAGCGGATCGTCGACATCATTCTCGAGGGAATTACCGAGGCCCTGGAAAAGGGCAACCGGGTCGAGCTTCGTGGGTTCGGGATTTTCTCCGTGCGGCACCGCCCGCCGAGATCCGGGCACAACCCGAGGAACGGGGAGACCGTTTTTGTCGATGACAAATGGGTGCCATTTTTTAAGGCCGGAAAGGAAATGCAGGATCGCTTGAATTTCGAGAGGTCGTAAGCCGGAATGGTGTAGCGAAGCGAGCCGCAGGTCTTGTTGCAAGTTGCTGTGGTCGTGCAGAAACGATCGGCATCAGGCTCCCCTCGTCAGCTGAGCGGCACGGCAAATCGCGTTAAGCGCCCAGCTTTTATCGGCTTGGTAGGCGATGCACCGTTCAGATCCATTCGAGTGTCTCGGCACAAGACCGGGGTATGAAGGCTCTAAACTGGATGACAGCCCAAACGATGCAAGCTTCATCGACAATTTCAAATTGCTGACTGCCAACAGGTTTTCCAGACGCGCTACAATCCGCAACGATCTCCTTTACGGATCGTTGCGCGTCGTCAATAGCCGCTTCAAGATCCTTCACTATACTTCCTTCCAAATCCTGGAAGAAGATTGCCCCGTTCCGAATGTGGAAGAAATAACGTTTCATCGTGAGTATCTACCGCCGGGGGATCGAAAATCAGTAGTTGCATGTCAAGATCATTCAATCAACCTCCATGGTACGGTTCGAGTACCTCGTCAATTCGCTGGGGACAGAAGGTCTGAGTGGTTGCACCACCAGCAAGAGTTGGCCAGGATTAAGGCTCGTAATCGAGAGATATATAATGCGTTTCCCTGCCCCCGCCATTTCCCGAGCCCGCCTTGAGCAGTTGCTTTCTCTCAACGCTCAATCCAAGCCGATTTCGCCTGAAGTCGAGCTGAGGAGCCCCGAGCCAGAACAGACAAGCCTAAACGTCTCCCGGCCAACAGAAGGAATCTCACGCTAAGAGCCGAAAAGGAGATAAAATCGGTGTTAAATCAACTATTTAGAAAAAAATCGTAATAGTAATTATGGAACTACCGCGGACGATCGTTATTAACGTCTGATTAAGTGCCGCGACTCGGCAAGTGAATTAAGAAAACAGTTTTTGTCGAATTGCTTCAGCTGCTGCGTGGGTCCTACTAGTGGATGGAATCTAACGCTTGGTGCCCGCGTTTAACGGCGGCGATGATTTTGTCGGGATCGGCGGTCCAAGTGAAGGGCTTTGGCTTTTTGTTGTGCTCAACGAGGAAACGGTTGATGGCGGCCTGGAGATCGACGACGGAATGGAAAACGCCGCGTTTCAGACGCCGCTTCGACAGCCTGGCGAAGAAACCCTCCACCGCGTTGAGCCATGAGCTTGAAGTCGGAGTGAAGTGGAAGGTGAAACGCTCGTGACGGTCGAGCCAGGCTCTCACCTTGGGATGCTTGTGGGCAGCATAGTTGTCGAGGATGACGTGGACGGCCTTGTCGTCCGGCACCTGGGCGTTAATGGCGTTGAGGAAGCGGATGAACTCCTGATGACGATGACGCTGCATGTTGCGGCCGATGACGGTGCCGTCGAGCACGTTGAGGGCGGCAAACAGCGTGGTTGTGCCGTGCCGCTTGTAGTCGTGGGTCATGGTGCCGAGCCGACCCTTCTTCATCGGCAGGCCCGGCTGGGTGCGGTCGAGCGCCTGGATTTGGCTTTTCTCATCGACCGACAACACGACGGCGTGGGCTGGCGGATCAACATAGAGGCCGACAACGTCTCGCAGCTTGTCGACGAATTTCGGGTCGTTGGACAATTTGAACTGCCGCCACCGATGAGGTGCGAGGCCATGCGCTTTCCAGATACGCCTGACTGCGCTGGCGCTGATGCCGGCGGCCGTCGCCATCATGTCGGCCGTCCAGTGCGTCGTCTCGCCCGGCGGATCAGCCAGCGTCAGGGCCACCACACGCTCGGCGACATCGGGTCCGAGCCGCACAATACGCGACGGCCGCGTCTTGTCGCGCAGGAGACCCTCGACGCCTTCTGTGGCGAAGCGCTCTTGCCAGCGCCATACGCAGGTCTTCGATTTGCAGGTCTGGCGCATAATCTCGACAGTCCCGACGCCATCGGCACTCAGCAGGATGATCTCGGCCCGCCAGACGTGCTTTTGGGGCGCATTGCGATCCCTGGTCAAGGCCATCAGGCGTTGGTGATCTGTTGGCGAAACGGTGAACGATATTCCTGTGCGCATGCGCCAGACTCGCATGCCAACCCAGCAAATGGAATCCCATACAGGACTCTTATGTCAGGCGGTAACCACTAGCGACGCCTAGCTTCTTTATGACCGAATTCATGTAGGTATTGACAGTATGGAGTTGATAACCTGTTTCAACGGCTATTGCTTCGCTAGTTAGACCGAAGCTGGCCTGCTTCAGGCAGGCGATCTCGCCAGCTAGCAAGCGAAGCTCATCAGCCGCGAATCGATCCATGAGTGGTTTTGTTATCGCGGTATGGATGACTTCGGCAACAAGCGACAGAAAACACTTTTCCTCGTCCGTGAACGGCGTCGTACGGCATATGTAAACTGCGCCGTACACCACATCATTCCTCGCGACCGGAAAAAATGTTCGGTTGTGAACGCCATACATGCGAGCCAGATAAGCTAAGCGCTCGGGCGGCTTGTCCCTTGCATAGACGTCTGACTCTGCGATCACGGAATGCGCTGATCGCACAGCGCGGATAAATGGATCCAGTGAGAACATGCGATCCGCCTCGTAGGCTTCAAAGAAGGCTGGAGGCAGGTCGGTGTCAATTGAAGATCCAAACCCGAAGCGATAGTTATTTAAGTCGAGGCCACTGATCACGATATAGTCAAATGTCACCGCAAGTCGCAAGCGATCGATGATAGGATTCCGACCGAAGTGCCTATGACGTGGGACCGAGCGAAGGTCCGGAAAGGCATCAAGAGCTTTCGGCGTCGTAGCGGCTAGCTGCCTAACTGGCATACATCATTCCTTACAGCGTAATCGACAAAGAACCGCGTCAGATCAATTAGTTCCGGTTCCGTTTAGGTGAGTGCTTACTACGGCGAAAACGTTTAGCTCGATATCTATAGCACTACATCCCAGATGCGGTACTCAACGAAATTGGAGATGACGACTTCGTAGTGCCTGATCTTCCTTTTGGTTCAACAACGAAGTCTCTAGGCTGCGAGATAGAATTATTAACACGATTTCGATCGCCACCATCTTCCTACGCTTAGTTTGCGTTTACTATCAGGTGGAATCTACCCTCCGGAGCTTTTCGCCAAGACTGACGGAGATGCTGTCGCGTTGCATCAGTTGCTTGGCTTTGTGACGCAGGTTGACGGCCTTCGCCTTGGGTATTTCAACGCGTGGGCCGTAACCGTAGCGTTTATCCCAATGGGCGCCGAAGCGGAGCCCGAGAAACTCGAAGCCCTCCGTCACGGCCATGAAGGCGGGCTTGATCGCCGGCGGCGACTAACCCTCAGCTATGATTTAAGGTTGTTCGACAGATTTGTCGGCTTGTTGCCCCTGGCCGAGTGGGTCCGTAGGCCGTTCGCACGCCGGATGCATTGTCGGCTATTCTATATATGATGATACGGCCTGAGGCGTTTGTGTGCACGCCTTGAATGGATACGAACTCGCGACCCGTAATGGTCTAAAGAGCGCGTGACGCTGAATATAAACGATAATGTCCCTTATCACGCTATTCCGAGCGGCGGGCATTATTTTAATTTGCCTCTATACTTACGGACGACTCAAGGAGTTTGAGGTATGTTTTCGATGTAAACGTTGATGGCGGCCAATTGAGCTTGAGCTTCTACTTTGGTCTTGGCCTTCATCAATTGACCGACTTGCTGGTCGAAGGCGGGATCGTTGATAATACCCGCCATGCCCAATAGCTCCGCCGTGAACCGAGTTAGGTCGCATGCGATCAGCGTTTGTGTTCCCTTCTTAGAGATCGGAACGCAAATATCTCCAACCCATCTGATATGCTCTTGGTATACACCATAATGCGCATGGAAAATGCTGTAGTGCTCAGATTTTTTTGGAAATGACTTTCTGTTCTTATTGCGTCGCACTTCATGTTCACGCTTTGCGTTATTGCAATCTCGGCAAGACACGGCAAGATTCTCGGGGTTAAACATAAAGCGGGGCGCCGCTTTTCGCGATATTATGTGCTCAGCATCCCAGAGAGAATGGTTGGCAGTCACGATTTGACGGTCACAATATACACATTTGAAGTGCTGTTCTTTTATATAGTACGCTTTGATTTCAGACCGCACTGGGTTCACTGGGATTTCCCCCCAGTAGTCACCGTTTTTCTGAGCATCTGGTAGGGCATCGAATGCGTCAACTATGGCCTTGCAGCCTGCCGAGTACCCAATGGGATTCATTTTACAGCCTTCCCAGCATTCCTGGCCACTTCCTGAAGGCCTTCAACTATCGACTTTGACGGATCGTCCGCGTCCAGCCGGCCCGACAGCCGCATGAGATGGGTAAGTCTTTCAGAGAACTCTGTGGAGTTCGCTTTTCCTAGCGACACGAGGCGGAGCGCTTGTACGATCAGCTCTTTGACGCGCAGGTTCCCGTTGTTTGGAGTGTCGAACGCCTCAGCCAGCAGAAAATCGGCGGACTGCCCTTTCAGCTCTTCAGCTGGAGGTAATGCCTCATTGTCCAGTGATATGGCCTCCGCGTGAGCGGGTAACTCGGAAATCACCAATGGCGAATGGGTCGCTACAATAAAGTGGCAACCGAGATATCGCGCGAATGTTCTCACGAGCAAATCAATGTATTTAATCTGCCACTCCGGATGCAGACTCAGTTCTGGCTCGTCGATTAAAACTAGACTTCCATTTTTTATCACGGACGCCAAGGCAACGAGGGCCGATATCATACTTAGTTGGCCCGAACTTGCGCTCAAAAGGTCTGATGGAATTCCGTTCTTGTGAGTAACCTCGACCCCCGTTAGGTTTAAGAAGCCTGCTTTGCGCAATGGCTGCAACCGAAGAAACATCTCATCCAAGATTCCGCCGCCTTCGAAATCCGCGCGCGTTTCAATCAGCCCTTTCTTGGCTCGAGAAATAGCGATGTCTAATAGGTAGCCAATTTCCGAAATTGGTACGCCGCTTTTTATGACATCCTGCACTCGGCTGGCCTGCGAAGGGCTCAGGACATTTCGTGCGCTGAGACCAGTATTTTCGCTAAGGGCTTTCCGAATTTTGCTCGTGGTCCGTAGCCGATAAATGACGTTGATGGTCGGTTTCAGCCCCAGGAAATCGAACGCAGCGCCGATATTAGACCTCCTCAGCGCTTCATTTTCGCTCGCATCGAACAAAGAGTTTAGCGACCGATAAAGGAGGGTCTGGATCGATGCCCTTCC
This sequence comes from Rhizobium sp. B230/85, assembly GCF_019355735.1. Taxonomy (NCBI): domain Bacteria; kingdom Pseudomonadati; phylum Pseudomonadota; class Alphaproteobacteria; order Hyphomicrobiales; family Rhizobiaceae; genus Rhizobium; species Rhizobium sp. B230/85. The sequence goes on from NZ_CP072161.1 coordinate 75,258, forward strand.
AAACCGATCTCTAAGTCCGAGGTACTCATACATTGATTCATCAGCAGGTGTCACCGACCTTGGTAAGGTCCGTGGTACAGGAAATTTGTCAAAGGGACTTATTGTAAGCGCCACTACCCTGGTAGGAAGTGGTAGATCTTGATGTGGGACTGCTAAACCATCGACCGTACAAGATAGCTGCTTCCGCGCATCTTGCGTCACCACGCATTCTCGACCGTCTTTTCGATAAGCCAAATAATCTAACGGTATTGGTCGAGGCCGGGCGCCCTCTCGCGCCTGTGCAGTTTCCAGCTCAATAAAGGTTTGAACGATCGCACTTAGTAAATGTGATTTGCCCGTCCCATTTTTTCCTATAACTGCAGTGATATGCTCGAGCTGCGAACCGCCACTTTTCGAATTCTTCAGGAAAGTCGCATGCGGGTTGATGTATGGGCGGTCTCGGCGCCAGGGCATATCTACCTTAACGTCGGCCGTACGGGCTTCAAGTAATTGAAAATCCTGTGACACGATACCTCCGCAATAAGATGCTTTAATTACTATCTAAACGCGAATGCAAATCGTAACTGTTGCCGTGACTTTCAACGCGTTTAATCTTTCTTAGTTTTCAATTTGACGGCAGGTAGCCGGAAACGATGCGCAAAAATCAAATGCCGGAAATCCACTGAAGTTTGCGACTGTTCTTAGGTCTTGAGAGGATACGAAGCGTGGAAACTCGTTCAATCGATCTAAAAGTTTGAAAACAGGACCTTGGCACGCTTAGAGCGATTTTTTACTATCAATGCCGCGAAGCCATGTAAAGGGCGAGTTGAGAAGCGCCATATGTGGTCTAACGCCTTGCATCACGAATGCAATTTCGCCGCGGGGAAATCCACTGCGAAGCGGATGAAAAGGTTATGAAAAGTCAAGCTAGGCTCTGGTGCGTTTCCTGAGATTCAGTTAGAACGTGTAAAGTGCTTAGGAAACACCGATGGATATCTTCTCCAGGGAGCAGCGCTCCCAAGTAATGTCACGGATCCGTGGGCGCGATACCAAGCCGGAGATGCTTGTGCGTCGCGCTGCTCATGCGCTTGGATACCGTTTCCGTTTGCACAGAAAGGATCTGCCGGGAAGACCTGATCTCGTCTTTCCAAAAAGACGGATTGCGCTTTTCGTTCATGGCTGTTTCTGGCACCGGCATCCCGGCTGCCGCTTGGCATACAATCCCAAGTCGAACACGCAGTTTTGGAATGGGAAGTTCAAGCGTAACGTTGAACGTGACCGAAGGACGATCAATGAACTGCGGAGTCTAGGCTGGACACCGAAGGTAATCTGGGAATGCCAGACTAGGGGAACAAGAATGGTTGAGGATCTTCAGGAATTGCTGGAGACCAGCTTGTGAGTTCCTCGATCCGCCGTGCGAAGCTGCAGCGCCTGATAGGCAGTGAATCCCCCCGTGTGCTCGAGCTGTGCTCGGGATGCGGCGGCATGTCCCTCGGCCTTCATTCCGCAGGGTTTCAGCTGATGGGACATGTGGAGCAGGATGCAACGGCAGCCGCCACCTATGCCCTCAACTTCTCCCCGCCGGAAGGAGTTGAGGTCGAGCAATGGCAGAAGCCGCGCGACATGGTGGAATGCAGTGCAGAGGATCTTGCGGCAGACCTCGGCTTTTCTGACGCCTCGGGCGCATTTGATGTGTTGGCTGCCGGGCTGCCCTGTCAGGCTTTTGCGCGTATCGGAAGATCCAAGCTCCGCTCCGTCGCCGGCGATGAAGAAGCATATCGCAATGACCCGAGGGCCCGTCTCTACCGCCGTTTCCTGGAATATGTCCGCGTAGTACAGCCCCTCGTAATCATCATCGAAAATGTCCCGGACATTCTCAACTTCGGCGGACATAACGTTCCTGAGGAAATCTGCGAAACCCTGGACGGTCTGGGATACGCGACAAGCTATACGCTGCTTAACTCTGCCTTCTATGGCGTTCCCCAGATGCGGGAACGTCTCTTTCTGATCGCCTACGATCGCGCGCTTGGAGTAAAGCCATCGTTCCCGGCCCCGTCGCACGCGGCTGAGCTGCCGTCTGGCTACGTTGGAGCGCGAGCTGTCGCACTAAAGTACATTCCAGAGGTAGGTTCGCATTTCCATCCTATACCCGCCCCAGGTGAAGATCTTCCAGGAGCAGTATCCGTTCGAGCAGCGCTATCGGACCTCCCGTTCATCTCCGAGCATTTCCGCGATCCTGGCAGCATGCGGCGCCGCAAGCTCAGTCAGCACCTTTCCTATCGTTCTGCGGACGTTTCGGGTTACGCCCGTCGTATGCGCGAGTGGCCTGGATACGAAACAGGGGAAACCACTGACGGCCATCTTGTTCGTCTGACGCCGCGTGATTTCCCGATCTTCCGTCGCATGCCTTCGGGTGCGGACTATCCGCGAGCGCTTAAAATAGCCGAGCAGGTCTTTGAGGAAGCACTATCGGATGTAAGCTCTAGGCCGCTGGAGGGAAGCAGCGAATGGGCCGATCTGCGCGCGCTATACGTCCCTCCTTATGACCCTGGGAAATTCCCGAACAAATGGTGGAAGCTGGAGCCCACCTCCCCTTCCCGGACTTTGACCGCCCACCTCGGCAAGGACAGCTATTCCCATATCCACTGGGACAGCCGGCAGCAGCGTACGATTTCGGTACGAGAAGCGGCACGCCTTCAATCTTTCCCCGATGGCTTCCGTTTTGCCGGCGCCATGAACGCCGGTTTTAGACAGATCGGAAATGCGGTCCCACCGATGCTCGCATTCGCGATAGGCCAGCACATGAAACTTGAAGTCGAGAGGGCACTACAAAAGATTCAGGTTGGTGAGGGACGACAGGGGAGAGCGGCTTGACAGAACCAATCGATTGTCCTGTGGCAGCCAGAAATTGAAATAACACGTCGTACCGGGGGGTAGATGAAGACGATCCAGATAGCACCACATGCAGGCGCACTGTTGAAGTCGTTGCGCGGTTTCGGCTATTCGCCGGAAACTGCACTCGCCGATCTGATCGACAACTCCATTTCTGCCGGGGCCGGCCACGTTGAATTCAGCATAGACTGGAATGAGGCGAATCCCCGCATCGCCGTGCTGGATGATGGTCGGGGAATGACCTATGGCGAACTCGAAGATGGGATGCGGTTCGGCGGCGACGAAGCTGCTGAGCGAGGATCGGACGACCTCGGTCGTTTTGGTCTTGGCATGAAGACCGCCTCTCTGTCGCAGTGCCAGCGCCTGACGGTGGTGAGCCGGAAAAATGGAAACGAATGCAGCATGTGCTGGGATGTCGATAAGGTGATCACGTCGAAGGACTGGAGCGTCGATACCGGGTTGCATCCCAGTCCTTTTGACCACGTGGCCATTCCATCAGAACGCGATGGCACGCTGGTCGCTCTCGAGCGCATGGACGAGCTCGGAGGCTTCTTTGGTCTCGACAAGGAAGGGTTCTTTGCCAAGATCAGTGATGTTCGCGATCATTTTGCAATGGTCTTTCATCGTTTCATTGACGGCGATGCACGCCGGGTGCGCATTACAGTCAACGGCCGGCCAGTAGCAGGATGGGATCCAATGCTGCGGACCCATCCAGCGACCCGCCCGCTCGGCGCAGGCGTGGTCGGTTCAGGCGCATTGGCCGTTAAAGTATCCCCGTTCGTGCTGCCGCATCGTGACAGGTTTGCCAACGAAGCCGAATTTACAGCTGCCGGTGGTCCGGGCGGATGGGCCGAGCGGCAGGGCTTCTACGTCTACCGCGCGAAACGGCTTGTCGTCGCCGGCAGCTGGCTCGGTCTCGGCGGCCATCGCGAATGGACGAAGGACGAGAGCAGCCGTCTCGCCCGCATCTCTATCGACCTACCTCAGAGCGCGGATGCTCAGTGGCGCATCGATGTTCGAAAGGCCCGGTCGCGGCCGCCAGCCGTCCTGCGCACCCGTCTGTCCGCTCTAGGCGGACAGTGCCGCGAGCGTGCCCGCGAGGTCTTTGCCTGGAGAGGCGGCCAGATCCGGACACCTAGCCAGAAAAAGGATGTGGAGGCGGCGCTCTGGAACGAGGAACACCGCTCTGGGAAAAGGCGATACAGGATCAATCGTGAACATCCCATCATCGCACAGCTTCTTAGTTCTGATCCTGCAACAAAGCGGCTGACGCGTACCGCGATTACTCTGATCGAGCGTTCGGTCCCAGTAGAACGAATCTGGCTGGATATTTCGGAGAATGTCGAGGCAGCCAGCACTCCAGAAGCAGTCGACACCCTTCTCGTAGACGACCTCGTTACAGCCATTCGGAATACGCGCGGGAACCGCAGCGGTGAAGAGATTCTCGACGGCCTGCTTCGATCCCTACGCCTGGATGGTCCCGACCTCAGAAAAGCTGTCCTGACCAAGCTGGAAACTAGCTATGAGTGAAGGCGCAATCCAAACGTTGACCAACATGGCCCGCCAGCTGCTCACGTCGACGGACGAGCGGCCCGAAGACCGTACTGCGATCCATGAGACTGTCACCTCGGTCACGCCCGTTGTCGCCCGTCGAACCGGTCACCTCTTCAGCGAGGCGGAGATCGAGAGCGTCGTGAAGTTACTTGAAGGAGCCTACGTCGTCCAGCAGGGCAATGCAGTCGCCGTCGTGGATCGCGAAATTCCCCGAGAATGGTATGTCGGCGAGAGGCGACGACCAGGCCCGTTCATGAGCCGGTACCTTCAGAAGCTGCAGGAGGATCAATGGCCGGTCCGCACCGTCGAGGAGCTGCGGGACAGCACCGCGAGGGTCGTTGAGCTGCTTGACGATCCTCGGCGTGAGGGGCCCTGGAACTGGCGTGGTCTGGTGGTAGGCGACGTTCAGTCGGGCAAGACCGCCCACTACGCGGGGCTTATCAACCGGTGTGTCGACGCAGGTTACCGGGTCATCATCGTTCTTGCCGGCATGCACAATCTTCTCAGGATGCAGACGCAGATGAGGCTGGAACTCGACTTTCTCGGCTACGACACACGGCCGGATCAGGACGAGGCAGGTCGGATGAAGGCAGTCGGCGTCGGGCTCCTTCCTCCTGCGCTGACTGCAGGAAGCCTTACTCTTGCGTCCGCGAACGGCGACTTCAACGTCGCGTTTGCACGGCAGGCAAACTTTGCCCCTCTGGATCAGCCCTGCCTTTTCGTCGTGAAGAAGAATGCGACGATTCTGCGCAACCTGAACGGCTGGATCGGTAAGCTGCCCGAAGAGTTCCGCCGCGCTCCGCTTCTGCTTGTCGATGACGAAGCCGATCAGGCCTCGATCGACACGAAGGACCAGCCTGTCCTGCCGGACGGTACGTTTGACGAAGACTACGACCCGACGCGCATCAACGGCGAGATCAGAAGACTCCTGGGGGCGTTCAAGCGCTCCGCCTATGTCGCCTATACCGCGACGCCGTTCGCAAACATCTTGATTCATGATAACCGCGCAGCGGAAAAATACGGTCTCGATCTTTTTCCATCCACATTCATCTTCGCACTCACTCCACCGGACGACTATTTTGGGCCGTCAGCAGTCTTTGGCACAAACAGCGACATTGGCAGTACGGGTCTCCCACTTATTAGGCATATCGATCAGGGACGTGAACGCTGGATACCTGACCCCCACGACCGTTTTCTGCGGCCCCGTTTTGAAGGCGAGCGCCATCTCCCCACATCACTGAAGGAGGCGGTTCGGGCATTCGTCCTCGCCTGCGCGGCCCGGGCTGCCCGCGGCCGCGCAGATGCCCACTGCTCGATGCTCATTCACGTGTCGCGGTTTGTCGACGTCCATGGAGAGGTCCATGTTCAGGTCGAACGCTACCTCGATGATCTCAGGGCCCGGATCTCCGGCGGCGACGCAGAAACGATCTCCGAGCTTGAGGCACTGTGGCGCGAAGATTTCGTTGCGACGTCGGCGGCGATTTCGGGCACCGTTTTTGGCCGCGGCATCAGGCCGGTGTCCTGGGACGACATCAGAGCTGTTCTGTCGGATTCGAGTGATAAGATACAGGTGATCGTCGCAAACGGCCGCTCAAAGAGCGTCCTTGACTATGACCGCTATAAGGAGACCGGACTTTCGGTCATAGCCATCGGAGGTGACAAGCTTTCACGTGGCCTCACGCTGGAAGGTCTGATGGTCAGCTATTTTCTGCGCGTGAGCAAGCAGTATGACAGCCTCCTGCAGATGGGACGATGGTTTGGCTACCGTCGGGGCTTCGCCGACATTTGCAGGCTCTATACGACGCCGGACATGGAAGACTGGTTCCGTCATGTTGCTACGGCGAGCCAGGAGCTCCGCGCCGAGCTTGTCCATATGCGTCTGATGCTTCAAACGCCGAAGGACTATGGCCTGCGCGTGCAATCCCACAGCGTGATGAATGTCACAGCTGTCAACAAGCAGCGTCATGCCATCGAAAAACGGACCGGATTTGCCGGCGAAGGCAAGATTCAGACGGTGATGTATACGGAGCGTCGTCTGCTCGAACAGAACGCAGCCGCAACAGATGCTTTCCTCGAACTGCTTGGCCCGCCAGAGATTGATGTGAGACGGCCCGGCACGGGAGGATCCGCAGCAGGTCTTCTCTGGAGAGCCGTACCCGGTGAAAGTGTCGCCGCCTATTTTCGTAATGTCAGTTTTCCCCCGGAGAACCGCGAGATCGAGTCCCATCAGCTGGCCGGCTACGTCGAAGAGCAGCTGCGCCAGTCTCCCCCCGAGCTCTCGCGTTGGAATGTCTATGTACCATCGGGTGACGGACGTGAGGTCAAAGTTGCGGGTCACACGCTCAGCAGCACGATCCGTCGTCCGCTCGCCACCCGTCAGGTCGCAGGTCGTTACATCGTCCGATCCATACTCAACCCGCCTGACGAATGGCTGGATCTGTCGGATGACGAATATGCTGCGGCGTTCGCCGAGACCAACCGCATCCGCGAGGCCGCAGGGCTGGCCAGGGCCATCCGTCCGGCTGGCCCGGAAATCCGGCGGGTCCGTGGCAAAAATCCCCAAAACGGCCTGCTCATTCTGTACCCGCTGGACCCCGATACACCGGGAATGGTCGAGAGCAGTCAGGCGGTCATCGGCGTGATGGTCAGCTTCCCAACCAGTGCGACTGCAAGTCGCAGGACCTATCTCGAAAACAGCGTCCTGCAGAAGGAGAGAGACCGGTGATCTCTGCTGCTGCCGACGTCGAAGCGCTCTGGGCGCGCCTGCAGCTCGCCGGGCGCGGCGAAAAACGATTTGTGACGCTGCGGATCGATAACGGTGGGACACTTGACGTGCAAGCGGCACTGCGCGCTGTGGATGACGCACCATGCCTGCTCTTTGAACTAGCATGCCACGAGTCGGCCCGAAGCCTTGATTTCGAAGCGGGAGGAATGCGCTGCTCCCGTTCCATGCTGGAAGAAGGGCCAGCACTTGTGCTTTCTCTCGAAGACGAGCTGAAGCGTGACCTGTTTGCCACCCTGTGCGCTGATATCCTCGCATATGCTTCTTCGGAAGGCAGCGGCAGCTCGATTGAAGCGGTCATCGCAAGAGTGGAGGATTGGCAGGCATTCCTGAGGTCGACAAATGACCGCATGACTCGCAGTGAGACCATCGGACTGATCGGCGAGCTCCACGTGCTCAGGGCGATTCTTGCGAAGAAATCTTCGTTGCTGGCGACATGGCGTGCCCCCGACCACGGGATCCATGATTTCGAGCACAGTGGAATGGCTCTCGAGGTTAAGACGACGGTCGGAGCAGGGTCCCGGATTACCATTGCGAGCCTCGATCAACTCGATGACATCGGCTTGGAGCGGCTCGGGCTGATCCTTGTCCGGCTCGTTGAAACCTCGGATGGCGAAAATATCGACGACCTTGCGACTTCGATATCGTCCCTCTTCAAAAATTCTAAGGACCGACGCCAATTCTCAAGTGCTCTGCTGAGACGAGGCCTTAGCCCGGACGACTTGAGAGCTCGGTCAGGGATCAGGGCTTCGATAAGTAAGCTTCAGGTCCATCCTGTCCAGGAAGGTTTTCCGCGCGTGCTGAGGAGATCAATTTCGCCCGCAATAATTGACGCCAGCTACGTGCTTGAACTTGCTCACCTGGCATCGCAGACAGAACCGTTCGCTGTCGTTGTAGACGGCTTCATAACGAGACGCCAATGATCGAAGATCCGCTGCAGACTTTCGCGACCGAGCTAGCATCCGAGATCGAGGAGATCGTGACGGGGGCCGAAGCACCGACTCTCTTCTCCGGCGAGATGTTCACGAAACTCGTAATGGAGAGGCTGGAAGAGGCCGAAAGGATTGAGGAGGCATTCGACCTCTATCAGGAAGGACATACCGGACGGGCGAGCTACCGCATCGACGGATATGCCATCGATGAGGATCGCGAGGTCCTTGAACTCTTCACGACGATCCATACAGGTGAAATTCCTCCCGTCCGACTGCCAATGGCAGAACTGCGAAGCGCTTATGAACGGGCGCTGAGATTTGCCCGCGCGTCGATGGATGGGCTGGCGGACAAGCTCGAGCCATCGAATACCGACGCAAGCGATCTTGCTAGAAGGATCGAGCGGGAAGCTTCCCGCATCTCGACCATCAGACTCACACTATTGACTGATCAGCTGACGGGTCCATCGTTGCCGGAGCACGAGGCGTGGGCGGGGCGGGTAGTCGAGCACGATGCATTCGACATAGCCCGACTCCACCGGATCCTTGGCGAAGGCGAGACGCGGTCCGACATTGCCGTTGATCTCCGGCAGCTCGCAGGTCGCGGCCTGCCGTGTCTCCCGGTGAGGCCAGATGCTGGCGGCTACGAGGCATATCTTACCGTACTTCCAGGCGAAATTCTTTCGAGCATCTACCAGTCTTATGGGGTCAGGCTTCTGGAGCTCAATGTCCGCGCATTTCTCGGTATTCAAGGTCGAAAGAGCGTCAATGCGGAGCTTCGCAAGACAATTTCGGATCAGCCCTCAATGTTTCTTGCGTTCAACAACGGTCTGGTTGCCACTGTCGACGACATCCTGTTCGATAACGATGAGCATGGCCGCTCACTCATCGTTGGCTTGAAGGGTCTTCAAATCGTCAACGGTGGCCAGACGACCGCCTCGCTGCATCGGGCAAGGTTCAAGGACCGCCTGTCGCTTCAAGGTGTCGAAGTTCCGGTCAAAATCATCAAGGTTACCAACGGTGACTTGGCAGAGATGGTGACCTCGGTATCGCGCGCAGCGAACCGCCAGAACACGGTCCAGCAGGCGGACTTCTCTTCCAATGATCCCTTTCATCAGCGGGTGGAAGAGCTAGCTAACAACTCATGGCTCGAGAACGGGAAGGGTCGATGGTTCTATGAACGCGCACGCGGATCATATCTTGCTGCAGAGCAAAAAGCCTCCTACCGGGCTCGTGACGACCAAGCTTTCCGAACCCAGACGCCACGCACTCGGCGTCTCAGCAAGCTGGACCTCGCACGCTATCTCAATGTATGGGGTGATCTTCCCTTCAGGGTCTGCCTCGGAGGTCAGAAAAACTTCCAGCATTTCATGCAGCGGCTCAAGGACAGGCCGCCGCCGCCGCCAGATGAGTCTTGGTTCCGGCGGCTTATCGGCATCGGGATCATCTACCGGGCAGCTGAACGCATCGTTCGGCAGATGGGGTTTCCGGCATTCCGCTCTCAGATCGTCGCCTATCTGATAGCTTCTCTGTCACAGCAGACAGGTGGCAGGATCGATTTCGAAGAGCTGTGGCGCCGCCAAGCCATTTCATCGGAACTGGAAGACCTTCTTCGCTCCTGGGCGCCTCACGTCAACGATGTCCTTCGTTCCACTGCTGGCCAGCGAAATCCTGGAGAATGGTTCAAGCGCGAAGAATGCTGGGAGGCTTTCAAACTTGATTTACCCCAGCTGTTAGACCCGATGCCGCCCGAACTCGCCCGTTCTTCTACGGCCGCAAGTTCGGCCATTAGCGCCAGCGCCTCCGGGAAATCTCAAAAACTCTCCGCGGAGGACTTTGACCGGATTCACCGCTGTATGGAAGTGGACAGCGCAACCCTCTTGCAGGCCGGGGAGCTCGGCCAACGTGAAAGGGTGCTTCACTGGAAGACAGCGGGTATCCTGAGAACGCTCGCGAGCTATGCTGCTGGCGGTTGGGAAAAGAAACCATCGGTCAAGCAGGCACGTTTCGCACTCGAGGCGCTGCAGGCCGTGCGAGACGCGGGTCTGCTCCAAGCTGAACGTCATGAGGCAAAGGACAAAGAGGAACGATGAAGAGGCTAGTGGGAAACCCCGCTTTAGAGGAGGCATGCCCCGGCGGGATAATGTGAGATACGACCGGCAGCTCATCGCCCGCTCGGCCCGTGGAGCCCTCCCAGCGGAACTCCCACTGGTGCACGTGACGGCGGCATGGCTTGCGAAAGAAATTGTCCGTGATCGCGCCTTTACCGTGAAGTGGTGCGACGTGTTTGAGAGAGAGCTATTATATTTTTTCGTGTTTCGACCTGCCTACAGGTCGAAACACGGAAACCAGGATTCCCATCAGCTTTCGCGATTTCCCGTGGTATTTATCGTCAAACCATCAGCCATCCCAGTCCCCGCACACGTCTATCCTTTCGATACTGGTGGTGCCGCGAAGGGTGCCTTTGCAAAGCAGGCCGATCCCCTGGTCTATCTGGAGGACTACGCGGTCGAAACCAGCCACGCAGGAGCTGTCGGCCATATCGGCTGGGCGTTCTCGTCGCTCGACGGCTACTATAAGGGCGATCTGAAGCAGGACATCCACGTCGGGGTACCGTTGAGCGAAAGCGTAACCCTGGGATACATTGACGTGGCGCGGATGGGCATCGAAGGGAGCAATCAGCACGACAAACGGGCGTCGACGGTTGAGATCGCGTCTAGTCACAATGTTTCTCTTCAGGACAATCTCGGCCTTGTCATCTTTCCGAAACAGTACGTGGAGGGCAATCCCTTATATGACGAAGTGATTGCGCTCGGCTCAGAGGTGGAACTTTACGACTGGCAGCCAAACAAGGCGCCTGACGAGTTTCAGGACGAAATCATGACAATTGCGAAAGCATGGTACGTCCGGAAGGGGATCATCTGATGTCATCCGATCTGCCAGACAGACTCCACCTTTCAGGCTTCGTGCGGCTTACTGACCATGGGTTCGCGCTTCCTGCCTATCAAGTCAAGCCAAGCGCCAACGCGTGGTATTACGCCGTTCCCGATGTTAGCGGCGATCATGGCTCCTTTATCAAAGGATTTGAACTCCTGGAGGATGAGGCCGTGGAGCAGTTCGACAGCGGCATCCTTGTCGGCCCAGGCGAGGCGTGGAGAGACGTGTTTCTGTGGCAAGGGCACATCTATGCAGGCCGGCCAGCGGAAATCTTCGCGGAACTTGAAGAGTTCCGGAGCGATATTCTGAAGCTCGCACCTCTCTCATTTCTTGACCTTGCACTTCCGGCCGAGGCGCCTGACACCGAAGAGATAGCCGAGTTTGCGAGAGATCTCCTGAAGCAGAAGCTTGGAAGCGACCGGGGTGAAGCAAGCTACGTAAGCCTCCTTCTGCAGCCCAAAATACTGATCGAGCTTCGCAAGGCCGTTTTGAGCAATCCGCCGACTGACATGTCGATTGCGCCCCACAACTTCAGCATCGAATCGCGCGGACAGAAAAGCTATGGGATTCGGTTGGCCCCAACGCTTTCAGAAACGTTCGACGAGGCGGCGGCCGGCAGACTCAGGACCGCCGTCCGGCGGTTTGCTCAACAGCTCGGAATCACTCTTGTCGTCGGCGGTCTGAGAGGTGAGATTGCGGGCGGCGGCGTTGAACCCAAGCGCCTTATTGAACAACGGGCCATCAAAAGGACACGCCGCCCAATACGCAGGGATTTACCTAACATCCTGATTATTGCGACAGATGCGCGCTCCCAGGCGATCTGCCGTCATCTGGAGCTACCGTCGAGTATTGAATTCGGCTCCGGTTCAGTCCACGAAATTGATTATCGGATCGAACACAGAAGTGATCTTACCGATCTGCCCACTTCCCGCGATGGCGTCATCCTTATTGTTGCCGATGTTGCCGCCATGGATGTGGGGCGGACTCTATCGGTCTTTGACGCCTTCGTTTGGCTCGCGGGAAACGATGCACTCTCGGATGAAAGGAGCAGTCGGATCCATGAGCTTGTGCGTCGCCGGGACAGACAGACACCGTTCCTGATCGCTCCTGCGCCCCCGGCCGATGGCCCCTCTTTCCTGTTAGAGGGGAGAAGCACCGCGGGAGAGGTTCTAAAGCAGGCCGACGCCGTTATTGATACGACTCTCGCTAGGTCACCCTTCTGGACCGGTCAGGCCAGGCGTTCGATAGATCGACGGATGGCTGACATGGTTGCGACGGTCAGTGTGTTGGCCGCTGCTACCGGGAAGGTTCGACAGGACCTAACGAAGCGGCGCGGCTCGAAACAACCTCATGCCGTCTCCGTGTGCATCGGTGACCGCCCCCTCGGGCATGAGACAGCGTCCGAGCTCAATGCCACGGGCCTCCGTGGCATTGAGCGTGATCGGCGGTCTGGCAGCCAACACGCGTTTGAGATCACAGATAACGAAGGCGGTCTAGTCCGCAATGCAACAGTCGAGATCAGCCCGTTGTGGACGGATTTTGAGAATTTTGGTGAAGCGGCATTTCTTGAGGCCGTCGGACGGCAAGAGGCTTGGCTTGGCCGGTCGCTGATAACCGAAGTTCCTGACAGCCTGCGGCTCAGCCTCGATGCGCCAGCTCTGTCAGTTGCGCTGAAGAACCGCGATGGCAGACCATCGATGGTTCTCACAGCGGAAGCACCCCGCCTTGCCACGATACGTGAAGGCTACGAATCTGACCTTGCGGTCATCCGATACACTGACACCGCCACCATACGCATGGCAGCTCTGAGCAAGAAGATTTCTGGCCTGCCAAGCGAGATGCGCCTCGGCAAGCTTTCCCGGCTAGCCCAAAATCAGGGACTGGTCACGCGGGGCCTGGATGCGCGCGACGTATTGCGGCTGCAGGAAAGGGACTGGCTGGAAATCCAGACTCACGGAACCTCCAGACTCCAGTCTCAGGCTCGAATATATCGCCCTACTGCTGAAGAGCTGGACGACGGCCGCGAGATCGCAATTCCGGTGGCAGCCGTCTGGGAGGGAATTCGCAGTAACGATGTCACCGCGCTGGAATTGCTCGAACGGTTCCCTGATCTGCGGCAGCGTGGTGAACGAGGTGGAAAACGGCCATCTGATCTTGAGGCGGCATGGACAATGCCTTCCGACGGGGTCCAGCGATGGGTTATCGAAGACGGAAGGATTCCTGTGCGGGCGGCTCTGCTCCGGCCTGGAGAAGCTCCTGCGCAGCGGCTGTTCTTCATCGATGGGGATGAAGCTGTACCCTGTTTCGTCTTTTCCCGGCTGTTCGCAGTGTGGGCTAGATCGCTCCTCCCACCATCTACAAGTTGGGCTTCAAGGTTCCAGGTGAGCAGGACGTTTGATGCATTTCCGTTTCCACTATGTTTCCGGATCACGCGACCTTCAGAAGGACTGCCCCAGCTTCGCTTCGCCAAAGGACCTCGGCGTTTGGAGGAGCTGGGCCATCGACTGAGATACGAATTTATGGATAATGGACGACGGACCGCGTCGCGGGGGTCTGAGGACCAAGGGCTAGGTCAGCAGATTGAATTGCTCGAAGAACTCGACGAAATCCTTCTCGGCGAAATGAAAATGTCGCTGCGCACTAGCGATCTCGAAATCCTCGAAGCGCTCGTCGAGCGGAATCAGGCCCGTCATTAACGCCGAGCTTTTCGGCACCCAGCAGCTCGCCTCGGGCGGGCTAGACCGCCATTGCTTGGTAGCGGGCTTGCGAAAGCCATCTTGGCTTGCACCTCGGCCGCCCTCTTTCTCACTCGGTAGTCGTGGTGAATGACTACAGGATCCCCCACGCCCGAAACCTTCCCCTCCCCGTCATCTCCCTCAAGCCGAGCTCCAAAACGATCCGCCGCGCCGCCTGCGGCGTGACGTCGAGCGTCTTGGCCACCATCCCGGCCGACACCAATGGCTTCGCCATCACCAGTTCAATGAGTTCCGGCAACCTCGAGGAGGTGCGCCGACCCTCCAGCTTCCGCTCGAACATTTTTCGCGCGAGCACGAGCCGGTCATGCTCTTTCATGCCGATCTCGGCCGCCGCCAACAAGCCATGCGCGATGGCCAGCAGCCGGGTTTCGCGATCGCGATGCCGGCGCCGATCGACGGGAATAGTTTTCAGGCCGAGATTGATGGCGGCCATGTGGGCACCGGTTGTGATGCCAGACTGGCGCAGGATCGACGCGGCCAGCAGTCGCCCAAGCCAAGGCGCATGCTGGAGAACGGAGAGTTCGGTCCAGGCATCAACGGCAACGATCGCCTGCAGCACCGCCGGCAGGTGTTCGGCCTGGCGCAACACGCCGCGCCATTCGTCGAGCCGAGCGTCCTCGTCCCAATCGAGATCATAGACCAGCGGATCGGCCTGAGCCCGGCCGGGCTTTTCAGCTCGTTCAATCGCGGCGTCAGCGCGCGCGAGGATCGCATCGATGGCGGCGTAGTCAACACCGGGCAGATCTTTGACGTCGTCACCATCATCCCCCTCCCCTTCCGCGTCGATCGCGACAGCCGCCCGAACAACTCCCGCCGTCGTCGCGTCGTCCCCGCCGTCCGACCCGGTCTCCGAGGTTTTCCGTAGCGAGCGGATGCCGTCGGCCGAGAGCGCCCAGTCCGGTAGTTGGCCGGCAATGCGCCGGCGGGTTTTCAGGACGTCGCGGGCGATCGTCAGTTCGTGGGTCGGTGTACGAATATCGCGCGTGGCGTCATGGAGGACGAGGTCCTCGAGATGAACGAGTTCGCCATCTATCCATAGAGAGGCACAGGCATCGGCAAAATGGGATCGTTCGATCCATCCCTGACCGACCGGCGAACGGGCAACCCGTTCATCAAGCCGGGTGAGCGCGACACCGGCGTCGAAAGCGGGCCGCATCAGGGCTGTCATGCTGATTTTCGAAACATCGTAAGCCATTGATATTATGGTAAACGATTTCTTAAAGGAACTCTATATAAATATTGCGGTTCCTCTCATGGTACGATCGTGGTTGAAGTCCTAGCCATCGATAAGTATCCCTTATCGGAGGTGAGTAGACCAACTGCTTGACCGACCTCTTCGAGCGTTATAGTCTCGCCTCAAAATCCATTGCGGAGGCCTCTGCCAATGACGACGACCGTGAAAATCTCCGAAGCAAAGACGCATCTGTCCGACCTTCTCGCTCGCGTCGAGGCCGGCGAAGATTTCGTCATCGCTCGCGGCAACGATCCGATCGCCCACGTCACCCGAATGCGAAAGGACAGCGACCTGCATCTGCTGCTCGCCGAGGTCCGTGCCGCGCGATCGAAAGCAGCAGCGGTGACGCATGATGAGATCCTCTCTTGGCGCGACGAAGGCCGCCGCTGATATGGCTTTCGTTCTCGATGCATCAATGGCGGCCGCCTGGTTGCTGCCGGAGGAGTATTCTGACGCAGCGGAGACAGTGATCGCCACGATCGGGGCCCCCTGCCCTATCCCGTCGCTGTTCTTCTTCGAGGTCCGCAACATTCTTGCTATGTCTGAACGCCGTGGTCGCATCGTCGTCGGCGGTGCTCTGGTCAACATGGAGCGCGTTCGCCGTTTGCCGCTTGATGATGCAGGCATTGGCGGAGATGGTTATGTGCTGCTTCTGGCGGCCAACCATAATCTGAGCGCCTATGACGCTGCCTATCTGGCGCTTGCCCTCAACCGCAGCATTTCGCTTGCCACGCTTGATCGCAAGCTCGCCGCTGCCGCTCGCAAGGAGGGCGTCAAGGTTCTTGGGCCTTTCGCCCATGGCGACTAATCGGCCAACCGGTGACGCAGTTGAACGTCGAGCCGATGAGCTCGACACGATAGCTGCCGTCATTCCGCTCGATCGCCGCGATGAACTCGCCGAAGACCGACCAGGATGTCGAAACGCTCCGGCATTTGGTCAACGAGGGCATGGGCGAAAACACCCTTCGGGCTCTGATGTCTGATCTGGCTTATCTTCAGGCTTGGTGCTTGGCGGCGACAGGAAGATCTCTACCATGGCCTGCACCCGAAGCCCTTCTCCTGAAATTCGTCGCCCATCATCTCTGGCAGCCGGAACAGCGCACCATCGATCCTCATCACGGCATGCCAGCTGAGGTCGAGCAGAGCCTGCGCGAGCAACGCTTCCTTCGATCGTCCGGGCCGCATGCGCCCGATACCGTGCGCCGGCGGCTTGCCAGCTGGTCGACCCTGACGAAATGGTGCGGGCTTACCGGCGTCTTCTCCTCCCCTTCCCTGAAATCCGCCATACGCCTTGCCGTCCGTGCGACGCCGCGGCCAAGGAAACGCAAGAGCGCCAAGGCAGTTACTGGCGATGTTCTTGCAAAACTGCTCGCGACCTGCAGTACTGATAGCCTTCGTGACATCCGCGACCGGGCAATTTTGATGGTGGCTTTTGCCTCGGGCGGACGGCGTCGCAGCGAGATTGCTGGCTTGCGAAGGGAGCAGCTCACGGTCGAGCCGCCGATCACAGTCGAAACCGGCCCTCTCCTCCCCTCTGTTGCCATCCATCTGGGTCGCACCAAGACATCCGGCTCCGAGCACCATGAGGTCGTCTACCTGACTGGTCGGCCGGTGGATGCGTTGAACGTATGGATGGCGGCGGCGAAAATCGAAAGCGGGAGCATTTTCCGGAAGGTCGATCGTTGGGGCAATGTTTCGAAACGGGCGCTGGAGCCGAGTGCGGTCAACCAGATCGTCAAGCAGCGGGCGGCGATGGCGGGGCTGGAGCCTGGGGAGTTTTCGGCGCACGGGTTGCGGTCAGGTTATCTCACGGAGGCCGCCAATCGTGGCGTCCCCCTGCCCGAAGCCATGGAGCAGTCCCGACACAGATCGGTCCAGCAGGCGTCCAGCTACTATAATCATGCAACAAGGCGAACAGGACGGGCTGCCCGCCTTCTGCCGTAACCGATTATTCCATAGGGAGACGCGACCGCACCGATGTAATGCTGCCAAAACAGCTTCTAGGCCGAGACATGCAAAGGATCGCGCGTACGCACAACTTAACGCGCCAGCCGAACCTATTGAACAAATGTCAACATTTGGTAACTCAGGATTACTGGGCAGCCCTATAAAACATTGCCCGTCCGGTCGGGATCAACTGTAGAAGGTAATCAAAGTCGCTGACGTTGGCTGTGAGGACGGTAAAGCCCATCTTCTGTGCCTGCAAAAAAAGAACACAGTCGTGAAGCGCCCGCAGGCGCGCATCTTTTTCATAGCCCTGAAGGCGGCACAGCATGCCGGAAAGAAGTGCTGCCCGTCCCAGCACGTCAGGATCAGGCGCGAAAACTCGGTGCGGCTTCATGTCCATGATGGTCACTCCGATCTGCCGCACCGCTCCTTTGGTCCCTGGATGTTTGGGATCCAGGACGCCAACAGTGTGCATCAACTCCTGAATAGCCACGGTCGAATGATTGCTCACCCTGATATCCAGCAGATCGGCTACGACATCGGGCGCACGTCCCTGCAAGCCGTCGATATAGACACACGTATCGAGAAGCAGATCCTGGCCGCTGTCCGCCCGATCGTTGAGGAACGGGAGTTCATCGTCCCGACGTCGAGCAAGAGTTCGACAGGGGTCGAAGCGAGCCCAGCGGACCGCAGCGTCGAAATCAAAGTCAGACAATTTAGAAACCCAGCTTCAGATCGGGGTCTACCGTGCCTTGCGTCTTCCGGAACGTGGCTCCGAAATTGTCGTCCAAGGCAACATTCGCCAATGCGAATTCGATCAGATCCGTGTCGGTTTCAATACCCGTATGTTTTTTCGCCTGTTCTATAAGAGCAGGACTGATACGGCCGCCTATCCGCTTGCTCTTTTCACCCAGCAAGCCGGAGTGCTCAGCGGCTCTCATCACGGCTTCGAACCGGGCCTTGCTGACTGTTACAAATTGCTCAGCCTTCGCGGATCGGGCAGCCGTCGACAGAACCGCATCCGCCGGCAATGATGTGATGTTTTTTTCGCGGCTCTGTTTTGTCATCGACGTCTCCATAAAGGATAGATGTTAGACGTTATCACATTTTGTCTGACAATACTCGATTTGTATCCTGTGTTCAAGGCTGCAGAACCTCGCCGCCAACCACGGCGTCGGCTTGACATCGCGGGAAGAGCCTGCAGCCTCGATTTCAACGGAAGCCCCGCAGGTCGTGCGCGACCAGATGCTCCGTGATATCCCGCGTCACGCGCTGCGTCTCGGCGCCCGAACCGAACTCATCATTCTGTTTGGCAAGCTTCCGTTCGATCCAGCTCATAACTGCAGGTGGTGGAATGGAGCCAGGAGAGAGCATTTCTGAAGCCGCACTTCGCGAAATCAAGGAGGAGACTGGCCTCACAGATATTCGACTCGGTCCTGTCGTTTGGTATGGAGAAGACAGTCACCGGAGTGGTAATTGGGGCGTAACATTCAAGGAGCATTTCATCTTCGTCCATTCAATGAGCGAGGATATTCAGAATGATGGATGGACCGAGCATGAGCGCGGCCAAATCCTAGAGATGCGCTGGTGGTACATCCAAGACATCGGCGATTGTAGTGACCCCAAATAAGCAGGCTCCAGCCGTTCAGCTTCGCAACGCGGCTCGGGTCGAGCCTCGAGCCCATCGACAAATAGCTTGCCAGATGTTCTTTAAGGAAATCGTCAGATACGCGCGTAGGGCTATCGGCTTAAAGCTTACTGAACAACTCGCCAGCCGCCGTAGTCCGGTCCTTGGGGGTTTCGATCCAAAAAATCGGCGCCCGCGCTTTCCAATTCCTCCTGCGACCCATACCCCCAGAGGACGCCAATCCCGAGGATTCCGTTCGCATGTGCACCGGCGATGTCGTACCGCCGATCCCCAACCATGACGCAACGTTCCCGGTCGAGATTGTTTTCCCGCATGATGTGGCCCATCAGTTCCGGCTTGTGATCGATGTTTCCGGCCGGTGTCGATCCGGAAATTCCGGCAAACATTCGTCGAGCTTCTTACTCTAAAGGATACTGCGAGCGAATGTCTCGCGCTCCGACGTCGCGATGTAAAGTTTGGCGGAGTGGCTCATCGCGATAAGGGTCTCCGAGATACCGTCGTAAACTTCGCTCAGCAAAAGTCCCCTCGCCCCATAATCCCGCCGGTAGGCATCGACGCCTTCTGCGACACGGTCGTCGCCGAATTGGCCAAGGAGGTATCGCATGACGTCTTCGATCGGCGGCCCGATGATTGATGCGATATCCATCGAAGGATCGGCTTCGTGGCCGAGGACGCGAAGCGCCGCCCGGCAGCTCGATAGGATCCCGAATTCGGAGGCAAGCGCGCGCGCCAAAAGGCGCGCGCTGTTCAAGACTGCAGTTATCGCCAGCCGAGCGCCGGGGCTACGTGCTTCAGAATGGCGTCGATGACATGGGCGTTGTATTCAACACCGAGCTGGTTCGGCACGGTCAGCAGCAGTGTGTCCGCCTCAGCGACGGCTTCATCCTGCGCCAGCTCCTTAACCAGCGCATCCGGTTCCGCTGCATAGGAGCGGCCGAAGATGGCCCGTGTGCTGTCATCGATATAGCCGATTGAATCCTGCTCCTTGCTGCCTCGGCCGAAATAGGTACGGTCCCGGTCATCGACCAACGCAAAGATGCTGCGGCTGACGGAAACCCGCGGCTGGCGGGCGTGACCCGCCGCCTTCCAGGCCTGGCGATAGGCACGAATCTGCGCCGCCTGCTGCACATGGAAGGGCTCGCCGGTCTCGTCGTCCTTCAATGTCGAGCTTTGCAGGTTCATGCCGCGCTCGGCGGCCCAGATGGCGGTGGCATTGGAGCTGGCGCCCCACCAGATACGTTCCCGCAAGCCTTCCGAATGCGGCTCAAGGCGCAGCATGCCGGGCGGGTTGGGAAACATCGGGCGCGGATTGGGCTCGGCAAAGCCCTCCCCCTTCAGCACTTCCAGAAACACTTCCGCATGGCGCCGGCCCATA
>NZ_CP072160.1:0-196592 GCF_019355735.1 Rhizobium sp. B230/85
TGGCTGTGACGCCATCGGCAGCATATGCATGCAGAGGAGCGACCACTGACGACGCCAACAGTGCCGAGGCGAGAGCGCCCGTCAGGGTGGCCCGTGTTCTTGTGCGCGGGATGATCATGTTCGGGGCCATGCCTTTCAAAGCTGTGCTGTCCAGTCGAAGTCGCGGAGATAGAGACCGATGGGGTTCAAGCGAATGACGCCCTCGTCTTGTGGCGGCGTCAGGGTCACGGTTGCGATCCCACGGAAGCGGCGGACGGCGGTTTCCTTGCCGCGCCGGTCGCGCTCGAATTCGGTCCAGTCCACCTGGTAGCTCTGCTTCGACAGCGCGACGATGTTGTTCACCTCGATGGCCACCGTCGAGTTCTTCGCTTTCTCAAACGGTGAGTTCGAGCGAAACCAGGCATTGACCTTCTCGGTCGCCGGATCGGATGTCCTAAGCAGCCCATAGGTTCGGTCGATATACTGCTTCTGCACGACCGCATCCGGCGTCACACTGCGAAAATTCGAGACGAAGCTGCCGAGGGTGGCTCGTACCACACGCGGATCGGCATATTCGATCTGCTGCGGAAATCCGGCGTTGACGGCCGTGCCGAGCTTGTCCACCTCGACGATATAGGGAACGAGCTTGACCTGCGTGCTCTGGTAGAGCGCGTAGCTAAAGCCGATCACAGCCATGGTCATGCCGGCGATGCCGACGATGCGCCAGGCGGCGGCGGATCTGACATAGGAGCCATAGCGCTCGTTCCATTCGTTGCGGGCGGCGATATAGGGATTGGCAATATCGGGATTATCAAGCGGATTGTGTCCGACCATGATTGAGCGGCCTCTAGTCATTTGTTCTCGTTGATCGGCGGGGGTGGAGGCGGCGATGTGGTTCGTCCCGATTGCTGGTCGAGTTTGGCATTGGCAAGCCCGAGCAGAGATCCGGCATAGGCACCTGGCGACCCGACCGCCTTGTCCTTCGCAGCCGAGCCGACCGCGCCCGCAGCACCGCCGATGCCTGCCTCCATGCCACGCATGGCGGCACTACCGAGGGATGCTCCCCCTGCCCTTGCCGCGCCTGCTGCCTGAAACCCTCTGCTGGCTGCGGCCGTCGCCAAAAAGCCGGCGCCCGCAGCAAAAGATGCGGCCTGTCCCCCATGGCGGATCGATTCCATGCCACCGGACACGGAAGCGCCCTGAACGACAGCCTGCAGGATCGGCGGCACATACATGGCGATGACGAAGACCACGACCGATATGCCAGCGATCGCGAGCGTCGTGATGAACTGCTCGGAGGTCGCTGTCGGTGCCTCGGCTAGGCCCAGCAGGATGTCGGAGCCGATCTTGGCAATCATCACCAGCGCCATCAGCTTCATCCCGACGGAAAACGCGTAGACCAGATATTTGATGGCGAAATCCTTGGTGTAGGACGTTCCACCCAATCCAAGCATGATCATGCCGGCGAGCAGGCCAACATACATTTCCACCATTACCGAGACAAAGATCGCGGCAACGAGTGAAAAGCAGACGACGACCACGACCATGGCGAAGACGGCGGCGATCGCCAGAGAGTTATCCTCGAAGAGGCCAAACTTCGCCTGTTCGGACATTTTGGTTGCAACGCGAATGCCGGCATCAAAAATGTTGGCGGGAGAGGCCGACCCGCCACCGGCACCAATCTGGTAGAGGCTGTCGACGACAGCCTTCGCGAATGCCGGCCCCCGGTCGAGAATGAAGGCGAACAATCCGATAAACATGATGCGCTTCACCAGCTCGGCAAACCAGCTGTCGAGCGAGGCAGCATTGATCGCCAACCATACAGCGGCGATGCCAACCTCGATGCCCGCCAGAATCCAGAACAGTGAACGCGCCGCGTTCATGACTGTCGTCTCCCAGCCCTTGGCGGCCACGACGACTGAGTTTTCCAGGGTCGTCAGCACTTGACCCTGTTGCGCGAGAGCCGGTGTGCTCGCGATTAGGACGAGGCCGATTGCGACGAACGCGAGTTCCACGCGCTGGGAGGGATGAACTGTCACCATCTCGGCTTCATCTCCTGACCGCCGCGAATGTCGCGCTCGGCATTTCCACCCAAGAACGTTTCCCGGTGAGCCCGGCGGTCGGCGTCGGATGCTGCCTCTGGCGATGCTTCTTCCGCTGCGGGCATGGGAGCCGGTCCCGACTGGATGATCCACCTGGCGATGCCGACGCCCGACGCGATGATCCCCACGACCGCAAGGATGATGACAAGACGCGGGCTCACCAGCGGGGCTCCATCGTCTGCCCGCCGCGGATGTCATGCTCGCTTCCGCTGAAGAACTTTTCCCGCCGCGCCTGGGCGAGATCCTTTTGCGCCTGTTCCGACTGGAACCAGGTGCCCATCATCGTCATCTGCTGAGAGACGAGCCCGCGCAGCTTTTGCATCTGCGCGACCTGCTGGGCAGCGATCTGATGTCCGACCTGCAGCGCCTTCATCTGCCCGTCGGCCGATTCCGACATGGAGCGTAGCGACGACATCGTGTTCTCCTCGCTTGAGAACTGGTCCGCCGTGAGGTTTGCGGCCTTCAGGGATCCAGCGATCGTATCGCGATTGGTGTCGGACCAGCTTTGATAGGTTGACGAGAAACTTGCTCCGTCAGGGAGATTACTCTTCATCTCGGCAAAACTCTGGAAACGCTGCTTGAGCACGTCGTCGATGTTGCCCATCGAAAACGCGACGCCCTGACCCTGCTTCACGACGTTCTGCAGGTTCTTCAGGTCGTTCTCGACCTGGCCCCAGATGTGGTTTGGCAATTGGGCTGTGTTCTGTAGCATGTTGTTGTAGATGTTGATCTGGTTCTGGATCTGCTCGGCAAGCTGCGAAATCTGCGTAATCTGGTTGTTGACCTGCTCGGCTGACTTGCCGACCAGCGAGATCAGTTCAGTATTGTTGGCGATCTGTGTCCATTCGGTCGCCTGGCCCGTCACGCCGCCGGCCTGAACTGAAGCCGGAAACACGACGGGGATAATGATGGCCGCTATGGCAGTGGCGCACGCGATGTTATTCGACTGGGAAAAGTGTCTCGGCATGGGCGATCCCTCTTTGCTGGAGCCAGTGAAGAGGCCATGCGGCCCCATATTCGGAATGCAGGCTGCGGATGCGCTTGAGGTCTTCCTTGCCGGTCGCCCCGAAAAACGAAAGCGCGACCGGACCAAGCGCCATGTTGAAGAGCCTTCGGCCCTCCGGTGAGACGACGTAATATTCGCGCTTGGGGATGGCGGTTGCGACGATCTCGATCTGCCGTTCGTTAAAGCCAATGCGCTCATAGAACTCGCGCGTGCCCGGTTCCCGTGCCGCGCCGTTCGGGAGGCAGATTTTCGTCGGGCAGCTTTCCTTTAGGACATCGATGATCCCAGAGCGCTCCGCGTCCGAGATCGATTGGGTGGCAAGAACAACGGCGCAGTTGGCCTTTCTCAGCACCTTCAGCCATTCCCGGATCTTGTCGCGAAACACCGGATGACCGAGCATCAACCAGGCCTCATCGAGAATGATCAGGCTGGGCGCGCCGGTCAGGCGTTTCTCGATACGCCGAAACAGGTAGGTGAGGACGGGGACGAGATTGCGCTCGCCCATATTCATTAGCTCCTCGACCTCGAAGCATTGGAATGCGCCAAGCGCCAGGCCGTCCTGCTCGGCATCGAGCAACTGACCCATCGGGCCGTCAACGGTGTAGTGATGCAACGCGTCCTTGATCTCGCGCATCTGCACGCCCGAAACGAAGTCCGACAGCGAGCGGCCGCGGGATTCTGCCATCAGCGCCAACTGCCTAGAGATGGCATTGCGATAGTCCGGGGTGATGGTCACACCTTGCAGCGCCACCAGCATCTCGATCCACTCGGAGGCCCACGCCCGATCGCCGTCCGTCGACAGTTCGGCGAGCGGGCAGAAGGCAAGCGCAATCACCTCACCACTAGCCGATGGGCCGATATCGCCGCCGATCTGGTAGTGATCGCCGTGGAGGCCGAGCGTCAGTGGCAGCACTGAACCGCCTTTGTCGAAGGCGAATACCTGGGCATCGGCATAACGCCTAAACTGAGCGGCAATCAGCGCCAGCAGCGTTGACTTGCCAGAGCCGGTCGGGCCGAAGATCAGCGTGTGTCCGACATCGTCGACGTGCAGATTCAGTCGGAACGGCGTAGATCCGGATGCCACTTGCATCAAAGGCGGTGAGGCCGGCGGATAGTACGGGCAAGGTGCGTTTGGACTGCCCGACCAGACAGAGTTCAACGGGATGAGATCGGCGAGATTGCGGGTGTTGATCAGTGGCTCGCGAATGTTGGCGTAGGAGACGCCGGGCAGGCTACCGAGAAAAGCATCCGTCGCGTTCAACGTTTCGATGCGTGCGCCAAAACCTTCGGCGTGGATCAGGCGGCGGATAGCCTCGCACTTTTCCTGGAGGCGGGTGGGGTCTTCTTCAAATATCACGATGACCGGTGTGTAATAGCCATAGGCGACGAGCTGCGAGGAGGCTTCGGCAATGGCATCTTCAGTCTCAGCCACCATCAGCATGGCGTCCTGATCGACCGAGCGGCTCTGGGTTTGGAAAAGCTGATCGAAGAACGGCCGTACTTTCTGCTGCCACTTCTTCCGAGTGCGCTCGAGCCTTGTCCTTGCTTCCTCAGCGTCGAGAAAGACGAAGCGGGACGACCAGCGATAGGTGAGCGGCATCCGGTCGAGCGCATTGAGGATCCCCGGCCAGCTTTCGGCCGGCAGACCGTCGATCGCCACCACGCCGAGAAAGCGGTTCTCGACCATTGGGGTCAAGCCATGCTGCAACTCGGCCGTCACCAGCCAGTCGAGATACATGGAAATGTCTGGCAGGCGAACCGGATGGTTCTCGCCGATCACGCAGAAGCGAATGAACTGGAAGAGCTCGTCGTATCTCGCCACACGGAACCCACCGCGCTCTGACGTCTCCCGCGTAATCATCCGACGGATCGACACGACATTTGAAAGATATTGTTCGACCTCACGGATCGAGGTCAGAAAGCTCTGCAACATCGTGTCGGCATAGGTCGCGGAGCGGCTCGCCGCATCCGAGTAGACATACCGCGTCAACCCGGAGCGCCGCGGCTCCGGAGGCCGCCAGGTCAGGATCAGAGCATGGCGGCTCTCGAAATGCCCCCTCTCCTTTTGAAAATGCGTTCGCCGCTCGTCGTCGATGGCGCGCGTTACCGCATCGGGAAAGTGGGATTCGGCCTCAGTCGGATAATCGCCGGTTGGCACCCTGATAGCCTCGACCTGGATCATCCATCCCGAGCCCAGCCGCGACAAGATGGCGTTGATCTGTCGCGACACCTCGTTGCGCTCGGCGTCGGTCGAGCTTTCGCTATCGGGCCCGGCAAAATACCAGCCCGCCATCAGCGAGCCGTCCTTCAGCAGGATGACGCCATTATCGACGAGGCTGGCATAAGGCACCAGATCGGCAAAGGACGGACCGGAATGGCGGAATGATTTGAGCGCTACCATCTCAAATCCTTTAGAACTTGCGCCACGGCGACGAGGTCGCGCGGTAGAACATCTTGTAGGAGATGTGGCGGAGATAGACCCGGCGCATCAGCGGATCGGCCTTGGCCATCATGCGCAGAGCCGCGACTGTGACGAGCCAGATCGCGATGCCGAACAGCGTCGCATACCAAGTGAGCACCACGAAGATCAGGATGATGGCGGCAAGCGCGGTCAGCAGCACCAGCTCGCGATCGGCTCCCATCAGAAGGTTTGGTCGCGACAGCGCCCGGTGCACGCGCGAGCGTGCCAGAGAAGAGCCGGCGTCAGCCATGCGCGCCCTCCCCTGCCGGCGCGGGCGTCATGGTCGGTTCGGTAATGCTGCGCTCTGCTTGTGAGTTGGCCTCGCCGATCGATGCGCCGGTCGCACCGAAGAGAGCGACGATCTGGGTGGCTCCGAGGAGTACACCCCCCACCAGCGCCACATAGCAAAGCCGTCTCGCGAAATCATTCAGCTCGCCTCCGAAGATCAGCATGGCGCCGGCAATGGCGACAGCAGCCAGCGCGATGAACCCGGCGACAGGTCCGGTGATCGATTGCTGGATCTGTTGCAGCGGTGATTCCCAAGGGAGACCGCCTCCGCCCGAGGAAGCGAATGCGGAATCGCTAAAGCCACTAGAAATGGCGACAAGCGTCGCGCCGGTGAGAAGAATAGAGATTTTACGCGACATGGCTATCCTCATCGATATGGGCATAATGTTCGGTCTGGTAGCGGCCGTTGCGGTATCCTTCGATGTGGATCACCTCACGGACCCGCCTCCCCTTTCCCGTTCGCTCGATAGAGACGACCAGATCGACGGCTTCGCCGATCACCTCCTGCATTGGCTGCTGGCTGGCCTCCGCCGTCAGTTGCTCCAGTCGGCGCAAGGCTGACATCGCCGTGTTGGAATGGATCGTGGTGACGCCGCCGGGATGGCCGGTGTTCCAGGCCTTGAGCAGTGTTAGCGCCGCGCCGTCGCGGACCTCACCGACAATGATGCGATCAGGACGCAGGCGCATCGTGCTCTTAAGCAGGCGCGCCATGTCGATGGTATCGCTGGTATGTAGGGAAACCGCGTTCTCGGCCGCGCATTGGATTTCGGCGGTGTCTTCGAGGATAACCATCCGATCGTCTGGCGACGTAGTGACGATTTCGGCAATGATGGCATTGGCGAGCGTCGTTTTGCCCGACCCCGTTCCACCGGAGATGACGATGTTCATCCGCGCATCGATCGCGCTTCGAATAGCGGACGCCTGTGCTTCCGTCATCACCTTCGACTTCACATACTCTGTCAGTGGAATGAGACGCGAGGCACGACGGCGAATGGTGAATGCCGGTCCGGAGACCACCGGCGGCAACAGCCCCTCGAAGCGGTGTCCACCAATCGGAAGTTCGCCAGAGATGATCGGCCGCTCGTCATCGGCCTCGGACTGCAGGGCATGCGCAACACTTCCGATGACAACTTCGGCTGCGGCGGTGCTCATCGCGCCAGCCGCTGCCACGCCGTGCCCCAGCCGTTCGATGAAGAGGCGTCCGTCCGGATTGAGCATGATCTCGACCACGGTGGTATCATCGAGGGCGATGCACAGTTGGTCGCCAAGCGCGTCCTGTAGTTTGCGGACCAGGCGGGGATAGGATCGGAGCTGGGTCACGCAGCGCTCCGGAGCAACGACCCATCGATCTGCGGGGTCGAATGGTAAGCCTGCGGGCAAACCTTCTCAAAGCTGGCACGGTCGGCCGGCAGGCTTCCGGCGATAGCGATGGTGTTGCCGATCGGAGCCGGTTCACCGAGACGCTGCATCGGCCATCCCGCGCGCTTCAGGATGCGCTCGAAGCGGAGATCGGTTGCCGTGACGATCTCGCTGTAGCCGCTCGCCATTGACCATTCGATGATACCGGCGAACAAGGTGAGCGTCGCAAGATGCAGTTGGCTTGCCCCTCTCTGCGAGGCAGGTGAGGTGTCGACGCAGAAGCGCGAACTCTCGACCATGCCTGAATGAGGGCGAAGCGAGCCTGCATCGAGAAGCTGTGGGAAGGTCTGCTCCAGCATTGTGGGACCGGAAGCTGGAAGGAGACGAACGCAACCTGCGACCTTTCCACCGTCGGCAATTGCCAGAAGATAAGTCGGCCTGCAATCATCGTACTGGTCGCGCTCTTCTCCCGCGGTGATGGAGACGTCCCAGGCGAGACGTCCGCCAAATACCGTCGCGCGAAGACGGTGCATCTGTCTCAGGTCATTGCGATGGCGCTCGTATTGGTCGGGTGCGACGGTCAATATCCGCATGATGATCTCCGCTTGAACAAGGTCATGCAGACAGAAATCATCTCCTTCAGCGTGTGCCTATGTGCAGATCTGCACCTCAGGTGATTCTAGCGAGTCGCTGGTTCGGCTCTTAGAAAGTGAGCGTGTGGTGAGCTAGGTGGAGGAGATTCATGTGCAAATCTGCATTTTGCGATGACTAGGCGAAAGGGAGTAAATCTGACTAACTCGCGGTAAATGATCGCAGATTCGCCTTGGGCGATGGAATCGGGAAATATGTGTTAACTCCTTGTTAACCTTAAATCACTTGCCCAGAGTTGGGAATCGCGGGATAGTTTCGCAAATGATGGCTTTGTGGCCATTTTTTCGAAAATGAGGCCCTCCGGGATATAGTTTGCAAAATGAGCCATCCGCAGCCCAACAGATTTGATATCGAGATTGCCCAGCAGGGAGCGAAGATCTCAAATGCGTTGCATATGCTGCGCAGCCAACAATATCCCCCGGACGCCAAGAAGGGACTGCGCAAGTTCCAGCTGGGAGAAGTCGCCGACTTCATAGGGGTTACCCAGAGCCATCTGCGGCAAATCCATTTGGAGGGCAAGGGGCCGGAGGTTGAGTCCGTCGGTGGCCGACGCTACTATACGGCTGATCAGATGTTAGAGCTTCGAGACTATCTCGAAGCCAATAAAAAGTCTGACAAACGATATTACGTTCCCCGACGTCGCGAAGGCGAGCCTATGCAGGTGGTGTCGGTGGTGAATTTCAAGGGCGGAAGTGGCAAGACTACGACCGCTGCGCACCTTGCACAATATCTCGCCCTCACCGGTCATCGCGTACTGGCCGTCGATCTCGATCCACAGGCATCACTGACGTCGCTCTTTGGAATCCAGCCCGAACTTGATGATACCGCGTCGCTGTACGAAGCGCTTCGTTTCGATGACGAGCGGAAATTCATCTCGGAGGTTATCCAGCCGACTAACATTCCCGGTCTTGATGTGGTTCCTGCAAATCTGGTCCTGCAGGAATACGAGTATGATGTGCCCTTGGCGATCTCCTCCAAGAAGGGAGAGGACGGTCGGTTATTCTACATGCGCATCTTCAATGCGCTGAAGCAGGTGGACGACAGGTACGACGTGGTCGTTATTGATTGCCCGCCACAGCTGGGATACCTGACGATCACCGCGCTTATGGCTTCGACAGGCATTTTGATCACTATCCATCCCCAGATGCTGGATATCATGTCGATGAGCCAGTTCCTCATGATGTTGGGCGGCATAATGGGTCCGGTTGCAGAGGCCGGTGCCGAGATGCGTGTCGAGTGGTTCCGGTATCTCGTCACGCGCTTCGAGCCGACGGACATCCCGCAGGCTCAGATGGTCGGGTTTATGCAATCGATGTTCGCCCAGCAAATGTTGCGGAATCATGTGCTCAAATCGACAGCCATTTCTGATGCTTCGATAAAAAAGCAGACTTTGTACGAGGTAGAGCGAGGCGATTTCGTCCGTTCTACCTATGATCGGGCAATGGAGAGCCTGAACGCAGCCAACGGCGAAATCATGGAACTAATCCACGGCGCATGGGGGCGAAAATGACACACTTGTCAGCCGTTTTTTCGCGGGGTTCGATGAACCATATCAATTCCTTGTCGAAGTTGAAAGCGAGCGCGGAGGCGGGCTATGGCGCGTGAAAATCCTTTTTCTAAATTGGACATGGCTTCCATCGCGTCTAACCAGACACCGACAAAGCCTGGCTACGGTATGACTGGGGCAGCCAAGACGGTCGTTCGGTCCATCGAGGATCTCGCGGAGAACACAAAGAAGCTGATGGAAGGCGAAGTGATCGTGGATCTGGATCCGCGATTGATTGACGTTTCCTTTGTCGCCGATCGCCTTTCCGACGATGGCGAGGAGTACCAGGAGCTCAAGCAGGCGATCGCTTCGTCCAGCCAGACGACACCGATTCTGGTTCGACCCAGTTCCTCGGACAGTCAACGCTTCATGGTCGTCTTCGGTCACCGCCGTCTCAAAGTCGCGAGAGAGCTTGGAATTCCGGTCAGGGCAGTTGTCAAGAAGCTTGATGACATCACGTCCGCAATTGCCCAGGGGCAGGAAAATTCCGCACGCTCCAACCTGTCGTTCATAGAGCGTGCGTACTTCGCACAGAACCTGCTTGCGTCTGGAATGACGAAGGATGTGGTTCGGTCGTCGCTCGCGATCGATGAGGCGATGCTTTCGAAAATGCTCGGTGTCGTGGAGGCCGTCCCGGCGTCGATCCTCAAGGTGCTCGGGGCCTCCAAGAAGATCGGACGTGACCGGTGGCTTAGCCTGCGTCAATTGCTTCTTGCTCCTGCCCTTCTGAAGGTTGCCACGGAGCATGTCGAAACAGCAGGCTTCGTTGAGCTGACTGAAGACAAGCGGTTCGATGAGCTCCATGACTACCTGAAGCGCTACAAGGCCAAATCTGCTGCAAAGAAGCCCAGGGCAAGTGTGTCCGGAAGGGATTGGACTTCGAGCGATACGTCACTGAATTTCGTGATGAATGCCAAAGCGAAGAAGGTTGCGATCGAGCTTTCGAATGTCGAAGCGAAGCCCTTCAGCGAGTGGCTGTCAGCCCACATGGATCGTTTGTACGACGAGTACAGAGGATCGAAGCAGGAAAACAACGGAGACTAAACCGCAAAAGAAAAAGGCCCCCAAACGGTAAACCGTGGAAGCCTCTCTCGTATCTCTCGCAGGATTGAGAATCGCATTTCCCGGAATCACAGTCAAGAGTCTTGGCACCGATTTGGTGAGCGGATTTCCTTTGCCTGAAGAAAGGTGAGAGAAAAATGCAGACGGGACATGTAACGACGCCCTTTGGGCGGCGGCCAGTGACGCTTGCCTTGGTGAAAGGGCAATTGACGATCGCGGCATCAACGCCAGGCACGCGTGTCGAAAAGTGGAAAGTATTTCGCGATGTGTGCGAGACGAGGGAGCGCTTCGGTTTGCAAGACAGAGCGCTTGCCGTTCTCGATGCCCTTCTGACATTCTACCCGGATGCACAGCTAGACGCTGAAAACCCGCTTGTGGTATTTCCATCCAATGCGCAGCTATCCGTCCGCGCTCATGGGATCACGGAAAGTACACTGCGCCGCCAGCTCGGCGCGCTCGTGGATGCAGGACTTATCCAGCGTCGCGATAGTCCCAACGGGAAGCGATACGCACATCGCAATCGAGACGGTGAAATCGAGCAGGCTTACGGCTTCGATCTGAGCCCGCTGCTTACGCGTGCCGCCGAGCTTGCCTTGCTTGCGCAGGATGTCGCCGCGGAGCGCATGCGCTTTCGCCGGGCGAAGGAAGCGCTCACGATCTGCCGACGAGATGTCCGTAAGCTGATTACAGCCGCAATTGAGGAAGGCGCTCACGGCAATTGGGCGCAGGTTGAAACAATATACATTGGCATTCTCGGGCGGCATCCTCGCTATCCGGACAGAAACCAAGTCGAAGCAACTCTCGAGGAGATGGATCTCTTGCGTACTGAGGTCCTCAACCTTCTGGAAATGCAGTCAGAAACTGAGAATATGAACGGCAATGCCGGTCCAAATGACCGTCACGTACAGAATTCAAATACCGAATCTATAAATGAACTTGAACCTAGCTCTGAGAACGAGCAGGGCGAAAGATTGCCGGAAGAGCCGCACGCAAAGAGTGTGGCTCCCGGAAAGACAAAGGCAAAGCTCGAACAGATCAAGGCGTTCCCGCTGGGAATGGTACTTCGAGCTTGCCCGCAGATTGCTGACTATGGGCCGGGCGGCGGCATTGCCCATTGGCGCGAGCTGATGACCGCTGCTGTGGTGGTCCGCTCGATGCTGGGTGTCAGCCCGTCAGCCTATGAGGAGGCCTGCAATGCGATGGGGCCAGAAAATGCCGCAGTGGCGATGGCCTGCATTCTTGAGCGATCGAACTTTATCAAGTCTGCCGGCGGCTATCTGCGGGATTTGACAAAGCGGTCGGCGCAGCGCGAGTTTTCCCTCGGGCCGATGCTATTTGCCCTTTTGAAGGTCAACAACGAAGACAAGCGAAAGACTGCTTAGTCGTGGTACCGCGGTAAACGTTACGGACTTCGTCGAAACCGATTCTTCTTGAATCGTGGGGATCAGGCATACTTGTCAGCCGTTTTTTTTCCTGATTTCCTGTTCTTATACAGTGAGTTAATAGCGGTGAAGAACGAATTTCAGAGGGGACCGGCGCGATGTGGAAGGCGAAGGAGAAGCAGCTGAGTGTTGAGCAGATCACTGGTCATGCTGCGAAGAGGCACCGGTTAATCGTCGGTCGAGCACCTGAAAACACCGAAATGCTGTTCACGCCGGCCGAACTTTACGGTGCTATGGCGCAGTGCTCGAGCAGAGCAAAGATGGATCAGCATGCGGCGAGAGCTCAGGTTCAGATGTGCCGCCACCTCATCGCCAGGCACGTCGATGACAAGAATGATCGCTTCGCTCTGTTGGATACTGCCCGGACCCTGAAGGACTATGTCGGAAAGGCCATGACCGGCCTCGTTGGTGACGGCATCGCCTATCTTCAAATGGTTCGAGATGGATACCGTTGGATAGATCATTTCGAAAACCACGCCATCCATGGCAAGCCGCCAACCACCCGGTCGCCAGACTATGTCTTCAGCCGCACAGGAGATTTGTTCGTCGCGCTTACAGAGTCAAAGGCGACCAAGGGCGCTTCTAGGGCTGCTTTTACAAAAACTGTCAGAGACGGCTACCAAGAACAAGTCGAGCCTTATCTGGGCCGTAAGATTGGCACCTGGATCGCGTCGCATGGCTATGCCGTCGGCAGTTGGATGAAGTCGGTGAAGAAGGCCGAGATATTCATCGACCACACAGTGAGTTCAGGTTCGTCATCCGGTAATGGCGACGACCCTTCAGAAAAGTCTGATCCGCGGAGCGTGCGGTTCGGCAGCTATTGCGGCGTCCTCACTCTCTTGTTCGGGCCTGATATCGGAGAGGCAGCGCGCGATCGCCGCTGGAGACCTTCTGAGCAGACCTTCACCACCGTTGAGTGGCTCAACCGGACATGGATTGTTGGAGAAGACGCCGAGTGGGAGCCGTTGGTCGTCATTGGCGAAGAGCACCTGATTTTCAAATCGGGACCGGTGCGATTTGTGAATGGTATGGCGCTGGATATGGAAGTTGCTCGGCGTGTCTTTGCTTTGATCGAGTCGAGCGAAGGGGATTTGGATCTCATAGGGGAGCTTCCGGAGTTCCCTGCGGATCTCGTCGAGACAGCTAAGCGCTCCGGTGGCGCAATCTTCCCAGATGGTTTTGCAGTTCTCGGCCGCGACGAAGATCTGAGCAAGTTTCAGAGGATATCTGTGAATCCCCCGGCGCAATCCTCCGCTGTGCTGACTGAGGTTGAAGCCGACATGACTGCCGCGATCACGACGGCATCTTATCGTGTCGAAAGCCGACTGCTAACGGCCGGCGAATCTAGCGAGAGCAATCAAGAGGCGCTTGCGCTCGTTTATGTCGCTGAAGAGTAGGACTGCCGCGCTGCCACCGTCCACACCCTCAATCAGGCTCAAACCGCGAGAAGAATCATGATGAAGCGACCCACGTTATTTCTGTCGTCGACCGTGTATGATTTTGGTGATCTGCGAAGCGCGCTGAAAGATTATCTGGAACTGCGAGGATGCCGGGTTTTGGCGTCCGAGTTCACGGACTTCACGCGACCGCTGGATGAGCATTCATACCAGGCGTGCCTCAACACAATCGAGCAGGCCGACCTGTTCGTCCTGTTCATTGGTCGGCGCGTTGGCGGTTGGTATGATCAGCAAATGCAGATCAGCATCACCCGCGCTGAGTTCCGTCATGCCTACAAGCTTGCACAGCAACGTCGCATACGCATCCTGTGCTTTGTTCGTAGTGATGTGTGGGAGCATAGGCAAAGTGTCCGCGATCTTGAAAAGGCTCTGAGAGACGACCCCGAACTGAGTGATCAGCAGCGTGAGCGATATGCCAAGTATCCGACGATGGCGATGGACAATGCGAACGCCATCATCTCATTCATCGACGAAGTCACCAAGAACAACGAGACCGCCAAGGCGGTGAAGGGGCAGGGGGTGGCGCCAATTGCCAATTGGATTTGGCCGTTCTCAACCTTCAGCCAAGTCCGTGAGGCGATTGATCCGCTGGTTCTCAACGGGCTTCCCGTCGCAGATGCTGCCGGCAGAAAGGCTCTCGAGGAGCAACTGTACGTTCTGCTTCAGAAGGCCGTCCCGCAGGCGAGCAAGTCGCTCGTCAACCCGGTGAGCAGTGTTCTGAAGCTGCGGAATGCACTCAACCTGAACAGCAGTGACCTAACTCGGAAAATTCAAGTCCCGGCAGATCGGTGGAACACCTTGGTCTTTCTTTTGACGCTGTCATCGAAAGCGCAACCTGACGTATCCGCTGTCACGTCGCATTTGGGTTCCGGGCTTCTTCTCGCCTATGACCCGAAATCTGGTACCTTCGAGCAGACGCCGGAATATGATCTCCTGGTCCGAGTGGTCGATCAAGGAAATCTCCTCCAAAAGACATCGGCGACCGATATGAGGGAGCTGTTCCAACATGGCCGCCAGGCGACGACTGAGGGCGATCGGGTCGTTCCATGCCACCTCTTGGTCATGTGGCTGCATGGCCTGATGCGTTGGGTGGAATTCATTGCCTGTGCAAAGGCACTTGCACGATCGCTAAGCGGTAAACCGCTGGTCCAGCCTACGGTAATCCCTACGACGCCAGTTATCGATCAAGAGGAGACGTTGGCCGCGGAATTTGTATCAATCGAGGAGATCAGGAAGTTTGTGAGCGAGTAGCGCAGCACTTATCGAAGGTCGCCTACCAGAGGCAGAGCTCAAAGCGATCTTCGATCGCGGATATGAGCGCAGCGCTGACTTGGGCCTGACACAGGACGTGCGCCAAGCGTACGCTGACCGACCATCGCGACAGGCACCATATGGCGTTCAAAGCATTCTTGCCGCTCGACCGCTGCGGCGTGTTGCGTTGTTATAGTAGCTTGATGCCTGCTGCACGGAACGATGGCGAGACTGCTCCATCGCCTCAGGAAGCGGTATGCCACGATTGGCCGCCTCCGTCAGGTACCCCGACCGGAGTCCGTGCGCGGAAAACTCCCCCGCATCCAACCCCGCCATCTCCGCGCGCTGCTTGACGATCGCATTGACCGCACTCGGCTCCAGCGCGCGCTTCGAAACATTCCCCCAACGATCGACCTTTCGAAACACACTTCCGCTTTCAATCTTGCCCCCCGCAAGCCAGGCATTCAGCGCATCCACAGGTCTACCCGTCAGATAAACGACCTCATCGCTTTCGGCACCTGACGTCTTGGTGCGACCGAGGTAAATGGCGAGAGAGGGGAGGGGAGGGGCCCCCTCGACGGTGATTGGTGGCTCGACGGTGAGCTGCTCGACACGAAGCCCGGCGATCTCGCTGCGGCGACGACCGCCAGACGCAAACGCCACCATCAGGATCGCCCGGTCGCGGACGTCGCGCAGGCTGTTGGCGCTGCAGGTCGCAAGCATTTTTGCCAGCACGTCGCCGGTCACCGACTTGGCGCTTTTGCGTTTCCTTGGCCGCGGTGTCGCGCGCACCGCAAGACGGATCGCGGACTTCAGCGAAGGGGAGGAGAAGACGCCGGTCAGCCCACGCCATTTCGTCAGCGTCGACCAGCTGGCAAGCCGCCGGCGCACCGTGTCGGGCGCATGCGGTCCGGAAGATCGAAGGAAGCGTTGCTCGCGCAGGCTTTGCTCGACATCTGCCGGCATGCCGTGTTGAGGATCGATGTCGCGCTGTTCGGGCTGCCAGAGATGGTGGGCGACGAATTTCAGCAGCAGTGCTTCAGGCGCGGGCCAGGGGAGGGATGCGCCGGTCGCGGCGAGAGACCAGGCCTGGAGATAGGCGAGGTCGGAGGTGAGCGCGCGCAGCGTGTTTACGCCCATGCCCTCATTGACCAGATGGCGCAGCGTTTCGACATCCTGGTCGGTCAGCAGTTCGGCCAGTTCGTCGCGCCGGTCGATCGGCAGGACGCTGGCAATGGTGTCGAGTTCGTCGGCGCGGCGATCGACTGCTGTCTTGGAAATGGACGGTTTGGCCACACAGAAACTCCGGATCGACGGTTTTGACGGCCGAGCGGGCCGTGGATTTGCCAGATTCTTTCTGATTTACGACTCGAAATCCATCACCTCTGATAAGGGATACTTATCGGTGGTTAGAACATCAACCGGCTATCATACCATGTGAGGAACCTAATTATTCAGATAGAGTTCCTTTAACAAATCATTTACCATGATTTCAATGGCTTACGATATCGCGAAAATCAGCATATCCACCTTGATGCAGCCGGCTTTCGACGCCGGTATCGCTCTGACGCGTTTGGACGAGCGCATCGCCCGTTCGCGGGTCGGGGGAGGCTTCCTCGAACGATCCCAGTTCACCGACGCCTGCGCCTCTTTATGGATCGACGGCGAACTCGTCCATATCGAGGACCTCGTTCTCCACGATCATACCCGCGATATTCGCACACCGACCCATGAGCTGACAATCGCCCGCGACGTCCTGCGCACCCGCCGGCGCATAGTCTCTCAGCCATCTGGTTGGGCGCTCTCTGCCGACGGCATCCGCTCGCTGCGGAAAACCTCGGAGATCGGGTCGGGCGGCGGGGACGAGGCGACGACGGCCGGAGTTATTCGGCCGGCGCTCGCGATCGCCGCGGAAGGGGAGGGGGAAGATATCGACGAGATCGAGAACCTCCCGGGTGTCGACTATGCCGCGATCGATGCGGTGCTGGCCCGGTCGGAAGCCGCAATCGCGAACGCAACAAGGCCCGGCGGCAGCCGTGCTGCGGAAAAAGATCCGCTGGTCTACGATCTCGATTGGGACGAGGACGCGCGGCTGGACGAATGGCGCGGCGTGTTGCGGCAGGCGGACGACCTGCCGGCAATGCTTCAAGCGATCGTCGCCCTTGATGCCTGGAACGAACTTTCCGTCCTTCAGCACTCGCCCTGGCTCGGCCGGCTGCTGGCCGCCTCGATCCTGCGCCAGGCCGGCGTCACGAGCGGCGCCCATCTTGCCGCCATCAATCTTGGCCTGAAAACCATTCCCGTCGATCGGCGCCGGAACCGTGATCGCGAAACCCGGCTGCTGGCCATCGCCCAAGGCCTGGTCGCGGCCGCCGAGATCGGGCTGAAGGAGCACGATCGTCTGGCGCTCGCGCGAAAAATGATGGAGCGGAAGCTGGACGGACGCCGGACGTCTTCAAAGCTGCCGGAGTTGGTCGAGCTCGTAATGGCAAAGCCGTTGGTGTCGGCCGGGATGGTGGCGAAGGCGCTCGATGTGACGCCGCAGGCGGCGCGGCGGATTATTTTGGTGCTGGGCCTGCGCGAGATGACGGGGAGGGGGAGGTTTCGCGCTTGGGGCGTCCTGTGAATTAGTCGAATACATTCTTCTAGCTTGACCATGTTAATTTTTTCCTCCACAAATGAGGTTAAGAAAATTAACATGAGTAGGCGGCATGGAAAATATCAGCCCAAAGAGAATCACTGATTCTGAGATTGGCGACCTTTACCTTGCTCGCCTGGAACTTGAGCGTGAGAAATTGATCGCGGCAGGTCATCACGCACTTGCTGCTGCTGCGACAGCCTCACCACTTCATCCCACCAATGCCGCCGGCATGTTCGCGTATATGGACGGAGTGAAGGGCCTTCGAGCCGAAAACCTCGGTGGAAATTGGGAGATCTTTAGCGAGGAAGGTGTGGAAGGCATACGCAATGACGCCCTCAAGCTTCGAGTTCTCTTTGTAAATGTCAATCAAGCCTGCCGCAAAGCGGATCCCAAAGCGCGGTCTCGAAAAGGCGCTGGCTCCGAACGCGTGGCTTGTGGCGATATGTTTGAAGCTGCCGGTATCGACCTCCCTATCAGCGTGGTCAAGTTTCATGGAGACCACAAAACATATTACCTGTGGTGAAGAATGGCCAATTCCTTCGCTGTATCGATCGCGTATTTTTGATTGAGGGTGGCGATCTGGACGCGGTCGATTTTGGCATCAATGAACCGACCAACGATCCGGATCTGGATATCGTCGTCAGTCGAAAATAAAGCCGAACAATCATGTTCAATGGAAAGAGACTCAGCCTCGCCAGAAAACGGCAGAAGCTGACAGCGAAGGAACTGGCAGAAAAGGCCGGCGTATCGCCGGTCACAATCACGCGGCTTGAAACCGGTCAGAACCAGGCTGATTCTGGAACACTTGAGAAACTCGCAGAGGTTCTCGGTTATCCCGTGCAGTTTTTCTTCAAGGAAGACCCGGCACTCCTTTCAGCAGAAATCGTCAGCTTTCGCAGCCTGTCGAGCATGACCGCGAAAGAAAGAAATGCTGCCCTCTCGGCCGGCGATAACGGGGTCGAAGTCTATGAGTGGCTTGAAAATCGATACAATCTACCGGCGTTGGATTTGCCGCATTTCGACCCGGAATTGACACCTGAAGCTGCCGCCGATGCTCTCCGCCAGCACTGGGGCCTCAGCTACCAACCCATCGCAAACATGATGAAACTGATGGAGGCCAAAGGCATCCGCGTCCTGGGGCTAGAAGAAACCACGGCAAATGTCGATGCATTCTCGTTCTGGCAAAATGACAAAGCGTATGTGTTTCTGAATTCGTTCAAATCGGCGGAGCGTAGTATTTTTGATGCGGCTCACGAACTGGGCCATTTGGTCCTGCACAGGCATGGCCAAACCTCAGGTGCGGACGAAGATACACGCACGGCCGAGGTGGAGGCAAACCGCTTCGCTTCCGCCTTTCTAATGCCGGAGGAAGACGTTAGGGTCAGAATGCCCCGTCTTATAACGGCTGATCTCATTTTACGGGCGAAGAAAAGGTGGCGCGTCTCTGCAATGGCGCTGGCATACCGACTGGCACATCTTACCAGACCCATGCTCTCCGAATGGCAATACCGTTCCATATGTATCGAGCTTGGGAAACGCGGTTATCGCACGAGCGAACCTGATGGCATCCCCAGGGAAACGTCTGTGCTATGGGGGAAGGTTCTATCCCAGCTTTGGGCGGAGCGGAAAAGTCTCGTGGACGTTGCCGATGAGCTATCGCTTCCAATGACTGAGGTCGAACGACTTTTATTTTGTATTCTGCCCCAGCACGGAACCGACAATGAGGGTGGTGAAGTCCGACGCTCGAAGCTCAGTATCGTGAAATAGACGTCAAGATTGAGTGGACGCGATGACCAGGGATCACACGAGTCATGGCAAATGGTCCGAAGCTGGGGTGCCCAAAAAGGGATGGTCATGTGTCGGGATCGAGGATTTGGGTGAGCCTTCCCAGCTTTGCGAAATGTGCGAAAGCGTCACCATCCGCTACGTCCATTATATGGAGCACGGCCAGACCACGGAATCATTGGCGGTTGGCTGCGTCTGTGCCGAACATATGGAAGAGGACTATGTCCGTCCGAAAGAACGGGAGAGGGGATTAAGGAGCCTCGCCAAACGCCGTAAGACATGGGCCGAGCGCTCGTGGAAACGTTCGGCCAAGGGCAATGATTACATCAACACCGAAGGATATAATCTGACGGTATTCCCCAAGAATGCAGGCTTTGGCGTGGTGGTAACGAACCGCAAGAACGGTGCGACCCGCAGCGGCAACAAGGAATTCGCATCCGTGGAAGAGGCAAGGGCAGGGGCGTTGACCGCGCTGGTCTGGGCCAAGACGCACTTGTAGTCAGCGTGAGGAAGCATGACGGAGACCACCGAGGAAGAGCGACCGATCACCGTGCCCAGCATTGGTATTTCAGTCCAAGGCATGGAAGAAAAAGCAGGCGAGAAGCTCGCCTATTGCGTCGGCAATTATGTGCGGGAGTTGAGCCGTTACATCAATCTCGAGCGGCTGGACGGCATCACCATCGCCGTCGATTACAAGGAAGCGCTTCTCGCACTCGATAGAGGATATGAGACGGACCACCGCCTAACGCCCAGTTCCGAGCTGGTCGAAGGCGTTGCGATGGCGCCGAGCGTCATCCGAGACGGTATTCTCAAATCGCATTTGGTATTGAACGCTGCCTATATCTATTCACTGCCGGACGAGGAAGATGAGCACTACGCGCATTCCCTGCATCTGCTCGCCCATGAATGCGCACATGTCGAACTCACCATGACGACTGACAAGGCGTTCCCCGATACGCTGCTAAAAAAAATCTACGATGATGCCGCAGATGCCTGCGAAGGGCAGGCCGAAAACGCCTGCTGGGATGAGTATGCGGCTTGCCGTATCGCAGCCCCGTTCGGCCGAGATCCTCTGCAGGATTACGCCAATGGATTCATCACACATCTCGACGAGACGATGAACCGGGCAAACGAATGTATCCGGCGCTATCGCACCGATCACGATCATGACCGAGTACTCTCCGAGGTCGTGCGGTATTACCAGAACCTGATGACGAGCGGCAGCTATCTGCTCGGCCATATGGACGGTCACGGCTTGACGATAGACGATGTGCCTGCGGTTCGCGGGGCGCTGGGAGGGCATTGGTTCGCACCGTTTTTCGAAAGGCTGCGCACCGCGCTAAGAGAACTGTGGGCCAGGTACGGGCAATGGGAAGATCGAAGCGAATTCGCACCGATCGGCGAGATCATCATCGATGTGCTGGGCGAGGGTGGCTTCTTCTTCCAATGGGACGAGCACGGCAATTGCGGCTTCCGCATTCCGTTCACGTTCGCCACGATGTAGGAACGGCCATATAAAGACACGGGTGCTCTGCCGTATGAGGCTGACGGTACGGAAAAGGCTGCTGCGGTCGAGTTCGCCTCTCTCGACAAAGGTTTGGCGCTGACGGCTGCCGACTTCCTGACTATCGCGTAGCCGCATCGCATTCCGCCGAACCATTTGGCGGTGGGATTATCCTCCGGGATAGCTATTTGACTCCACATGTACCGGTGGCAACCAGGAAGAATCGCATGAATGATGATCAGCCCCAGATAAATGAAGCATGGCTGCAATGGATGAGGGATTTCCGCATGGCTGCGGCGAAGCTCGCGGACGTTGACAGCTTCGATGCGCCGGAAGGCGAAGAGCCCGAGCTGCTGTTCGTGAAATTCGCGCTGTTCGCCCGTGCCCTGACATTGTTCGACACGGCATTGTTGCTCGCTGAGCATGACAAGGTGCTCGATGTGCGCAGTACCTGCCGCAAGGTCGTCGAATGCGCGATCCATATGGATGCGGCGCGCCGCAAGCCTGATTATCTGAAGGCGCTCAAGGATGACGAAGCCAAGAGTAAATGGTCGAGAGCCAAGGCTTTTAAGGACATGCAGACGGACCTTGATGCCGGGTCGGGTAAGCTGCTGCAGGAATTCCTGAATGACAAGAAGGGCGCGCAGTTAAAGCCGAGTGACCTGAGCAAGGACAGCCAGTTCCCGCGCATGGCGCACATGTATCGTGAGATCTCGGCCGACACGGCACATGTCACCTACAGCTCGCTATTGCGGCATCGTTCGTTCCTGGCGGACGGGACCGCATTGTTCAGCCTCGATCCCCTGCTGGAGGAAGACGAGCTGCAGGAGACGCTGAACATACTCGGCCTCGCCGTTTTGCTGTGCGTCTTCAGCCTTGTGCGCATGATACCCACCATGGTGGGCGACGAAGCATTCTATGACCTGCATGCCCGCTACAAGGTGCTTGCCGCCGGCGGGCAGGCGCAGCTGGGTGAAACCGCATGAGGCGAGCGGAGTGAGGGGCTAATATGGATACGAGCGACACGCCGCGACAAGAGGTGTCTGCCTCCACGCTTCCACAGATTCAGGTGACGGTACAGGGCATCACCAACCAGTACGGCGCCGAATGCCTCGGGCAGCAGATGTTCCACATTCTGCGCGAGGTCGGGGAATATATCGATATCAGCGCGCTCGACGGTGTGACCGTAGCGGTCGATTACGATGAGGCGCTGCGTGACCTCGATCGCGGCGTCGAAGGGCTGGCGCCGTTGAGCCGTACCAATGACGAGGGCTTGGCCGGCGTCGGAAAGAGTATCGTGGTCATGCGTGGCGACGCCGTGAAGACGCATATCGTTTTGTCGGCGGGTCCGGTATGCCCGATTGTGCTCGAGGAGGCCGATCGCGACGAAGAGGATTTCCGGACGGCCATTGCCATCATCGCCCATGAATGCGCGCATGTCGAAGAAAACGCCTTTCGCGAGGACCAATTCCCTGGCATCCATTTTCGTCCGCCGACCGGACATTTCATCCGCGATCACGAGCAGCATTTCGCCGAAGCCTGCTGGGGTGAATACGCGGTCTGCCGTTTGTCGGCGGGGTTCGCGGTCAACGAGGAAGCCCGTTTCCGCGACAATTTGGCCGTCCGGCTGAAGGATTGCCGTAGCAGGGCGCGCGATGCCATCCGGTCCTATCGCCTGCATGGCAATGTGGTGCGGGTCTTTGAGGAAGTCGGTATCGTCATCCTTGAGCCCTTGCGGATCGCATCCTACCTGTTCGGCCATCTGGACGGGATGAACAAATACGACACCCTCTGCGAGGTAGCGCCCGAATTGCCGACCGAGGATCAGGCTTTTCTCAGGGTTATCGGTCGGCTGGTGGAGCAGCTGCGCGGCCTATGGGATACGCGTGGGGGCTGGCCGAGCTATGATGCACTGATCGATGTTGGTGCGGTCGGGTTCCAGCTTTTCGAGGAATTCGGCGTGCATTGCCAGCCGCAACCTGACGGGCAGGCCTATATCAGTGTCCCTTTCACAACGGATACGATGCCGGCAGGGTCTGCACAGGCCGATCTGTTGCGCATCCTGATGGGTGG
The DNA here is from genome assembly GCF_019355735.1 of Rhizobium sp. B230/85. Taxonomy (NCBI): domain Bacteria; kingdom Pseudomonadati; phylum Pseudomonadota; class Alphaproteobacteria; order Hyphomicrobiales; family Rhizobiaceae; genus Rhizobium; species Rhizobium sp. B230/85. Next base: position 22,608 of record NZ_CP072160.1, read on the forward strand.
CTACAGAGGCTAGAACCGTATTATGAGGCTGCACTGCTGCACCGATATATGATTATATATAAACCACCTAAGTGATGCGGTTCTGTGTATCAATGTTGCACTCTTCTGCAGAGTTATCTATATATTATCCTGTATAGACGGTATCATGTGATACAGGATAATGATCGTGGCATACAAGACAGAGCATATAACGCAGCAATTACGCGCTGCCAGGGAAGCGCAGAAAGTAAGCCAGCGTGAGCTGAGCGCACGTTCGGGCCTGACGCAAAGCCATATTTCCCAGATCGAACGGGGCACGATGGAGCCCGGACTAGGCAGCCTGGTGGATGTGGCGCGTGCACTCGACCTCGAGATCGTACTTGCGCCAAAGAAGCTGATGCCGGCGATCCGCAATATCCTCGATAGCAGCTCGACGTCAAATGACGTCCTTACATCCGACCAGCGCAAACTCGTGGCTCATCTCGAGCGATGGTTGGCGCAGTTCGGCTATGGGGCTGGAACAAGGGCCGACGCGGACATATTCAAGGATAGCCTGGCCCTCCTTCGGCATTTGCCTTTGACCCCTGACGAGCTGGACATGCTCAAGCGGGCAGCCGACCGCCTGGAGACTTCCCGGGCCGATAAGATGTCACGGCAAGAAATGGGTGCAATCGCGCGCGAGATAAGACAGCTGCGCAACGCCGCAGTGCATCGCGACCGCGATGACGCGGTCCCGCGCTCGGCCTACGCACTGGATGAGGACGACGATGCCTAAAGTCACGGTGCTCGATGTCAAGCTAAACGGCGAACCGGTCGCCACCCTGACGAACCTGCAGGATGGCCGCTCGATCTTCGCATTCAACGAGGGCTATATCGAAGACGAGAAGCGGCCGACACTCAGCCTGTCATTCAAGGACCCGTTCGGCGCACTGGTTACGAAGTTCCGTCCGTATAACATGGTGGTCCCGCCGTTCTTTTCGAACCTGTTGCCGGAAGGTCCGTTGCGCAAATACCTCGCCGAGCGCGCCGGCTTAAAACAGACGCGGGAGTTTTTCCTGCTCTGGATGCTCGGCCGCGACCTGCCTGGTGCGGTAACGGTACACCCCTCAGACGGCGATGACCTGCCGCCTGATGATGAGCAGGCTTCTGTCGAAGCGCGACCGAATGCGTTGCGCTTTTCGCTGGCCGGGGTGCAGTTGAAATTCTCGGCCTTCAAGAACACCACGAAGGGAGGCGGCCTGACTATTCCGGCCGAGGGTACAGGTGGATCATGGATCGTAAAGCTGCCCTCCCAGCAGTATAGCGGCGTGCCAGAAAACGAATTCTCAATGATGACCATCGCCGGCATGATGGGCATGGATGTGCCGGAGATCCAGTTGGTCGAGCTGGATGCAGTGAGCGGCTTGCCAAAGGGCGTGGGCGAACTGCATGGGCAAGCGCTCGCTATTAGACGTTTCGACCGTACACCGGAGGGCCCGGTACACATCGAGGATTTTGCGCAAGTGTTCGGCGTGAAGCCGGATGACAAGTACAGCAAGGGCAATTACCGGATGATCGCCCGCGTCCTCGGCATCGAGACGAGCACGGCCGACGTGGCGGAGTTCATCCGCCGGTTGGTCTTCAGCACACTGATCGGCAATGGCGACATGCATCTGAAAAATTGGTCTCTGATCTACCCCGATCGCCGCACTCCTGCGCTCTCGCCGGCTTACGATTTGCTATCGACCATCCCCTATATCGAGGGAGAGGATACGGCGGCGCTTAACTTTTCACGCACGAAAAGAATGGAGGAGCTATCGAAGGATGAGCTTGCACATCTGGCCGCCAAGTCGGCGCTGTCCGAAAAGCTGGTCCTCGAGACAGCACGCGAGACGGTCGGACGGTTTATGGATGTGTGGAAAAACGAGAAAAACAACCTGCCGATGGCCGCGAAGGTGCGCGAGACTATCGATGCACATCTGCCCACAATCGAGCTGTATCGGGAATTCAACGAAGCCACCTAGAAAAATGGAATCATCGGAAGATGATGCCCCACCGCCAAGGATGAAATCATAGATCTATATAGGGTGCATTTCCGGAAATTTTCGCTACTGGAACAATGTGAATCCTGGAACGACTTCACCATCGGCAAGATCATGGACCACCGCTACCGTATGCCTTGCGCGGGTTAGGGCAACATAGAGTTTCGCACGGGTTTCGGCTTTCAACGCCGATTGGGCGCCCTTCAGCCATTCCATCATTTCTTTCGTCGGATAGATAATGACGCGGTCAAAATCGAGCCCTTTGGATCGTCCGAACGTAAGCGACGGCAGTGCTGCAGATGCAACCCTAACGGCGGAACTCCATCGCAGCTGTACCGGTCGTCCGGTCTTGAGATAGCGTGGCAGATCGTTACGTCGGACGATGTAGAGACCCGCATCATCAGGGACCGGCTGCCTACAGTCGGCGCATTTACATGCAGTCGCTGCCGTCAATTTTGGATAAAGCTTCGACGATAGTTCGCAGATCGCGGTGCTATTGCGATGCGATGCCATGAGGCTGGTCACATCAATATCGCACGTGACTTTTCGGGGAAGTTCCGCCCGAATGAAGTCGGCAATCCCCCCATCCCTATACTTTTTAAGACGAGCCTCCAGATGAGTGACGTAGGTGACCTGCCGGGGATCACCCACCATGACGACGTTAGAAGGGCTCTTGAAGAGAGCGGTCAAAATGTCGAGGTCGTAGCCTGCAAGATCCTGGACTTCATCCACGAAAATAAACGGATAAATACGGGAAAGCCGCTCGATGACGGCGCCGTCTGCTGCCTCGTTGCATCGCACCACCAGCCTCGCCAGTTTGTCCGAATAGACGCGATTTCGACCGTCGAAGTAGCAGCGCCGGAAATCTTCTTCACCCCAATACACGGGGCGGTCTTGCCGGTCGCGACCGCGAAAACCGGATCTCTGCGAAACCAGAAGCATGCCGGCAACTTCCCAATCGAACAGCTTGCCTTGAAAGGGCTTGATGCCGTGCTCGATTAGCAGACTAAACCAGGTCTGGATATGCACGTTGCCCGGAACTGAGCCATGGATTTCGAAAAATTTGCGCCGGATCTCCTCTTCGTTCGATTCCGTGTAGTGGTGATGAGGACGCGCTTCTTTTCAACAGCAAGCGCCTGCCTGACGAGGTAGGTGGTCTTCCCCGAGCCTGCCGCAGCTATGACAAGCTTATTCGGCCCCATCATTTGGCGATCGCATCCAGAATATACTTCGGGTAACTGATTTTTGTCTTCGCCGAGAAGATCGCCAGCGCGCACTCGGTCTTGTTGTTTTTCATATAACGATGAAGGCCATCGAGATTATGCTTGGTTTCAAAGAGCTCATTGAAGGTCTCAACGCTGTTCGATTTGACCAGTTTCGGCTCGAGGGTGTTGTAATTGAACGGTTTGCCATTGAGGACCAGGTCGCCCTTATCCACCAAAGGGTCATAGCAGATTTTGATATGTTCGACGTCCTTGTATTTGGCGTATTTCTTTTCGAGCGCAGCAGTATCGCCGTCATTATCGGTCGCGACCACGACCGGGATTTTCAACGCGGTCGCCAGTTCGAGAAAACGCAGGAATGAAAGTCCGACCGAAATGACATCGATTTCATCCTCGATCGGCAATTTGCCATCGTTGGCATCCATATAGGCCCGCTGGACGACCAACTCGTCCGCATCGCCTTCGACGAGGATCGACTTCTGCGACAACACGAGACGAAGCGTGTCGTAACCAGGCAGCTTATGGAAGAAATCACTCGCTTTCAGATCCTTGATCCGTGTGACCTTCGCATCGCGCAGCAGTACCAAGTGGTCCAGTCCAAGTTTGTTCGCGACGAAGCTGCTATGTGGGGTGATGATGACCTGCTTGTCGCTATTGTCCTTGCTGATGTCGCCGATAAGCTGGTTGAGCTTTGAGTGCGAAAGGTGGTTTTCCGGCTCCTCGATCAGCAATACCGTCGCTTCGCTGTTCTTTTTGCTGCTCAGCGCAAGGCGTGTCTTGACGATGCACTGCTCGCCCTTGCCGATATAGTGGAACGGCACCTCGTTAATATAGGTCATCAAGCTGTTTTCCCACGCATTGTGGGACGACATATCGACGGAAATACTCACATCTTTGCGGCTGATTTTCGCTGCTTCCGCCAGCCTTTTATTGATGGCGCTAACATTGCCGTCGGCCTTGAAAGCATCTTTCAATTTCCGGTGGGCCTGCGATATCGCCACACGTTCCTTTTCGTCAAGAAACTCCCTGACGATGCGGGAGATATACATATCCGAACCGCTCTGAACGCGTGTACTCGTGGAATCGATTAGCGCCAATTTGATGGGGACGCCTCGAGCCGTCGCCGGTTGGCGGGAGAACTCCGACCATTGAACCTGATAGAATTCCAAGGGTATCGAGTGATCTCCTTGCTCTTCAGTAACTCGGTATGGGCACCGTCATATTTCTTATCGAACTCGATCGAGAAGAGGAGGCCGCGTGCCTTGTCGTTTTTCTCGGAATTCCCGTTTCCGCGCAGGTCTTCCAACGTATCGCTATCACCGCCGAAAAACAGCTCGATCTGGATCTCCGGCGGATCGAGAGGTTGTTTCGAGGCGATGCTGTCCAGATACGCCCGCTCGACCTTCCGGTTAAAAAGATAGGGAGATAGTTCGTTGCGCAGGTATTTCCGTTTCAGCATACCCGTCAGGCATAGATGGATAGCTTCGAGCAGCGTGGATTTTCCGGCTTCGTTGTTGCCGACGATGATGTTGACACCCTGATTGAAATCGACCTCGAACCAGCCTTCGAAACATTTGAAGTTCTTGATTTTGACTTTCTCGATATACGTCGACTTCCCTATTTCCAGCGAGGCAAGAATTCCAAATTGACACAGCTTTGGCGCGAACAATACGTTGCAAATGTAGGGTGATGCGAATCATCGGTGCAACGTTTCGGTGCGATGGTTTTACTATCGACAGGCGCGACGTGGGAGGCCTTGTATGTGGGCAGATAATGAGACTGAAAAAGACTTCCTTAATTTTTCGGGAGTGGCCGACACCGTAGCGGAAATCATCGTCCAGGCGCGGGGGCGCCCAATTTCAATTGGTGTCTCGGGATCATGGGGCATTGGAAAATCCTTCATGATAAAACTGACCCAAGCATCCCTCGCTAACCGAGAGAGGAAAGAAGGCGAGAAGGACTTCGTCTTCGTCGAATTCAATGCTTGGCTTTACCAAGGTTATGACGACGCTCGCGCCGCATTGATGGACGTCATCGCGACGAAGCTAGAGCAGGAAGCAAGAGCGCGCGAAAGAGGAGTAGACAAGGCCAAGGCGCTCATCAAGCGCGTGAACTGGCTGCGTGCAATGAAGCTCGCTGCCGGCTCGGCGATAGCGGTGTCGATGGGACTTCCTCCAACTGGGCTCATCGGCGAATTGTGGGGGCTGGGGCAGCGGTTTCTAGGTGGTTCCGTCGACCAAAAACTAATCGAAGACGCCAAATCGAAAGCGGGTGAGGTGGCAAGTGCTGCCTCCGGGCTTCTCAATCCGGCAGAGGAAACCTCACCTCCTAAGTGTCTGTTCAAGAATGGCGGGCGTGCGCGGGGTTGAGTGAAGGGCGGCAATCAGATTCTTTGTATTTTGCGACAAATACGGAGAGATCGAATGGCCTGGACACCCTTCACCCGGCGTCACCATGACAGAAGCCGCATGCGCTACGCAAGTGATCTGAATGACCGTGAGTGGAGCTTGATCGAGCCCCTCATGCCGAGGCAGCCTCGACTGGGCCGCAGACGCAAGACGTCGCTTCGGGCGGTGATGGACGCGATTTTTTATCTGCTGCAGTCAGGCTGCCAATGGGCATTGCTGCCGCATGATTTTCCACCGAAGAGCACGGTCTACCATTATTTCAAACGGTTTTGCCGGGACGGGACGTGGCGTCGTATCCATGACGCGCTCTACTGCCGAACGCGGCAGCTTGAGGGGCGAGAAGAGCAACCGTCATTTGCCATCATCGATAGCCAATCAGTGAAGACCGGCCCGGATGCTCGTCTCGATATCGGCTATGATGCGGGTAAGAAGATCAAGGGCCGCAAGCGGCACATTCTGGTCGATACTCTTGGCATGCTTCTGAAAGCCGAGGTCCACTCGGCAGGAATTCAGGATCGTGATGGAGCAGCACTTGTTTTCGACAGGCTCGCCAACCGTTTTCCCTTTATCGAGAAAATCTGCGGCGACGGCGGCTATCAGGGCACAACAGTAGAAGAGGCCAGCCCGCGACCGATGGAGATTATCAAACGAAACCAGGCCGGTTTCCAGGTGCTACCAAAGCGATGGATTGTCGAACGAACGCTGGCGTGGCTCGGCATAAACCGCCGAATGGCAAAGGATTTCGAGCGTTTCTCGGCCACAAGCCTAGCCTTCATCCAAACAGCAATGATCAAGCTCATGACAAAAAGGCTCGCTCGATACCCGCTTTCTTGAACAGACTCTAAGGAAATCCAAGCCCTCAGGGATAATTTCGAGGAGACCCTTGAGGAGCTTGGGGTAACTCTTGTCGTGTTGATCGACGACCTTGACCGTTGCCTCCCCGAGACGACGATCTCGACCCTTGAGGCCATACGGCTGTTCCTGTTTCTGAAAAATACGGCATTCGTCATCGCGGCCGACAACGACATGATCAAACACGCCGTCCGCAAGCATTTCGAAGGCGTTCCCGACGATCTACTTGTCACCAGCTATTTTGACAAACTGATCCAGGTCCCCATTCGCGTTCCTCCCTTGGGAACGCAGGAAGTCCGCGCGTACATGATGTTGCTCTACATCGAAAACAGCGACTTGAAGGACGACGTAAAGGAAAAGCTGCGGGTTGGAATAATCGATCAGTTGCGAAAGACGTGGCAGGGTGCGCGCGTCGACAAGGCATATGTAACGGGACTGCACGAGAACATACCGGCAGATCTTATCGGACGTTTTGATACGGCTGAAAGGCTCGCGCCTATCATGACGACGGCCTCGGGCATTGTCGGTAATCCACGACTGATCAAACGTTTCCTGAATGCGCTGTCGATCCGAATGGCGATCTCCAATGCGCAGGGTGTCGGCGTGGATGAGGCGGTCCTCGCGAAGCTTCTCCTGTTCGAACGGCTCGGCAGCCCCTGGGCTTATGCGGATCTCTTGAAAGCCGTGAGCCAAGATGACGCTGGCAAACCCAGATTCCTGAAGGATTGGGAGGACGCAGCCACTGAAGGAAAAGAGCTGAAGCTTGCAGCTACTTGGGACGAAGCGTTTTCAAAGGAATGGCTGGCCCTGCCTCCGCCGCTACATGATGCGAAATTGATGGGCGCATTGTGTGTCAGCCGCGAGCATGCGCCGCTTATCACGCCCGGCGATCGTCTCACGACGGAAGCGGCCGAAATATTGACGGCGATGCTCACGCATCCGGACATGGCTGCGGCGCTGGTCGACAAATTGGCACGGGTGTCGCGCATCGAAACGTCGATCATCATGGATCGTCTCCTGGAACGCGCCCTTCAGGAACAAGAATGGGGCGTCCCCGCCATCCTGGAGGCCTGCCTAGCGCTTGCGAACGCCGACCCTCAGCAAGGACTGCGTTTGGCCGCGTTTCTTATCGATCGTCCACCGGCGCAGATTGCGCCAGGGATCGTTCCGAAAATTGGAGATCAACCTTGGGCGGACGGCGTTTTCGCGAAGTGGAAGCGCTCGGGTGTGCCGCAGGTCGTCAAAAAAGCGATCGAGAAGGCTGAACAATAATGGGGACATCTCAATCGAGCAACGGACCCAAGGGAGGCGTCCCCATGGTGCCCGGGTGGACGCCCGCGCCACCGGCGGAAGACCCGCCTCCCGGAGATCAGCCGCCGGACGTGCCGCCCGATCCTACTCCGGATCAAAATTCGCCATAACAGGAACGGAATGATCCTGCTCCGAACAAACCTGACGCGCCAAACGTGCCGCCACCGGCGGCCCCTCTCGCGCCCGGAAGCCGGTTCGCTGGCGCCCGTCGAAGCCTTGGTGAATTTGCGAAAGCCGGAAACCTGAGTGACCTGCGTCGGAGTTTGGGCAACTACGTGCGTACGGGCTACGGTGGATCGAGGACGACAACGAGCAGGTTCGGCGGGACTGCTTCGACCGCCAGTGCACTCGGCGGCATCCTCGAAGGCATGGCGCAACAGCCCGCGGGCAGTCCGCCGGATCCGGCACTCCTTTCAGGCCGCACCATGATTGCCGGGACCTGCGTGGCCGGCAATGTTGGGCTTGAGTCCGTCGTCAACAATGCAAGGCGTATTTTTGAACTCTGCGAACGCCGGGACATTCCGGTCTATTCGGGAGCCGCGCGGCCGATCATGGCATCGCGCGGAGGCTTCTCCATCATGCACGGTTCCGATGGTCTTGCCGGCAGTAGGTTGCCTGCGCCAACAATGCCGCTTGCGAACGGTCATGCGGCCAACGAAATCTCGCGTATCGCGTGGGCGGAAGGCAAGCTGAATATTTCCGCGACGGGGCCGCTCACCAATATAGCGCTAGCCGTGCTTCTAGATCCGAAACTGCCCGAGTTCATCAGCGCCCTTAGCATCATGGGCGGCGCTGCGTTCTGTCCTGGCAAAAGGACGTCGCTGGTAGAATTCAATTTTGCGGTTGACTCCCACGCGGCGGCGATCGTGTTCGATAGGTCCCCGATCACAATGGTGGGCCTCGACGTAGCACGGTAGGCCACCGTCACCGAAGAGATGATCCGGCAGGTGCAGGCGATTGATACGCCGGTTGCGGAAGAAGCGGCGCATCTGTTGACCAATTACGGCTCGAAAGATCCGTGCTTGCACGATCCGGCAGCCATCGCGTGGAAGCTTAAGCCTGAAATCTTCAAGACTCTGCCGGCAAATGTTTCGATTTGTACGGATCAAGGCCTCGGAGAGGTACTCGTAATCCCATTTCCAACTAGTTATGATTGATTATCTGTCGAGTGTGAAATGTTTCCGCCAAACTACGTTTTGTTTTAAGTATTTATTGCGAGGAAAACGGACAGGTAAAATGCGTTGCAGCTCCTGCTGCGCGTCATGAGTTTGCTATTAGTGAAACGTGTGGGGAATGAAATCAGTGACTGATGGTGGGCAGAGGCTTTGCTGCGCATGTAAGCAAAGCCTCAAGTTTGGGGCGACGAAATGTAAGGCCTGTGGTACTGATCAGCGGTGGTGGCAGCGCGCTTTGGTTATGGCAGGTGCAGTTGCTGCCGTGTCGTCTCTTGCAACGCTCGCCGCTGAGCAGGCTTTCGGTCTTTTCAGCGCACACGGTCCTAAGTTTGTTGGGGCAGTAGTTGCAATCGACGACGATAACGTTCGTTTTTCAGTATCCAATCAAGGTGACCGATCGGGCACATTGATGGATGTTATGCTAAGGGTTGAACCCCGCGAGAGAGCTTGCAGCGCGCGCATAGTATCCTTCGACGTCAGGCTGGAGAGCGAAAACCTTCAGCAGGTCCTTGAGGTCGGGAAGACCTCTTCAATATCCGCACGGCTATCCGTAGCTGTCCGGCTTCCGCAAACTTTCATTCCGGAGGCTCTATCCGATCCGCAATATAAAGAGATCATAGAAGGCCACCAGGATTGCAAACTACTTCTGACATATGTCGACCACGATTCTACAGTCAGGCAGTCGAGCCTGCCATTCGCCTGTATACCTCAGATTTGTTCGTAAGGCCGATACCTGCAAGCAAGGGTTGGCGAGGTGTACCATATATTGACTGAACAGAAAGTCAATTAATAGGTTAACATGGTTTGCTCCGAGGCGTATAACCGCACCCCACTAGATGCCGTAATGGGCCGGCTCTTCCGAGATTGTAGCCAGATTGGTGGCTGTCCCTCAGAATGACGATGTTGAAACGGGGTCCGAACGGGTCGGCCCCAAACATCAAGTGAGGAACAGCCATGGACTATTATGCTGGAATTGATGTTTCTTTGGAAGCAAGCAGTGTGTGTTTGGTGGATTCTGCAGGCAAGATCATCCGCGAGACGAAGGTGGCGAGCGATCCGGATGCGCTCATCGAATACTTTGTTTCGCTGGGGCTTGAGTTGAAGCGGATCGGCTTGGAAGCTGGGCCATTGTCTCAATGGCTGCATGAAGGCCTGACGAAGGCTGGCTTTGATGTTGTTCTGCTGGAGACCCGTCACGTGAAGGCCGCGCTATCGGCGATGATTATCAAGACGGACCGGAAAGATGCACGTGGCATCGCACAGTTATTGCGCATGGGCTGGTATCGTGCCGTTCATTCAAAGTCTCCCGGCTGCCAAGATGTCCGAGCGCTTTTGACCGGTCGCAAACTGCTGCAAGCCAAATTGCGTGATGTGGAACTGAGCATTCGGGGCATTTTGCGGGGCTATGGTTTGAAGGTTGGCGAGGTGAGCCGCGGCCGATTTGAAGCACGAATATTGGAGCTCGTGGAGGGACATCCGGTATTGAAGACCGTGATAGGCGCTATGTTGCAGGCCCGTCTTGCGCTTTGGACCGAGTTCACCAAAATGCATCGTGAGATGCTGAAGATCGTTCGTCAGGATCGGATCTGCCAAAGACTTATGACCACGCCGGGCGTTGGCGCGCTCGTTGCGATCACATATCGCTCGGCAGTGGACGACCCAACGCGGTTTGCAAAATCTCAAACCGTCGGTGCGTACTTCGGGTTGACACCGAAGAAGTACCAATCCGGCGAAACGGATCTGGACGGTGGCATCAGCCGGGTCGGTGACACAATGGTGCGCACTGCCCTTTACGAGGCGGCCCACATCATGCTGACCCGCGCCACCAGGTTCTCGGCGCTGAAGCGGTGGGCAGTCGACGTGGCAAAGCGGCGTGGCATGAAACGGGCAAAAGTTGCGCTTGCCCGCAAGCTTGCGACAATCCTTCATCGCATGTGGATGGATGAAAGCGAATTCCGTTGGGGCAAGGAAACATCTGCGGCATAGATAGCGGCATCGAGACGAAGCCATTGTAAGGTTTCGTCTCCATCAAGGTCCCGTCACCGGGACGAGAGCCTGGCAAGGTCGTAAGTAGTGCTGTGAGGCTTCGGCAATCACGCCGCCTAGATTGACCTGCCGGTTCTGATCTTATGGCATGGTGTGGCGACCTTCGTGTTGACCACGGACAGAAGCATGATCCTGGTGATGAGATTTTGGAAATGAGGGACTTGACGAACAAAGGCCCATTACAGAAGCACGACTGTTTTAATTGACCGGCTCGGCCGCATGTCGTTGAACTCAACTTGGGGCGGGATAAATTAGGAAGGAGTAGACCATGAAAAATTTGAGATTTCGTATCGTAATTGCGGTGACCGCATTATTGGCTGCATCCAGCGCGATGGCGTCCATTCCACGGCCAGAGCATTTCCTATTGACAGGTGTACAGTGAAGGTCGAGAAGCCGGCGGAAGCAGCAATGGTGCGGACGGCCAGTTTCGCCCAAGGATGCAACGACCCCAACTACGCCTGGTATGAATATAGTGGTTGGGAAGCCATCGGCTGCATTGTGAGCGGACAGTGGTGAGCCTAGGCTCTTGACGTGGCCAGCGTTCGTCCGCCCCGCCCAGAGGCGGGCGAACGGAGAAGAGAAGTCCAAGGCCTCCGACCCGTGCGTGCTGCCGAGCTGGAACCGATAAAGCAGCCGTTAGGCCGCTTCTTGTGCTTGAGCGTCTTGGAAGGCTAGGTGTCGTTTAGATGCAGCCGCTCTCTGGCTGCGAGGATCACAAGCCGAGATCAACCTGTGGAGGTGCGGCATCGTCGGTGTCGAGGGAGGAGAGGGTAATACCCAATAGCCGGACCGGTATTTTGAATGGGAAGACAGATTCGAGCAAAATATCAGCGGTTTCGAGCATCATCTCCACACCTGAAACGCCTGATATCAAGGTCTTGCTTCGTGTCGTATGTGTAAAATCCGAATATTTAATTTTAACGGTGACTATTTTTCCAGTGATATCATGCGCTTCGCAGTACCGCCAGACTTTCGCCGCCAAAGGTCGCAGTTCAGCCTGTGCGAGGTCGAGCATGTCGATGTCCTCGGTAAACGTGTCTTCCGCGCCGACGGATTCTCGGATGCGGTTGGCCTTGACTTGCCGCTCATCAATGCCGCGGGCGATACTATAGAAGTATGGTCCTGATTTTCCGAAATGTTGTTGCAGGAACGCAAGGGGTTTTGGTTTCAGATCCAAACCCGTTTCGATGCCATGTCGTTTCATCCGCTCTGCCGTGGCGGGGCCAACCCCGTGGAATTTTTTGACGGGCAGGGCCTCGACAAAGCCTGGTCCGTTCTTCGGGGTGATCACGGCCTGGCCGTTGGGCTTGTTCAGAGCGCTCGCCATCTTTGCCAGGAATTTGTTGTAGGAGATGCCCGCGGAGGCGTTGAGGCCCGTGACCTCCTTAATTTTTGCGCGGATTACTGCGACGCCACAGCCGTCCTTTTGAGACGAAGAATCGACCATCGGGCGTGTTTGGATACGTCTTGCCCATTAGAAGCCAAGCGTCCCTTGGGCCGCTTCTGCATCCTGAGACGGCTTGCCATCATGACGACGGGTCAGTTCGGTCTGTGCGCTAAAGCGCACGTCCACATCCCGATCTGAGATAAACGCGTTGAGTGTTTCGAAGCTGATGCGATCCCATGGCTTTCCTCGATCTGGTCCCGCTGGGACGCGCGGCAGAAGACCTGGTTCGTTGCTCCATGCCAGGCAACGCTCGAGCGAGGTTTGGTTCAACATGTCGCGCAGATGATGAGCCGTAACGTATGCGTCGGGCATTGCCCTGTGCGCTGGCAGGCCGATTTCATGCACCAGTCCGGTGGGCATTCGTTGATAGCGCAGCATCTGGTTGGAAAACCTCGGAAGCTGCGGCCAGACACGCAACGCGCACTTCCATGTGCAGATCCAGGGCGTTCCGCCTGTAAACCGAGGTGTGCAATATCGTTGTTCGAAAGCAGCTCGATGCGCTGCCAAGGCATCAATATGACCGGGAGGACGAAGAACCGTCGACGCTATATCCTTCCAGAAGGGAGCGCCCGCTACCTGGGCATCCAGGATATGATGGATGGCCATCGTGTCGGGTGAGATCGGACGGCCAGGGTTGACGAACAGCGCCCCGCGCTCATCGGTAAGCTCCCACTTTCCATTTGGGTCGATGACAACATCCTGCCAGCCGATCTCGCAAACGTCGTTCGGGCCAATGCCGCCTGTTTCGAGATCGATTACGCGTACCCTGGCTTCGACCGATTCGGTGCTACCTTTTTCAAACTCCAGCATTGGTAAGCGCGACCGGCGCAGGATGGTTCCGGAATATGAGGCCCGCGATCAGCGGGGCTTTCATGCATTTACAGCCAATGCTGAGGGTTTGATCAGGCTTTCCCAAAGATTTATTTTGCGCGCGTCACCAGGCGTCGTTCCAAATCTTATTCAATAATTCAATTCGCGAATCTCTCGCATACCGTCCCAAAACTCGGCTGCGGAAAGTTGCGTTGCAAACTGATCCTAACATCGCCCATTATCGGACACCGGAAGCGAAGGCCCATGAACGAATGGGCAGGTTAAGCGAATGAACAGGACAATAAGGACGCAACCGTCAAGCGCTTCCGCGATGACGACCATGAGCAGCTCCGAACCCATCTCCAGGGCTTCGTCACAGCTTAAAATTTCGTCGTCTCAAGACCCTCAAGGGGCTCACACCCTACGAATTCATCTCCAGACAGATGGGCAATCGAACCGGAAAGTTTGATCATAAATCCAATCCATCAAACGCCAGATGCATTAGCTTGCGTTGCCTTGGATCTGTGTGAGAGAAGATCGTATCGCTAAAGAAATGAGGATGAAGCCGCTTGGCAAATATGCATGCCCACACTGAACTGATCGCTGTGCTTACTGCTGTCACCGCAGACGAGCCGCGTATCATGACGGTGAGTGCGGGGGATGCGCTCCCATCCGGTCCTTTCGAACTCGGTCACCGAAGTCTGCAAGCCGGCTTGCGGGAGTGGATCGGTGACCAGACGGGTCACCCGGTTGGCTACCTAGAACAACTCTACACGTTTGCTGATCGCGACCGATCACCTCCAGCCAGCGGTGACGAAGTGCGGACGATTTCGATCAGCTATCTGGGTCTGGTGCGCGAGCAGGCCGCACCGGGCGCCGGTAAGCCGGGATGGCACGGCTGGTACGAATATTTCCCGTGGGAAGATCATCGCTGCGGACGACCGGATTGCCTGCTTTCCATCAGTGAAGAATTGGGGGCATGGATTACGGTCGAACCGTCCCGGCGTGAAAATCGGCAGCGGCGCGCCGATTTCGCTTTTGGTCTGAACGGCGCGCGCTGGAACGAGGAGCTTGCCCTTCAACGGTATGAGTTGATGTATGAGGCCGGGATTGTGACGGAAGGCGGTTCGGAGGTCGACCCGACGAACGGGCGCACGATGTTTGCCGATCATCGCCGCATTCTTGCGACCGGCATTGCCCGCTTGCGCGCCAAGATCAAATATCGACCGGTGGTTTTCGAACTGATGCCAGAAAATTTTACGCTCCTGCAGTTGCAAAGGACGATCGAGGCTCTGGCGGGACTCACGCTGCACAAGCCGAACTTTCGACGCCTCATCGACCAGCAGGAACTGATCGAGGAAACGGGCGGCAGCACAAGCGAGACCGGCGGCAGACCGGCCAAGCTGTTTCGTTATCGTCATACGGTCCTGGAGGAGCGCGCGCTCTCGGGTTCGAAACTCCCTCTTTCGCGCAATTGACATAAACTCGAATAGAGAATATCCCTGTGCATCGAATATACTCATTTGGAGTATAAGGGAAGCAACAGTATGAATTCGCCGGGTTCCATCTCGTCGCTCTACGAGCGCGTTCGCCGAGTCATGCCTAAAGCCGAGTGGTTGGCCCACGCGGCGGATATCGAGGCGATCCTTGATTTAAAGCGCCGCCGCAATGCGGTGATTCTGGCTCATAACTATCAGACGCCGGAGATATTTCACGGCGTGGCGGACATCGTCGGCGACAGTCTGGCGCTCGCTCGCAAGGCAATCGATGTCGAAGCGGATGTCATCGTATTGGCGGGCGTCCATTTCATGGCCGAAACCGCCAAGCTCCTGAACCCAAACAAGACGGTGTTGATCCCCGATGTGAATGCAGGCTGCTCGCTGGCCGAATCCATCACGCTGGAAGACGTGGCGCTGCTGCGGCAGGCACATCCCGGCGTACCCATCATCACCTATGTCAATACGTCGGCGGCAGTGAAAGCGTCATCGGATATTTGTTGCACCTCAGGTAATGCCAGAAAGGTTGTCGAATCGCTTGGCGTGCCGAAGGTGCTGATGATCCCCGACGAATATCTGGCGCAGAATGTGGCGCGCGAAACCAGTGTCGAGATCGTAGCCTGGCATGGCCATTGTGAAGTCCATGAACTTTTCAATGCGCAAGACGTGCGCGATCTGCGCTACGCCCATCCCGGCATAACTGTTCTGGCGCACCCCGAATGTCCGCCAGACGTGGTGGCGGAGGCGGATTTCACGGGCTCCACCGCCGTCATGTCGGATTATGTTGCGAATAAAAAACCGGCTCGCGTGGTTCTGCTGACCGAGTGCTCGATGAGCGACAATGTCGCCGTAGACCATCCCAATGTCGAGTTCATCCGCCCCTGCAATCTCTGCCCGCATATGAAGCGGATCACGCTGTCCAACATCCGTCAGGCGCTGGAAGAAAACCGCCATGAAGTTACGGTCGACCCAGCCGTTGCGAAGCATGCCCGCCGTGCCGTGGAAAGGATGCTGGCGATATGACCGAGCGCCCAGATCGGTTCGCCGGGCATATCGCAGTTGTTGGCAGCGGCCTTGCGGGGATGATCACGGCACTGACGCTCGCGCCGCAGCCCGTCGTGCTTTTGACGCGGGCGGCGCTCGGCGCAGAAAGCTCCAGCACCTGGGCGCAGGGGGGCATTGCTGCAAGCCTTGGCGAAAGCGACAGCGTCGAACTTCATCTGGCAGATACGTTGGCCGCTGGCGATGGATTGTGCGATCCTGATGCCGCAGCCTCGATTCTACGAGACGCGCCAGCGGCGATCTCGGCACTCGAAGCTTTTGGCGTGCATTTCGACCGGGGCCCGAACGGCGCTTACCTGCTGGGGCTGGAAGGGGCACATTGCCACCGCCGCATTGTTCATGTCGAAGGTGACGGATCGGGAACGGCCATCGTGCGTGCGCTCGTTGATCGAGTTCGCCATACTCCATCGATTACGGTGATGGAGGGTGTCGAGGTGCGGCGTCTGCTAAAAGCGGGTGACACGCTATGCGGCTTGCTCTGCGCAACGCCGGCCGACGCCGTTTTAATCCCCGCAGCAGCGATTGTTCTGGCGACCGGCGGGCTTGGCGGTCTTTATCAGGCAACCACAACGCCCACCAGCAACTACGGCCAGGGGATCATGATTGCCGCCCGGGCTTGTCGAAGGGCTCTGGGTTGTTGGTGAGGCGGCGTCGACCGGCTTGCATGGCGCTAACCGTCTAGCCAGCAATTCGCTTCTCGAAGCAGCGGTCATGGGCATGCGTGCCGCCCGCGACATCGCCGCAATGACCGTCAGACCTCAGCTGACATGCGCTATGGTCGCTCCTCCTGTCGCCCCGGATCCGTCAAGGGTCCGCCCTATCGTCTCGCGCAGTCTCGGCGTTTTGCGTAACGCTATCACGATCAATGGTGCGGTCGCCAATTTGTTGACACTGGTGAAGGAAGATGGACCGGCGACCGACCCGGCTCTGGTGGCGCTCGCCGTTGCCGTCTTTGCCTCAATGCGTGAGGAGTCGCGCGGCGCGCATGGCCGCACCGATCACCTGATGCGGTTTGCGGATGCACGGCGTCGCAAAATGACTCTCGCTTCCGTTCTCGATGTGGCACGCCGGATCGCATCCCCAACTCCTTTCACGCGGCTTGAAGAATGACAGACATGATGATTGCCTCTCTACCCCGCATCGTTATCGAACCAGCCGTGCGCAACGCACTGTTGGAAGACCTCGGCCTCAGCGGCGACATCACCTCTAACGCCGTCATTCCTGCCGGCCATCGCTCTCGCCTTGCCATGGTCAGCAGAAAGAGCGGCATCATTGCCGGCTAGATGCTGCCGAGCTCGCTTTCCAACTCGTAGATACGGCAGTATCCATGATCCGCCACATTCCAGACGGTGCGGAGGTGAAGCCCGGCGATGTCATCGCTACAATCGAAGGCCTATCGCGCGCCTTGCTGACGGGCGAGCGCACGGCCCTGAATTTCCTCGGCCATCTTTCCGGTATCGCCAGTGTGACGGATAATATCGTTACTGCGGTTTCAGGCACGAAAGCGTCTGTCGCCTGCACGCGCAAGACAACGCCAGGGCTGCGGGCGTTGGAAAAATATGCCGTGCGCATCGGCGGCGGCATGAACCATCGCTTTGGGCTGCATGACGCGGTTCTGATCAAGGATAACCATGTCGCCATTGCCGGAGACATGCTTGAAGCCATAAGGCGTGCCAGAGCAACGGTCGGTCATATGGTCAAGATCGAAGTGGAGGTCGATACTTTCGATCAATTGCAGGAGGCGATGGAGATCGGCGTCGATGCCGTATTGCTCGACAATATGACACCAGCGCAATTACGTCAGGCCGTCGATTTCGTTGCGGGTCGGGCCATTACCGAAGCCTCGGGAAATATCAATCCGACTACGGCAGCCGAGATAGCAGCGTCAGGCGTCGATCTTCTCTCGGTCGGTTGGCTTACCCACAGCACCCAGGTGCTGGATATAGGTCTGGATTATGTTTAATGCCAGCGGTTTCTCTGGCTCCGCACCGATCTCGCTTATGACGACTTCGGTATGTTCCTCGTAGCCAAGGCAAAATGGTCTCTGAAGCTAAGGGTACTTGGTGAACACGACCGGACCAAAGCTTCGCGCCGTTATCTTTCGTCTCGTGCGGGAGGCTGGTATCCTTGCCATTTGATCAAATTGACGAAAGGTTGACCCGCGAGCCGGGCATGAGAGTCGAACGCCAAAGACGGCTCGGAGAGAGTCCTTCGTAGACCCAGCGTAGAATAAGACGAAAGGTTGTGACGGCATGAGCGCAGAAGCACGGAAATCATCCATAACGACAGCGGATGTTAGGGAGAGAAAGGGGGGCACCCCACTCGTCTGCCTGACATCATATACAACAAGCATCGCGAGGATTGTCGACCAGTACTGTGACATTATATTGGTTGGGGACAGCCTTGGTATGGTAATTCACGGTATGTCTTCAACGCTTGAAGTAACCCTCGACATGATGATCCTTCACGGTAAAGCAGTCCGCCGTGGAGTGAAACATGCGCTCTTGGTCGTTGATATGCCCTTTGGTTCATACGAAGAGAGTGATCGTGCCCCTGGACGTGGTGTAGGTCGCGGCTGATTGCCGTGCTTTCCGACTGAGGTCGGAGGGGATATCAGCGAGCCACTGCTGGCAAACTGATTTGGGGATCATCGCTCATTTGGGCCATGGTCTCAAGGGTCATGTACCGGGCGCGCTGCACGGCCCATTCATCGTTCTGTTCGAGCAGCAGCGCCCCGACAAGACGGACGATTGCCTCGTCGTTGGGAAAGATACCGACCACATCAGTGCGGCGCTTGATTTCGCCGTTGAGACGCTCGATCGGATTGGTCGAGTGTAGCTTTGCCCGGTGCTCTCTCGGGAAGGTCATGTAGGCCAGAACATCGTCTTCGGCATCGTCCATGATGGTGGCAAGTTTTGGCACTTTCGGCCTGATCTGGTCGGCGACACTACGCCATTGAGCGCTGGCCGCCTCCGGTGTTTCCTGGGCAAAGGCCGTTGCGATGAAGGCGGAGACGACCCGCCGACCGCTCTTTCCGGCATGCGCCAAGACGTTCCGCATAAAGTGAACCCGGCACCTCTGCCAGGTGGCATTGAGAACCTTGGTCACGGCCGCTTTGAGACCTTCATGGGCATCGGAGATGACAAGCTTGACGCCGCGCAATCCTCGGCGTTTCAACTTGCGCAGAAATTCCGTCCAGATCGGTTCGGCTTCTGACGTGCCAACCTCCATACCCAGGACCTCGCGCCGGCCATCACTGTTGACGCCGACGGCGATGATGACAGCGACAGAGACAACCCGTCCGCCGCGTCGGACTTTGAGGTAGGTCGCATCGACCCATAGATATGGCCAGTCGCCTTCGATCGGTCTGTCGAGGAACGCTTTCACCTTAACGTCGATTTCTTCGCAGAGACGGCTCACCTGGCTTTTGGATATGCCACTCATCCCCATGGCCTTGACCAGGTCGTCAACTGAACGGGTCGAGATGCCCTGGATATAAGCTTCCTGGATGACCGCCGTCAGAGCCTTCTCTGCCATGCGGCGGGGTTCGAGGAAGCTCGGAAAGTAGCTGCCCTTGCGCAGCTTCGGAATGCGAAGCTCCACGGTCCCAGCTCGGGTTTCCCAATCACGGTCACGGTAGCCGTTGCGCTGAGCAAGCCGCAACGGGTTCTTGTCGCCGAAATCGGCACCTGTGGCTGAGCCGACCTCCAGCTCCATGAGCCGCTCGGCGGCAAAACCGATCATCTCACGCAATAAATCTGCATCCGCGCTCTTCTCAACAAGCGAGCGCACGTCCATCATGTCTTTGGTCATCGGTGATCTTTCCGTCAGGTTGGTCTTCAACAACCCGACCCTAACGGAAAACACTGGTGGCCGCCCGCAAAGCCGATCACCCGCTACAGCGCTATGGAAGCGCGCGGGCACTCGCCTTTGCTACCCTCCACAACCTACACCACCCGGCGGGACACGATCAAGAGAGTCCTGAACAAGCTTTCCGAAATGCCGCTATTCTCATGCGAGAAACATGTTGCGAGGCTGTCAGCCTGGAAAGAGGGAGGGAAATGGCGGAAACCGTTCGATACTTGGTGAACCGGGGAGTTCCGGTAATGGGCCATATCGGGTTGACCCCGCAATCGGTACATGCATTTGGAGGTTATCGCGTTCAGGGGAAAGGTGCCGAGTCTGCGGCTATGTTACAGCGCGATGCCGCGGCGATCGCCGACGCGGGAGCTTTTGCGATCGTGTTAGAGAAGGTGACGAAGGCTATCGCAGATACGATTACAAAAGAAGTTAAGGTGCCGACTATCGGTATTGGCGCATCTGATCTCTGCGACGGCCAGATACTCGTCGTTGACGATCTCCTTGGGCTGTTTGGCGAGTTTCGGCCAAAGTTCGTCAAGCGCTATGCCGAACTTGCCAATGCGGCATCAACTGCCGTGGGCGACTATGCGAGAGAAGTTCAAAGTCGGCAGTTCCCGTCCGAAAAATATCTGTTTAGCTAACTGTCGAGCGGAGAACCGAAATGGAAATAGTGCGAACCGCGATCGAAATGCGGCGGCTCGTTAACCATTGGAGACGCTCTGGTCACACTGTCGCGGTAGTTCCGACCATGGGAGCGCTGCATGATGGTCATCTCACTTTAGTGCGGCACGCAATGAAGAACTGTGATCGAGTTATTGTGACGATCTTCGTCAATCCCCGTCAATTCAACGAAACATCTGACTTCGAGCTATATCCTCGAACTGAGACAGCGGATGCCGTGAGACTAACGGAGCACGGTGTACATGCTCTTTATGCTCCTGGTATTGGTAATATGTGTCCTCGCGGGTTTGCGACTAAGGTGTCCGTGGAGGGCATTACCGAAGGGTTGTGTGGTGCTTTCCGTCCCGGCCACTTCGACGGTGTAGCGACGGTGGTATTGAAGCTACTCAACCAAACCGGAGCTGATGTGGCATACTTTGGTGAGAAGGACTTTCAGCAACTCCAGACTATTAGGCGCTTAGTTACGGATCTTGATCTTCCGGTCCGAATCGAGGGGGTGGCAACCGTACGAGAGGCCGACGGTCTTGCGTTGTCCTCTCGCAATTCCCGTCTTAGCGCCAGACAGCGCGTCATAGCTTCTTCCCTCGCCAAGCATATGAAAGAAGCGTGCGATCGGATCGGCGACGGCGAGGATATCTCTTCTGTTCTTTCAGACTGCAAGGCGCGGATTATCGCCGAGGGTTTTGAAAAGGTTGAGTATCTTGAAGTCAGAACCGAGGATACATTAGAAAAATCCTACGATTCATCAACCGCGCGCCGCTTGCTATGCGCTGCTTGGTTAGGCAACGTTCGCCTCATTGATAACTTTCTCATACCATTTGGAAGGCCATAATGCAGACGCCAAGCCATGCATCAAGCTTATTTAGGTTCTCGCTCGATACGCTTGCGCGCTAGGTGTGAGCTTTCATGATTTGTCCATTCGGAGCGGATCTTGGAGACTGGAGTTACCACACGTCAGTATTCCGGGATCGCTCCGAATGAACATTCATACGAATGCCCGCTGACGCCGTTGCGTCGAGCGATTTGAGCAGGGTGGACAAGCAGCGATGGCTGATCGCTGGTCGCGTTCTCAAAGAAGTCCACGGCAAACGGATCAGGCGCTGGCTGCGCGCATCATCACGCTTCGCCGCCAGCGCCTGAGTGGCAAGCAAATCACCATGGAAACGGGTGTGTCACCCGCCACTGTAAGCCGTGTCCTCTGGCGTAGCCTGTCCTTTGCTATGAATATGCAAAGCCAAGCGGTCTGATCCATCGTAAGCGGTGTTTTCGTCGCTCATTGACTAAGCTTGATTGGCCATTCCGAAAATGCCGCTACGACATTGATGGCAATAATGCGCCAACTGTTGAACGTGAAATGGCAGCCAAAGTCGCTTGCCAGGAGCGTGTCAAAGAAATGTCTGCATTGCTAGGTGCCCATCCATGCCCGGCATCTATGACATGCAACGAAACGATAGCCTCAGCCCTATTCAATTGTTCAGTAAGAACAACAGCATCGTCGTGGCGTCGGCGCTCGTCGCGCTTTCCCGCTATGATCAAAATCGGTTTACCCGACATTTTGGGAAACCTGAAGCTCGGAGAAAGCGGTTCGGGGCGCAGGAGAACGGCCCCTGCGAACCTGTCGGGAACGACCGAGAGTAATGCTTCAGCAAATATTGCGCCGCTGGAATATCCAACCACGATGACCTCACCTGATGCAGGCAGATGCGCCTCGATCTCCTGCGAAAGCCATCTCCTCGCCAGTTCCACCACTTCGGCAGCCGCAATGCTGCCATCAGAGCGACGTCTGAAGAAGGTGAACCCCTCCGCCTGTAAAAATGGTCCACGAGGAGTGATTAGGTGCGCTTGAGGTACAAGCTGACAACAGAACTCCACCAGATCGGTTTCGTCTCGGCCTGAGCCGTGAAGTGCCAGAAGTGTTAGCATTGTTTTGTTGCCGCGTTGAGTTGCTGCACTTCTTTCATCCGCAGACGACATATTGATGACGGCTTCGGGCCAACAGCAGACTTCTATTGTTTGCTCGTCCCGGAAATTCCACGGCAACAACTCATCGATCCGGGTCTGCTTGTGACCGTCGACCATGGCGGTAAGCGTCGCGGTCAAATAGGCCAACGGATCGACGGCATTGAGCTTGCAGGTTTCAATGAGCGAGGCGATGGCACGCCCGGTTCTCAGCCCCAGTGTCGCGCCCGGCAAAGAGCGCATTCTTGCGATTGAGGGCTATCGGCCGGATGGTCCGCTCGACGCCGTTATTGTTGATCTCGATGCGCCCATCAGTCAGGAAAAGCCACCTAGAGCGATGTAAGGGACGCCCTCCAAGCTTCGTCCTGACGGGCGGCGAGACCTCCGACTACCGTCGCACCCGAGAAATAGTTGTCAGGGTCCACCCACACTGGCTGCTAGTGGTGCGGTGCGCGAAGCTTCGTGGTGATGACACGCATGGTCCGGTCCAATAGGTCCATTGGCGCTTCGATTCTATCCAGCTCTGGAGCTATTGTTTCTCGAGCGATCGGTTGAATAGAGTTCCTGGCGCAAACGTTGATAGCTTTCTGCTAGTCTCTCGCTTACTTTTTCCACCTCGCCCAACTTACCGTCGGATACGATATTTGATGATGTTATGCGTAATACGGCTGCTTCGAGTTCACCTAACTCGGTGTCATTTCGAGTTGCCGGATTGTTCGATGAACGTGTCTCTTGTGATTGAGAATTTTTGAAATCGTGTTCTATGTTCCAATATAAGTCTTCGTGGTTGCCATCACCACTTCGAAGCTCCTCAATACGACTACGATGTACATCTGAGAGGAAATTCTGCGCACACACGAGAAATTCGGCGGCACTTCCCTGATCGTCAGAATGGTCAGCTCTGTCAAACAGATGGAGCGCGTGATCAATTAAACGATTTTTATCATTCGCATCGAACAAGTCGAGCTTCTCTTTGAGCAATTGCAGAGCCTCAGCTTGCCTTTGCAGTTCGGGGAGATGGAGGACTTGGTCAACGAGTGTCGTTCTACGCTGTGACGTCTGGAAATCGATGATCGGAATGACACTCTTGAGCCTTGGCGGCGTCACAGCCTGGTCATCGCGCGGCACCACGTTTTCAAACAGCCTGCTTGCAGACGTCCCGAGACGATTAAGCTTATGTTTAAAGTCGCCGGTAGGCCCATCTTTCAGCATTTGCCTCGCTTCACGGCCAGCTTTTTCGAACCTTCCGAGCTCGGCGGCTGTTTTTACTGGATCGGGAGTAACCAGCCTGGAGAATATCTCTGCGACTGAATCTGTGTTCATATTCTTATGGAGTCCGGAACTTTCGCTACTATCGATCTTACCGGGATTTTCCGCATTCAATCGCTTCATCGTCATATTTCCTTTCGAGCCGCGTCACCGGAAGCACACGTGAACTTTGCTTTTAGAGACAGGCATGGTTATCGACCGAAGTACGAATTTCAACCAATTTTACCTTACAATTGTAAGAGGGATTGAGTGCCGAAGATCGAGAAGGGAAAGCTTGGTCAACGGTCGAGGTCGACTGTTGTCGACACACGCTTGACGATCATTGACGGGTCTCAATCTACATTAAGCTTCAGTTGCCCTTGTAAAGGATAGTGCCGCAATTGCTATCGCCATCGAGACGGCCGCTCTTCGGAACACGTTTGAGCGCGTGTTAATCAATCTCCACCTTCAGTGGAGATGAAATTTGCATAATTGATGATAAATAACGTGTTAGAGAGCGGAATCTCATCTACAGAATATTTGAAAAAATCTCGATGTTAACGTTCGATAGAATCGTCACGCTTTCGTTTTGAAAGCGCATCGCGTGGCGTCTCCCTTATGTCTGACACGTCCGATCCGGTGGCGCGGTTCCGCCGCCCAGTTTCATCGCTAAAGAAAGAGCTAGGATCGGAGATCGATGACCTACGCGCATCCGAAAGTCGTTCATCGTTAGCCAGCGATTTCGTCCCCGTTGGTTTGAATGTAAGTTTGGTCTGGCCAGCCGCACATCCCGCCCTCTCGATTTCTCGACGAACAGCCGATATTTGAGGCTTTTTCAATCCGGTAGATTTATCTGCTTTACTCGCTCCCGCCAGCACCAAATGCCGCTGGGGCACTGTGAGAAGCCGGCACTTCCATGCTTCATGAAAATCGTGCAGATCGCGCACAAGATCGTTGAATTGGTCAGGACTTTTTGTCCTAAGCGTGTGTAGCTGGCCGCTGCCGACAAACGCCGCGAGTTCCGGGCGATCATTTATATCCACCATCCCCGGAGCCAACCAGAAGTCTCTGTTGTCGGAGACGGTTTTAAGAAAACAAATACGGCTGTAGAAGTTACCGCGCCTAGGAGGAATAACTGCATCAAGGGATTTTGCGACGTAACCTGCCATTTCTGCTGCAACGGGATTTGTCCTTGCTCGATGCGGGTTGTCATAGACGACGGCCGCAAGCATGTCGTATGCTAGATACGGGTGAGGCTGATAGGATATTGGGCGGTGGGCTGCTTCTGTGGCCCCATTTGCAGCATAGGAAGAATCCGAGCTGAAACGGTATTGCGCTATTAAACGAGCAATATCTTTAACTTCGTCGGGCGCAAGTTTGCGCACATTCTTATTACCATCTAGCTGCAGCAGCTTTTGCCGTTCTGGACGAATTATTTTCTCTACGGCGTCCGTCACTTCCTTCATGCGATAATGAAATTGATTTGGAATGAAATCCCGGGTTTCAGCACCGCGCGTCTCGGCAATGGTCCTTTGCCTCTTGAGCCAATTCTGAATGGAACTGGAATGCGTTACGATCTCATCAATGACCCGCTGACGCACCTCATTGTAGCTGGCACCATCTGGGATTATCGTGTCGAGGAGCTTGTTAATTTCACGCAGGTCGGCGTTATACCGATCTCTGTGTTTGATATTACCACTAGTGTAAACGGAGGTGTGCTTTTCCGGTAATCTGAGATCAGCGCGATGCCCTACAACAGCAGTCTCGGGGAATTCGACGGGGCTGACCCAGTGTGGAATCTGTCCGTGTCGCTGCAGGTACTCCGACAGGTGACCGATCGTAGCTGCTTGGACTGGATTGGCAAAGCGCGGTTTCATTGAGTCGATGGTGCGGATGACTTCATCTACTTTCGCCGCATTGTTAATCGTCGCCAAATCGGAAGTACCGATTATTCCGGCGTCGCTGATGAGCCGTAAGGTGCCCAAGCGCTGTCTGTTGAACTGCGGCAGGGCAGGAATGGAGCGGCTCAGGATCGCGTCCACTTGGCGGCCGAGTGAACCGGCGTCTGATTGTAAATTTTCTGTCCTTGAGCCAGAGGGCGGTGGACCATTTAATCTACCACCTGCATAGGCAGGAATTCTGCTGCGGATGGAGTCCGTCAGATATGTAATCGCTGATGCTTCCAGCTCGGACTTGCGCACGGTGCATATCCACTGCAAAGAGGTTCTATTCCGTCGATTGTGCGCCTTTCATCGCATTAGGCAATCCCAACGATTGAGCGTTCATCACAAAAATCAATTCATCTGTAATACAGTAAGCGTTTCAAATCCGAAGACTTTTAAATCTGAGTAATTGACGTGCGCACCTCAACTAAAGGAAATCGCGAACCGAGGAGGCAGAATTTAAAGGTTTTCTTTTAAAAGAATTTCGATTCTGATCTTCTCTTGCGCCGCCAACGGCTCCTTGGCATCGGCGCGTGCTCGCATGATGCGTACTGCGCTGCGAACGGCGTGGCCCGGATCCTGCGCGATGACCGCGTCAATGCGGTCGTCGCGCAGTGCCTCTTCAGTGAAGATCGTGCGTTCGTGGACCACTACCGTGAGGTTAGAAAGATCTGAATGTGCGGCGATCGCCGAAAGCGGCACCCGGGCCTCAGCACTCAATACGTAGACCGCGATAATATCCTTGTTGTTCTCGAGGACTCGCTCGATGATCTGGTTTGCACGACGTTCATCGGCGTGCGTTTCGATGGACGGAAGAGCTCTGATATCGGGGAAATGCTGATTTATGACGCTGTCGAAGCCGTGGCGCCGCTGGATGCTGTCCAGAGATTGCATCCTCTCAGCGACAACCATCACCTTGCCCTGCCTGTGAAAGGAAAGCCTGCCAATCAATTTTCCGGCCGTGGCTCCCGCTGCAAAGTTGTCCACACCGACAAAATCGGCTGTGGCGAGTTTCTCTTGCCCGGATAGGAACTGAATGACCTTGATGTTACGTCTAAGGAGACGAGCGACTGCATCGCGTACCTGGGGCGACTCCGGCGCCATCAGTGCTAAGCCGTCAATATCGTCTTCCTCGGCTCTGCTAAGATACTTCGCAACGCCATGTGCGTCGTCAGTCGCGATCTGGATGTAATCGAGGTAAGTGAGATCGCCCTGTAGCGCTGATTTCAATTCCTCTACGCGCCTTATAAGCTCTCGGAGGTACAGATCGCCCGAGTTTGGCAGGACAAAACGAAATCGATAGCTTTTATTGCGTGCGAGGCTCACGGCTGCGGGGTTAGGAACAAAGCCAATCCGATGGATGGCTTCGTTGACTTGCCTTACGGCTTTCTTGCTCACGTTAGGCCGACCGTTCAATACGCGGTCGACCGTCGCGAGGCTGACGCCCGCAGCCTCTGCGAGGTCTTTTGCTGTCGGCCGCATGCCAACTCCTAAAACGATTTGATCACTTCCATTTCCTCTGAATTGACGAGAAATGCAAGAATTGATGTGCGGACCTCAAAATCTTCTTGCGCTGAGGTGCGCACCTCAGTTATTAAGGTTTCGTGATGGCCCGAATGGCCAAACCTGAACGGAAAGTCGACCAACTCGGCTACAGCGCTTTTCAAACCGCTGCGCCCTTGTCGTAACGTTTCTATTCCTCTCGATGGAGGTCGAGAGGTCAACGGGAGGATACCAATGAAGTCCCTTTTCTCGTGCTCGGCACTTGCTGCCGGGATGTATACCGCTGTGGTTATGGCATCGGCTTCTGACGCGCAGGCCGCTGATCTTACTTTGTGTTGGGCGGCATGGGATCCCGCCAACGCTCTGGTGGAGCTCAGTAAGGATTTCGAGGAGAAGAGCGGCAACAAGATGCACTTCGAATTCGTGCCATGGCCCAACTTTGCCGACCGTATGCTCAACGAGTTGAATTCCGGCGGAAAACTCTGTGACCTCCTGATCGGCGACAGCCAGTGGCTTGGCGGCGCGGCCGAGAATGGCCAATACGTCAAGCTCAATGATTTCTTCGAAAAGGAAGGAATCAAGATGGAGGACTTCATCCCCGCGACCGTCGTTGGTTACGCGGAATGGCCGAAGAACTCACCCAACTATTGGGCAATGCCGGCGTTCGGTGACGTGGTCGGCTGGACCTACCGCAAGGATTGGTTCGAGCGCCCCGACATCCAGGCCGACTTCAAGCAGAGATATGGACGCGATCTTGCGGTTCCGAAGAACTGGAACGATTTGGTCGACATCGCGACATTCTTCCAGGGTCGTGAGATCGACGGTAAGAAGGTCTATGGCGCAGCGATCTACACGGAACGTGGTTCCGAAGGTATTACGATGGGCGCCATGAACGCGCTTTACAGCTACGGTTTCGAATATCAGAATCCGAACAAGCCTTATGATCTCGATGGCTTCGTGAACTCACCGGACGCGGTTGCCGGCCTTGAAGAATACAAAAAGCTCTACGATTGCTGCACGCCGCCGGGCCACTCCGACGCGTACATGACCCAGGACGTCGACGCCTACCGGTCCGGTCAGGTGGCGCTGCAGATGAACTTCACCTTTACATGGCCGGGCATCAACGCTGACGCCAATGTCGGCGGCGACAAGTCGGGCTACTTCCCCAACCCGGCCGGCCCGA
This sequence comes from Rhizobium sp. B230/85, assembly GCF_019355735.1. Lineage (NCBI taxonomy): Bacteria > Pseudomonadati > Pseudomonadota > Alphaproteobacteria > Hyphomicrobiales > Rhizobiaceae > Rhizobium > Rhizobium sp. B230/85. Next base: position 50,816 of record NZ_CP072160.1, read on the forward strand.
AGGGCGCGCAGTTTGCCCAGCTCGGCGGCCAGGGCATTTCTGTCGTTGCGGCCTCCGAAAAACAGAAGGAAGCTCTCGATTACATCAAGTGGTTCGGCCAGCCCAACATCCAGCAGACATGGTGGAAGCTCGGCGGCTATTCCGCCCTGCAGGCGGTGGTTGAGGATCCCAGCTTCGCCTCCAGCCAGCCTTATGCAAAGCCGTTCCTTAATTCGATGGCGATCGTGAAGGATTTCTGGGCCGAACCGTCTTACGCTTCTCTTCTCCAGGCATCGCAGGAGCGCTTCCACGACTATGTGGTTGCAAACCAAGGTACCGCGAAGGAAGCCCTGGATGGCCTGGCCAAGGATTGGAAGGCCGTCTTCGAGGACGAAGGCAAATACTGACGCTTATACACGCTTCCTCCCAGCGGTAAGCGTCACTGCAGGGCCGGCCACGCGGAGCGTGCCGGTCCTGCCCACCACTCATATCTATGCCAAGGAGACGGACATGCTCCATTCACCGATCGACCGGGTCGCCAGCGCGACTCCGCGCGCAATCGCGGCACGCGTCAAAGGTCTTTCTGATCGCGCCATAGCCTGGATTTTTGTAGCGCCCTCGATCGTCTTGCTACTCGCCATCAACATCTTTCCATTGATTTGGACGATCAGGCTTAGTTTCACGAATATCAGGGTCAACCGGCCCAACGCACCTGTCGAGTTCGTCGGCTGGCGCAATTACATCAGCATTCTGACGGACAACGATATCTGGCAGAGCATGCAGGCGACCGCGCATTTCCTGATCTGGACCATCGTCCTGCAGGTGCTGATCGGCTTTTCGCTTGCCTATCTGATCAACAAGAAATTCCGCGGCAATGACCTCTGGACGACGATCATCGTGCTTCCGATGATGCTGAGTCCCGCGGTTGTCGGCAACTTCTGGACTTTCCTTTATCAGCCGCAAATAGGCTTGTTCAATTACGTGGTTGGCTTCCTCACAGGGAACGAACCCTCCAGCTTCTCGATGATTGCAAGTACGTCTTTGGCGCCCTGGGCGATCGTCATCGTCGATACCTGGATGTGGACGCCCTTCGTGATGCTGATCTGCCTTGCCGGCCTGCGTTCCATTCCGGGCAGCATCTATGAGGCGGCCGAATGCGACCGTGCGAGCAAGTGGCGCCAGTTCTGGACGATCACCATTCCAATGGTGCTGCCGTTCCTGATGCTGGCGGTTCTCTTCCGCGGCATCGAAAATTTCAAGATGTTCGATCTGGTGGTCCAGTTGACGGGCGGCGGTCCCGGTTCGATCACCGAACTGACCTCGATCAACCTGAAGCGCGCCGCTTTCGAGCAGTGGCGAACTGGCTATGCGTCCGCCTATGCCGTCGTTCTATTCGTTACCGTATTCGGCCTGGCGTCGATCTACGTCAAAGCTCTGAACAAGGTGAAACAGAGATGAGCAGCTATTCCGTAACCGAGCCTTTGGGGCGTCAGAAGTGGTTTGCCGGTATTCTGGTTATCCTCTACGCCGCAATCACACTCCTTCCGCTTTTGTGGATCATCGGCACGGGGTTCAAATCGCCTGCAGACGCGATCGCCTATCCCCCCAAAATGATCTTCGAACCGACGGTCGAAGGATATGTCAACCTCTTCACCACGCGTACCCGTGTTCCTGAGGAGCAACTCAAGGCGCTCGGAGAGCCGACGACCTGGTACGACAAACTGGTTCGTAAAGAAGGTGTGGTCATTACGGGTGCGTCCCGTTTTGCCGAGCGGTTCACGAACTCCGTCATCATCGCGTTTAGTTCTACCGTACTTTGTATCGCTCTCGGCACGGCCGCTGCCTATGCCTTCTCGCGGTTCAAGGTACCGTTTAAGGACGACCTGCTGTTCTTCATTCTTTCGACACGCATGATGCCGCCGATCGCCGTCGCCATCCCAATTTTCCTGATGTTCCGCTCAATGGGCCTCAGCGACACGCATGCTGGTATGATCCTGCTCTATACAGCGGTCAACCTGTCCCTGTCCGTGTGGCTGCTCAAGGGCTTCATCGACGAGATCCCGATCGAATACGAAGAAGCTGCCCTCATCGATGGCTACACGCGCTTCCAGGCCTTTTACAAAGTCGTGCTGCCGCAGGCCGTTACCGGCATCGTCTCAACCGCAATCTTCTGCCTGATCTTCGCATGGAACGAATATGCCTTTGCCGTTCTCCTGACCTCAGGCAATGCGCAGACAGCACCGCCGTTCATCCCGACCATCATCGGCGTCAGCGGCCAGGATTGGCCGGCAGTGGCCGCCGGAGCAACGATCTTCCTGGTTCCGGTCATGGTCTTCACCATCCTGCTTCGCAAACATCTTTTGCGCGGCATCACCTTCGGAGCGGTTCGCAAATGACGATCTTTCTCAATCGCCTGTTTCGTCTTCGGCGCGACGCATGGGAAATGCTGGCATCCATCCTGATTACGCTTGGCGTCGTCATGTTGATGCAGCCACTGTCCCTATCGCTCTACTCCTACTCATTCATCGTGACGCTTGTGGGCACAGTGATGTTCATCATCGTCAGCCATTTCCTGGAGTGAACCCATGGCACAGATCAGAATTCAGAATGTGCGCAAGGATTTTGGGGCATTCAACGCGGTCAAGTCTTCCACCTTCACCGTGGAGGACGGAGAGTTCTTCATGCTTCTCGGCCCTTCTGGATGCGGCAAGACGACCACTTTGCGAATGATGGCCGGCCTTGAGCTTCCAACCAGCGGCGAAATTTACATCGGCGGCGAAGAGGTCGGCATGAAAAGGGCAAGCGAGCGGGATATCGCCTTCGTCTTCCAGATGTTCGCTCTTTATCCCCATATGAACGTCCGCAGGAACATTTCCTATCCCCTGGTCAGCCAGGGCATGCGCGAGCCGGAGGTCACCAAGCGTGTCGCCGAGGTGGCGAAGATCCTGCAAATCGAGAGCATCCTCGACAAACCCGTCGGCGGCCTATCCGGCGGCGATCGCCAGCGCGTCGCACTCGGCCGTGCCATTGTGCGCAACCCGAAAGCATTCTTTATGGACGAGCCGCTCGGCGCACTCGACGCTGAATTTCGTGAGCACATGGCGGAAGAGCTGCGCGCTCTGCATGATCGCATGGGCGCCACCACTGTTTACGTGACACATGATCAGCTGGAAGCCATGCAGATGGGCGACAAGATCGTTGTGATGAACCACGGGGTCGTCGAGCAATTCGGCAAACCTCAACAGATCTATGACTGGCCGGCGACGAAGTTCGTCGCCAAGTTCATCGGCTCGCCACCCATGAATTTCTTGGAATTTGAAGGCGTAATGGCAGCCGGTGGTAATCAGGTTAGCCTCTGCGGGTACGACGTGAAGGTTCCAGCCTCCCGAGACGAACGCCAAGGGAAGCTCGCGCTTGGTGTGAGACCCGAACATGTCAGGTTCAGGGATGATTCATCGTTTCGGGGCCGTGTGGTCGCCACCGAATATCTCGGTACGACCCAGATCGTCACAATCGATACCGCACACGGAGCAATCAAGGCTCGAACCCGCTCGAACCAGTCCGCCCGTGTCGATGAACTGATTGGTCTCGATTTCGATACCAAAACCTTGACCATCTTCGACTCGGCAAGCGGAAACGCCCTTATCTCCGAGGCCAATGAAGGAGTGCTGCGTCGTGGCTGAAGTCATCCTGAAAAGCATAAACAAGTCATTCGCCGGCCATCGCGCCCTCGACGGCGTTTCGATGGTCGTCCCGGATGGATCGTTTGTCGTTCTTCTCGGCCCGACAGGTGCCGGCAAGACAACGACATTGCGAATGGTTTCCGGGCTGGACACGCCCGACAGCGGTGATGTTATCATTGGCGAACGCTCAATGCGCGGTCTCACGCCCGCGCAGCGCAATGTCGCAATGGTCTTCCAGCAGTATTCCCTCTATCCGCATCTCTCGGTGCGCCAGAACCTGGAATTCCCATTGAAGTCGCCGCTGCTGAAGACACCGCAAAATGTCATAAACGAGAAAGTGAAGGCGATTGCAGAAATCCTGCAGATCTCACACAAGCTCGATAACAAGGCGACAGCCCTTTCGGGTGGCGAAATGCAACGTGTGTCCATCGGACGCGCGTTGGTCAGAAACCCGCAGATCTACCTGATGGATGAGCCTTTAAGTTCGCTCGTCGCCAAGCTCCGATCCGATCTTCGCATCGAGCTCAAGAGCATCCAGGCCAAATCGGGTGCGACTTTGCTCTATGTCACCCACGATCAGGTCGAAGCGATGACGATGGCAACCCATGTCGGCGTCCTCCAGAACGGCAAGCTTGTCCAGTTCGGCTCTCCACGAGAGATCTACGAACAACCTGTCAGCCTGTATGCGGCGACCCGCCTCGGGCAGCCACGCATTAATGTCGTCCCTGCGGAACTCTTTCCCGGTGCGCCGGCAAAGGCCAAATCCATTGGCTTGCGGCCGGAACATATCGGTCAGTGTGATGGTCAGGATGCGACAGTAACCCGCGTCGAACATCTGGGCGATCAGACCCGCCTCCATCTCATGTTCAAGGCGCACAACCTTATCACCGTCACCGACGCCCATACCGAACTCAAGGGCGGCGAAACCATCAAGATCAAGCCAAACAAGCCGCTCTACTTCGATGTGGACGGCATGCGCTTAGTTTAAGGGAGACAATAATGTCACAGTTCCTCAACAGCAGGGAAAATGCGGTCACGGAAGCGCTGGAGGGAGTGCTCGCAGCATCTGGCGGTGCACTCGTCCGTCTGGACGGATATCCGCACATCCGTGTCATCGTCCGATCCGATTGGGACAAGAGCAAGGTGGCGCTCGTCTCCGGCGGTGGATCAGGCCATGAGCCCGCACATGCCGGCTTCGTTGGCAGGGGAATGCTGACCGCCGCCGTTTGCGGTGATGTTTTTGCATCGCCCAGCGTTGACGCGATCCTTGCCGGTATCCTGGCTGTCACAGGACCAGCGGGCTGCTTGCTCATCGTAAAGAACTATACCGGTGACCGCCTTAACTTCGGGCTTGCAGCCGAACGCGCGCGCGCATACGGCTTGAACGTCAGCATGGTCATCGTCGACGACGACATCGCGCTGCCGGAACTCCCTCAGGCTCGGGGTGTGGCAGGAACACTTCTCGTCCACAAGATCGCGGGTGCCGTGGCGGAAAGCGGTGCGGATCTAGACGCGGTTATCAAGGCCGCACGCCGTGTAATCCAGAACACGAGCTCGATCGGCATATCGCTCGACACCTGCACAGTCCCTGGCTCTCCCAAGGAGAATCGGATCCCCGAAGGGCACGCCGAGCTCGGTCTTGGGATTCACGGCGAAGCCGGCGTCGAGCAGATCGAATATTCAGGTGCAAAGGGCGCTGTGGCCGCAATGGTCGATCGCCTCGCTGCGTCGATGTCAGATAAACCTCACGTGGCCCTCGTCAACAACCTTGGCGGCACCTCGATCCTGGAGATGTCGGTAGTGATTTATGAGCTGATCCAATCTAAGATCGGCAGCAAGATTACTCACATCATTGGTCCGGCGCAGTTGATGACGTCACTCGACATGCAGGGATTTTCGATCTCGGTATTTCCTGCCGAAACGGCAGAACTGGCGCTTCTGCAGGCACCGGTGGACCTTCCAGCATGGCCGGGGCTTGCGGCCGTCAAACCCGTCTCTATCCTCGCTCTGCCCGACGGTTTGACGCCAATCGCGCCTATTCCGTCCCAGCACAAAGCCACCCGTGAGTTCCTCCATGATTGCTGCTCGCTTCTCATAGAGGCGGAAAAGGATCTGAATGCCCTGGACGCCAAGTCTGGTGACGGCGACACCGGCTCAACATTGTCCAGCGCTGCGCGCGCCCTGATCGGTGCGCTCGATCGCCTCCCACTATCCGATCATACGCAACTCTTCCGGGCCATGGGCCAGGAACTCAGCCAGACCATGGGCGGATCATCGGGTGTGCTCCTCGCGATTTTCTTTGCTGCCGCTGGTGATGGTGCATCAAGTGGGCTGACGATCCGCGATGCATTAAAGGCCGGCCTCTATAGAATGCAGGAGATTGGTGGCGCGCGGCTTGGCGACCGGACAATGGTCGATGCTCTCTTGCCTGCACTCGACGCACTCGAACAAGGTTTCGCCCCCGCAGCTAAAGCAGCACGTGCAGGAGCTGACCTAACGGCAACACTTATCCACGCAAAGGCGGGACGTGCCGCATATGTCAATGCAAAGCAATTGGAAGGTCATGTCGATCCCGGGGCAGAGGCCGTTGCCCGACTGTTCGAGTACCTGGCGGTGCGGCCCGACTTCGACGGTCAATCAGCTGGCGAAAAGACCGTCGCTATGAGCGTGACAGGGTGATAATCGTCGCAGACGCAGACGCACACGCACATGGAATTTGGCACCTGTTTGGATCAGAAAAAATCGATCCTATCATCGGGCTCCAGCAATTGCTTCTACTGGCAGGATGTATTGATATGTAAAATATGTTTGCCATCATTGCTTCTCTTTCGCATTTGCCGAGCCCTGGCGGGCTCGGCAAATGCGGATCAGCAATGATGGCAAACATATTTACATATCAATATAATTGAATTTTGATGTCGGTATACAAGATTTTCTTATGGATGGAAATATTTAAGTAATATAATTTTGTTTTGAATTTTTAAACATGAAATTTCTGTGTGGTTATCAATTAATTTATTGATTATATTTAAGAATGGAATAATTGACCCAACGAAATAAGCCATATATTAAACAATAAAATTGAGCTTTATTTATAAAAGGACTGGTGTATGAAAGGGAAATACATCACATCGGAATACAAGAAAAACAACAAGACATAGCTCGAAACCACACAACCGGAGCAGATATGCGACATCATTTTCCGACCATTTCTGCAACTATTTCCAGAACCTCCAGGATGTCTTCATATCCATCAGCGACTGGAAATTGGCCGAAGCTTTTCTCTACCATGATACCGCTACCTGCCTGAACAAGCATCGGACCATCAGTGTTGGCACTATCGCCACAAGCGATCCAGGTCTTGCCTTGGACCCTCTCCATCACAGTTTTCAGCGCCTGGGCCTTGCTGAGATCCCTGAGAGTGAGATCAAGGAAGCCAGCAGTTGCGTCCACAATGAATTTTTGGCAGCTCTCCGACACCTGATTGTCCATCAGTTCACGAACCTGCTGATGTTTGGCTTCATCAACACCTTCTTCCCAGCCGACGGCATAACCAGCAGTCTTTTTGTTGAGGATAAAGGGATAACTCAAGCTGCTGATAAGGCTTTCCATCTGCTCGGTGAAATTGTGGACTTCAGCAGGGCTAGATGCCCGATGAATGACCCGGTCGTCGATCTTTATCATCATGCCCTTCTCGGTCACGAGATTGGGATGGTCTCCTACCCCAATCCTTTGAACGTAATCTTCAGCCTGCGCGGTAATAAGAAAAGTCTGATCGGGGATCGTTGCGAGAACTCTAAGGGCTCTCTGGCCAACATTTGCACCGGGTGGAGTTATGGTTCCATCGATATCAAGAGCAAAAGCCAGCTGTCAAAAACACCAAGTCAGTACGTATCTATAAGAATAATTTAATTCGAAATGATAAAATAAAACACCTTCTTGGCCTTCTGCGTAATCTCAGGCAAGTCCATGTCCAAGCAGCGTGTAAGAAGAGACGCCATATCAAAGAGTGTTTAAGATTGTATATGGGGCCGGATAATGGGAGTTGATGAGAAATAAGACGTGAATAACTCATTTATAGACAGCTGGATGCTCTATTCTACTTGATGACATATGCGCTTACGTCATTTTATGACTTGGACATACGGTCCCAGCGAGAAATTTAGGTATAGCATTTTTTGAAAATTTCTGTTCTCGATAGCGTTTGATTGAAACATTAATTCATGTGGTACAGCTAAGTCGCAGGATGTTTTTGGAGTCATTTGACTTGGTTGTTTGAATTGGAGGGCTTTTAAATCGCCTACATCCATACCATATAGCTTTGCAGATAAGATTTGCCAGCAAGTCTTATCGCGTGACGTAAGGGCTTACGATACAAACGTCCTAACATCGCTATAAATTCAGTTTACCGGTACAACCTTCTTATCATAAAAACCAAACTAACATGGCTTCCGCAAGTTCATCGCCGGATACGGCTGATATTGTAGCAATGATCGGTCCTGAAACTACTACATTCATTTTTGACAACAAAGAGAACGTATTCAACCGATATTTAAATCTTTATTTTTTCCTTCTCAATATTTAATTTTTGATGGCCTGTTTATGCAGATCAAGTTCGCCGTGAACTGGGAGCGTTTGAAGGAAAAGTTGAAAGAGAATAAGGAAGCACGCAAAGCAGCGAAGCGGATCAAGTCATCCCACATCGTTGATTTTTCCGGTGAAGGTCAAGATCTTGCGGACCATTTCAATGAGCAAAAAACTGCTTGGCCGATAGCCCGCTGGATTGCCCTTGGGCTTGAATCCAATCATGACGGTGCTTTGCTTCAGGCCGCAGAAAGAGGCATAATGATTTCAAAGACTCGCCCCGGCTACCCTGTCATTGGAGATCTTGATAAGCTTGCGAGATTTTTCATTTGGTTCGTCTATGTCAAGAATTCGTTCGCCGATCGTGATTTCCTCGGTCTTTTGATTGATCGTATCAAAGCCAAAATTAAAAACTAAATGTCTACAATTCAAATCGAAGCCTAGAATAAAATGCATTTGGCCAAGTCTGGGCTGGTTTTATATCATTTTTATTTGATGATTTTCAGTATGTTTGGGGCTGTTGTATAAATTGCAAATTAATTTTGAGACAAGAATATTTATTTTATCGTACACGGTATCCGCATTTGAATGCATGTTTAAGCGTTTAGTAGACTATGGCGTCCGCTCTGTCGTTTGGCCCGCTACGGTTCCGAAAATAGCTGTCGACGAGGTGCTTCCGGGGATCTTGCAGGCGGCGTTAATCCGAATTGTTACAATTGAAGTTCTGAAGTACCGCCTACTCATTTAAGGGTGGTTAGACTACATATCCTGCACTGCCGTATCGGCTTAAACAGATGAGAAGGTCGACGTTTTTAAATTAGGAGATACCAAACTCAATTTGCTATTTCCCCAAAATGCCTGACTTGACAGGATATATTGGAATGTCGCATCCGTGCATCCGTGCGCCTCCCCAGAGGTATGGATTGTGATTGCCCGCATTCGCCTGATAACCCGGACACTTGCAAGGTATCGAGATCATAGACGACTTTTCGAGTCCGACTCGATGTCAAATGAAACAAAATTGCAAAAGGAAACCTCTTGAATTAAGGATAAAAATCAATAATCTTATATTAATGGTGCATATATATCAATATTTTTATTCGTATTGCAACGCAGGACGCCCTCTGCGATGGTGTCGAATAGATAAATTGCTATATTTAATTCCCCATATACTTTATTTTCTAGTTCGAATACCTTTACTCTTACGATTGCGACTGATCAATACATGCGCTGTGGCAACTTCGGTGGGCGAGATCCGCTATCGCTCAGTAGGCAAGGGGAAGCTTCTTCCTGGAAACACGTCGCTGATTGTGACGCCGTATGAGCAGCCACCTTTAAGCTGTAACCGCTGCGTACCGATTTAAGGGGCAGGCATTCCGAGGCGAAACTGGCTTTCGAGAAAACATTGTCATCATCGGAGAGCAATATGCTGAACAGTACTATCCCAACAGCTTCATTACCGAGTATCGATCTCCTTTATGATTATGGATCGTTTTTGCGATTGAGGGATTGTGAAGGTCGTATTGGGAGCGTTGCCCAAAACAGCCGCCGTCCCCGAGTCGGCATTGTGGGCGCTGGCATCAGTGGCTTGGTGGCGGCGACTGAACTTTTGCGGGCCGGGGTGACAGATCTCGTGCTGTTTGAGGCGCGAGATCGCATGGGTGGAAGGGCTTGGTCACAAATCTTCGATCCGCTCGAACCGAATCTCATTGCCGAGATGGGTGCTATGCGCTTTCCTTCCAGCGCGACCTGTCTGTTTTATTATCTGGACAAATTCGGGATAGATACCGCAGCTTCATTTCCCGATCCGGGCATCGTGGATACTGAGATACATTACCGAGGTGAGCGTTACCTATGGCAGGCTGGCGGGCCTCCGCCACCTTTGTTCGGGCGCGTTCATCAAGGATGGCAAGCTTTGATAAACGACGGTTACGTACACGAAGGTATTCAACTGCTCGCGCCGGCTAAAATCACAAAGTTGCTTCGGTCGCGCCGCTTTGACGAGGCTCGTGAGGCTTGGCAGGCTTGGCTGGATTCGTTTCGCGACGCCTCCTTTTATTCAGCCTTGGTCACCATCTTTACCGGACCGCGGCCGCCAGGGCGCGTTCCCTGGAAAAGGCCAGAAGACTTTGAGCTTTTCGGATCTCTGGGGATTGGATCTGGAGGCTTTTTACCTGTGTACCAAGCCGCCTTTACCGAGATACTGCGTCTGGTGATCAACGGGTACGAGGACGACCAGCGCATGATTATTGGAGGGATTTCCCTGTTAGTGAAACGGTTTGCTGAACAGGAATTTCACGGTCTGAGTTTGCGGCAGCGTGTGCGCAACGGTCATGTCAGCGGTATCTCCAAACAGGGTGGCCAGATACTTGTGACATGCTCAGGAGGGCAGGTCGAGCCCTTTGACCGCGTCATCGTCACCACAAGCAATCGGACCATGGAACTGGCCCATCGTCTTACGACGGATGAAACATTTCTTAACAATGAGGTTTTGCGAGCGGTCAGACGGACCCACCTTACCGGATCTTCCAAGCTGTTTATGCTTACGGAAAGCAAGTTCTGGTTAAAAGAGGGCTTGCCGACAACTATCCTGTCTGACGGCCTTGCTAGGGGGGTCTACTGCTTAGACTATCAGCCAGATAAACCTGATGGTAAGGGCGTGGTCCTGTTAAGCTACACATGGGAAGATGATGCAAACAAAATGCTTTCCATCCTGGACAAAAAAGAAAGGTGCCAGCGTCTAGTCGATGATCTGGCCACAGTTTGCGGTGATTTCGCCCGCCATTTAGTTCCGGCGAAAGGTGACTATGAACGTCACGTCCTGCAGCACGATTGGCTAATGGATCCCTATGCAGTAGGTGCTTTTAAGCTCAATTATCCTGGGGAAGACATCTTTTCACAGCGGCTATTTTTCCAATTTGCTACCGCAAAAAGACCGGAAGAAGACACGGGTCTTTATCTAGCAGGATGTGGATGCTCCTTTACCGGCGGCTGGGTTGAGGGCGCAGTACAAACGGGCTTGAATGCCGCGTGTGCTGTCATACGCAGCTGTGGCGGCCAACTCTTACAGGGGAACCCTATTGATGAGATGGATTCCGCTTATCGATATTGAGAACCGGTAGATTTATCTTCCTTCAAATAAGGCTACTTAAATGTTTGCAACGTCTAATATCGAGAAGATTTGCCATCAAATACACGCCAGGGAAACTTCGGTGTTGGAAATCAGAGAATCGACATTAGCAGCGATGCTGCGACACAGTCAGCTCAATTGTTTCATCCAAGAACGTGGCATTGAGCAATCTTTTACCAAGCCGGATGCGGCCTGTGTGGACGCTCCACTTTTTGGGATACCGGTCTCTTTCAAAGATAACATCTGTGTTGAAGGGCAACCGGTCACCGTCGGGACGTCAGCAATGGCGGCCTGCATCGCTCCGCGTGATGCTGAAATTGTCAGGCAGCTGAAAGCCTTGGGAGCGGTGGTCTCCGGCAAGAACAACATGCACGAGCTGAGTTTTGGTATCACGTCGGTAAATGCCCAATGGGGAACCGTAGGAAACCCGGCAGCGCCTGGCTATTGCGCTGGAGGTAGCAGTGGTGGGGGTGCTGCCGCTGTGGCTGCAGGAATTGTGTTGTTGGCAGTTGGTACCGATACTGGTGGTTCGGTAAGGATACCTGCATCTTTTTGCGGCATCACCGGTTTCAGGCCCACAAGCGGGAGATGGTCATCGTCCGGCATCATTCCGGTATCGAGAACCAAAGATTCGCCCGGTTTGCTGACTCGAAGTGCGGCAGATGCCCTTTTTGTCTATAGCCATCTCTCATCGGACGAACCGATGACGGCTCCTGATAAGTCGCCTTTGCGAATAGGCTTGCCGTCTTCACTATGGACCGGGCTCGACGCCGACGTCAAGTCGGTTTGCCGTGCAGCAATTGATAGCTTAAAGTCTGTCGAACATCAATGCGTGGAGGTAGACGATACCTCGATACTTGAACTGAGCCGGACGATCACCTTTACGGTCCCGCTCTACGAATTCTTCTTGGACTTCCCAAGGACATTAGTCTCGCTAGGTTGGGAAGAAAAAATTTCTGAGGTTTTCGAGGATATTCGCGACGAGAACGTTCGCGGTATAATTCATGCGCACTTGGGTGGTGGGCTAATTGCGCCCGCGAATTATGCTGAGGCAATTTCCAATGTCGGACGATTGCGGCGGAAAATTAATGCGCTTTTTGACTTGGACGATATTGATCTGCTAGCTTATCCGACGGTCCCCCAAGCGGTACCGCTTGTTTCTGAGGCCGCGCACCCAGACATCTTTGCTGAGTGCATCAGAAACACCGACCTCGCCAGTAACGCGGCGCTTCCGTCGATTACTATCCCGGTTGCTCCTAAAGGCGCTCTCCCAGTAGGGTTAAGCTTTGATGCTGCATGTGGGAAAGATCGATACCTCTTGGAAGCTACCACGGGTCTCGAGAAAGTGATAAGCTATAAGTAAGGCTTGAAGAATTAGAGCACATGCTGTGATCAATGAATCGATTGTGATGTGACGTCGCCGGCCTAAGCTGATTCAACATCCGCAACGGAGAGGTGGATCATGGGACAGGCCTTGAGCGATGATCTGCGAATACGAGTATTGAAAGCGTCGGCGTCGGGCATGTCGGCCCGACAGGCTGCGGCTCGTTTGGTAATCCCCCCGGCAATTAACGGGCTTCAAAAGTAGAATTTTCTCGGCAATATGAACGAGGAGATTTTGATGAAGACGAGCAGATTTAGCGAACCCCAAATCCTTGCCATCCTTCGCCAGGCGGATGGGTGGGGTGCCGGTGCCCGAGCTTTGCCGGGAACATGGAATGAGCACGGCGTCCTTTTACAAATGGCGTTCCAAATATGGCGGCATGGATGCGTCGATGATTAGCCAGATGAAGGCTTTAGAGGATGAGAACCGTCGGCTGAAGAAAATGTATGCCGAGATGAGCATGCAGGCAGAACTGCTGAAGGAGGCTCTCGGAAAAAAATGACGCAGCCATCTCAACGCCGGGAGATGGCTGCGAAAACAGTGGCGCTACGTGGGGTCAGCATTGCGTTGGCCTGCCGCACCTTCGAGGTCAGCGAGACCTGCTATCGTTACAGCGCCAAGCTGAATGACGAGAACGAGCAGATCGCCGATCTCCTCATCGGGTTGACGCGGGCAAAGAAGACATGGGGCTTCGGCCTTTGCTTCCTTTACCTGCGGAATGTTCAGGGGCACCGTTGGAACCATAAACGGGTCTATCGCATCTACCGCGAACTGGAATTGAACCTCAGGATCAAGCCACGCAAGCGATTGAAGCGGGACAAGCCCGATGCCTTGGCTGTGCCAGAAGCGCCGAACATGGTGTGGTCGATGGACTTCATGGCAGACCGCCTGGAGGACGGTAGGCAGTTCCGGCTGCTCAACGTCCTGGACGACTTCAACCGGGAGGGGCTGGGCATCGAGGTGGATTTTTCGCTACCTGCCGAGCGCGTCATCCGGAGCCTCAACCAAATCATCGAATGGCGGGGAAAACCGTTCGCCATCCGTGTCGACAATGGCCCGGAATATATCAGCGGCAAACTCATGGAATGGGCTGAGAACCAAGGCATCGCCTTGAACCATATCCAGCCAGGCAAGCCGCAACAGAACGCCTATGTTGAGCGCTACAATCGCACCGTCCGGCACGAATGGCTCGACCAATACATCATCGTAAGCATCGAGGAGGCACAGGAATTCGCCACACAATGGCTATGGACCTATAACAACGAACGGCCCAATATGGGCATTGGCGGCATCACGCCCGCACAGAAACTGAAAATGGCTGCGTGAATTCTACTGCCGAGCCCCGTTAGAAACGGGGGGATTACCGTTTCGGCGTTGGAATTTCGACCGCGATCCGCTGGATCGCGAGAGCGCGACAGGGCGACAGGGCGACAGGGCGAGTTAAGGCCTCGGCCACAAGGCTGGCGACGACCATCGGCCGTTGATGCCCACGAGGAATTCGTTATCGCGTTGATCGATGACCGTAAGGATGTGACGCTCGATGAGATGGTTGGGCGCTTGTTCGCTGCGATGATTCTGTTTGAGAAGTTCGCCCAGCACCAGCCGCTCAATCGCCAGAGCGAACGCTATGTCCGCTAGGGCGTCGACCTTGGCTTATCGACATTGGCCGACCAAGTCGGAGCATGTGCCGCGGCGCTGAAGCCAATCCATTCGTTGATCGAAGCACATGCTCCGGCTGCTGAGCGACTTCATGGCGACGACAGTGTGCTGCAGAGCGCGCGGAAAGGATGGTCTATATGGCCTGACAAACTGTGTGCTTGAAGCTGCGATAGTGATGAGGGTTGGCCCCTCGGGTTCGGCTTTCAGGAGCTGGGCTCAAACCACTCCAAGCGGCTGCGTTTAAGAGACGTGGTCGTGAGCGTTGGAGGTAATACATCCCATACATGAGGTTGCTGCTCCCCTCGGCTGATGAGAACATCCGCCTTGGTTTGTCAAAGACCTTAGGAGAGCAGCGATGCAATATTACGTTGGATTGGACGTCAGCCTCAAGAGCACACACATTTGCGTTATGGATCAAGATCGCCGAGTGGTGTGGCGCGGGAGCGCGGATACGCAGCCGTCGATGATCGCCGAGCGACTGAAGAGATGGAAAGACCATCTGGTGAAGGTCGGGCTTGAGACAGGGTCGCTAGCGCCCTGGCTCTACCATGAACTGAAGGATCTTGGCTTTCCTATCATCTGCATGGATGCGCGGCGGGCGGCCGATGCCCTGAAGGCGCGGCCTGAGAAGACCGACAAGGCGGACGCGCAGGCACTTGCCGAGATGCTGGCGAGCGGCTGGTATTCTGCGGTACATGTGAAGACCATGGAAAGTCATCGGCTAAAGGCGCTGTTGGGCGCGCGTGAGCAACTCGTCAACGTCAAGCGCCAGCTTTATGGACAAGTTCGTGGGCTGCTGCGGCCGTTCGGCATCAAGATTTCGGCTCGAGCCGGAGGTAAGCGGTTCGATGAGGAGGTGCGATCTTCCTGCAACCGACATGATGCTCTGTATATCGGGATTGCGGCACTTCTTGATACGCTTGCACGGGTTGAGGTGGAATTGGCCGGCCTGGATAAGAAGGTGCGGCAAATAACGGCCGCATCGAAGCCGTGCTGGCATCTGATGTCGGTGCCTGGCGTCGGACCGCTGACTTCCCTAGCCTTCGTGGCGACGGTGGAAGATCCGCGACGTTTTGGAAAAAGCCGATCAATCGGTTCTTACGTTGGCCTGACACCAAAAAGGTACCAGTCGGGCGATCGAGATGTGACAGGCTCGATCTCCAAACAGGGCGACGATATGTTGCGGCACTATCTATATGAGGCAGCGGGTTGTCTCCTGACAACGGTGACCGCGCCGTCCACCTTGCGGAGCTGGGGGTTGAAGTTAGCGAAACGATTGGGCCCAAAGCGGGCGCGAACGGCGGTGGCACGCAAATTGGCCGTCCTGCTGCTTGGGCTTTGGAAGAGGGAAGATCATTTCCAAGCCGTGCCGAGCGGCAAAGCCTTTTAGAACCGTTTTTTGAAGTTCGTTCGCGGATAAAGTCCTCAATGTCCATGAGGTGAAGCGACCGGACCGGGACGGACGAATGCGAGACAGTTGGATGCGGATCGAAGACCGCGTTTAATACACTGCATCGGCCCCTGGATATGAAGCGAAAAGCCCCGGATAGTGGTGGTGGAAATGGATAGACCGCACACCGAAGAGAACCATGGGACGCTTGTTATGCTTCAACCGGATTGGATAAAGACAAAGCGAACAAAAAACTTGACGCAGCAGCCAAATGTAGAGAACCAACCGTCATTGATCAGAACCCTTGCGCCCAATGGCGTCGGCCAATTGACATGATCTTCCATGGACGTTGCTGGAGCGTTCTCCAAGCGTAACAGCAGTGATCGACGATATCCTCGTAGGACTTGAAGACGCGGTTTGAGAGCCAGTTGTCCCTCATGAATTGCCAAATGTTTTCAACGGGGTTCAATTCAGGTGATTTGGGCGGCAGTGGCAGGATGGTGATGTTTCCTGGGACGACGAGATTGTTGGACATATGCCATCCGGCTTGGTCCATGATGAGCACGGCGTGTGCGTTATCGGCGACATTGCGGGATATCTCGATGAGGTGCTGGTTCATGGCATGGGTGTCGCACCACGGCATGACGAGAGCGGCAGCCTTGCCCTGTTTGGGACAGATGGCACCGAAGATATAGGCCGATCGGGTTCGCTGGTCGTGCGGTGCGGACGGCCTTGTTCCCCGCTTGGCCCAGCGGCGGGTGATCTTGTTCTTCTGGCCTATCCGGGCTTCATCCTTACATGAGAGTTCGCGCGTCAACCGTTATCTTGCCATGTTTTTCCACCCTCCAATTCCAGACAATCATTGCGAGTTTGGGGCGGCGCTGTGCGGCAGCCTTGGCTGCGTAACCTTACATGCGGTCGGGTTCAACGTGGAACCTGTAACCATAATGCCTCATGCACGAGGCAAGCCCCATTGAGCACGACCAACCTGAAACGCGGTTTTTTAGACCAGTGAGGAAGACGGTCGTGCTCCTCGCACAGCCAGCAAATGCTGGCTGTGATTTCTATGCTGCTCGGAGAACGGCTCCGGCCGGGATTTCGCCGCTCTCAGTATAGCGCCAGAGCGCGATCAGAAGCTTGCGTGCCATCGCGACGATCGCGATGCGGCGGGCTCGCCCTTTCAAATTGCCGACCCTCTGGTGGAACCACGAACTGAGGTCACTTTTCGGCTGATACCGCAGCCAAAGCCAAGCTGCCTGGACCAATGTCTTTCGCGCTCGAGCATTGCCTGCTCGACCGATGCGCCGGTCTCTATCGACATTGCCACTTTGATGCGGCATGGGCGCAAGGCCGACGTAACTCGCCAACTGTTTTCTATTTCCAAAATGGCGATAGAAGACCTCGCGTGTCAGCACCGCTGCGAAGTTGTCACCAATGCCATAAATCTCGCTTAGAGCGGTCACCTTCGTGGTGATCGCATCGCCTGACGTAGCCGTCAGGTGTTCATCGCGCTCGTTGTCAAGCTCGCTGATCAGCTCACGGACAAGGACCAGGCGGCGACGTAATCGGTTCAACTCCGAAGTAAGATGTTGTGGCAGCTTGCGTCCGTCGCCGGTCTCAAGAAGCGCCATGTCTCGCTCCCAGCTGCGCAGTGATGGCCGTGCGCGGATACCCTGGGTGAAAAGGAGAGCTGATATGCGATTTTCGATCCGAGTTCGCTCCTGCACGAGATAATCTCGCTCTCGATGCACCCGTTTGCCATCCTCCTCATCAGGGGTTGGTACGCGCACCATGCTGCATATCTGGCTATCTCCTGCGATGTAGGCGGCGAGAACACGCAACATTCCTTCGGCATCCAGACGATCGGTCTTTGCTCGTTTCGCCCTTCGATTTACCAGAATGCTCGTTGGCTCCACCACATACGTCGGAATATCTTGCGCCATCAGTAGACGATGAAGCCAAAATCCATCACGTCCCGCCTCGAAGCAAACCGCAATGGGCGACAGGGTACCTTGCTCCTGTCCGCTTGCCCGCAGCCCATTCAATAACCGCAGTAGCGTCGCGGTATCGCCAGCACTGACGCGGTGCATCTGGCTGCTCCGGGCACCCGCCTCGCGAGTGCCAACAAGCCACAGGGAGTTACTGAGTTCGAGAGCAACGAGGATAGTATCACTGGTAAATGACATGATCGGCTCCTTAGTTTGTGGACGCCGCATTATGACCTGGAGGTCAGCTGGTGTCCGCCCTCATAGCATCTGAAACCAGATTTCGATCACTTTGCCCTTGGCGGGACCGGCGGCGATTTCTGCCACAGCGGCGGTGAAGTTATGGAATGGCTCGCCCCTCCCTCCCACATCGTGCATTTTGCATGAAGAGACTTAACAAGGAGCAGAGCAATGCAGATAGCTGTGTTAGGAATTGATCTTGGAAAGAATAGCTGCAGTGTGGTTGGACTTGACGAGCGTGGCCAAGTCGTACTTCGGCGACGGTTGCGTCGAGAGGGTGTCATCAAACTCGGCTCAACTCTGCCGACGTGCATAATGGCGATGGAAGCGTGCTGTGGCGCCCACCATGTTGGTCGGCAACTTCAGTCTCAAGGTCATGATGTTCGTCTGATGTCACCCGAATATGTGCGTCCTTACATAAAGGCTCAAAAGAATGATGACCGCGACGCAGAGGGAATAGCGGAAGCGGCTACGCGTCCGACGATGCGTTTCGTGGAAATCAAGGACGAAAACCAGTTGGATATGCAGACCCTCCACCGTGCGCGTGACCGTCTCGTCGCGGAACGGACTGCTTTGATCAACCAACTGCGAGCGATCCTCTTGGAGCGCGGCCTTACCGTTCCGCAAGGTCGTCGTAAGCTCGAGATCTGGCTTGACATGAAAACTGATGAAGGAAAGCCCGCCCTCAGTCGCCGGACAATAACCCTCATAGCGGATATGCGTGCACAGTGGAGTGAGATGGACCGCCGCATCGCAGCATTTGACGATGAATTCAAAGCCCATGCCCGGTCTGATCAGCCATGCCGGCTTCTAGCCACTATCCCCGGCATTGGACCTCTGAACGCAACTGCGTTGGTTGCGTCAGTTGGGGATGCGCAAACCTTTGGACGCGGCAGAGACCTGGCGGCTTGGCTAGGCCTTGTGCCACGACAGATAACAACCGGGGGGAAACCGAAATTGCTTGGTATCACCAAACGAGGAAATGGATATCTAAGTGTCTGTTCAAGAATGGCGGGCGTGCGCGGGGTTGAGTGAAGGGCGGCAATCAGATTCTTTGTATTTTGCGACAAATACGGAGAGATCGAATGGCCTGGACACCCTTCACCCGGCGTCACCATGACAGAAGCCGCATGCGCTACGCAAGTGATCTGAATGACCGTGAGTGGAGCTTGATCGAGCCCCTCATGCCGAGGCAGCCTCGACTGGGCCGCAGACGCAAGACGTCGCTTCGGGCGGTGATGGACGCGATTTTTTATCTGCTGCAGTCAGGCTGCCAATGGGCATTGCTGCCGCATGATTTTCCACCGAAGAGCACGGTCTACCATTATTTCAAACGGTTTTGCCGGGACGGGACGTGGCGTCGTATCCATGACGCGCTCTACTGCCGAACGCGGCAGCTTGAGGGGCGAGAAGAGCAACCGTCATTTGCCATCATCGATAGCCAATCAGTGAAGACCGGCCCGGATGCTCGTCTCGATATCGGCTATGATGCGGGTAAGAAGATCAAGGGCCGCAAGCGGCACATTCTGGTCGATACTCTTGGCATGCTTCTGAAAGCCGAGGTCCACTCGGCAGGAATTCAGGATCGTGATGGAGCAGCACTTGTTTTCGACAGGCTCGCCAACCGTTTTCCCTTTATCGAGAAAATCTGCGGCGACGGCGGCTATCAGGGCACAACAGTAGAAGAGGCCAGCCCGCGACCGATGGAGATTATCAAACGAAACCAGGCCGGTTTCCAGGTGCTACCAAAGCGATGGATTGTCGAACGAACGCTGGCGTGGCTCGGCATAAACCGCCGAATGGCAAAGGATTTCGAGCGTTTCTCGGCCACAAGCCTAGCCTTCATCCAAACAGCAATGATCAAGCTCATGACAAGAAGGCTCGCTCGATACCCGCTTTCTTGAACAGACTCTAAGAAAGATGATCATCCACGGCGCGCGCGCAGCTCTTCCAATGCTTTCCAAATCTGCGACGCCTCTTGGCGACTGGTTACGGGGTCTACTTGGTCGCGCTCACAAGAACAAAGTGATCGTTGCACTCGCAGCAAAGTTAGCGCGTATCGTGTGGGCTGTGTTGCAAAGCGGCCGTCCCTACAAAGAAAACGGCTTGGGTTCGATAATCCAAGCATAACCAAATAATCAGCAACGATCGCCGCTGGCGGACGCTGCTGAAGATATCTGCATGTGGTTGTGAAAGATGGCCTGACTGTCGAACGGCATTTCGAAATCCTGGTTAAAAAAATGGCGCAAGCCGCCGAGGAAGTTATGAGGATCGAAATGCGCGGAGCTCCATCTTGGCCAGGGTTTTCCCTGAGACCGGATACGTTGGCGCAGACTTGTTCAAACATCGATCATAAAGCGCTTGCAGACGGGGCGAGCCATACGTTTTTAAATGCCTAGGCCGCCTCCGGATCCTGCGCATGATGCCTTGGGCGAGCCGAGAGCTTGCGATAGCCCATGGCACGCACTTCCCGGCCAAGGGTCTCCTCGCTCACCGAAATGCGGAACTCTTCCCAAATCCATTGGGCCAGATCACACAGACGCCACCGAACGACGCCATCTAGATAGGGTGTCGGTCCGCGCACGATGGCTTTCGCCAAGGCCGATCGCTGTTCGTCATTCAGGAGAGAAGGCTTTCCCGGAGCCTTGCCGTTGATCAGTCCGTCGGGACCGCGAGCATTGAAGCGCACCACCCAGTCGCGCACGATCTGAACTGTCACGCTGCCGAGCCGAGCGGCATCGGCGCGTGAGCCGCCGTCATAGATCGATGCGAGCGAAAGAAGCCGCCGCGCCTGATCGGCATCGCGCGTCTGACGAGCTAGCCGCCGCAACCTGACCCCGTCGAAATCCGACCGCAATGAAAGCGCTGAACCCATCGCAAACCTCCTGTTTGCTCCACAGATTCAGATGGGGTGGTTGCCGCCCTCCCAAAACGGCATCGCAATGTGCCAAGATGTGGTGTTGTGACCACTTAGCGGAAAGGACGGCAACCGTTATGAACGATACGATGATTGGCGTGGATTTGGCAAAGAATGTCTTTCAACTGCACGGTGCTTCGATGAGCGGGCAAGTCAGGTTTCGAAAGAAGCTGTCACGGCAGAACTTTTCCAAGTTCATGGCGGAACACCCACCGGCGTTGGTGGTGATGGAGGCCTGCGGCAGCGCGCATTACTGGGCACGTGAGATGGTTAGGCTTGGCCACGAAGTGAAGCTGATCGCGGCGCAATATGTACGGCCGTTCGTCAAGCGACAGAAAAACGATGCGACGGACGCGGAGGCTATCGTAATTGCGGCCCAGCGACCGGAAATGCGCTTCGTGGAGCCAAAATCCGCGGATCAGCAGAGCCGAGCGATTCTGTTTCGGGCTCGAGAACGCCTCGTCCATCAGCGCACAGAACTGATCAACGCGCTGAGAGCATGCCTTTATGAATATGGCCATGTTGTTCCTCAAGGTCGTAACCACTTCAAGCGTATTGAAGAGATTTTGGACGGGCAAAACAGCGACTTGCCTGTGTTGATGCTTGAAGAATGCCGCGACTTGTTGAAACAGATCGCTGAGAAGACGGCTCGCATCGATGAACGGACCGCAAAGATCAAGGCATTGTCGGCTGAAGCTGACACGGCGCGGCGCTTGCAGACCATTCCTGGCGTTGGCCCTTTGACAGCCCTGGCGATCGAAGCCTTTGCTCCGCAAATGGAGAACTTCCGGCGTGGCCGTGACTTCGCCGCATGGCTCGGCCTTGTGCCACGTCAGTTCTCGTCGGGCGGCAAACAACGACTGGGACGCATTTCCAAGTCAGGGCAGTCTGATATCCGCAGGCTGCTGATTATTGGGGCAATGACACGCCTGAACTGGCTGGGCCGGAAATCCATACCCGAAGGATCGTGGTTGGCGCGCATGCTCGCGCGAAAGCCCCGAATGTTGGTCGCGATCGCACTGGCCAACAAGATGGCGCGCACGGTCTGGGCATTGCTGACAAAACATGAGGATTATCGAGTTCCGGCACAGGCGCCAACAACATGATGAAGGTGTTGTAGGTAGCCTAATGTCGGAAAAAGGGGTGTGAGAAGGCGACGACCCGAATGGGCAAATGATCGAAAAGATCTGGATCGGGAAAACCAGCCTTGAATCATGAGCAGAAGAGCTCGGGATTCTGGAGGGTTATTTGAGGTCGCATGGGACGGTGCGGCGGGTTCGGGCGACCTCATGTAAGCCGGATTGAACTAAGACGCGGGTTGTTTGACGCTGCTATGGGGAATTGAGAAGTGGCCCGATGTCGGCAGAGCCGGAACCATGCCGTCCCGATTGCTCCGAGGGTGTCGCTGATCCTGAGAATCGACATTCCTGAGCGTTTTGCCGGAGACCTTGCAACCTGTGGGCCAAATGTACCGGGATCTGACGCGGTTCGGTCTTGCTGGGGTCGAGCGATATCGATCGCCGGCACAGCGGCGAGCGAGTGGGAATATGCTGTAATGTTTGCGGTTGTCTGACATCATGAAGTATCGCACCAGAAGGATGATGGCCGAGGCGGTGAAACAGGCGCGACGGTGACGCCAGTTCGACGCATGGGGTGCTGGCAATCGGGGCATTCGAAGGAATGGGCCTGTTGAGATTTTGTCGAATGGGATCGCTCGCCTATCGGTGATAGTTGGCCGAGGAGGCTTCTGCAGAGAGCGATACGATCGCGCCGGTGACAATTGGCGAGAAAGCCAAAATGGCGCATGCGGTGGAAGCCATCCGGAAGCACATGAAGGAGAAAGCGCCGGATGAACTCGTGGGGATGAAGACGCATGATCTTCTCACGGTCGCGACCGTTTCCACGATAATCCTTCCATCGGAAGGCGACATGGTCGTCATCGACATGGACGATGCGGCTGTTTGCGATGGCAACACGATGGGTGTAGCGGCCAAGATAGGCGAGCACTTGATCCGGACCACCGAATGGCGGCTTCGAATAGACCACCCATTCGATGCTGCGAGCGCGGGCAAGATGGCGGGCGAATGTCTTGTTATCGTTGAGATGAGCGAGTTCGTTGAAGAATTGCAGCTCGTCTTTGGCAAAGGCATCAGCGAGAGCTGTCAGGAAAAGCCGGCGAAACAGACGTGACAGCACGCGAACGGGCAGAAAGAAGCCCGATCGGCAATTGATCCACCTTGTTCGATCGGGTGAGAGGCCTCCACCCGGTACGACACAATGGACATGGGGATGGTGGGTCATGGCCTGGCCCCAGGTGTGGAGCACAGCGGTTACACCGATCTCTGCGCCCAGCCACTTGGGGTTAGCTGCGATGGTCTGCAGGGTCTCGGCCGAGATCCGCATCAATAATGCATAGACGACCGCCTTGTTCTGGAAGGCGATCTCAGCGACACCACGTGGCATCGTAAAGACCACATGGAAATAGGGGACCGGCAAGAGATCGGCGATGCGAGCATCGACCCATTCCTTGCGAGCAGCTCCCTGACACTTTGGGCAATGACGATTGCGGCAGGAGTTATAGGAGATGCGGGTTTTGCCGCACTTATCGCAGGCATTGACGTGACCGCCAAGCCTGGGTGTCCGGCAGGCTTCTATCGCTCCCATGACACGTCGTTCGCCGCGGCCAAGATGACCGGCGTTCTCGCGTCTGTAAGGGCCACCATGCCACCGAAAGATGTCGGCGACTTCGAAGGCGGGACGCAACCTGCTACGCTTCCGGCGGGGTCACCTCCAATCGCAAACGGTCAAGGGGACTGGCGGTCGACCTGATGGTGTCGGTGGACACCTGTGCATAATGCGCAGTGCTGGATAGATAGGCATGGCCAAGCAAGACCTGGATGATCCGGATATCGGTGCCATTCTCCAGAAGGTGCGTTGCAAAGGAATGCCGCAACGTATGGACGGTGACCCGCTTTGAAAGGCCAGTAGCGGCAACCGCTGAACGACAGGCGGCGTTCAAAACGGTCGGTTCGATCGGCCTGTCGGCATCGCGCCCTGGAAAAAGGAACCCGGTGGGTCGCGATAGACGCCAATAACTGCGTAAAATGCCCAGCAGCTCGTTTGACAGCATGACGTATCGGGCTTTGGCGCCTTTGCCATGACGAACATGGATCACCATCCGGGAACTGTCGATATCCTCGATCTTCAGACCACAGACCTCGCCGACCCTGAGGCCAGCGGCATAAGCTGTGGTCAGCGCTACACGCGCCTTGAGACTGGAGACGGCCTCAAGAAATTGGGCCACCTCGTCCGCCGACAGAACAACGGGGATCTTGCGGGGTTTGCGCGCGTATGGAATCCGCTCAGGGACATCGTCTTGGGCCAAGGTAATGCCATAGAAAAATCGGAGAGCACACACGATCTGATTTAACGATGCCCACGATATCCCCGTCGAGACAAGGTGAACCTGGAACGTGCGAATGTCGTCGAGATTAAGCCGATCAGGTGATCGGGAGAAATAGCGGCTGAACTTCCGGACTGCACTGATGTAGGATCTTTGGGTCGCCGGGGACAAATTGCGGATCGTCATGTCCTCAATCATCCGGCGGCGAAGAGGGCTTATCTCAGCCATCGGGGCCTCCTGTCTGAAGGGTGGGTTGCAACACAACCATCCTCTCAGTCAGGGCGCTCTCGTCAAAGCCCGCCGCAAATCGCCGCGATCAGCGGCTTAGTTCAATCAGATTTGGACCCGACCCGCAGATCACCATACCGGCCAGCGGCTTCTGTAAACGCCGTATCTACAGGCCTCACAGAAGACCGCACTCGATCACATGACCTTCGGTTCAAAGACTTCTTGCATCACGGGCGGCAACCACAGAAGATTCGTCCGTCGTTGGGAATCCCCAAGAGAGTCAGCCTTACCGACGACTGGTATAAGTCCAGGGCAAACCCTGGGCGGGTACGCATCCGAGAGACGAATGAAAATGAACCTTCCGATGAAGCGTCGTAACGTGGAACCTGTCGTCAAAACCAGAGGTGTGTCGTCTCTTTGGGATCAGCTTGTCAGATGCCTGGTGACCGGGCAAGCGGCGACCGGCGTTGAGGGGGCGTGAAGCGGATGCAGGCATTGTCGCGGAACTGCAGGAACCAGTCGCTCCGATGCAAAGGGAGAAGCACAAGCGGAGAAAACCGTGAGGCGAGAGTACCGATGCGGAGCACTGGGACGGACCGATCTGTAGTAGCGATGAAGGCTCGTAATGGAGCTGGAGCGAAGAGGTCGGATCAGGTGGGCGTATCATCAACACAACTGGCAACAGGAGGACGTTGATGGATACGCAAGGCAAACCGTTCAATATCAGTAAGCAGAAGGTGTACGAAGCTTATCTGCAGGTGCGATCCAACGGAGGCGCAGCTGGTGTGGATGGAGTAACGATTGAGCAGTTCGAGGCCGATCTGAAGGGGAATCTCTATAAGATCTGGAACAGGATGAGCTCAGGCACTTACTTTCCTCCGCCGGTTCGCGCCGTTTCCATTCCTAAGAAGAGTGGAGGCCAGCGGATCCTCGGGGTGCCAACAGTGGCAGATCGCGTGGCCCAAAGTGTGGTCGAGCAGATGATTGAGCCGGATCTAGATGCAATCTTTCTGGCAGATTCCTATGGCTATCGGCCCGAAAAGTCGGCGCTGGATGCCATCGGCGTTACGCGCAAGCGGTGCTGGAAATATGATTGGGTCCTGGAATTCGATATCAAAGGACTGTTTGACAATATCGACCACGACCTTCTGCTACGGGCTGTACGCAAACACATAACGTGTGCCTGGGCGCTGCTCTACATCGAAAGATGGCTGACAGCACCAATGCGGAAGGAGGATGGGGCAACCGTCGAGCGAAACTGCGGCACGCCACAAGGCGGTGTCGTTAGCCCGATACTTGCCAACCTCTTCCTGCATTATGCATTCGACGTGTGGATGGGCAGACAGTTCCCTGACCTGCCATGGTGTCGTTACGCGGATGATGGACTGGTGCATTGCCGGAGCGAGAGTGAAGCGCGGATCGTCAGAGAAGCGCTTGCAGCTCGTCTTTTGGAATGTCGCTTGGAAATGCATCCCGCGAAAACGAAATCGTCTACTGCAAAGATGATCGACGGAGGGGTAGGCACGAGACCGTCAAGTTCGACTTTCTCGGGTATTGCTTTCGTCCGCGATCCGTCCGGGGTCCAGTTACGCAGAAAACATTCTGCGGATTTACCCCGGCCGTCAGCATATCATCGCTGAATTCGATGCGGGAGAGGATTCGAAACCTGAAACTCCGCAAACGAACAGAGGTGACGTTGAATGACATTGCCCGCGAGATAAACCCGATCGTTCGGGGATGGATCGCATACTATGGGCAATACTCGCGCTCGGCACTTTATCCGATGGCGAGATACATCAACGAAACGCTCTATGTTTGGTTTAAACGGAAATATAAGCGCTTTCGCAAACGCCTGGGGCAAGCGCGTCTCTTTGTTGCAAAGATTGCGCGTGAAAACCGGAAGCTGTTCGTACACTGGCAACTTGGTAATGGCATGGAGCTCGCTTGATGGGAGCCGGGTGAGGTGAGAGCCTCACGCCCGGTTCTGAGAGAGGCTGGAGGTGAAATTCCTCCGGCCTACTCGCCCGACAGTGCCGGTTCTGGCAAAGGGAAAGACCGATACCGGTCGCATATGG
Organism: Rhizobium sp. B230/85; assembly: GCF_019355735.1. Lineage (NCBI taxonomy): Bacteria > Pseudomonadati > Pseudomonadota > Alphaproteobacteria > Hyphomicrobiales > Rhizobiaceae > Rhizobium > Rhizobium sp. B230/85. The sequence continues at coordinate 77,473 of NZ_CP072160.1, forward strand.
ACCTATGTCCGGGACGACCGACATTCGGCGGGCTCGCACCGCCGGCTGCGCTGTATTACGCATCGCGGGACCGGCGACAGGAGCATCCGGAGCGCCACCTGAAGACCCTCACCGGCATTCTGCAGGCTCAAGCTGCCTGACCTGTGGCCTTCACCGGCTTGCAATTACCCATAAGTAGCTGACTCGTTTGGGAAACTTTCGCTGAAATCTTGAATCGAAAGAATCACTTGTGATTCTGTGTCGAGCACCTGATTCTTTTGAGGCGGTGCTTTATGTCGGTTCGTGACGATGTGATGGCTGATAGTGACGGCCATTGGAGCAAGCAGGAAATAGACGCGGGGTGTTTCAAGGATGCTCGCCTTGGCCGACGCTGCACAGAGCTTTTACGACAGCTCGGAGAGCCCATGGGCGGCTCCATTCCTTTCGCCTGCCAGGACTGGGCCAACACGAAAGCCGCTTATCGGTTTTTCTCCAACCCGAATGTTGAGGAAGGCGATATCCTCAACGGTCATTTTGCCGCGACCGCTCAGCGCTACGCTGCTTCCCAAGGTCCGATCCTGGTGCTGCAGGACACAACCGAGTTCACCTATCAGCGCCGTAATCCGCATGCCGTTGGCTTTACGAAGAGCGTCAACAGTGGCCGAGACAAACAGGAGCGGCTGCGCCACCACACGGTCTGCGGAATATTGATGCATTCGAGCCTTGCTGTAACCTTGGATGGGCTACCCTTGGGGTTGGCGGCCGTCAAATTCTGGAGCCGCGACAAGTTCAAGGGCACGGCCCAGCTGAAACGCAAGATCAATCCGACGCGTGTTCCGATCGAGGGCAAGGAAAGCATCCGTTGGCTGGAAAATCTTCGCCAATCCGTCGGGCTTCTCGGTCAACCAGACCGTTGCATTCATGTCGGCGATCGCGAAAGTGATATCTACGAACTCTACTGCCTGACCAGGGAGCTTGGCACGCACTTTGTCGTGCGTACGGTCGTCGACAGGTTGGCTGGCAACGGGGATCACACGATATCGGCTGAAATGCGCGATGTTGAAACTGCCGGACGGCACCTTATCGAAGTTCGCGCCGATACCGAGGAGGTCACTAAAGTCGACCTGGATATCCGATTCAAACGGATCCGGGTGTTGCCGCCCATCGGCAAGAAGAAACGATATCCTGCTTTGGATCTGACGGTCATCCACGCGGTGGAGCCCAACCCTCCGGCCGGCCGCAAGCGCATCGAGTGGAAGCTACTGACCGATCTTGAGGTACATAGCTGCGACGATGCCGTCGAAAAAATCAAATGGTACGCGATGCGCTGGAAGATTGAGGTCTTCCATAAGATCCTGAAGTCGGGCTGCCGGGCTGAAGATGCACGATTACGAACGGCCGACCGACTGGCAAACCTTGTCGCCATGTTCTGCATTATGAGCTGGAGGGTGCTCTGGTTGACAATGCTCGCGCGCAGTGCGCCCGAAATACCGTAAGCGCTAAGGCTACCCCACGTAGCATTGAGGAGGAAAATCGCTCATTTTCAGTGTGAATCATGCTGGGAAACCTATGAGTGAAGACATGAAACAGGGTCGTACGTTCGAAATTCTGACGGCTGATCCTGTGCGAACGCGGCGAAAGCCGAAGTTGTGGTCAGACGAGGAGAAATCTCAGATCTTGGAGGAAGCGCTTGCTCCTGGCGCGAATGTGTCTGCGGTTGCGCGTGCTCATGGAATGGACCCGTCGCAGCTTTTTGGTTGGCGGCGAATAGCGCTTGCGTCTGGTTCGGTTCAGCGCCTGAGCGCAGCCGGAGATGGCGAGGCCTTTACCCGTTTCGAAGCAGTCCGAACGGACACCGTCGAGATAAAGGTTGGCGACGCGACACTTCGCGTCAGCGCCTCGACCGATCCGGCGCTGCTGAGCGGCATTGTCAGAGCGGTACGGCAGGCATGATCGCTTCGGGTGTCGTGGTCTACGTGTCGTGCCAACCGGTCGACTTCCGCAAAGGAGCCGCGTCGCTGATGGTCCTGGTGCGGGATGGCGGCCTTGACCCCTTTAGTGGCGCACTTTTTGTCTTCCGGTCGAAGCGAGCAGACCGGATCCGGATTGTTTGGTGGGATGGGACAGGTGTCTGCCTTTACGCAAAAATTCTTGAGGAAAATGGCTTCTGCTGGCCAGGGCAGTCCAGCGCCCGTATCCGTCTCGACCATGCGCAGTTGATGGCACTTCTAGCCGGAATGGATTGGAAAAAGATCCATCCCGTCCAAGTGCGCCGACCACTGTCAACGGGCTGAATTGCCTGCGACAAGATGAATCATGTCGCTGTAAGTGTTGGGAAATCGGGCGCTTTTGTGCTTTACTGGCATCATGATTTTACCCGGTCCCGCCCTTCCCGACGACGTCGATGCGCTGAAAGCGATGATCATCGCTTTGAACGCGGAGAGGGCTGCGACTGATGCTGAAATCGCTCGAATGAAGGTTACCCAACAGAAGGCCGACGAGCGGATCACCAATTTGACGGCAATCTTAAAGGTTTTGCAGCGTGCTCAAAAAGGAACGCGCTCCGAGCGTCTGCGGCTGGCGATCAACGACGACCAGATCGACTTCGCCTTCGAGGAGGTCGAGACTGACCTTGCCGCGATTGATCGTGAACTCGGCCAGGTCGGCAGAGAACGACCAAAGAGGCAAGCCCGTCCTCGCAAAGGTTTTGCAGCCCATCTGGAGCGCATAGAGGAAGTCATCGAGCCGGAGATCCCAGAGGAATGCCAGGGCTTGGAGAGGGTTCTGATCGGCGAAGATCGATCAGAGCGGCTCGATGTCATCCCGCCGAAGTTCAGGGTCATCATCACACGCCGCCCCAAATACGCGTTACGGGAGCGTGACGGTGTGCTACAGGCTTTGGCACCCGCGCATATCATCGAAGCTGGCCTGCCGAGCGAACGGTTGCTGGCCTATATCGCTGTCTCCAAATACGGCGACGGTCTTCCGCTTTATCGCCAGGAGGCGATCTATCTGCGCGACAGCGTGGTTCTCAGCCGCTCCTTGATGGCCCAATGGATGGGGCATCTGGGCTTCGAGCTGCGGATCCTTTCGGATTACATCTTGGAGCGTATCAAAGCCAGCGAGCGGATATTTGCGGACGAGACGACCTTGCCGACGCTGGTTCCAGGCTTTGGCAAGACAATGACGGCGTGGTTATGGGCCTACGCTTGCGATGACCGACCTTTTGGCGGGTCTGGCCCGCCTATGGTTGCCTATCGCTTCGAAGTCAGCAGGGGTGGGAAGCGTGTCGCGCGTCATCTCGAAGGCTTCAGCGGCATCCTGCAGGTTGACGGCTACTCGGCCTATACCAGCATGCTCAAAGAACGCGCCAAGTCCGGCAGCAATGAAACGATCAAGCTGGCCTATTGCCGAGTAGGCGGGGTCGTTACCAAGCCCCGGCCCTCACAGATCCGGACGTGCAGATTTCCCGCATCCGGTTCCTCACGGTCCAGTTTCGCTCAGGTACGGCTCCATTGATGGACGATCCGGGTTGGCGGCAGGGGAAATCTGTCAAGGACCTGGGCCATCCGATTCCAGTTCGGCTTCCCAGATCGGCTGCGGCGCGAGAGCCCGCTTTTCCAGATACGCTCGACCTGATGGTGATACCACGTCAGACGTCGTCCGTTGCCCGTGATCCCGTAGTAGGCGTAGTGGCCTTGCATCATTCGGGTCAGGTGTCGATGCTGAACCGTGAGCGACAGGTGCAGATGCTTGATGCACCAATCCCTGGCTGTCCGTAAGGCCCGCGCAAACCGATCCTTGGCCGTGACCTGCCGCACCACCGGCTTGCCTCTCCGCGACTGGCCCCAGACATGGGTGAAGCCGAGAAAATTGAAACTGGTGGCACTAGTTGCCGGATGCTGCCCATGAGGGCGCCGGAAACGGAAGTCCACATAGCGCGTCTTGTCAGGATGTAGCCGAAGCCCATACCGCTCGAAACGCTTGCCCAGTACGGCCAGCATGCGCCGACCGTCCAAGTGATCCTCGAAGCTCATGACGAAGTCGTCAGCGTACCGCACCATCTGGCACCTCCGCTTTAGGCGGGGCTTCGCCACTTCTGCGAACCACTTATCCAGCACATAGTGCAGGAAGATGTTCGCAAGAAGCGGGCTGATCACTCCGCCTTGTGGCGTTCCAGCTACCGGTCGGCTCAGGGTGCCTTGCTCCAACACCCCTGCGTTCAACCACTTGTCAATCATGCGTCTGATGACGCCGTCTCTGATCCTCAGGTCGAGGAACCTGCGTAAATGCCCATGATCGATGCTGTCGAAATACTTCGAAATATCTGCGTCGATCACCCATCGCTGACCGGTGTCCATGATGCCATCGCGCAATGAGCGGATGGCATCATGTGCCGACCGTTCCGGCCGGAACCCGAACGAGCAGTCCAAAAAGTCCTCCTCGTAGATCGGCTCCAGCAGCATAACGATTGCCCGTTGCGCCACCTTATCCTCGAACGTTGGGATGCCCAGAGGTCGCCGGGACCCATCGGCTTTGGGGATGTAGTGGCGTCGCACCGGTGGCGCGTAGTAGCTGCCCGACATCATCCGGATCCGGAGGCTTTCAAGATTTGCCTTGAGATCTTTCTCATAGTCGTCAGCCGTGCGCCCGTCGATGCCCGCCGCGCCATCCTTGCGCGTCAGAGCCCACGCCTCGAACATCCAATCGAGGTCAATCAGATGGTGCAAGGATGCGAACACCCTCTCCGGGTGCTTCCTCGCCTGTTCGGCTATCCACTGCCGTTTTGTGTACACGTTTGTAGGGCTCAGGGTCCCCTCCGTTGTTTCCTGTCAGTGGTTCTGGTTCCGTGGCACCCTCCTTTCCTCCTTCGGGTCCCGCCGGACACGGTTCCCCGCGCTCATTGGTACTATGAGGGTGCTACGACTTCCCGCTCACGCTTACCCATCAGCTTATTGCTTCGCCTTACCCCGCCGCTTTATCACCCGCTGTCTACGCTTCACGAGTGTCGTTGCCGACACCCATGCAAGACTCGCTTCCGGCTGACGGGCTGCGCCTTTGCCGGACGGGCGTTGAACCCGCTGGATCGCTACAAACGGTTTCTACTCGACTCTCACCTCCTTTCTTGTTCATCCCCCGTTCCGGGGCTTGCCTGACGCAAGTTGGGCGCACGTCCGCCGCAAGTTTTATGAACTGCACGTCGGTGGCATCAATGACGCCGCGACAGCGTCGATCACCGCGATGACGGGACTTTGGCAGGTTGAGGACGAGATCCGCGGCAGCGACGCCGAGACCCGCGCAAGGCGTCGTCAGGAGACGTCCGCTGGCATCGTCGCCGATCTCTTCCAGTTGTGGGAAAAGGAGCTATCCAAAGTCTCCGGGAAGTCCAAGACAGCCGAGGCAATCCGCTACGCTCTGACACGCCGAGAGGCGCTGGAGCACTTCCTGAATGATGGCCGTGTCGAGATAGACTCCAACATCGTCGAACGCGCGATCCGGCCACAGACAATTACCAGAAAAAATAGCCTGTTTGCGGGAAGCGAAGGCGGTGGAGAGACTTGGGCAACGATCGCCACACTCTTGCAAACAGCGAAAATGAACAACGTCGATCCGCTTGCCTGGCTTTCCCAGACGCTGACGCGCATCGCAAACGGTTGGCCCGCCGCCGATATCGAGCTGCTAATGCCCTGGAATTATAAGGCAGACGCTGTCGGCTAAGCGCTTACCATCAAATAGCACTTCAGGAAATGGTCGAGGCGGTGCGCGTCTCGAAAGAGCGCGTCGAACGGTTGGAGAGAAATACCGCCAACTGCGGCTCTCACCGAACAGGAAATTGAAATTCTTGATCAAATGATCAGCAACGCAGGTAACCGGCAGGCGACGCCGGGATCGCTAAATTTCTATCTCACCAAACTCGCTCGTTTGGGTGGTTACCTTGCAAGAGCTTCAGATCCGCCTCCGGGAAATACGGTCGTCTGGCGCGGTCTCAGGCGGCTGACGGACATTCGTCTCGGAACCGAAATCGCAGCGACACTCAGATGTGGGTAATTGCAAGCTTCACCGGAGGCTTACTCAACGTGGCTCTGGACGTGCGGATATCCATCTTGGCTACGGCCTCACCGTAAGACCAGATACGTTGAAGCAGCTGCGCAGGAAATCAAAAAGCAACTTGCAAGCAAGGCGGGCCATACGTTTCACTGAGGGCGGAGGGAGTGGGTGCCCCCTCTCGACGGCATCGCAATGTGCAAAAGTGGTATTCGCGAAGGAAAATAAAAGGAGAATTTTGATGGAGCCGCAAATTTCCATCAATTCCTAGTTTTATTTGTATTCAAATTTAGTGAATTCGCATTAGATTTCATAAAATTAGCTAATAATATGATATTGCAATGATTGTATTTCAATTATATTATAAAATAATTGCAAATGTAACTTTATATTATGATAAATAACAGAATTATTATTGATTTACATTCGTGTCAGGCAGAGAATTCTGTTCTCTTGACTGGAAATGCCCACTCCGGAACAAAATCTAGATCATTCCGCTTTCTATGGAGCAAGCGATGCCGCAAAGCGCAAAATCCCGCTCAGGTGATATTATCGACCGGTGCAAAGAGCAGAAAACCGAGGGTTTCAAGATCGTCAGCACTCGATTGCGATCGGCCGAATATGAGAGTTTTTCTCGCCAAGCCCGCCGGTTGGGGCTGTCTGACAGCATGGCCATAAGAGTTGCAGTACGCCGGATTGCTGGGTTTCTCGAGATTGATGCAGAGACCCGGCAGATAATGGAATCCATACTCCAATCAATAGGAGCGCTCTCAAGCAATGTTGCGGTGCTATTATGCGCTTACGCTGAAAATCCGACAACGGATTTGAGTGCTCTTCAAGCGGAACGCAACGCTTTTGGTAAATCTTTTGCTGATCTGGACAGCTTGCTCCGGTCCATTTTGTCGGTATCACGGCGAAGGATCGACGGTTGCTCCATGCTGGCGGATGCCTCGCAACACTAAAGCCTGTCGCCTATAGGTTTTCGTTTTATTGAAGACAATAAAACGCAACATTCTTTAGAGTGTGTCAGGGAATAGCGAAGCCTGGTTTTCCGATAAGACCAACTCAACCCAAAGAACCGTTATGCTGTGTGGTTCAATCTGAACCTGACAGACTCATGCGTAGCTCTTAAAACGGAATTTGTCAGATGCCCGCTCGGTCTCAAGTCATAATCCGTATTGTTCCTGGAGGTGGGACCAAGACACTCCAACAGATCATCAATCAGTTGGAGTACTTATCTCGTAAGGGCAAGCTGGAGCTACAGCGCTCTGCACGGCACCTCGATGTTTTCGTACCTCCAGCTGAAATTCGCGATCTCGCCCGTAGTTGGGTTCAAGAGACCGGGAGTTATGACGAAAGTCAGTCCGACTCGGAAAGGCAACAGGAATTAACCACCCACATTATTGTAAGCTTCCCTGCCAGTACAAGCCATGTCGCAGCTTATGCGGCCAGCCGGGAGTGGGTAGCCGAGATGTTTGGATCAGGCGCAGGGGGAGGCAGATACAACTATCTTACCGCCTTCCATACCGATCGCGATCACCCACATCTGCATGCCGTCATCAATCGTCGCGAACTTTTGGGACATGGCTGGCTGAAAATATCCCGGCGGCATCCTCAACTGAATTACGACGCCTTGCGCATTAAAATGGCCGAGATTTCGCTTCGTCATGGAATCGTCCTGGAGGCGACCAGACGAGTTGAGCGCGACATCACCGAGCGGCCCATGACTTTTGCTCAGTATCGCCGCCTTGAGCGGCAGCAAGCTAATCAAATTCGTCTAGAGAACCCTGATGTCGAACATGTCTCGCCCGGAGTAGACGATCCAGAACAGGATCAATCTTTCAATCCTTCGCACGGGGGGACTCCTCGAAACGTGGCAGAAGATTCGCGACAAAACGAGAGTCTTCGACCGATGTCTGAAGCGAGCTCCCGGGCACCAATCGGATCGAATACCTCCGGCCGGTATCTTGAAGATGCTGCCAGCATTCAACGTTTGGCAATCGAACCAATCTTGCACACAGCAGGCGAAGATGACATTCGGCAACGGCTTCATCGAAAACGGCCCCGTGGTGGCGAGCAAGACCAGAGAGACTCAAAACCGACCAAAGTAAAAGCAATTCGGGCGGGTATGACAATCACCGACGTGTCAGTTGCCCAGGACGATCTGATTACATCGTCGATACAGCCCACTGAAGAAAATCCGTTGCATGACGCTGGACCATCCGACGTCGCTACAGATGAATTGTCTCTGGGGGCAGATCGTCGGCGGCAACACGTGCCAAATTCCAAGCGTCCCTATTATGAGGACGCGGAGCCAAGTATTCGAAAGCGTTCAAGGGACGGGCGCAGTCGTGAGGATTAGAGTCTCACCAAAACTGGAAGCCGTTGTCCGCAAAGAAAAATCAAATCAGCAGAATAGAAAGAATATCTGATCCAATCAGAACCTTAAGGACTCTTTAGAAGCAGAAGATAGAAGGGATCGATCATGGCAGACGAAGAACCCCGTAGAGACGTCAGCCGTCCTGCAAAGATGAATTCAAACCATGACGTGAACGAAATAGCCAGACGTGAACCAACCCCCGGCACATCTTTAGCCGCCGCTGTCCGGCACAACCGAAGAGAGCTCTCGACTGGAGTAGGAGCATTCGTTTTGAATGGCGTTCGCGACCTTCCAGATACTTCCGCCAAAAATCAACGGTCTACTACTACTGCGGACTGTGAAGCGGCGTCTTCGTCACGTGCTGACAAGTTGGAACTAAAACGACCGCGCCAGCACGAGGAAACCGGTGACGCAAGTGAACCGATGGCGAAGCGAAATATGAGCTCGAAAGTGCAGGTGGGTCCTGTTGCCGCGTCTTTGGGTGAGAGAGATCGCTTTGCCACGATGTCGGCTTCGCAAGGGGTGCGCCAACCGGTCATAGGGTCTGATAATGTCGGCGAAACGGCAGAAAGTGATATGCAATCTCGGCACGAAACTGCAACGCTGCCAACTGATACAAGAACCTTTGATTCAAGTCATGATCTGGTCATCGCTGGAGAAGGCCAGCCTGAAGAAAGCCTGGACAGCGCATGGCATTGGTTGGCAGACAACAGGGATCTCGGGGTCAACAGTCTTGCGTCGACGCAAGGCTTCTCCTGGCCAGGGCTGGATGATATTGATCTGCTCTCCGAGAGCGGTTCACCGATCAGGGCTTCCGTGCCTCCCGCTGACATAGCCACTGCGAATCCAAGCACTAGCGCCGGATCTATAGTCGAAAGCACGCAAGTTCTCGCCGACAATGACCATTCCGACACAGGGACCGAAATCGTTAGCCAAAGAACTCCGGTATTGATCCATGAAAGTTCCGCGTCTTTGGGTTTGGGAGATAGCTCGGTAGCGACGCTACCAATTGGAGCAAGCACGTTTGATTTGAGTCATGATGTGGACATTGCTGGAGAGGGCCAGCCCGAAGAAAGCTTGGGAAGCGCACGGTATTGGTTGGCAGACAACAGGGATCTCGGGGTCAACAGTCTTGCGTCGACGCAAGGCTTCTCCTGGCCAGGGTTGGATGACATCGATCTGCTTGCTGAAAGCGGTTCACCGCTCAGGGCTTCTGCGGATCCCACAGGCATGGCCGGCGTAAATTCAAGCACTAACGCTGGGTCTGCCAGCATCGAGAACCACCAAATTCTCACTGAGAGCGATAATACCGGTAGCGTAATCGGTAGCCAAACAAATCTGGTGTCGGCCCACGAAGGTTCCGTTCGATCGCTTAACTCACCCGAGGAGCAGTTTGACGACTTCCCTGAGTTAACCGATGAGGATCTGGCGTTGATAGACGCGCTTTCCAAACCCCGCTCGACTTTGGAGCGGGATATTGCGAATACGAGTTGTGCGGTCGGGTTGAACGATGCCACTTCAACCGAGACTGTTGGCATTGGCCCCGGCGGTTTGTCCACCCATGCCGGGGTCCAACAGGAAGGAGGTGGGCACAACCCGGGCCAATCGGAAACGAAATTCGACGATTTCCCTGAGCTGACTGACGAGGATCTGGCGTTGATCGACGCACTTTCCAAACCGCGCTCGACTTTGGGGCGGGACGGAGCGAATACGACTTGTGCGGTCGGCTTGGACGACGTTACCGCAACCGAGACTGTTGCCGTTGCCCCTGGCGGGTGGACCATCCATGCTGGGGTCCAACAGGAGGGGGGGCGACATGACACAGGTCCATCAAAAACGAACTTAGATGATTTCCCTGAGTTGACCGATGAGGATCTGGCGCGGATTGACGCAATCTCGGAACCCCGTCCAGGGAGAGTTCCCTCCGAGCAGAACGCTGGGTTGCATACTATCGTATCGGAAACGAATGTTGGCCCGACCGGACCTGTCGCGCCCGAAAGCAGAACGCATAGCTTAGCAGATCGGTCCATGGGCCGGAGCGTGAATGACCTCGACACTCAACGTGGTGCGAGGATTTTTGAACCGCGCCAACGCGAGCGTCATGGGCTGTAGATTCAGCTGTCTGTAAACAAACCGGATTTTCCAACAGAGTGAACAAAGCGTGGTGACGTGATGAATTCAGGCAAGTACACGCCATTACGCCTCACTGTAAGCATAGTATTTTCACTGGCCGTTGGTTTTTGTGCGGCAAGTTTATACGTCACATTTCGTCATGGCTTTACGGGCGAAACGATGATGACATTCAGCGTTTTTGCATTCCTGCATGAGACGCCGCTTTATTCAGGATACGCAAGCGCTACGTTCTATCGTGGACTTATCATAATCGTTGTCACGTCGATGCTTGTGCTGGTATGCCAACTCTTTTCATCGATGCGCGAGCGCGAACACCACGGCACTGCTCGCTGGGCTGGCTCTGGCGAGATGCGGCACGCGAGATACCTCCAGCGCTACAGGCATATCACGGGTCCGATCTTCGGCAAGACATGTGGACCACGTTGGTTTGGTAGCTATCTAAGCAATGGAGAACAACCTCACAGTCTTGTCGTCGCGCCAACTCGTGCTGGTAAGGGCGTCGGTATTGTTATCCCGACGTTGCTGACCTTCAAGGGCTCAGTCATTGCTCTGGACGTAAAAGGCGAATTGTTTGAACTCACATCGAGGGCGCGTAAATCAAGCGGAGACGCGGTTTTCAAGTTCTCGCCCTTAGATCCAGAGCGGCGAACGCACTGTTACAATCCCGTGCTTGATATTGCCGCGTTGCCGCCTGAACGGCGCTTCACTGAAACACGCCGCCTTGCTGCAAATCTCCTGACAGCGAAAGGTAAGGGTGCGGAGGGTTTCATCGATGGGGCTCGCGATCTCTTCGTTGCAGGTATATTGAGTTGTATTGAGCGTGGAACACCAACGATCGGTGCCGTTTATGATCTGTTCGCTCAGCCGGGTGAGAAATATAAACTGTTTGCGCAACTTGCCGGGGAAACGCACAACAAAGAAGCTCAGCGCATATTCGACAATATGGCTGGAAATGACACCAAAATACTGACGTCATACACATCGGTCCTCGGCGACGGAGGACTCAATCTTTGGGCCGATCCACTTATAAAAGCAGCCACAAGTCGCTCGGATTTTTCCGTCTACGATTTGCGGCGGAAGAGGACTTGTATTTACCTTTGTGTCAGCCCAAACGATCTCGAAGTCATAGCGCCGCTGATGCGGCTTCTCTTCCAGCAGGTGGTATCAATCCTGCAGAGATCGCTGCCCCATGATGATGAACGTCACGAGGTTTTGTTTCTCCTCGATGAGTTCAAGCATTTGGGCAAGCTCGAAGCCGTGGAGACGGCGATTACGACGATCGCCGGCTATAAGGGCCGCTTCATGTTCATTATACAGAGCCTTTCGGCTTTGACTGGAACGTATGATGAAGCTGGTAAGCAAAATTTTCTCAGCAATACTGGTGTGCAGATATTCATGGCGACTGCTGATGACGAGACCCCAACCTATATTTCTAAGGCGATTGGCGATCACACGTTTCAGGCTCGCTCAACCTCGTACACCCAAGCCCGCATGTTTGACCATAACATCCAAATCTCCGAACAAGGAGCACCACTTCTGCGCGCCGAACAAGTCCGTCTACTCGACGACGACTATGAAATTGTTCTTATTAAAGGCCAGCCTCCTCTCAAACTGAGAAAAGTGAGGTATTATTCGGATCTCATATTGAAGCGGATTTTTGAAAGCCAACAGGGTTCTCTTCCAGAGCCGGAATCGTTGGTGCTGCCGGAAGACGTAAATGTCTTTGACAACAATCTTGATCAAAGCGCAGCCGATACAACAAGGCGAAAGCCGGTGCAGATTGAAGACAGTGAGTATGTGGACGTCGTTGCCGCTCAAAGCAAACCCGTTGCTGATCCTGAGCAAAGCCTCGTCATGCAGACAGAAGTTCGCCCCGGTTCGATCGGGGTCGATGAGGGATACAAAGGCGTGGACACCGCAAACTCCAAGGAGCCTTCGGAAACTGCTCCAGCCCTGGTGGCGCAGCACGAACTCCTCAACCAGATTATTTCTCTTCAGCAACGGGGTGGCAGGGGGTGAAAATCCGATCAGAAAAGGGATGAATGTTTGTTACTGATTGGCAGATAAGTTTAGTGTCCCGTCCTTCGATGTAACCGCCGTTCGCGCGGTACACGACGCAAACGTTTCGCTATAAAACTCCTCCCCGCTAGGCGGAGGGTTGGGGAGGGGTCCTTTTTTCAGTAGGTCGTGTACTCTGGGCCGTTCGACAAATAGCCATCTGTTTTCTGTGTCTTTACGCATTTCGTGACGGAAAACAGCTACTCACTTTTCCTGGAAATCCTCTGGCATGCGATCACGGTAAGCGAATTTATCGAGACTTATGCGTCGGTATCGAAGCTCACTGTACGCGCCGTCTACGCCCCATTGATTTTACAATTTCGGCTACTGGCGGAGCTACCAGCGGTCCGGATGGGAGCTCACCGAGTAGTATCTGACGAGCTCATTGTGAGGCTTTTATACGGGCGGCATAGGCCCATATGTGGACGGCTCCCACTTGCAAGCCTTTTTTGCAGATATTTTGAACGGATCGCTTGCTTCCATATGTGCGGCCTTAGTGTGTGACCGCAATGATCACTGGCCAAGATGATTTCCGCAACGTTTGTTCGTATCCATCCGAGGTGAACCGCAGGATTTTTGCTTTTGCGCGTGGTAAATTGGCGGGATGGAGATCGACGAAGGCAAAATCGACGATGCTGTGCTGGCGCTGCTATGGCTGACGCTTCACAACGCGCGTTTCGCCTGGAAGGGTTTTGACTGGGCGACGACGGATCGGTTGCATCAGAAAGGCTTGATTGGCGATCCGGTGAACAAGTCGAAGTCGCTGGTGCTGACGGATGAGGGTCTACGCCGATCGGAAGAGCTTTTCCGGCAGTTATTTACGCAGCAACCGCAATCTCCGCCGCCTTGATCCTCTTCCATTCCCATGGCAACAATTCGTGCAGGTGGGAGACGGGCAGATCGGCGATGCGAGCCAGCACGTCCGCCAGCCAGGCCTTCGGATCGATATCGTTGAGACGGGCCGTGGTGATAAGGGTCAGCATGATGGCAGCCCGGTCTGCGCCGCGATCGGACCCGGCGAAGTTCCAGTTTTTCCTTCCGCAAGCCACGCCGCGCAGAGCTCTTTCCGCCGCGTTGTTCGTCATGCAGATCCTGCCGTCATCGGCGTATCTGGCAAAGTCCTGCCAGCGCGACAGCATGTAGTTGATCGGCTCAAGCACCGGTGAGGATCGCGACAAACCTTCGCGCTCCTGCCGCAACCAGGTCTCCAGCTCTTCGAGCAGCGGTTTGCTCATTTCCTGGCGCACGGCAAGTCGCTCACCGGCGCTCTGGCCGTTAATGTCGCGCTCGATGTCAAACAGCGCATCGATACGCTTGACCGCCTCCAACGCCGTCGCAGAGACAGGCTTTGCCCCTTTGCCCCGCCGGGCACTTCGCGAGACATCTGCCAACTCGAAGAACTTTCGGCGCGCGTGGGCAAAACAGAAGGCCGGCGTCACCGGGATCTGTTTCTTGGTCCGATCGAAGAGCGGATTGAAGCCATTGTAGCAATCAGCCTGCAGGATACCGGTGAACTCGGCCAGGTGTCGTTGCGGATGCTCACCCCGCCTATCACTGGAGGCGTAGAAGACGGCCGCCGGCGGTGATAGCCCACCAAACGGCCTGTCGTCGCAAACGTAGGTCCATATGCGCCCCGTCGTGCACTGGCCCTTGGCGAGGATCGGGATGGTGGTGTCGTCGCCGTGCAACCGCTCGGCCGCAAACACATGGGTCTCAATGAGATCGAACAGCGGTGTGACGGCGGCGCTGACGTAGCCAACCTGGTCGGCAAGCGTCTGGGTGGACAGATCGATCCCTTCACTGCGAAAGCGACGGCTCTGGCGGTTGAGCGGCTGATGCTCAGAGAATTTGTCGAAGACGATGGTGGCGAGTAGCTTGGGGCCGAGAAAGCCACGTGGCGTTGCATGGAAGGGTGCGGGCGATTGGCTGATGCAGCCGCAGTCCCGGCACGTGAACTTCTCCCGCACGGTCTCGATGACCTTGAAGCGGCGCGGGATCTCCTCCAGCGTCTCGGTGGTGTCCTCACCGAGCTTCGACAGGCGTTCGCTGCCGCAGTGATCGCAGGCACTGGGCGCGTCGATGACGACGCGCTCGCGCTCGATAGTCTCTGGCCAAGGCTTGCGCACTGGCCGCTTGCGGGTGAAGGCACGCACGACTTGGGTTCTGGCCGCCGCCGCTTCTGAAGCGAGCTCGTCCTCGGTGGCATCGGCAACCAGCTCCTCGAGCTGCAATTCCATCTGGTCGATCAGCCGCTGGGTGCGCTCCCGGCTTGGACCATGTTTGTCGCGTTCCAGCTTGGCGATCAGCAATTGCAGATGGGCGTTGAGCGCCTCGATGCTGGAAAGTTTTGCCTTGGCGCTGGTGGCTTCCGCCTCGGCCCGCAACCGTGACTCGCGTTCTATCAGCAGCGCGGCGTGGGCGCTGGCAAGATCGTCAGGAAAGGAAAGCGGTGGTAACGACATGCCAGAATAAGAGCATATTTCTTCAACAAATTCAATGATGAAGAAACTCAAACGCGTGTTGGACGCCAAGTTTCCTGAGGAGCTCGCCAGTCAATTCCAGAGAGCAAATAGGAAAGCTGCGCCGGTGTGATCGCCACCGCGCCACCCTGCACATTCGGCCAGATAAACCGGCCGCGTTCTAATTTTTTCGTGAACAGCCATGCGCCCTGGCCATCATGCCAGATCAACTTTATCAGGTCACCGCGGCGGCCCCTGAAGCAGAACAAATGACCGCCCAGCGGATCATGCTTTAAAACTTCCTGCACCCGAAGGGCCAAGGATGGAAAGCCACACCGCATGTCGGTATGTCCGGTCGACAGCCACACCTTGATCTCCGCCCCCATCGGAAACGGATTCATCGCAATGTCTCCAAACCACGCATGATCCGTAGCAAAACGTCCACATCGATATCCTGGCCCATGATCACACGCCGGCCGTTCGCACTCACCACCTCTATGCGACCCCGGTCGGTGATGGGAGACGGCACCGCGACAGTTTCCGCAGGAGGCGTGCTCGCAAAAACAGGCTCGGCAGCAACGACAATCGCCGGAACAAACTCGTTCGTCGAGCGGTGGACAAGGCGTCCTTCCCGCACGGCCCTGCGCCAGGCATTCAACTGCCAACGCGTGATCCCGTGACGCTGCGCCGTGACTGTTACCTGCCGCGGGCCAGCATAACTCTCAGCCACGATCGCCAGCTTCGCTTCATCCGTGAAACGCCGCCGACGCCCGCTATCGACAATCTCCATCCGGCTGAAACGCCCCGAGTGATCGCTTGTGATGTCCATGAAAGCACCGTCTATATTGCCGTCTATATAGACAGAGCATCCACACGATCACTCAAATCCGCAATGCGGTTCAGCTCGGATGCGTACTTTGTTCCTAACAAGGCATCGACCTTTCGCGGTCAATGGGCCTAACGGAGTTTCAAACGTGTTGGATCGTCCGATCGCATCATCTGCTCTTCTGTTGGTTTTCACGCGGAACTGAGCCGGTTTTTCCACCGAGAAGTGAGCCACCTCTGAGTATGGTTTTCTGATCAGGGTTTGGTCAAGGGGTTGGCTTTTTCTCCTTTCTTCTGCGCTGCTGCAGCCGAGCTGGCCTTGAAGCGGAAGCTGTCATTTCCTGTTTCCAGGATATGGCAACGGTGGGTCAGACGGTCGAGCAGAGCCGTGGTCATCTTGGCGTCGCCGAAGACTGTTGCCCATTCGCTGAAGCGTATCCATCCGAGGTGAACCGCAGGATTTTTGCTTTTGCGCGTGGTAAATTGGCGGGATGGAGATCGACGAAGGCAAAATCGACGATGCTGTGCTGGCGCTGCTATGGCTGACGCTTCACAACGAGCGTTGCGCCTGGAAGGGTTTTGACTGGGCTACGACGGATCGGTTGCATCAGAAAGGCTTGATTGGCGATCCGGTGCTCATGCTCGCATAGGATATTGCCCTCGGCCGCAACGACTAGTCTCTCGGGATAGATTCGCAGGCTGACGGGCCGGTTCGCAAACGATGCTGGCACGCTGTAACGATTCCGCTCGAAGGTGATCAGGCATGTCGGCGAGACGCGCTTGCTCTGCTCGACGAAGCCATCAAACATGGCGGGGAGCGACATCAATGCTGCCCGCTCATCAGCCCAGACATCCGCGATCGTGCCGGGTAAGGTGCCGTGCGCTGTGTCGCGCCACAGGTCCTGGCAATGCTGTTCCAGCCAGGCATTCAATGCCGCCAGATCCGGAAAGTCCGGCATCTGTTGCCACAGCCGCGGTCGGGCATCCTGGACATTCTTCTCGACCTGACCCTTCTCCCAACCCGCGGCGGGATTGCAGAACTCGGGCGCAAAGACGTAGTGGTTCGTCATCGCTAGGAAACGGATATTGACCTGCGTTCCTTGCCACGACCGACACGATCGACCGCTGTCTTCATGTTATCGTAAATGCCGCGGCCAGGCACGCCGCCGAACACACGGAACCCGTGCCAGTGGGCGTCGAAGAGCATCTCGTGCGTTTGCAGTAGATAGGCCCTGACCAGAAATGCCCGGCTGTGTGATAGTTTGATATGGGCGACCTGCAGCTTCGTGCGCTCGCCGCCTATCACGGCATAATCTTCGCTCCAATCGAATTGGAACGCTTCGCCTGGGCGGAAAGACAGAGGAATGAATATGCCGCGGCCCGCTGTCTGCTGCTCAGTCCGCCAGTCACGGGCGAACGCGGCAACCCGACCATAGGAGCCGGTAAATCCGAGAGCCATCAGATCGGCATGAAGCTGCTTCAAGGTTCGGCGCTGCTTGCGCGACCTCCCGGCCTCGGTCTTCAGCCAGCCAGATAGTTTATCGGCAAAAGGATCAAGCTTGCTCGGTCGTTCCGGTACCGTGAACGTCGGCTCAATCGTGCCCGCATTCAAATACTTCGCGATCGTGTTGCGTGACAACCCGGTGCGCCGGCTGATCTCCCGGATCGACTGCTTCTCACGCAGCGCCATCCGACGGATGATGTTTAAAAGTCCCATGTGGATCACTCCGTTGCCCCCGTCGCTCGCCGCGTTGGGGGAAGGTTCACATGGCTCAATTCTCAATGGAAATTATGCGCCTAACCGGCTCAGTTCTGCGTGGAAACCAACACTCTTCTCTTGCAAGTTCCCTGCATCAGCTCAGCCCGGTCGCGCTTTGTCTCTGCACACCGGGATGGCCGAACTTTATCCTGGCTGCGTTTGGCTTTCTGCCTGACGGTTGACTCGCCGCTTGTCATTAGCTTCCACGCAATTCGAGCGATCTTGTTAGCAAGCGCTACGGCAACAAGCTTCGGCCTTTTCCGCTGCAGCATCCCCATAAGCCATGGAGAGGCATGCCTGCTTCGGCCTGTTCTGACTTGCTGTAGAAGAGATGTCGCGCCAACGACCAGCACGCTCCGCAACATTTCGTCGCCAGCCCGGGTAATCACACCAAGCCTAACCTTTCCGGCAGTCGAATGGTCTTTCGGCGTCAGCCCAATCCATGCTGCAAAGTCGCGGCCAGATTTAAACATTTTCGGGTCCGGTGTTTTCATCAGCAGAAGAGACGCTCCTATCGGGCCGACACCAGGGATTTGGGCCAAGCGTTTGCTGCATTCGTCAGCCCGATGCAACTGCATCAGTTTTTCATCGATCGGCTTGATCTGAGAAAGCAGCTCGCGATACTCCTCGCCATGCATGGCAAAGAGTTCGCGGGCCAAATCAGGTATTTTGTGATCGGCTGCGATCTGCTCCAATAGCGGTTCAATCCTGCACATGCCCTTCGCGGCGATAATACCGAACTCCATCGCGAAACCGCGGATGGCATTTGCCAATTGGGTACGATTGTGAAGCAACCGCTGCCGGGTTCCAATCAACATCAGCGCCGCCTGCTGATCACTTGTCTTTACCGGAACAAAGCGCATTGTCGGCCGGCTCATCGCCTCACATAATGCTTCGGCATCAGCAGCGTCGTTCTTCCCCCGCTTGACATACGGTTTGGCTAATTGTGGCGCAATCAGCTTCACTTCGTGGCCCAAGTCCCCCAGCAATCGTGCCCAGTGATGCGAGCCACCACATGCCTCCAACGCAATGGTGGTCGGCGGGATCTTTTCGAAAAACTTCACCATTTCGTTACGTGAGAGCTTCCTGCGCAGGATTGGCCGCTCGGCGGCGTTCACCCCATGCAATTGGAAAGCGCTCTTTGACGTATCCATACCAATTCGGATAATCTGTTCCACAGACGGTCTCCCTCGATTGAGATTTCAACGAACTCATTCTAGCACATTCGATGCTGCTGGGAGCCGTCCACCTCAACATGGCATCAGGGCATCGATGTCTTTGGCGAGGTGGCCGTTTGCGAGGCGGGTGAAGAGGTCGCACAGATATGCGTAGGGTTCAACGCCGTTCATTTTACAAGTGCCGATCAGGCTGGCAAACCGGGCCCAATTACGGCCCCTTCGTCGTGCCCGGCAAAGAGCGCATTGCGGCGGTTCATGGCCGGTCGGCGGATCGCGTTTTCCACGAGGTTGGAGTCGATATCGACGTGGCCGTCGTCCAGGAACAGCCGAAAGCCATCCTGTCGCGTCGGAATGGATGGCCGGCATCATCGGAATACGCACGTTGAGGATTTCAGCGGCATATTCGCCTTTACGTCCAGGCCGATAATGGAACACCACGCCCGGCGGCGCAGAGCCATTCCATCCACGATCGTCGCGCAGCACGGCCCAGAGATAACCCGTCTTCGTCTTGCCTCGTCCCGGATCCAGAACCGGGGCGGTGGTCTCGTCAACATAGAGCCGCGTGCTTTCCCACAGCAGCCGTTTGGCCATATGGTCGACCACCGGTGCGATTTCGCTGCCCGTGCGCCCCATCCAATCGGAAAGGACCGTGCGGTCTATCGGCACCCCGTGTCGCGCCATGACCTCAGCTTGCCGGTTGAGCGGCATATGTTCGGAATGCTTGGCGACGGCAATCTCCGCCAGAAGGGCTTCGCTCGGCCAGCTTCCTTCCAGAAGATGCGCGGGCGCTCTGGCCTGGATGACGCCCGTTCGACCCTTGGGGCGGGGCATGCGTATTTCGGGCGGATCGTGACGATCACCTCGTAGCGCGCCGGGATCCGGTCGAGCCGTTCCGTCCGGTCCTCGCCGATCCGCACCATGTTGCCGCAACCGCAGGGACAAACGATGCTCTCGGGCTCGATCACGCGCTCGACCCGCGGCAGGTGTTCAGGCAGTGCACGGGCCTTACGTTCCTTGCGAGAACGGCCTTGTCAGGATCGCCAGCCTTTTCGGGATCATCTGCGCTTGCTTCGATCTTCTGCTCGACGGCGGCGATCCGTGCTTGTGTTTCGGCGATCGCCGTTTCAAGGTCTTCCAGCGCCAGTTCCATCTGCGCCGGATCGAGCTTTTCCGATTTCGGCCCGAACTTCGTGCGCCGATAGTCGTGAACCTGACCCTCAAGCCTCTCGATCAGCTCCTTCAACTCACCGATGAACGCGTCCTTTTCGGCAACGACCGCCTGCTCATGCTGACGTGCAGCACGCTCGACCGACAGCTCGAACTGCATCGCGGCAAACGCCTTCACCACCTCCGGCGGAAGGTCCGGAAACAGGCTGAGATCAATAGGTTGCGACATGCCGCCTTATAGCAAAACAGCATAAAAAAGCCAAACAAAACAATGCAAAGACGGCCGAATATTCACCCTGCGGCCGATGGCACGGTTACCCGTTGCGCCATCACCCGCCGCCAGTCAAGACCTTCGAACAAAGCCTCATATTGACCGCTGGAAAGATGCATCGTCCCATCCTGAACCTTGGGCCAGGCAAAGCTTCCATGTTCAAGAATTTTGTAAGTCAGCACCATTCCTGTCCCATCCCACACCAAGATCTTCAGGCGGTCCCCGCGTTTCGACCGAAAGATCACCGTCAACCCGGAATGCGGGTCCAGCTTCAATTCGGTCTGCACCATCAGAGCCAGCGCCTGATGCCCACAGCGGAAGTCAACCGGACGGGTTGCGGTCAGGATCGGCAGTCGTTGCCCGCGACGATCATGACGCTCCTCGCACAGCGCGAACCAGAGCGGCGACCCGTTCAACGGGCACATCGTCAGGAACCCGCATCACAACGTCTGAGCCGATCTGCAGCGTCAAACCTTGCTCCCTGGGCCCGTCGCAGCCCATCTTCGGAAGTGACAAACGATTGACAGGCTCAGGTGGCTCGGCAGCGATTGCCAGAGGAACGAATGACGGCTCGGCACCATCGTGCTCCGACCGCGTCGTTGCCGCCGCAAACGGCAGCGCCAGATTGCCGTCGCGCGCTTGACGTCGCCAATCGGAAAGCTTGTTTGCTATAACGCCGTGACGGCGCGCAACATCCACAACACGAGCACCAGGCTCAAAACTTTCCGCCACGATCCGCGCCTTCACGTCATCCGGCCACCGCCGGTTACCCCGCCGCGGCTCAACGACCTCATAACTACCAACAAATCCATCATCCATAATTCAAATTCCAGATACAACTGGAAGCCTTTTCGCATGACCAATCATGCTCAGAAAGCAGCGGACCCAATGGGACGGAGACGGCGCTTACAGCTCACTTAAGGGTCATCGGTTGAACCAGCGTGGAAAGCTGTAACTGAGGTAATATATCATTGTCTGTCGCGAAATTCCGGCCATAGCAGGCACTCAGGATTTCAACTCCACTTCGATGCAGAGGTGCATCCACTTTCGCAAGTGCTGCAAGCTCGAGAATCGGTATGAGACCAAAGGGCACATCTTCCAGAACATATCGCGTGTTGATGTCTCGCGGTCCAGCGGGATCGTTACCTTTGGCGACAAGAATTTGGGATAGTGCGGCCAGGCTCGTGGCCGTTATTCCGAAAGATTTGCTGAAATGATCGAGGATGGAGGGCACTGTTTTCCCGAAAGCAGCTGCTATGGCGAGACGCTCACAATCCAACGCTTCGATAAATCTGCTAACGGCAGGGGTCATCGTGACTCTTTGTCCCCAGGTCTCGCCGAGTTCGATGCGTGTGAGGTTGCAAAGTGCCGTGCCCAAGTGACTTTCCGGGTTTATATTGCTGAGCGTTATGGTGACGATATCGTCTTTCACATCGAACCGGTCGCCAAACAGATCTGTACAAAGCTCATGGGCTTTCTGCGCGTCCGCTGCATGAACCAAAGCCATATCAACCTTGCCGCGTATCGCACCAATTTCGATGTCGTGCCCAGACTGAGCCTTGGCGGTCAGAACGGTGGTGTTCCAAACTACGATGGGAATTTCGATTTCACGTTCCGCTAATTTTTGGGCAAGATAAAAGCCGGCGAACGAAAGGTGGGCGCTGATAATGACGGTGTGTCTGGACGTGAGATGTGGCACGAGACTGTCGAGAACAAAGCGGTGGCCGTAAGCGGGGAGGGCCAGCACGACGACATCACATTCCGTAAGTTCGTCCGCGCGCTGGCAGACCCCTGGATTGAACTTGGCAGACAAGGCCCCGCTCACCTGCAGCGGCGTGTCTTGATTGAGTTCTTCAGTTCGTCGGCCAGATGGAGACCATATTCTCGCATGGTGGCCGTTTTGGTGAAGGAGTGCTGCGTACCCGATCGCGATTGCGCCAGCTCCGGCAATTGCTACATTCATGTTGCGATACCTCAGAAGCCCGGAGACTAGCCATCTTTGGCTGTGTCCGGTGAAATTTTATGATAGGTCATTATTTCCGGGCAGGTAGCCCTTGGTCCTTTTGGTCGCATGTCGCGTTTCCTTAAGGACAGTGAAGCACCCTGGTCTCTGTTTCACGCATTTACGCAAGACCGGTATCGATTGTTCCTGGAAATGCCCTAGTCAAATTGTTCGACCCGGATCAGATGACCTTCGGAAACCTCGCGATATTCCCGAACTGGAGGCTCATACTCCGTCGGCCGGACCGGGCTTTTTAGATCGTCGGCGACTATCCCGCGATGCATTCTGCGGCGTGAAGGGTCCGGTATCGGCACTGCCGACATAAGCTTCTTCGTGTAGGGATGTTGGGGGTTTTCGAAAACAGCCTTTCGCGGCCCGATCTCTACAATCTCTCCAAGATACATCACAGCCACACGATGGCTCACCCGCTCTACAACCGCCATGTCGTGGGAAATAAACAGAAAGGCCAGATTGAGGCTCTGTTGCAAATCGAGCAAGAGATTGCAGACCTGCGCTTTGATCGATACGTCAAGCGCTGAAACGGCTTCATCGGCAACGATGATTTTAGGGTCGAGCATCAAGGCGCGGGCAATTGCGACACGCTGGCGCTGGCCGCCCGAGAACTGGTGCGGAAAGCGTTGCATCATGTCGGGAGAAAGCCCCACCTTTTCCATGAGAGAGGCCGCCTTGTCTCGTGCCTGCGCATGGGTTCCATAACGATGTTGAATATACGGCTCCACAATCGCCGAGCCAATGCTCATGCGTGGATTGAGAGAGGCGTATGGGTCCTGAAAAATCATCTGGATCGAACGGCGCATTTTTCTCAATGAGCTACTCTTCATTTGCAATACGTTATGGCCATCAACAAAAATCTTGCCTTTTGTGGGTGTAACAAGCCTTGTAATCGAGCGCCCTGTGGTTGACTTACCACAGCCGGATTCTCCCACCAGTGAGAGAGTTTCGCCTTCATAAAGGTCAAAAGAGACCTTCTCCACTGCGTGGACAGCTCCAGATTTGCGTCCCAACAGCCCGGGGCGAATATCAAAACGCATCGTGAGGTCTTGGACTTCTAAAATGGGCCTGCTGTCTCTGCGAACGGTATCCTCGACGTCGCGAGAAGGTTCCTGTTCGCCGCTCACCGGATTGATCACAGGAAAACGGAGTGGCAACTCTCGATTGTTCATTGACCCTAGCCGAGGTATGGCTGAGAGAAGGGCGCGTGTGTAAGGATGTTGTCCCCGGTGGAATATGTCTGCGGTCTCACCGACTTCCACCGCGTCTCCGCGAAACATGACGAGGGTTCGGTCTGCCACTTCCGCGACGACACCCATATCATGCGTAATGAAGAGAACTGAGGTGCCTTCCTCTTCCTGAAGCGTCTTGATGAGATCGAGGATCTGTCCTTGAACGGTGACATCGAGCGCTGTCGTCGGCTCGTCGGCAATCAGCAGCTTAGGCCTGGACGCAAGTGCCATGGCAATCATGACGCGCTGCCGCATGCCACCCGAAAACTGATGTGGATATTCGTCATAACGGCCAGTGGCATTCGGTATACGCACCCTCTCCAGTAGTCTGATAACCTCAGCCTTGCTTTCAGCCCTGGAGATCTGATTATTGACACTCAACGCTTCGCCAATTTGTTTGCCGATGGGGATAATCGGATTGAGCGATGTCATGGGTTCCTGAAATATCATGGAAATCTCATTGCCGCGTACTCGTCGCATCTCGTCTTCAGGTAGTGAGAGCAGATCTCTGCCCCCCAATCTCACCGTACCCTCTATTCGGCTCGATTGAGCAGCCAGAAGACGCATGATAGAAAGCGACGTCACGGATTTGCCCGATCCGGATTCTCCAACAATCGCCACCGTTTCGCGCGGTGCAATGTCGAAGGAGATATTTCGGATAACCGACTTCCACTGGTCGTTGACCTTAAATGAGGTCGTCAGGTTTTGTACAGAAACGACGGGCGTGACTGGTGAAGATTCCGGCGTGTTTTGAAAAGCCATCGTCATTGCGCGCTCCTTGTTTTCGGATCGATCGCGTCGCGCAACGCGTCCCCTAAAATATTCAATGCGAGTACGGTCAGGAGTATCGCAAGGGACGGAAACAATACGAGCCACCAGGCGCTGAGAATATTCTCGAAACCTTCCCGTATCATTCCCCCCCATGTCGCGGTTGGAGGCCTCACCCCAAGACCGATGAACGCCAGGGATGCTTCGGTTCGAATGGCCGATGCCATCCAAAGCGATGCTACAACGACGATGTCGGAAAGGATGTTCGGCAGAATATGAACGCCCATAATGCGAATTGGCGAAAAACCGAGCGATTTGCCAGCCTCGACGAATTCGCGGCGTTTGACCGCGATGGTTGGCGCACGGGCTACTCTGGCAAAAGGCGCTGTTTCCGTAATCGCAATGGCGATGATGAGATTCTCGAAACTGGCACCTAACATTGCGGCAACCATCAGACCCAGCAGCAGGGTCGGAAAGGAGAGCATCACATCGACAATCCCCATGATGATCTGGTCGAAGATACCGCCAATATAGCCTGCCAATATACCGATGATCGAACCGACGACCATGGCGATCATCACCGACAGAAAGCCGATCAAGAGCGAAATTCTCGCCCCATACAATAGCCGGCTGAGAACATCCCGGCCGTAGCTGTCCGTTCCCATCCAGAATTGTGCGGAAGGTGCGCTGAGGCGGTGAAGAATATTTTGCTTCAACGGATCATACGGCGCGATGGCAGGAGCCAAAACAGCAAGGAGAATGATCGACGTGAGCAGGCCTATGCCGATCCATGAATAACTGTTGCGACGGAAAGCCGCAAAAACCACATTCGGTTGTCGCTGCGGCGAGATGGAAGAAAGGGCGGCTTCGGTCATTGGGCGAGACTCACTCTTGGATCAACGTAGGCGTAAATGAGGTCGGTGATGGTGTTCACCAGGATGACGAAGGTAGCAAAGACCACCATGAGTGCCTGGAGCATCGTATAGTCGCGAGATTGCAGCGCACCGAGGATCAGCTTGCCAAGGCCGGGGCGTGTGAAGACGATTTCCGTCAACACCGAGTTTCCGATCAGGGTGCCGAAATACAGACCAACCACCGTAACAATCGGGATGAGCGCGTTGCCGAGCGCATGCCGCAGGATGAGCGTTCGCGGATGGACACCCTTGGCGCGTGCGGTGCGGATGTAGTCCTCGCCCATGACATCCAGCATCGATGAACGGGTGACGCGCGCGATATATGCTGTCATAATCAACCCAAGATTGAGCGCTGGTAGTAGTAAATTGCGCAGATGGCTGATCGGATCAGAGGAGGCCCGGCTCATAACGGGCAGCCACTGCAACCATACGGCAAAAGCAAGCAGCAATAGTATTGCCGAAACGAAACCGGGAAACGACAGGCCGAGCAGTGACAAAAAGCGGCTTACATAGTCCGGCCACTGGTTGCGGCGAACGGCGGCAATGATTCCCAGGGGAATTCCAAACATCGCACCGATCAGCATGGCGGCGACCGCCAGTTCGAGCGTGTAAGGCAGAACCAGAGCGACTTCTTCAAACACGGTACGGCCGCTGACCATAGAACGGCCGAAATTTCCTGTGAGCATATCAGAGAGAAAATTTAGATACTGTACGCCGATCGGCTGATCGAGGCCAAGCTGCGCGCGCAAGCCTTGGAGAGCTGCGTCACTTGCCCGATCGCCCAGCATGGCAACTGCAGCGTCACCCGGTACCAGACGCACCAGCACGAACACCATTGTCAGCATGGCGATCAATGTCGGAATTGCAAGAAGGAGTTTTCGGATCGCATAACCGATCATGCGGCAATCCTTTCTTTTGAGACGCGGCTTGCAAGGAAGGCGTCCAGGTTATGATTGGTTTGACTGTCGGACATCAGGTCCGCGAGGATGTGTCCAACAAAAGAAACAAGTTGGAATGTGGCTCCGGAAACGGCAGAGACGTCATTGGGCCCTTTGACTTTATGAGAGAAGCCAATGCCGGCAAGGTGATCCGGCATCACTGCTTCCATGCCTGACCAGACTGTCATCACTTTGAAGTGCTTGAGTTCGGCAACAACAGTTACAGCGGCATAAATCGAGGCTGTCGGTGTTGAGATATTAACACTGGCTGATTGCCGCCCCAGTATGCTGACTCCGGCAATGGTGGTGTCCGAAGCGTGCTGGCCGAAGAAATGGCCCCTTATCGCGGCTTCTAAGGCAGCGCGAAGACCGTACAATCTTGCGCCAATGAAAAGAACGTCCGTTTTCATGCGGCATTCTCCCCGCTCTCGAGGCTCGCCAGTTCACCAAGCGTGACCGGTTTCAACGGCGGACGAATATTGAAGAAGCTGACGTCTTTTATCGGGATATTGTGCGCCTCGGCGACAAGTGCCTGCACCGTATATCCACACTGACGTCCCTGACAGGGGCCCATGCCACATCGCGTAGCTGCCTTGATCGCTCCTGGATCGGCCGGGCTGTTGCTTGCTACCGCGCGGACGGCCCCAGCTGTGACTTCCTCACAGCGACAGACGATGACATTATCGGCCAGACGTGGTCTAGGCGGGGCGTAAGCGACATCAAGAAAGGGTCGCAAGGCAAGCGCGCGTCTGCGCCTTTGATCGAGACCTGTTCGTCGACGCAGTTCTTCCGTGTTGGACGAAATCTCAAGGCGCCTGGCTAATCCTAAAGCGGCGGTTTCACCAGACAGGGTTGCCACCAGCCAACCACCGATACCGCAGGCATCACCCGCTACAAAAAGTCCCTCCCGGCTTGTCTCTCCCCAACGGTTCAGCTTTGGTGCGAGGTAGCCTTGAGCATCGTTCCATGTGTGTACACAACCCAGTGCCAAAGTTTCGTGAATGCGGGGAACGACACCTTCGTGCACCAGCAATATATCCGCTTCCACCCGGTGAGATTGTCCGTGTCTTTTCCAGGAAAGATGCTCGAGACGCTGATTTCCCTCAGCCTCCAGATCCGTGAAACCTTTGACCAATATTCCGCTGCGTCTGATTTTGTGAAGCCACTGCAATCCTTTCAGCAGGCTTCCAAAATCACGCCAAGCTTTTGGAAGCTGCACCAACGCAGAAAGACTTGGCGATCTCGACGTATCAAGATAACCAGCAATGTGGCCTTGAAGGCTCAGAACCTGAGTAGCGTAGAGAAGTGGTAACGGTCCAGCCCCGGCGATCCATAGCTTTCCCTGGGGTAACATGCCGCCGGATTTCAGCAGAATCTGTGCCGCGCCAACCGTCATCACGCCAGGCAGGGTCCAGCCTGGAAATGGAACAGGCCTTTCCTGCGCGCCGTTTGCCAGAAGCACAGCTCGGGCTGAAAGACGTGAAGCTTTGCCTTGCGATGTTACGAACAGCGACCAACCGTCTTCGATCTGCCAGACCTGTGTTGATGCGAGATAATCGGCACCTGATGCACGGAATGCTTCCACGAGGGCTCGACCTTTTTGATAATCCTTGCCCAGCGCCGGGAAAACCGGACTGCTGAGATTACGCTCGATTCCTCTGAAAATCTGCCCGCCAGGAGACGGCTGTTCGTCAATCACGACAACCGATGCTCCGAGTTGGCGCAGAGTTACTGCGGCAGCCATGCCTGAAGGTCCCGCGCCGACAATTGCTACATCGTAACTCATCGGGAAATCCCCCGGTGTCCGTGTTGGCTGTCGATCTTCATGCCTGCTTTAACGGGTACCAGACACCCTTGCGTCGAGGCCACGCCGTCAACAATTGCCAGGCACTCGAAGCACACGCCCATCTGGCAATACGGTAATCTCGGTTCTCCGCTGACGGGTGAGTTCCGCCCTGCGTCCGGCACTCGCAGCAATAGGCTGGCAACGGTCTCTCCTTCCCATGCGGGTACGGCCTGGCCATTCACCAGCACGGTCATATCACTGGGTTTTCCCAGGCGCTCAAGCACACTTTTGAACATCGAATCTTCCATTTGAAAACGCTGACATGTCATCGGACAGTCGTCCCGCAAGCATAGCGGGCGCAATGATTGCGGCATGAACGGCGGCCAACGTCACACCGGAATGGCACACGGCCGCAAACAGGCCTGGGTGCTCGCTGGATTCAGCGTAGATCGGCAAGCCATCGGGTGGAATAATCCGAAAACCGCTCCATTGACGCACGATCTTTGCACATGCGAGAGCGGGTATTGTCCGTGTTGCCCGAAGAGCCAGTCTTGTTGCCGAAGAAACGCTGACGCCATGATCATCGGTTTCCTCCTTGGTTGCACCGATCATGATGGTGCCGTCCGCTGTTTGTCGCAGGCCACTTCCGGGGTAGGGGAGGAGCGGCGCAAGCCGTTCAGTCACCAGCAGTTGGCCACGTTCGGATCTCAAGGGAATGGTGAGCCCAAGCGGATCGGTAAGGGAGGGCGTTGCTAAGCCTGCGGCCACGACAACGCGCGGCGCTGCAAAGCTTGTAGACCCGACCTTGACAATAAAACCGCTCTGTTTGGGTGTAACTGTCTCAGCCCGCCGGCGATAATGGATCGTTCCACCGAGGTTAACGATTCCGCGATGTAAGGCGGCAAGAAGTTGCAATGGATTGACGTGCCCGTCCGCCTCACAATAGCTCGCACCCACCACCTCGGGACCGAAATCGACGGCGGGCATCATCCGCTCAAGCTCGGCGCGATCTATCATTCTGGTATCGGCCTGAACGGTTTGATTGTGCATACGCTTGTTGAGGGCGTCCCGCTCCTCGTATTCATTCTGCCCCAGGCAGTATATCAATCCACCCCGGCGCGAATAGTCGACTTTCATCCCGACGTTTCCGGTCAATTCTTTCAGAAAGTTGGGCCAGAGATCCGCACTCTGCCGTCCGAGATCATGATAGGCTGGCGCGCTCGCGCCCTTTCCTTGCACCCAGACCAGCCCAAAATTAGCGCGGGCCGCGCGCATGTCCCTGTCCTCCCCGTCCAGAACAACAACCCGTTGTCCTGTCTGGGCGAACCCATAGCCAAGCGCCGCGCCGACGATACCGGCACCGATAACTAGAACATCCGCGCTCACTTTGATCTCCGTTGGTTATTGCTCATACTTGTGATGAAAGATAAAACTTTAAACGTCTTTTTTCCTGTCCATATTCATAAGGGTTATAACGAATGCGAAATCCAAGCTTGCGCCAACTGGAGGCGCTGATGGCTGTTATTGAATCAGGAACCGTGAGTGTTGCCGCCGCTATACTGCGGATTTCACAGCCCGCGGCGAGTAAGCTGATCCAGGATCTGGAGGCTGATACGGGCCTCAAGCTGTTCGAGCGCGAAAGCGGACGTCTGGTGCCGACTGGACGGGGCATGCGCTTATACGAAGAAGTCGAGCGTATCTTCGGCGGTGTCCACCAACTCGCCCGTGCGGTCGAGGCCATTCGGCGTGACGAACATGGGCATTTGCTCATAGGCGCAATGCCCGCATTGTCAGGATCGTTCATAACCCGGGTCATTTCGAGTTTTAAAATACGGCATCCAGATGTATTCGTTTCCATCGAAGCACGTAGCTCCCGGTTTTTGACAGAAGCGGTCTTGCTTCGTCGTCTTGATTTGGCGCTGGTTATCAGCGGCCTGGAACATCCCTCTATGGTAGTTGAGCGGATGCATTGCTCTGCTGCCGTGGCAGCCCTGCCTCTCGGTCATAAGCTCGCTGAAAAGGCGGAGCTTTGTCCCGATGACCTCAAGGACGAACCGTTTATTGCCTTCGCGCCGACGGGAACGATGCGTACCAAGGTCGATGCAGCGTTTGAACAGTTCTCAATCACGCCCCGGATCGTCATCGAGGCGACCACAGCGCCGAACGTTGCCGAACTCGTGGCGGCCGGATTGGGCGTGACGGTGGCCGACCCCTTGGCAATTGAGTTTGTGGCGGACCGGATCATCACCCGGCCTTTTCGCCCCACCATTGATTTCGGCTATGGTATCATCCGTCCGACACGGGCAAGAAACAGCAGTCTCGTTGCAGACTTCATCGAGGAGATTCATGCTGCGGCGCGGACGCCAAGGCTAATCCCTTGAAAAAGCCGACCGGAAAAATTCATCTTACCTTCGGTCAAGGCGAGAGCCCGTCACGTCCAGATTGAACCAGACGGCCTCTCATTTTTTTCAGTTGTTTCTGATCAGAAAAGCCGATGACAACGTTTTCCTGTCAAACTCCCGGCGCGAAAAACGTTTTATTGATTAAGGCTTGTTTTTTCCGTAATCGGCGGTGCCAGATTTAAGGATCCGGTGAGCTCATACCCATAGTCCAGAGCTTTGCTGCGAGCCCAAACCTGCATCAGGCTGAACAGCGGAACACCGCATACCTGATCGAGAATCTTCTTCTGGGCAGACGACCAGAATTTATTCCGCTCGGTGTCCGTCGTTGCCTTGCGAGCAGACATGATGTCGGCATCGGCTGCGTCGCAGTGGGAAAAATTCGTAACGGCTGTTGGCTTGCCGATAGAGGCGCTGGACTCGTAGAACTGGCTCAGATAGCTGTCTGCAACAGGGTAACGTGCCGCACCGTAGAACACGAGATCACTCAAATCCTTTCGGATCTGTTCGTGATATGTCGGGTGATCGACCACCTGCATCTGCATATCGATCCCGACCTCTGCCAATTGGGCTTGAATGACTTCCATGATAGGCTGCTGCGCAGAACTGGACGAGACCACTGCCGACAACGTCAGACCGTCCTTGTAACCGGTTTCTGCAAGAAGCGCCTTCGCACCCTCGGGATCGTATTTGTAAGCCCAGGTGCAATCTTCGCCGAGATAGCCGCTGGGAACCACAGAACAGCCTTTGGGAGCTACACTTTCACCGACGAACTGAACGATTTGGTCCACATTGATCGCTTTAGAAATGGCCTGGCGTACCTTGACGTTATTCAAAGGTTTGCGCGTCGAATTGATAAATAAAGTCCGATATTCGCCGGGAGCGAAAATGTCGACAATCGAGCCCTCCCAGCCTTTCGCCTGGTCGACCCAACGCTGCTCCCTTTTGCCATAGATCAGATCAAGCTCTCCGGATCGGAAGGCCAGCTCACGACTTGAGTCTGACGGGATAAGGTCGACCCTGATGTCATCGATTTTCGGCTTGCCTCTGAAGTATGTTGGAAATGCGTTTAGATATACGGCCTGCTGGGTGACAGCTTTTTCGAACACGAAAGGACCGGTACCAATAGGCTGCGTTTTAAAATTTGCCCCAAGCTTATCCACCGCTTTCTTACTCACAATGTTTCCGCCGTGATAATTGGCGACGAGCCCGAGAAATCCAGCAACAGGCTCGCTCAAAGTGATGCGGACCGTCAAGGGGTCAATGGCTTCAATTGTCTGAAAAGCGGCATAGTCGCTTGAATAAGAGGACGTGTCCGGGTTTTTTGCCCGTTGAAGAGAGAACACCACGTCCTCCGCTGTCAACTTGCCATAGTCACCATGAAATGAGACATCATTGCGAAGTTTGAAAGTCCAAACCAAGCCGTCCGGCGAGGTCGTCCAGCTTTCGGCAAGGTCGGGTTCAATTTTGGTTGGATCGGCACTCCCAGGTGAAAATCGAACAAGTCCGTTGAAAATCCAAGAAACCACGGCCAAGTCCTGGGTGGTTGTCGCTCTAGTGGGATCAAGTGTGGCAATATCGGCGGCTGCCATGCCAACCTTCAAAGTGGCAGAATTTGCGACGCCAGTATAAACACACCCTGCGAGCATGGAAGCTGTGAATAAGCCTATCAACTTAATCCGTCTTTTTTTAAACATTTGTTCCGCTCCTTATTTCTTTTGTAGCTTGAATATTATGCTTGTCGCATAAGTGTCAAAGTCGTTTTTTTGCTTTAGGTATTCCCTAGGGTTATACGCGTAGCGCGCCATGACCACTTGTAGGTCGCGTCCTGCTCGTTCCTCGTCTGCGTGAGCAGCAATAGAAAGTGTCGCCAAGACATTGAGCCAAGGCAGGATATATCCCAAAGTCTTAATGTATTTCATGATACTACAATTTTTTTGCTTTATAGTTCGTTCATATATACGTATCTTATAATTGATGTATGAATTTATATTATTAAAATGGTGAAAGGGACACCTGCAAATTTATAAAATATTCAATTTATTTAATATTATATTGGCATGATATTCAGATCAACGCCTCAAACATAGATTACATCACAAAGTACAGAACAATAAGAAACGTAATTGAATTGCCTTCATAGACCAAATGACTCTTCATTCCTCGGCTTTGCTGTTGCCCCACTTGGTAACAATGTCGTCGGCCGATATTTCCTCCATGCCAGCACTCGCCAGGGTGATGCCGATTTTCTCAAGGTCAATCTCCCCCAGTATGTTCAGTGACTCAACAGCCCATTCGAGTTTCTTGACGTTGATACCAAACTTCTTGCCAAGGTCCCTGAAGAGGATCAACATCCGACCATCCTCCATGATGTAACGATGTTTGAAGTTCTTGGGCGCTCCCTTGGTGGCATTATGGGAAACGGATTTCGATACGAAATCATGGATTGTCTTGGCATCCTTGCCGTACCAGCCATTGAGAAGATCGAGAGCAGTGCGGGGTTTGAAACCCAACTTCTCCAGAAGTTCTACGCGCTCCTGATCGAGAGCCTTCATGGCCTCCGTGACAATTGGTGTCATTCCCTCCTTGTAGAAATAGAAGTCCTCCTTAGTGTCTATCTTGGCGGCGTTAAAAATCACTGCGGGAGTGTGGCAGATACAGTTCGTGCAGTTGAGGGCCACTTCCAATCCGTTGGCAAGCCAAACGAGATCGTTAGGGAAGAGATCACCTATTTCTTTGGCCAGGGAGGGTTCGGGATGGGGAGTGGTGAAGGTGATCTCCAGCTGCTTCTTGATGGCCTTCACGTAGATTGCATCATCCACCATTCTGCATCCGTAGGGCGACGTGGTTGTTTCCAGACTGGCAAGAGTCTCAAGCTTTTCCAGGCTCAAACTGGCAGCATTTCCGGGGATCCAGATCAGGATCTTCTGTTTAAGGTCAAGGACTTTCAGTTGTTTGACCAGTTCTTCACGAGCACCGTTAAGTGACGGGATCGTGACCATGATGTATTTTGCTGTTGAAACTGCATATGGAAGCTCTCCTATCACGACAGGACGATAGGTGCCCTGGATTGCCCCCATTGCTTTCAACCCATGTTCGGCGATCTGGGTACTGTATCCCAGGTGGGAGGGTGCAGCCCATATCGAGACCGATTTGCGTCGGTGGCTTAGATCAGCGGCAAGTGCGTTGCCAACGTTGCCAGAGCCGATGATGAGGATACTCATTTTGATCTGGGAAATGATAGATGAAAGAAGAGATTTAGGATTTGATAAAGTTGTTGCAGGCTTTTGCCCAATTTATAGAAGCGTTACAGGAGCTCTAGTCCCTAGCGGATCGCAAAAGTCAAAAACGGCGGCTCCTTAATTTCTTAAGTTCACACGAAGAAAGATAAATTTGCGATAACATCTGACTTTTAGCGTCTGTCATAGGAAATTAGTATCATGGGGAGCCCCACCTGAATTTTGGCTCAGTTCCAATTTTCAACATGTGGGTTCTATGATTGTGATGATTGGTGCGGTTACAGTGATACAGCTCATATCTGTCACGCCGTCCGGTCCCCAATTTCGCTCGCCCATTTTGACTTCAGAGAGCCAATGGATTTGGAATTAGGTACAGTTGCTGGGCGGTTTGGCGTTGCGTGCAAAAGTCGATGAAGACTTTAACCACGCACGCGTTTTGTGGGCCAAACGAAGTGACACTCGTTGAATTTAAGAGGTCTGGCCCGTCCTGTTGGATGCGTGGAGGGGCACTATTAAGACTGTATGTAATGCCGCTATGGCGACGTTAGAGATGCTGGCGGCTTAATTGGCGGTGATACCCCCTGACAAACGAATTATAAACTATCATTACTAAGGCGATAAGCTATTTATGAAAGTGTAAGATAACATTATTTCGTGGAATTTCTCTTGTTGATTAAATATTTATCTCGAATATTTGGTCTATATTTTTTGTCTTACGTAAGTGCTTACGTATTTAGGCTAACAAAATGCTTTATTTGATCGGACGGTGGACAATAAATTTAATAATTTAAGGAGATTCGGTAAATCCTCTTCCAACTCGAACCACCTTTGAAGCTATTTAAGTCCCTTTTTGCATTGGGTTCAGCTCGAGAACAAATGTCGTTTATTTGGGTAGATCTGCGCGGTTATGGGAAAAATAAAATTCAAGATATGCTCAGGCAGCAGGCTATTCTGGTGATGGAGACTTATGGTTCCACTGTCCTATGGGGGGTGAGACAATCATCCACTCTGGTTCGTTATATTTCATCTACGGCCCGAGAACGCTTCAGAATGATCTCAACGAGCACACGGCACTTTGGTGATAAAGAACGAGGAACTGGTCGGCCTTTCTGAGACTTATCCCGATGAACTGCCGGCAGGGTTCGCAAGAGCAAATGGCTTCACGCACTACGCGGCAATATACAAAAGCAACTTGTTCGTACCTGTGGAGGGTGAATTCGTGAAGTGGAGCCGCTCTGGCCCAGCCGTGGATTACCCAATCGCGGCTTTTGGAACTGTACCCCAATGAAGTTACTCGTCATAGTAATATGTTATTTCAATACGAGCATGTAACTTTCTTTTTGAACTATTCCGTGAGGGCATTATTGTATCAATAATTCTATTTAATAAAATATTCGGGTTACCTAATTCCTTTCATATGTGAAATATTGGGATTAAACACATAGAGGACCCAATCAGTGTAGCCTCTAGTTCAATCTGACAATTGGATTAGACTCATTTTTCAATCCACGTTTATGCAGTTTCATTTTCTAAATATGCCAATGGCCTAAATGATGTCGAGTGCCAGCTTCATGGTGAAGACGTATTATGGAGAATCACATGGGAGATGAATGATTTAAAATTTCACCTATATAACATATATGGAAACAGTAACGTAATATTATTCGACAGGATATCGTTACAAACATGCTCTAGGGTCTGTGGGGATTGAACTAAGCC
Source organism: Rhizobium sp. B230/85 (assembly GCF_019355735.1). NCBI lineage: Bacteria > Pseudomonadati > Pseudomonadota > Alphaproteobacteria > Hyphomicrobiales > Rhizobiaceae > Rhizobium > Rhizobium sp. B230/85. Next base: position 112,736 of record NZ_CP072160.1, read on the forward strand.
GCTGATCGCGGCGATTCGTGGCGGGCTTTGACGAGAGCGCCCTGACTGAGAGGATGGTTGTGTTGCAACCCACCCTTCAGACAGGAGGCCCCGATGGCTGAGATAAGCCCTCTTCGCCGCCGAATGATTGAGGACATGACAGTCCGCAATTTGTCCCCGGCGACCCAAAGATCCTACATCAGTGCAGTCCGGAAGTTCAGCCGCTATTTCGCCCGATCACCTGATCGACTTGATCTTGGCGACATTCACACGTTCCAGGTTCACCTTGTCTCAACGGGGATATCGTGGGCATCTTTAAATCAGATCGTGTGTGCTCTTCGATTCTTCTATGGCATCACGCTTGGCCAAGACGATGTCCCCGATCGGATCCCGTATGCGCGCGAACCACGCAAGCTCCCCGTTATTCTATCGGCAGACGAGGTGGTGCAATTCCTTGAGGCCGTCTCCAGTCTGAAGGCGCGGGTAGCGCTGACCACAGCTTATGCTGCTGGCCTCAGGGTCGGCGAGGTCTGTGGTCTGAAGATCGAGGATATCGACAGTTCCCGGATGGTGATCCATGTTCGTCATGGCAAAGGTGCCAAGGCGCGATACGTGATGCTGTCAAACGAACTGCTGGGCATTTTACGCAGTTATTGGCGCCTATCGCGACCCACCGGGTTCCTTTTTCCAGGGCGCGATGCCGACAGGCCAATCGAACCGACAGTTTTGAACGCCGCCTGTCGATCAGCAGTTGCCGCTACTGGCCTTTCAAAGCGGGTTACGTCCATACGTTGCGGCATTCCTTTGCAACGCACCTTCTGGAGAATGGCACCGATATCCGGATCATTCAGGTCTTGCTTGGCCATGCCCATCTATCCAGCACTGCGCATTATGCACAGGTGTCCACTGACACCATCAGGTCGACCGCCAGTCCCCTTGACCGTTTGCGATGGGAGGTGACTCCGCCGGAAGGGTAGCCGGTTGCGTCCCGCCTTCGAAGTCGCCGACATCTTTCGGTGGCATGGGGGATCTTACAGACGAGAGAACGCCGGTCATCTTGGCCGCAGCGAACGACGCGTCATGGGAGCAATAGAAGCCTGCCGGACACCCAGGCTCGGGGGTCATGTCGATGCTTGCAATCAGTGCGGCAGAACCCGCATCTCCTATAACTCATGTCGTAATCGCCACTGCCCAAAGTGTCAGGGAGCCGCTCGCAAGGATTGGGTCGACGCACGCATCGCCGATCTCTTGCCGGTCCCCTATTTCCATGTGGTCTTCACGCTACCACGTGATGTCGCTGACATCGCCTTCCAGAACAAGGCGGTCGTCTATGCATTGTTGATGCAGATCTCGGCCGAGACCCTGCAGACCATCGCAGCTAACCCCAAGTGGCTAGGCGCAGAGATCGGCGTCACCGGCGTACTTCACACCTGGGGCCAGGCGATGACCCACCATCCCCATGTCCACTGCGTCGTACCGGGCGGAGGCCTCTCACCAGACAGAACAAGGTGGATCAATTGCCGATCGGGCTTCTTTCTACCCGTGCGCGTGCTGTCACGTCTGTTTCGCCGACGCTTCCTGACAGCTCTCGCTGAAGCCTTTGCCAAAAACGAACTCCAATTCTTCAACGAACTCGCTCATCTCAACGATAGCAAGACATTCGCCCGCCATCTTGCCCGCGCTCGCAGCATCGAATGGGTGGTCTACTCAAAGCCCCCATTCGGCGGTCCAGATCAGGTACTTGCCTATCTTGGCCGCTACACCCATCGTGTTGCCATCGCAAACAGCCGCATCGTCCATGTCGATGACGACCATGTCGCCTTCAGATGGAAGGATTATCGTGGAGACGGTCGCGACCGTGAGAAGATTATGTGGCTTCATCCCCACGAGTTCATCCGGCGCTTTCTCCTTCATGTGCTTCCGGATGGCTTCCACCGCATGCGCCACTTTGGCTTCCTCGCCAATTGTCATCGGCGCGATCGTATCGCTCTCTGCAGAAGCCTCCTCGGCCAACCATCACCGACAGGCGAGCGATCCCATTCGACAAAATCTCAGCAGGCCCATTCCTTCGAATGCCCCGATTGTCAGCGCCCCATGCGTCGAACTGGCGTCACCGTTGCCCCTGTACCACCGCCTCGGCCATCATCCTTCTGGTGCGATACTTCATGATGTCAGACAACCGCAACCATCACAGCATATTCCCACTCGTCCAGCGCTGTGCCGGCGATCGATATCGCTCGACCCCCGCAAGATCGAACCGCTTCAGATCCCGGTACATTTGGCCCACAGGTTGCAAGGTCTCCGGCAAAACGCTCCCGAATGTCCATTCTCAGGATCAGCGACACCCTTGGAGCAATCGGGACGGCATGGTTCCGGCTCCGCCGACATAGGGCCGCTTCTCAATTCCCCATAGCAGCGTCCAACAACCCGCGTCTTAGTTCAATCCGGCTTACATGAGGCCGCCCGAACCCGCCGCGCTGTCCCATGCGACCTCAAATAACCCTCCAGATTCACAAATCAGCGCGAATATGATTCACGCATTGGATGGATCGTTTTGTGCTGACAGACGCCCAATGGGCGAAGATAGAACCGCATTGTCTGGGTAAGCCGACGGACCCGGGACGTAGCGGGCGCAACAACCGGCTATTCATCGAGGCCGTGCTTTGGATCGTGCGTACCGGCAGCCCTTGGCGCGACCTTCCGGCTGCGTTCGGCAATTGGAGCACTGCGTTCCGGCGGTTTCGTGACTGGCGGGAAGCCGATGTCTTTAAACGGATATTTGATGCCCTCTCTGATGAGCCGAACATGGAATACGCCATGGTGGATGCCACCATCGTCAAGGTCCACCGACACGGTCAGGGCGCAAAAGGGGGACTCAGAGCCAGGCCATTGGTCGCTCAAAAGGCGGGATGACAACCAAAATCCTGGCACTGACCGATGCCTTAGGCAATCTGGTCCGGTTCGAATTGCTGCCGGGCCATCGCTTCGACACGGTCGGCGTCGCGCCGCTCATCGATGGCATCGAGTTCGGTGCGCTACTTGCCGACAAGGCTTTCGATAGCAACAACATTGTGGCCGATCTCAACGAACGCGGTGCGAAGATCGTGATCTCACAACATCCACGCCGATCGGTGCCTCTCCAAATCGACACTGAGATTTACAAATGGCGACACCTGATCGAAAACTTCTTCTGCAAGCTCAAAGAGTTCAAACGTATCGCCATGAGAGCCTGTAAAACGGACCAGAGCTTTAAGGCGATGATCTATCTGGCCGCGGCTGTGATCAACTCACGATGAATCCCCACAAGCCCTAAAGTAGGACACAAACACACATTAAATTGCGACAGACATTGTTCATTTAAACTTTCAACGAAAATATGGTTATCAACCATTTATTTAGCATAACACACGTAAGAGCGTCGCACGTCATCCGGACCCGTTGATTAAGCAGAACGCGGACATGAGCCCCAGGTAATGATCGGATAACTGACTAGGTGACCCAACCGAAACTCCCGGTCCTGGACTTCTTCATCTTCATCTTCATCTTCATCTTCTCCTCCGTCAGTGTAGTTGCCACCTCTAGCAAAAAAGTCGTAAGATACGCCATTGATCTCATCAGCCCCAGGGCGTACAAATATGTTGCTTCGGATGATGGCGAGGAAAAAAGCGTTTTTATGTGGGCCCTCATAGTAATTGACCAAGCCCCCTTGGTCAGTTCCCTCTCGCAGCAGGCGGTTCAACCGCCGCGGATCTAACAGCCACGGCGGTATGGCCGTTGCCGCAGCGCCGAAGTTGCTTGAACTAGAGGGCAGAAGGCGGTTCATAGCGCATCTTTGAGCAGTCGCTTGATCAGCATACACGTAAGTCAAAGATTGATCGGTCAATATGTATTCATCGTCATATTGACCGGGAGTACGTATCGAAGCGTTGAAGTAGCAGATTGATCCTACAGTGTTCCGGAAATCGTTACGGGCCTGCTCCAAGCGAAGTGAGAGTTCCTGAGCATTCGAAATTTGAGTCAGGTCACGAACCGCCCATCTAGGTACCGCCATAGTAAGATACTAAATGCCTTGAGATAGCACCACGATTCATGCGACGAATTTATAGAAGCGCTGACGCCCTTGTTGGCAATTCGTAAAGATAACGGAGCCGTATATCTTTCCCATGGTACTATAGCAATCATCTCCCTATTTTCACGCATCGCCGCCTTAATTGACAATGGCTCAGCGGACTTTAGATTCTTGTGGGACCAGTGTAATCGATGATTTGTCAATTTTCGGTGACAGAGCCGGTAGTGTGTCGGGTTTTATTGAAAGCGTCAGCACCGCCCTTTGACAAAAGGTTTAAATCAAACTTTCCACGATGTGAACAGATTCGGCCGCCCCTAGAAAAGTCAAAATGTGCAGCGATTACTCCAATCAGCGAAAATCAAGGAGTGATTGGGTCTATTCAAAGGAATGACAAACAATTTCAATAATTGCGCACACGATTATTGATATATATATATATATTCATAACGAGAGCTATGTGACTTAAGGCGGTCATTAGTATTACCATTCCTAAAGTGCGATGGCGAATTATATCGGAAAAGATCTGTCGACCTACGATCTGGTCAGCGCCACTCAGGCCTTCATTGACCTACATGGAGAAGCCGAGATTTTGCCTACTGGCGAAACGATGCGAACGTCTGGTGCCTTGATCTACATGTATGGGGACAGCGACCTTACACGCCGAATCTATGACGGGGTCGTCTATCTCCCTTCGAAGAAGGAGGATACCTTTCTTTCGTTCGAACCAGAGCAGATTAAACAAAGCAGGTTCGCTTACACCCACTACGTAGCGCTCTTTCCAAGCGAATGCTTTCTCCTGATGAATCAGAATGGCCTCTATGCGAGATGCCATGAGGCGGATGTTCTCTACCCCATTGTTGCTTATGGCGCTCTCTAAAAAAGTTATCCATTGGATAATCTGCATGAAAAAAGTTTCTTCAAATAAGCGATTGTTACGCCTATAATTAATAAAAGCAACTGAGTGTACGATATATTTGCCTATTTTATAATACAGTCTTTCTATAGTGTTTTGGGTTTCCCAATTATAAGTAACGTATTATAAATTAAATCTCAGTGGGATTACAAATACATGTTTCTCGCTCATAAATTAATACTAAATACGAAATTTTTAATTAAATTATAAATAAATTCTAATATTAAATTAGACATCGGTCATGCCCTTCGTATCTTAATAAACGCAGATTTAGAATCGAAGAATTACATTTTGATATATCCTATCAGTCAAAACTTACTCATTAGGTTTTCGAGCAAAAAAGACGGCTGTCGCGTAGAAGACTAACCGGTTCAAACTTGCTGGCGTATAATCCGCATTCAGGAATCTTTGTAGCCACACTGTACCCAATACGGGCTCAGTGGTAACGCTCATTGACGACATGTCCCTATGCGTAGAGCGCTAAAAATACAAAATGAATGAATTGTTCTGGAGCACGAAAACAGAATATTACACATGCATTGCCGGAACGCAAAATATCTCGGAGCCTCTTCGAGCCTCTTGGTGGGTTGGAGTCATGGTGAAAAGGACATAATGTTTGAAATGACGGTCCGCTACGATCTGAATCGTAATTTTCATGACCACTAATTTAGATTACGAAAATATCGATCTATGCTTAACTAAGACTCTTTAAAATTAAAAAAATTTTTAATTTGAATATTTCAATGATATTCACAGCCTAACGTTATAATATCAGTTTATGGACCTGTATTTTTATATCCCATGTACTAACCCACTTTAATAGATTTATATTAGTTATGTTAAACATAAATCGAATTTTAAATTAGTGATATGCCATCCCCGGAAATATGTAAGTATAATTAACATCGAAAAATCGCTTCATATCACTGCTATTCGATATTGAAGTCAGTTTTTTTGCAGGACGAATGCCTCTGAGAGTCTGTTCAAGAAAGCGGGTATCGAGCGAGCCTTCTTGTCATGAGCTTGATCATTGCTGTTTGGATGAAGGCTAGGCTTGTGGCCGAGAAACGCTCGAAATCCTTTGCCATTCGGCGGTTTATGCCGAGCCACGCCAGCGTTCGTTCGACAATCCATCGCTTTGGTAGCACCTGGAAACCGGCCTGGTTTCGTTTGATAATCTCCATCGGTCGCGGGCTGGCCTCTTCTACTGTTGTGCCCTGATAGCCGCCGTCGCCGCAGATTTTCTCGATAAAGGGAAAACGGTTGGCGAGCCTGTCGAAAACAAGTGCTGCTCCATCACGATCCTGAATTCCTGCCGAGTGGACCTCGGCTTTCAGAAGCATGCCAAGAGTATCGACCAGAATGTGCCGCTTGCGGCCCTTGATCTTCTTACCCGCATCATAGCCGATATCGAGACGAGCATCCGGGCCGGTCTTCACTGATTGGCTATCGATGATGGCAAATGACGGTTGCTCTTCTCGCCCCTCAAGCTGCCGCGTTCGGCAGTAGAGCGCGTCATGGATACGACGCCACGTCCCGTCCCGGCAAAACCGTTTGAAATAATGGTAGACCGTGCTCTTCGGTGGAAAATCATGCGGCAGCAATGCCCATTGGCAGCCTGACTGCAGCAGATAAAAAATCGCGTCCATCACCGCCCGAAGCGACGTCTTGCGTCTGCGGCCCAGTCGAGGCTGCCTCGGCATGAGGGGCTCGATCAAGCTCCACTCACGGTCATTCAGATCACTTGCGTAGCGCATGCGGCTTCTGTCATGGTGACGCCGGGTGAAGGGTGTCCAGGCCATTCGATCTCTCCGTATTTGTCGCAAAATACAAAGAATCTGATTGCCGCCCTTCACTCAACCCCGCGCACGCCCGCCATTCTTGAACAGACACTGAGAGTGCTCTCGCTGATCAAGTACTCCTGGGAAAGCAAGCCAGTCTGCTGCATAAGCCCTGGGTTCAGAGATTGACAAAGTCATGGATGTGCGGCGGAAGCTATTCATACATAACCGTAGAAGCTGATCCTGGCCAAGAACTAGAGGTCATCAATGGCTACAGTTTGGCAGGCGATGAGCCAAGCCGGAAAAGCGTGCTTGCTTCTGTGATAGGGGGGCGGATGATGAATTTCCGAGCAATCTGAAAGATGCAATCGACATCCTCACCAAGACGGATCCTCCCGAAAAAACCGTGGTCAGATTGGTTGACCGTGTAGATCCTGAAGCTGGTAGCAGTGACCTTACGGTGCAGGAAACGGGACAAAACCGGAAGATGATGGATGAGTGGAAATCTATTCTGAACAATATGTCGCCCCCGCAACGCGCCATGTTGGTCGCCTGGAACCGGGTAGAGCGCGATACGGTTCTGGATCGCATCACGAAGCTGCCCTACCTGCCGAATGTCGCTGCGACTTATCTGAATGCCAATATTTCCTGTATAAAAAGACAGGAGATGCGTTGGCGTGAAGGCGTCCAAATGGGGATCCGGGAGAGAATAATCTTCTGGATTTGGATGCTGGTTGATGCAACTCGGTGTTATCGTCCCCGATACTGTTTCCGTTTTCCTCGGAGCAGTCATTGCTGTGTTCCGTTCGGGACCGATCAGATTGCAAAATCAGCTCATGGCAATCGCGATATTGGATTTTCCCTGGGCGGATGAAAGGCTTGCGCGCTTCATCATCCTGCAGCGCTTCCTCGGTATTCTTCCAACGATTTTGTTCGGCATTTCCGCCCTGGTAGATTCAGGTTTCCGACGGACAGCTTTCAAAGGTGTGAGCAATATATCCTGGAAAGCAGTTATCTGCATCCTCTGGCAAGTCCTAATGCACAATTGGAAAAATCTGTACGATTTATATTATTCCAAGCGTTTAAGGGCGTTGAGGCTGTCGAGCCTCGAAAAGTCAGAGATTGTTGAATGTCAAGTTAGTCTGTCACGTTGCAACGCTCTCATCTATGCCGAGTTTGAGATTTACCAACTCGGAAATCGATTTGGGGGGCAGACAAGTTACTATAAGCAGGATCATGAGGATGTGGCAAAAGGTCTGCACTGGATTAGTCATACAGAGACAAAAGAAGCCGTCCAAAAGAATTTTGCCGGCAAGTTTTCAATTTTAATTGCGGTCATTGCCATCGGGAGTTTGATTTGCACATCAGCCTTTCCAGTCGATCCCTACGCCGGCCTTGTTGCGATTGCTTATTTTGGTCCCTTGACCATCAGAACTGCAGTTGATGTTTGGGATCCATCCCAAAGCCTTGAAGATCTTTTGCGCCTGTTCACCATTACTGCTGGGCCAACATTTCCGAGCACCCTCTTGATGGTCGTCAATTTGATTTATTGGATTATCACCAGAGAGGCGTTGTTCGTTGGCTTTTTGAACATAAAATTCGCCATCACATTCGCAGTTCTGTTTTATCTCAGCCTCTACCCTAAACTTTGGGGGGAGGGATTTTTGTACGTAGGGCTTGCCTGTCAAAAATACGTATCCCGGATTACGGGAAAATCCTCTGGAAAAAATAATGTAGTTCCATGAGGATGAAAATATGTATTTCAGTTTTTTATTGAATAAATATTAACTTCTCGTATTCCTCCTTTAGGGTGCTATCTAAAATCTGAAAACATCTTTTGGTTTGATCCGAAAACCGGATTCAACTTTTTCCCGACAAACACTAAGTTGGCTCTCGAACATTAAAACGTGCGGACCCACGTTTCATAGATATCGTGCGCGTCGTGAATTCTTATCGAACTCCAAATTGAGACATGTCGTCGATGTCGCGGACTGTTCATTTTTTTCTTCAAGATCGCGGTGTGGAGAATTGTTTGTTTGACAGGATATATTGGAATGTCGCATCCGTGCATCCGTGCATCCGTGCATCCGTGCATCCGTGCATCCGTGCATCCGTGCATCCGTGCATCCGTGAGGTGGCTCGGGAAATCTGCACAGGGGGATAAGTGGAATTTCTGCCTGACTTCGGATTAGATGCGAGAAACAGGAGATGCCATGGCAAGACGACCGCGCCGGAACCAAAGCCCGGCTTTCAAGTCAGGAGTCGCGATCGCCGCCATTCCGAGCGAGCAAACACTGGTGGAATTATCCAGCAGTTTGAGGTCCACGCCAACCGGATTAACAGTGGAGGAACAACTCCTTGAGGAGACGATAGGTGTTTTTGGCGATGAAACTGAGGCTGGACCAGCAGGTCCAACCGTCGACGACAAAACGCTGCACGCCAAAATAAGCGAACTGAAACTGAAAAAAGTCTTTTTGGCCTGAGCGCTCGGCAAGGCGGGATTGCTGGGCGGAAAGAAATGATCGACCTCGAGCATAAGTTGCCGGTCGTGCCAGGCGAAGCTTCTCGGCTTCAGCCCTGGCACAATCTATTATCTACTTCCTGCAGTGCCTGACGGTTATCTGGCCCTGATCCGCCGGATTGACGAGTTGCATCTCGACTACCTCTTTGCCGGGATGCGGATGTGTCGCAAGGGCTCTTAAGAGGAAAAGGGCTCGAAGCTGGGCGGCTGGATGGAGGCACGCTGATGAAGAAGATGGGCATCAAGGGGTAATCCCCCCGGCAATTAACGGGCTTCAAAAGTAGAATTTTCTCGGCAATATGAACGAGGAGATTTTGATGAAGACGAGCAGATTTAGCGAACCCCAAATCCTTGCCATCCTTCGCCAGGCGGAGGGTGGGGTGCCGGTGCCCGAGCTTTGCCGGGAACATGGAATGAGCACGGCGTCCTTTTACAAATGGCGTTCCAAATATGGCGGCATGGATGCGTCGATGATTAGCCAGATGAAGGCTTTAGCAGGTCGCGGAAATAGCGCCGATTTTTCCGCCGATCCTGGCTAGACGGCTCGAAGACAGGCCGTGATGAGGCTTTTTCAGCGGCCGTTGTCGGCCCATTTTGTCGTCATCCGCCTGGTTCGGCGGATTCCGGGCGCGATTAGGCTGTCGCCAGCAGCTTTGGCAGCCTCACCAGATTATAAGCGGTGGCTGTCAGTGTGAACATCCAGCCGACGCGATCCTTTCCACGATGGCGGGTCTTACGCATTCCGCCGCTGGTCTTGGCCCAACCGAACACTTCCTCGATACGCTTGCGAATGCGCTGACTGACAGCGTAGCCAGGGTGATGGGTGGTGCGACCGTCGATGGCCGAGCGTCGGTTCGTCGTGTTTTGGGCGACGTGTGGCGTCACCTTTGCGTCCCGCAAGGCAGCAACGAAATCGGCCGTATCGTAGGCTTTGTCTGCAGCCAATGTGATGCGATGACGACCATCCATGCGGCCCACCATATCCAGTGCCGCCTCGCGCTCGGCGGTTCCGGTCGCATGGGTCAGCGTGGCGTCAACAACCAAACCATTGCGGTTTTCCATGGTGACGTGGCCCATGTGGCAAAGCCTGGCCGCCTGGCCACGGGCCTTCTTATAAAGCCTGGCGTCCGGGTCGGTGGTCGATGCGTGGGTTGCGTTGCTGCGCTTCTCGCCGTGGAAATCGCGCTCAGAGTTGCGGCCTTTGGCTTCTGGCGGCTGTTTCTCTTCAGCGCCAGAGCCGCTGCCGTCGGTGTCGCCACCATCTGTGTCGTCCTTGGGCTTGAAGCTCTTCATGCTGGCCCAGGCTTCGATCAAGGTGCCGTCCACCGAGAAGTGGTCGTCTGACAGCAATGCTTTCACCCGCGGCTGGCTCAGCAACGCGGCCAGAAACTTGGCGGCGATATCGCCAGCCAAGAGCCGCTCACGGTTCTTGGTGAACACGGTGACGTCCCAGATCGGCGCGTCCATCGACAAGCCGACGAACCAGCGGAACAGCAGATTGTAGTCCATCTGCTCCATGAGCTGACGCTCCGAGCGGATCGTGTAAAAGGCCTGCAACAACAGAGCGCGCAGCAGCTTCTCCGGCGGGATCGACGGACGGCCGATCGCTGAATACATCGCCTCGAAATCCGGCGACAAAACTTCCAGCGCCTCGTCTACAATCGCGCGGATCGCCCGCAGCGGATGGCTTGTCGGAACCCGGGCTTCGCAGCTCACATAAGAAAACAAAACCGCCGTCTGGATATCATTACCGCGCATGTCCTGCTCCTGCCGACCAATCACTCAGGCATGGAATCATGGCAGTCCGTTCACAGCAAGGGCCTTTTTCCGCATCCTGTTAGAGGATGAGAACCGTCGGCTGAAGAAAATGTATGCCGAGATGAGCATGCAGGCAGAACTGCTGAAGGAGGCTCTCGGAAAAAAATGACGCAGCCATCTCAACGCCGGGAGATGGCTGCGAAAACAGTGGCGCTACGTGGGGTCAGCATTGCGTTGGCCTGCCGCACCTTCGAGGTCAGCGAGACCTGCTATCGTTACAGCGCCAAGCTGAATGACGAGAACGAGCAGATCGCCGATCTCCTCATCGGGTTGACGCGGGCAAAGAAGACATGGGGCTTCGGCCTTTGCTTCCTTTACCTGCGGAATGTTCAGGGGCACCGTTGGAACCATAAACGGGTCTATCGCATCTACCGCGAACTGGAATTGAACCTCAGGATCAAGCCACGCAAGCGATTGAAGCGGGACAAGCCCGATGCCTTGGCTGTGCCAGAAGCGCCGAACATGGTGTGGTCGATGGACTTCATGGCAGACCGCCTGGAGGACGGTAGGCAGTTCCGGCTGCTCAACGTCCTGGACGACTTCAACCGGGAGGGGCTGGGCATCGAGGTGGATTTTTCGCTACCTGCCGAGCGCGTCATCCGGAGCCTCAACCAAATCATCGAATGGCGGGGAAAACCGTTCGCCATCCGTGTCGACAATGGCCCGGAATATATCAGCGGCAAACTCATGGAATGGGCTGAGAACCAAGGCATCGCCTTGAACCATATCCAGCCAGGCAAGCCGCAACAGAACGCCTATGTTGAGCGCTACAATCGCACCGTCCGGCACGAATGGCTCGACCAATACATCATCGTAAGCATCGAGGAGGCACAGGAATTCGCCACACAATGGCTATGGACCTATAACAACGAACGGCCCAATATGGGCATTGGCGGCATCACGCCCGCACAGAAACTGAAAATGGCTGCGTGAATTCTACTGCCGAGCCCCGTTAGAAACGGGGGGATTACCTCCTCAGCTTCGCCTCGTCCGACCAACGCCGTCTGCGTTCGGTACCGGACATAATCTCTATGCGAGCCATGAAACCTCTTTGTTCTGGTATTAATGTCAGCACTAATGCTGGTTCGAATGCCAGAACATCGCCTGATTTGCCCGATCAGCAAAAACAGCTCACCGGACGCTCACGTTGAAACTGCCGGACGGCACCTTATCGAAGTTCGCGCCGATACCGAGGAGGTCACTAAAGTCGACCTGGATATCCGATTCAAACGGATCCGGGTGTTGCCGCCCATCGGCAAGAAGAAACGATATCCTGCTTTGGATCTGACGGTCATCCACGCGGTGGAGCCCAACCCTCCGGCCGGCCGCAAGCGCATCGAGTGGAAGCTACTGACCGATCTTGAGGTACATAGTGGATGGAATCTAACGCTTGGTGCCCGCGTTTAACGGCGGCGATGATTTTGTCGGGATCGGCGGTCCAAGTGAAGGGCTTTGGCTTTTTGTTGTGCTCAACGAGGAAACGGTTGATGGCGGCCTGGAGATCGACGACGGAATGGAAAACGCCGCGTTTCAGACGCCGCTTCGACAGCCTGGCGAAGAAACCCTCCACCGCGTTGAGCCATGAGCTTGAAGTCGGAGTGAAGTGGAAGGTGAAACGCTCGTGACGGTCGAGCCAGGCTCTCACCTTGGGATGCTTGTGGGCAGCATAGTTGTCGAGGATGACGTGGACGGCCTTGTCGTCCGGCACCTGGGCGTTAATGGCGTTGAGGAAGCGGATGAACTCCTGATGACGATGACGCTGCATGTTGCGGCCGATGACGGTGCCGTCGAGCACGTTGAGGGCGGCAAACAGCGTGGTTGTGCCGTGCCGCTTGTAGTCGTGGGTCATGGTGCCGAGCCGACCCTTCTTCATCGGCAGGCCCGGCTGGGTGCGGTCGAGCGCCTGGATTTGGCTTTTCTCATCGACCGACAACACGACGGCGTGGGCTGGCGGATCAACATAGAGGCCGACAACGTCTCGCAGCTTGTCGACGAATTTCGGGTCGTTGGACAATTTGAACTGCCGCCACCGATGAGGTGCGAGGCCATGCGCTTTCCAGATACGCCTGACTGCGCTGGCGCTGATGCCGGCGGCCGTCGCCATCATGTCGGCCGTCCAGTGCGTCGTCTCGCCCGGCGGATCAGCCAGCGTCAGGGCCACCACACGCTCGGCGACATCGGGTCCGAGCCGCACAATACGCGACGGCCGCGTCTTGTCGCGCAGGAGACCCTCGACGCCTTCTGTGGCGAAGCGCTCTTGCCAGCGCCATACGCAGGTCTTCGATTTGCCGGTCTGGCGCATAATCTCGACAGTCCCGACGCCATCGGCACTCAGCAGGATGATCTCGGCCCGCCAGACGTGCTTTTGGGGCGCATTGCGATCCCTGGTCAAGGCCATCAGGCGTTGGTGATCTGTTGGCGAAACGGTGAACGATATTCCTGTGCGCATGCGCCAGACTCGCATGCCAACCCAGCAAATGGAATCCCATACAGGACTCTTATGTCAGGCGGTAACCAATAGCTGCGACGATGCCGTCGAAAAAATCAAATGGTACGCGATGCGCTGGAAGATTGAGGTCTTCCATAAGATCCTGAAGTCGGGCTGCCGGGCTGAAGATGCACGATTACGAACGGCCGACCGACTGGCAAACCTTGTCGCCATGTTCTGCACTATGAGCTGGAGGGTGCTCTGGTTGACAATGCCGCGCGCAGTGCGCCCGAAATACCGCCAACTGCGGCTCTCACCGAACAGGAAATTGAAATTCTTGATCGAATGATCAGCAACGCAGGTAACCGACAAGCGACGCCGGGATCGCTGAATTTCTATCTCACCAAACTCGCCCGTTTGGGTGGTTATGTTGCAAGAGCTTCAGATCCGCCTCCGGGAAATACGGTCGTCTGGCGCGGTCTCAGCCGGCTGACGGACATTCGCCTCGGAGCCGAAATCGCAGCGACACTCAGATGTGGGTAATTGCAAGCTTCGCCGGATGCTTACGATCAGCAGAACCCTGCGTCCATTGAAACCCAGATCGATTTGGCAACGTCATTTGTTTTAGTGTCTGTTCAAGAATGGCGGGCGTGCGCGGGGTTGAGTGAAGGGCGGCAATCAGATTCTTTGTATTTTGCGACAAATACGGAGAGATCGAATGGCCTGGACACCCTTCACCCGGCGTCACCATGACAGAAGCCGCATGCGCTACGCAAGTGATCTGAATGACCGTGAGTGGAGCTTGATCGAGCCCCTCATGCCGAGGCAGCCTCGACTGGGCCGCAGACGCAAGACGTCGCTTCGGGCGGTGATGGACGCGATTTTTTATCTGCTGCAGTCAGGCTGCCAATGGGCATTGCTGCCGCATGATTTTCCACCGAAGAGCACGGTCTACCATTATTTCAAACGGTTTTGCCGGGACGGGACGTGGCGTCGTATCCATGACGCGCTCTACTGCCGAACGCGGCAGCTTGAGGGGCGAGAAGAGCAACCGTCATTTGCCATCATCGATAGCCAATCAGTGAAGACCGGCCCGGATGCTCGTCTCGATATCGGCTATGATGCGGGTAAGAAGATCAAGGGCCGCAAGCGGCACATTCTGGTCGATACTCTTGGCATGCTTCTGAAAGCCGAGGTCCACTCGGCAGGAATTCAGGATCGTGATGGAGCAGCACTTGTTTTCGACAGGCTCGCCAACCGTTTTCCCTTTATCGAGAAAATCTGCGGCGACGGCGGCTATCAGGGCACAACAGTAGAAGAGGCCAGCCCGCGACCGATGGAGATTATCAAACGAAACCAGGCCGGTTTCCAGGTGCTACCAAAGCGATGGATTGTCGAACGAACGCTGGCGTGGCTCGGCATAAACCGCCGAATGGCAAAGGATTTCGAGCGTTTCTCGGCCACAAGCCTAGCCTTCATCCAAACAGCAATGATCAAGCTCATGACAAGAAGGCTCGCTCGATACCCGCTTTCTTGAACAGACTCTTAGAGCGTGGCTGGACGCTTTATCAGACATTTGTCGATGCAGGAGTAAGCGGCGCTAGCTTCGTGACCTGAGACCCATCTTCCCTCCAGTTTTCAAGAGAGTCTTGGGTTTACACTCCGTCGCGTTGTGACGACCTTCAACGTAGACTCCATAGAGAAACTCCTTGTCGCTCGTCCATGGTATGTCGATCACACAACAGGCGTTTGACGACAATGTGGGGAATCACCGGTTACTCCAGAGTTCGATTTCATAAAAGTGCAACAGCTTCAACACTTTCGCGATATGCTCAAGGTCTCGCGACAAGCGATCAAGGGCCAGGCAGAGGAGGACGTCTCTAAATCTTCCGTCATATCGCTGACGACGCGCACGCCACCATCATCATAAATGAGGCGGGATAGCAAATGTCCAACAATCTCGTGGTTCCTGAAAACATCACGATCCTGCCCCTGCCGTCAAAGTCGCCTGAGTTGAACCCGGTCGAAAACCTCTGCCAGCTGATGCGCCAGAACGGGCTCTTGAACCAGGTTTTCGAATCCTTCCAAGATATTGTCGACCATCGCGCGACGCCCGGCGGAATCTTGAAAGGCAGCCATGGCGCATAATCTCCATAGGTCGCCTTAAATGGGCACATGGGTTCTGATTATTGAGCGCTGGTATAACTAAAGCAAACCTCTGGTTGACGACAAACATTAAGTCAAACTTCATTGCATTGCGCTCGTCCTTCAATTGAAACATGAAGTCAGTGTTTCAAAATCGAAATGTAACAGGCTACTCGCACAATCAATCTCGTCAGTTGTAATCTTTCCTTTCACCAGGGGGCAACGGCGGTAACGGATGTGAGGATATTGTGCATGTTGAAAACGACAGGCGGTTTCTCCACGATTTTGTGGGCATTGATGATTCAGCCCGCAGCGGCGGCTCCCCTTTCTTTGATGACATTCGACCGCTACGCTCAAGAGTGCGGGCCATCTGTCGCGTCTTCTACGCTTGCGGCAATTGCTAAGGTTGAAAGCCAGCTGGATCCGCTCGTCATGCACGACAACACGACGGGCGAGACCCTTCACTGGAATGAGCAGGCGCGAGCCATTCGCGGCGCCAGCGATCGACTTCAGGCGGGTCATTCCATTGATGTCGGGTTAATGCAAATCAACTCAGCGAATTTCTCGACCTTGCGCCTGTCAATCGGAGAAGCCTTTGAGCCGTGCCCGTCCTTATCAGCTGCAGCCAGGATTCTCGTCAAGAGTTACCGTGGAGGCACGACGACCAAGGAAAGGCAACAATCTCTGCGTCAAGCGCTCTCGATGTACAACACCGGCGATCCGCAAGATGGGTTTGCAAACGGATATGTTCGCAGGGTTGAAGTTGCAGCCCAACAACTTGTTCCAGCATTGAGTGACGTTTCAAAAAACGAAAATGGTGACGACAGGAACGAAGAGACGTGGAACGTTTGGGAGACCTACGATCAGCAGCGTCTGCCATCCGTACCGCCCGATCTTCGTGGTTCTGATCCGCCTGTTTCTGAACATAAAAACCAGATCTTGCTCGACTTAAAGGATGGAGGTGCATGATGCATGCATTGGACGACAGACAACAATCAAAGTTTTTTTGCGCTGTGCAGCGGGCAGTGCGGCATGTCGCTACCTGTGTCCGGGCCGTTGTAACGACTGTCGCAATAAGCGCCGTCTTATCAAGACCGGCTGCGGCACAGGCTTCGGGGGGGACTGACCCGACGGCTATGGTAAACAACATATGTACGTTTATCCTTGGTCCTTTTGGGCAGTCGCTCGCGGTACTCGGGATTGTTGCCATCGGTGTGTCCTGGATGTTCGGTCGTGCCTCGCTCGGTCTAGTCGCCGGCGTTGTCGGAGGCATCGTGATCATGTTTGGTGCCAGTTTTCTGGGGCAGACGCTTACGGGAGGTGGCGGCTGATGAGAGAACGTTTAGAGGAATCAACTCTCTATCTGGCAGCTACACGGCCTGCGCTGTTTCTAGGCGTCCCGCTTACAATGGCCGGATTGTTCATGATGATGGCGGGGTTTGTCATCGTCATAGTTCAGAACCCGCTTTACGAAATGATCCTTATTCCGTTGTGGCTTGCCGCGCGGCTTATTGTCGAGCGTGACTACAACGCCGCCAGTGTTGTTTTGCTGTTCTTGCAGACGGCGGGCAGGAGTGTCGATGGAGCGACTTGGGGAGGAGCCAGTGTTAGCCCCAATCCAATCAAGGTACCAAAGCGGGGAAGAGGAATAGCCTGATGCTTGGCAATAGTGGTACAGCTGAGAGATCTGGCGAAATATATCTCCCTTATGTCGGTCATCTCAATGACAATGTCGTGCTTCTCGCAGACGGATCGATTATGACGATGGCGCATGTCAGCGGTCTTGCCTTTGAGCTGGAAGACAATGAAACGCGCAATGCGCGCGCACGCGCTTTCAATACGCTCTTCCGCAACATCGCGGATGACAATGTGTCGATCTATGCCCATCTCGTCCGTCATAGCGATGTAAGGCCCCCGCCTCCACGGAATTTTCGGAGTATCTTTGCAGCGCGTCTTGATCATGCTTTCGAAGAGCGTGTGCTTTCGGGTAATCTCTATCGAAACGATCATTTCCTCGCTCTTATGATCCATCCGCGCACGGCACTCGGCAACGTCAGGGGCAGGTTTGCCAGATTTCACAAAAAAAAGGAGAGCGATCTTGCAAACCAGATGCGCCACATTGAGGACGTGTGGCATGTGGTATCCGGTGCTCTCGAAATGTATGGCCTGCGGCGACTCGCGATCAGGGACAAAAATGATGTCCTGTTTAGCGAGGTTGGCGAAGCATTGCGGCTGATCATGACCTGCCGTTTTGCCAAGGTACCACTGGTCAGCGGATCGCTTGGCGCATCCATCTATACGGATCGCGTCATCTGCGGCAAACGCGCTATCGAAATAAGGACGCCTAAGGACCGGTATGTCGGCTCCATCTTCTCCTTTCGGGAATATCCTGCAAAAACCCGACCGGGCATGCTCAATACATTGCTATCATCGGATTTCCCGCTTGTCCTGAGCCAAAGCTTTTCCTTTCTCACGCGCGCCCAGGCCCACGCCAAACTGAGCCTGAAATCCAGCCAGATGCAAAGCGCCGGCGACAAGGCTGTGACGCAGGTCAGCGCGCTGGGCGAGGCAGAAGATGCCTTGGCCAGCGGTGAATTCGTGATGGGTTCTCATCATCTGAGCCTTTGCGTCTATGGCGAAGATCTCAACCAACTGGCAAATTGCGGAGCGAAAGCCCGTACCCGCCTGGCCGACGCCGGTGCCGTCATCGTCCAGGAAGGAATCGGCATGGAAGCGGCCTATTGGTCGCAGCTTCCAGGGAATATGAGATGGCGCACACGTCCAGGGGCAATCACGTCGCACAATTTTGCCGGTTTGGTGTCATTCGAGAACTTCCCTGAAGGCTCATCATCCGGCCACTGGGGGGATGCAATAGCCCGCTTCCGCACAAACGGTGGAACCGCTTTCGATTATATTCCGCACGAGCATGATGTCGGTATGACCGCGATATTCGGGCCGATAGGCCGCGGCAAGACCACGCTCATGACTTTCCTGCTCGCAATGCTGGAGCAAAGCATGGTCAGCCGCAGTGGAACTGTGGTGTTCTTTGACAAGGATCGAGGCGGTGAATTGTTGGTGCGAGCGACAGGCGGAACCTATCTTGCTCTCAGGAGGGGTGTTCCAAGTGGCTTGGCACCTTTGCGCGGTCTTTCCAATACGCCGATGTCCCGGGACTTTTTGCGGCAATGGATCGTGGCCCTGATCGAAAGCGATGGGCGCGGCAGCATCACTCCGGAGGAAAACCGACTTCTGGAGCGCGGGATAAGACGGCAGATGTCATACGAGCCACAGATGAGATCGCTTGCTGGTCTGCGAGAGTTTCTTCTGCATGGACCTTCAGAAGGGGCCGGCGCGCGCCTGCAACGCTGGTGCCGGAACAACGCGCTCGGATGGGCCTTCGACGGGGAAACCGACGACGTCAGGTTGGATCCCTCTATCACAGGGTTCGATATGACACATCTTCTGGAATACGAGGAGGTATGCGCGCCGGCTGCTGCTTACCTTCTTCACCGGATCGGGGAAGTTGTCGATGGTCGTCGATTTGTGATGAGTTGCGATGAATTCCGCGCCTACTTGCTTAACCCCAAATTCTCCTCGGTCATCGACAAGTTCTTGCTCACAGTGCGCAAGAACAATGGGCTGTTGATCCTTGCGACACAACAGCCGGAACACGTGCTGGAATCCAGTCTTGGTGCCAGTCTTGTGGCACAATGCATGACGAAGATTTTCTATCCTTCGCCCACCGCCGACCGAGCTGCCTATATCGACGGTCTGAAATGTACCGAAAGAGAATTTCAGGCTGTGCGTGAGGATATGGCGATCGGCAGCCGCAAATTTCTCCTGAAGCGAGAGAGTGGCAGTGTCATTTGCGAATTCGATCTCCGCGATATTCGTGAATATGTCGCCGTTCTGTCTGGGCGCGCCAATACGGTCCGGTTTGTGGATCAGCTTCGCAAGACTTGCGGAGAGGATCCTTCAGCATGGCTCGAGACATTTATGGACCGCTACCATGAAGCAGGCGATTAAGCGTGTACGGTCATGGCTGAAACACGTTTCACGGCCTCCGTCAACCGCTGTCACATCGGTTGCATTCCTTTGGCATCGTCCGGGTCGAGACACTCGTCCGGGAGATGCAAAAAAACCGATATAAACGCCCGGCCGTTCGGGCACTGCACACCAACAACGATGCAGTGAGAGGTCCGAGGCATCAAATCCATCCATCGCGCTTTCCAGATTGGCATCGGCGTGAGATGTGGTGACGAAAGGATACATGTTATGAAAACTGCACAATTTGGCTTAACAGTTCTTGTCGCGTCTCTGCTGATATCCACTCCCACCAAGGCTCAGTTTGTTGTCAGCGATCCGGTAACCGAGAGTGAAACTTTAGCAACCGCATTGTCTACGGCCTCCAATCTTGAACAAATGATCACCATGGTCACGGTCTTGACGTCTGCTTTTGGCGTTGTGGGCTTGATGAGTGCCCTTGATCAAAAAAATCAGTATCCTTCAACAAATATGCTCGAAAAGCAGATGTTTTCTGCCGATGGAACGAACTCTGATGTTGCGCGCGCGATTACATCGGATAACGACCGGCAGGTGTCGGGCAGTGATGCAGAGGCCGACCTGCTGCGTGAGCAAATCACCGGTGCGGCAAATGCCATCGGCGTAGCCGCCGAAAATCTCGATGCGATGGACAAGCGGCTTGATGCCAACAGCAAGACTGCCGGCCAGCTTTCCCGTTCACGCAACATCATGCAAGCGACGGTTTTAAACGGGTTGCTTCTCAAGCACATACACGATGCAATTATTCAGAATGTTCAGGCCACGAACCTCCTGACGATGACGACTGCGCAGTCTGGCCTTCACGAAGCCGAAGAAGCTGCTGTTCAGCGAGACGAACACCAAAAAACTGCGCGGATTTTCTCGCCTCTTTATTAAAACATGGCGAGCTAACCATGACCTTCAGAGTTCATTTGGCTCACTCTGACCCTGACTCCAGGCAAAAAGCATTCTTCAGCATCGGACCGAAAAGTGGGAATCGGTTTTCGGTCCGATGCTCTCTCAGAACGACAGGAGGGAAAGATGGCTGTGAATGTTTCTTTGAGCATTCCTGCTCCATTCACTGCGATACACACAGTATTCGACACAGCGTTCACTGTGGGGCTTAACACCTTGCTGGATGACATACAAAACGCGGTCAGTGCTCCTCTGTTAGCCTGCGTCACGCTTTGGATCATGGTTCAAGGCGTTCTGGTGATACGTGGCGAGATTGATGCGCGCAACGGCATCACCCGTGTCATCATGGTTTCGATAGTGGTGTCCCTTGTTCTCAAGCAAGCAGATTATCACCAATACGTGGCTGCATTTTTCGAAGATACAATTCCAAAATTCGTTGAAAAATTCAGTGCATCCGACCTGCCTTTGGAGACAATTCCCGCGCAGCTGGATGGAGTATTCGCCATAGCACAGGCCGCCTTCCAGAAAATCGCATCGGAAATAGGCCCACAGAACGAGCAGGACATTCTGGCATTCCAGGGCGCACAGTGGATTTTTTATGGAACACTCTGGGTAGCGTTTGGCATCTACGATGCCGTTGGGATCCTTACCAAGGTTCTTCTCGCGATCGGGCCGCTGGTGCTCGTCGGTTATCTTTTTGATCGCACACGGGATATTGCGGCAAAATGGATCGGCCAACTTATCACTTACGGAATACTTCTTCTTCTGCTGAACATCGTCGCAACAATCGTAATTCTAACAGAAGCTGGCGGGCTGGCGCTAATCCTGACCGTAGTCATCACCGCTGGGACCACTGCTGCAAAGATCATTGGTCTTTACGAGCTGGACATGTTCTTTCTAACGGGGAACGCTCTTATTGTGGCCCTTCCTGCAATCGCGGGGAATATTGGCGGTAGTTACTGGAGCGGCGGTGGACAGAGCGCAAACAGCCTCAGTCGCCGTATTACGCAAACCAATCGAGGCACAGCAAATCCACGATCCGCCAATGGAGGGAGTCGATGAAGTATTTCCTAGTGATATTAAGCCTTTGTCTGGCTTCATGTCAGACAAACGACAAACTGGCATCGTGCAGCGGGCCGATCTTTCCTTTGAACACAGGGCGATGGCAACCCTCTCCCGCTGATCTCAAGCCTAACGATGCGGGAATTACACCATGAAAGATGCCGAATACGCGCTTCTGGTACAACGCGAGTCCCTGGCTGAACACTATAAGCAAGTTGAGGCCTTTCAAACTGCGCGCGCCAAATCAGCCAGACGTATTTCCAAGGTTTTTGTCGCCATTGCTTGCCTGGCGATTTTAGGAAACGTCGCACAGGCTGTCACGATTTCTGTCATGGTTCCCCTTTCAAGGCTTGTTCCGGTTTACCTGTGGGTGCGGCCAGACGGAACGATGGACAGTGAGGTTTCGGTTTCCCAGTTGCCTGCTACTCAGGAGCAGGCAGTCGTGAACGCATCGCTCTGGGAATATGTCCGTCTGCGTGAGAGCTTCACTGTGGATACCGCACAGTACTCCTACGATCTCGTGTCTGCACTCAGCGCGCCAAACGTGCGGCAGGAATATCAACAATTCTTCAACTATCCCAATCCGGCTTCGCCGCAAGTGACGATCGGAAAACGCGGTAAGGCCGAGGTCGAGCACATCGCCTCCACCGACATCATGTCGGGCGTTCAGCAGATCCGCTACAAGCGAACCCTGGTTTTTGATGGCCAGGAACCAGTCATCACAACCTGGACTGCAACGATACGCTACGAAAAGACAACCAGTCTTCCAGGACGAATGAGACTGACCAATCCGGGTGGCTTGATGGTCACATCCTATCAGGCCTCGGAGGATACAGTTTCGAACACGGGACGTAGTCAACCATGATCTCCAAGATTTTTACCATATTCTGGTGGTTTCTCATCGTTTTGCCGGCCAGTGCATATGCGGAAGACACCCCCACAGCAGGCAGGCTCGATCCGCGCATGCGATCTCTGGCCTATAGTCCCGATCAGGTCGTGCGCCTGTCCACGGCAGTCGGAGCGACACTGGTCGTGACTTTTGCAGCCAATGAAACCGTTACTGCCGTAGCGGTGTCGGATAGCAAGGATCTGGCAGCGCTTCCGCGTGGAAACTATCTTTTCTTCAAGGCGAGCAAGGTCCTGTCGCCGCAGCCTGTTATCGTCCTGACTGCGGGAGAGGCGGGAAGCCGACGTTATGTTTTCAGTATTTCGAGCCGAATAATGGCGCGCCTGGATAAGGATCAGGCGGATCTTTACTACAGTGTGCAGTTTGCCTATCCCTCCGACGTTGCTGCGGCACAGCGAAGGCAAGCCGAACAGAAAGCGGCATCCGACCGCATGAAGGCGCAAGAGCGATACCAACAGAGCGCGCAGAGTTTGTTAAACCGGCCATTCGGCACAGAAGCTTCCCAAACAAGCAACTGGCATTATGTTGCTCAGGGTGATCACTCCCTGCTGCCGCTGGAGGTTTTCGATAACGGGTTCAGCACCGTGTTCCGCTTTCCGGGCAATACCCGCATACCGTCGATCTATACTGTCAACCCGGACGGAAAGGAAGCCGTAGCAAACTACGCCGTAAAGGGCGACTATGTGGAAATCGCATCCGTTTCACGCGGCTGGCGCCTGCGAGATGGCCACACGGTGCTGTGCATCTGGAACACGGCATATGATCCGATTGGGCGCAAGTCTGGCACCGGCACAGTCAGGCCTGACGTTGCTCGCGTCTTCAAGGAGGCGCGATGATGGATGTGCAGCCGCCACACGACGTAGATTCATCTGGATCGATTGTCTCCGATCCCCATCGGAAGCGTCTCTCCGGGTCTCAAAAACTCCTCGTTGCGGCTGCGGTCCTGTTGATTTCGTTAGCGCTCATCTGGCTTGGCGCATACTCGAAAAAGAAGACTGATGCGTCCTCTCGAGAGAGCATGATCGATGCCAACACAAAGCCATTTCGCCCCGCGCCGATCGATGTGCCCTTTAAGACTGTCACCCCACCGCCTACACAACAGACAAACGATGTGTTGCCTGCTCCTCGCGCTCAAGAACGCCATGAGGTGCGTCCAGAGGAAACGCCGATATTTGCTTATAGCGGGGGCGAGCAGAACAGTGTGAGCAATGCTTCTTCTGAAGACGAACATGGGCGTGACAGGGCAGGGGCTGACATACGGGAGGAAGAGCCTCCTGCTGAAAACGATCTTTCAATCCGCATGAAGCCGACTGTATTGCAGCCAAGTCAGGCCGCGCGTTTGCCTCATCCGGATTTCCTGATAACGCAGGGAAACATCATTCCCTGCATTCTTCAGACAGCAATCGATACCAATCTGGCCGGCTATGTTAAATGCGTGTTGCCCCAGGACATTCGTGGAGCAACCGGCAATGTGGTCCTTCTTGACCGCGGCACGACTGTTGTGGGAGAAATTCAACGCGGCCTGCAGCAGGGTGATGAGCGCGTTTTCGTGCTATGGACCCGCGCCGAAACGCCAGGACATGCAGTCATCACACTTTCCTCGCCGGGTACAGACGAGCTTGGCCGCTCAGGCTTACCTGGCAAGGTCGATAATCATTTCTGGCAGCGGTTTGGCGGCGCAATTCTCCTCAGTCTGGTGGAAGGTGCGTTCCAAGCTTCAACCAGCCTCGCCACGCATTCCGGCGACGGCACAAGTTTCAATAACTTTCAAAACAATGGTGAGCAAGTCGCCAACACTGCGCTGAAGTCCACTATTAATATTCCGTCGACGTTAAAGAAGAACCAAGGCGACACCGTATCCATATTCGTCGCACGGGACCTGGATTTCTCAAGTATATATCAGCTGCGAGTGATTGGAGGCGTGGCAAATGCACGGCCTCAGCACCTGCCTTCACATCGTCTTAACCGCAAGTGAACTGGAGACCAGAATGCACACTGAGGCAGACCCACAATTGCGCTTTCTCCTGAGCCCGGTTTTGGAATGGCTTGACGACCCCCTGACGGAAGAGGTTGCGATCAATCGACCCGGAGAGGCCTTCGTGCGCCAGTCGGGAGTATTTGCCAAGCATCCCCTTGCTCTCACTTACGATGACCTTGAGGATATCGCCATTTTGGCCGGTGCATTACGCAAGCAAGACGTGGGGCCAAGGAATCCCCTGTGTTCTACCGAACTTCCCAATGGCGAACGGCTACAGATATGCCTGCCGCCGACGGTTCCGTCCGGAACTCTGAGTTTAACCATACGCCGCCCAGGCTCGCGGGTTTCGGCCTTGAATGAGGTTTCGTCACGCTATGACGTCTCGCGTTGGAACCAGTGGCATGCGCGCACGCTTGGTCAGCAGCATAAAGATCAAAAGATTTTGTCTCACTACGATACGGGAGATCTGGAAGCCTTTCTGCATGAATGCGTAACAGGTCGGCTTACCATACTGCTTTGCGGACCGACGGGCAGTGGGAAGACGACGATGAGCAAGACGTTGATCGGAGCTATTCCTTCCCATGAAAGGTTGATCACCATTGAAGATACTCTCGAACTAACAATCCCTCACGAGAATCACGTGCGGCTGCTTTATTCCAAAAACGGTGCGGGGCTAGGGGCGGTTACCGCCGAGCACCTCTTGCAGGCGAGCCTGCGGATGCGGCCGGACAGGATTTTGCTCGGTGAGATGCGTGATGACGCAGCCTGGGCTTATCTCAGTGAAGTTGTTTCAGGACACCCAGGTTCGATTTCGACAATTCATGGTGCAAATCCCGTTCAAGGGTTCAAGAAATTGTTTTCGCTGGTCAAGGCTAGCCCGCAGGGCGCGGCTTTGGAAGATCGCACGCTGATGGATATGCTCTCGGCTGTCATTGATGTCATCGTGCCCTTTCGTTCACACAACGACACGTTTGAAGTCGGAGAGATATGGCTGGCAGCTGATGCGCGCAGGCGAGGGGAAACCGTAGCCGATCTTCTTGTGCAGCACTGAAGATAAGCAATGCTAAAGAAATGAATTTATGGCGAGCGCCGGGTGGTCTGCGTCTACGAGGTAAGGAACCTTGTCAGAATGTTGACGATGGATCCATGCGACTAAAGGCGAATGCCACTGCCGTCTTTTCGCCATGAAAGATCAGGAATTTAGCGTGGATACTACGTAAGGAGGGTCGCGTAACAAGTATTAAATGATCATAAATGAGATGGCAATAGGTGCAGGAGCAATTTTTCAACAATAATTGCAGCACCCTGGAAACTTCATTGAAAGGTGATCTATTGAAACACGTTCTTATCATAGATGACGACGCCGCGATGCGGCACTTTATCATTGACTATCTCAAGATGCATGCCTTCAGGGTGACGGCAGTTGGTGACAGCAATCACTTCAACCGCGTTCTGAATTCCGACATGGTCGATATTGTCATTATCGATCTCAATCTTGGCCGTGAGGATGGATTGGAAATCGTTAGAAAACTCTCCGCAAGCTCCGATGTCCCGATCATCATCATCAGTGGAGACCGGCTTGATGAAGCCGACAAAGTTGTCGCTCTGGAGCTTGGTGCAACAGACTTCATAGCCAAGCCATTTGGAACGCGGGAGTTCCTTGCCCGTATCCGTGCTGCGTTGCGCAGTCATAATGGCAATCACCGCTGTAAAGACCGGCGATGCTTCTACTTCAATGGATGGACGCTCAATCTGAAACAACGCCGTTTAACGTCTTCGAACCACCTCGAGATCAAGCTGACTTCGGGAGAATTCAATCTTCTTGTCGCTTTCTTGGAAAAGCCACGGGATGTTTTGTCCAGAGAGCAGCTATTGCTCGCATGTCGCGTGCGAGAGGAAGAGGTATACGACCGTAGCATCGACGTTCTCATATTGCGGCTGCGCCGGAAGTTGGAGACAAACCCTGCTAATCCTTCGCTGGTGAAAACGGTTCGGGGTGCAGGGTACATGTTCGACGCGGATGTGGAAGTTTCTCAAGGCGGAGCGATGGCAGCCTGAAGCCATTCAGGAGAGGAGGATCAATGGTCGGTCCTCCTCTCCTGACTGAAAAAATGTGCCAGTGCCGCTGTCGCAAGCTTTCGGCCGAACGAGCGCCCTGTCTCAAGGCCCAGGGGATCAAAATAAGTGCGGGCTACTTGAACCAACGGTATGGGAACCATGTGCGAGGTGCAAACGAGCACAGATTGTTCCACCTCGTTGCCAAGCACTGGATAGCTTTTCGCGGTGACACGAAAGGATCCGTTGGCAAGGAGTCCTTCGTAGTCTTGCAGAGCGCGCCGCATAATCATCTGTAGTGACTTTTTCAGAGAATATTGCTGCCTCAACCTGTCGAATATTGGCGATACCCCCTGTGCCGGCACGAAAGCCGACAAGAATATTTGTATTTTCCCGCCCCCACCAAAATCAGCCGCACTGTTAGTTGACGCAAGCCGGTTGGAAGAGCGCGTCCGAAGCGTCTTTTGGGATGTTGTGCCCTGCAATGTATTTCCACGATGGTCCGCATCAGTATTGTTCACGAAGGAAGCGACAGGCAAAATGGCTTTGCCGGGATCGCCGTCAATGATCCTCGAAGCAGCAAGGCGTCTCGCTTCAGAGGGGGACAACACGGGTTTGCGAATTCCCATAGTCAACCCTCCAGAACCTGTACAACAAGTCTGGAAAGATCCAGAAGTTCTTGCATTGCGGTCCGAATATTGCGTTCAATCAGCCGCATCGTCGGATCGGCCTCCAAAGTGCGGAGCGTCAAATGGAGCATGCCGCGCTCCTTCATCGCTGCGAAAGCATCTCTCTCATACAATGGTGCGGCAAGAACCGGAAGACTTTCCAGCATATCCGACATCGCGCGTTGCGACGTCGTGAGGCGTCCAACCGGCATGCGCTGAATGAGCACCGCTGTCGGAATCGTAATTTTTTCGCTTATCAACAACTCGATAACATAGCGATAGGTCGCTAGGGCTTCATCGACGTCCAGCGGTGTTAACATGGTGGGAATAAGCAGGAAATTCGAGCTCGCAATAATTGTGTTGTTTAATTCGCTGGAGCCACCATGGGTGTCGGCCAAGGCGTAGTCGAAATTGCGACGCTCTGCATGTTCATACGCCTCCTCAAGAAGAGTCATCTCGTCGGCAATGAATATTTCGCATGCAGGATCCCATGTATTGCTCCGCAGCGCGTTGTCTCTCCAGCGGCTCAGTGGCCTGTTTTCGTCCGCTTCCAGCAAAGCTACGCTTTTACCGGCGCTGGCCAAGGCGGCACACAACCCCATGAGCGCCGTCGTTTTTCCCGCTCCTCCTTTAAATGAACAACATGTAATAAGCTTCATTTCCTTCCCTCACCTTCGTTATTCTAAGGTAGTCTAGATTTATCAACCGCTAATATCCCAGGTGTGTGTCGTTTTTATTTCGGAACGATTGCTTTTGTATTTCATCTGTAGCTTGAATTTTGTTTTTATAGTCTTTCGAGCTTAGAAAATTTAAAATTGTATCCTATATTATTTTGTATGTCTCTTGTGATGCATCAGGTGCCTCTGGATCGGATCATCGCGCTAAAGCGGCGACACCTGCACACGCTGGATGCCTCAAAATGACATGCGGCAGCGTGAACGACCAGTGACAGTGAGCATGATCTGTTACATTTGAAGTCTTTTAAAAATTCAAAACATCGAAAAACAGGATATAATCTGAAAATCAGCTCATTTTTGTTATTATTACATCAGTAGATGTAATGAAGCTCAAGGAGATCCAAATTGAAATTCAACCTTAGTGACAACGATGTTTTATTAGTTCATCCCAACGGCACAGAAACAGAAAAAACTATCTTTAGTGATGATTTGGATGAAGAAGAAAGCGGATTTTCTGAGGAAGATCGTGAAATGATCCGGCTTGAAAAATTTATTCGCCGGTGCCCCGTCCCGTCTGACAACTCCAACAAGCAAGGGTGATAAAGCTATGCCGATCTCCCAAAACCCTGAGGATGATATCGAGGCAAGTGGCCGGAAGCGATTCAAGCTAGGGATTGTCAAAACTGAAGACGATCATGAAATGCCGGACGCACCCTCAAGTTCGTCCTTCGGGAACGTCACAGATCCCAAAGTTGTCGATGCAAATCTTAAATTTGCCTTAGATGCGCCCTTGCCAGACAGCGGTAGGCGTGACGATGAGTATATCCTGGTGAATAAGGCTGCTCCTGGCAAATTCGTCGGAACAGCCAAGGGCAGTCTTGCGACCATGCCGACACCGGGTGAATTCGATGCTAGCTGCCGCCTCTATCGAGACGAGGCCGGAAATTACTACCCGGCACCCTTGGCATTTAACAAGATCGAAGTTCCTGATGGGCTAAGCATTAGCGAGCGTTGGAAATCAAGGTTGGCGATCTGGAACCGAGAACACGATGCCATGGGCATCACAGGCAGAAAGATCTTTTATGAAGCCGACAGGAGCGTAGCTCTCGGTAAAAATTACAAGATAAAGAACCCGGAAGACCGGTTTATCCAAACGTCGAATGGGCCCAGAGAAGTCGAGAAAAGATATCAACACCCATTTCAAGCCGGTTCAGAACTGCCGGATATCATGATCAAAACCAAGCAGAATGTGGTACATTTTGTAAATCGGTTCAGCGGAGACAAATTTACTGGCAAAAGCTTCTCAGAATTTGAAAGTCACATCAAGCAGGCGCTCGGGCCAGAAACTGAAATAAAGCTGCGGTCCGTTTCCGGCATTATGCATGACTCAAACTATCTTGAGGCTTGGGAAGCCGGTAAAGCCGACATCCGCTTCGGGCAGTTTGCAGGAGAGAACCGTGCCCACAATAGGGAGTTACCGCTTGCTGTTGTCAATATCGGCAGGGTCAATGACGGGAAGGGAGGGATGACGCCAGATCGCTACATCAGCGTCAAGTTTTTGATGGAAAGCGCTCCCGGCTCCCCCTGGGCAGAGGCATTGAAAAAAGGTGAGTATTGGGACCGGGTCCAACTTCTTGCGCGCGATGGAAACCATTATATGGCGCCTGGCAAGGTTCACTATGCGGATCCCAAATACTTTGAGAAGGCACTGGAGCAGGTCAATCTGCCACGCTCAATGGCTCTACAAAGCAAAAGCCTGGAGACGCAGATCGAAGAAAACCACTTGAAGCCACCCGTGCTCGTCTCTATCGGTCCCCAATTGCACGATGCTCGCACCTTGACCGAGGAACAAGGAAAATCAATTACAGAAAAGCAAATCTTCGTGGCAGATCGGAATGACAACGGGCAGCGAACAGGAAACTATACCAGCCTTCTGGAATATAAGCGTTCAAAACAGAGATTGCCAGATGATGCTGCACAGGCCATCAGCATAAACCCGAATACTTATTCACATGGGGCCACCAGACCTGAGCCAGCTCTTCGTCCTATTCGCGATAGCAGGCGAAACCTGGAAGAGCGGCCTCGCGGGTCGTCTATCAACAGTCTCTAACACACTAGTGTTATCCTGATTGCGGTGAAGCAGGGATGTTGTCTTCACACGAGATGCAACTTTTGCCTTTTCTCGTGTGGTCCCTCATCGGACGTTTATCGTGTCCACCTGTTCATGAAAGGGCTACGTCATGGTTAGTATAAGCAAAAAAGCTGTTCCGGGTGGCGCGTTGGGAAAGAGGCGATCTGCCAAGCGCGCCTTTGAGCAGAGGCAGGTGGCATTGGCGGTGGAACAAAAGGCAATTGACCTCCGCTCTCGTTTCGAGACATCTGGAAAGCAAGAAAAATACGCCGCCGACTTTCGGTTGATGGACCGGCTCGATGGGGCCTTTCGGGGAGAAATAAGCTATAAGCGCCTTGGAAATAAGCGGCTTTCGGTCGAAAAGGAGGGCGAATTGACCCGTGAGCACGGTGTAGTGCGAAAAATCAGGACGGTTTTTCAGCGCAACCTTCATTCGGGGGCAATCGACCTGAAATCCTATCAAAGAAAAGGCTTCCGTGGCAGCAGCAGCTATGTCTTCGACGACAATGGGAAGTTACAGGCAAGGCAGAAGAAAGACCTGCGCGGACGCGTGCTCGAAGACTGGGAAAGAGAAGGCGGTCAGATGATCCGCACACGGTACGTCAACAAGCGGCGTCTTGGAAGCGCATTTATCCGACCTGTTTCGGAGGAAATGAGTGCGCCCTACCGAAGTGGCGCTGACAACCGTCTTTATCGAAAACTCACTCGGCGAAAAGGAGGAAAGTCGGAGACTTTCGAGCGTGATGACAACGGCAATCTTGAACTTGTCAGCAGAAACAGCTCCTTTTCGTCCATGAGGCAGATCAAAGCCGGGGACCGTAGAACATCTGAGACGTACAGTCGCAAGCTGGGGGGGGCATTCTCGAAGTCACATCGGTCTTTGCTTGATCATGACGGAAAGGAAGTTGCCCGTGATATATTGAGCCACAGGAGGCTCTTCAACAAGCGCTCGGCGGTATATGATCCAAACACTGGGATGCTGAAACGGGCAAAACATACTTTTGGGAAGCTTTATAAGCATGATGTCGACTACATCAACAAGGACGTAAAAAGAGAATCACACACATTCCTCGGGGTGACTGTCCAACGCAGATACAAAAATCTAAGCAAGCTTGAGTCGAATGATTGGCATTTGCGTGAGAAGCAATTTGCCGAACACATGAAGACCTGGAACGAACGTTTTGAAGATGTTCTGAGACATCCAGCGGAAAAGGGCCATACCGAGAGCGCTTTGTCCAACTCTCCTTTGAATAAACCGACCGCACCCATTCAGGAGTACGTTCCAGCCACCAAAACGCCCGATTCTGCTGGTCTTGAACACGAAAAACTCGTTTCGTGGCCGATCCCCAAAACGTTCGATGCGCAATTGCTATTCGGTGAGCCATCACCCGCTCGAGATTCAAATTTGTTACAATCTACTGATGTTGGTAAGATTGCGCAGGAACACGAGTTGGCAAACATTCTGAAGTATCAGCCTTTGCCTGTTGTCTTTAACCCTCTGGAAGAAAAAAACTTCGAGAGACATTTAACCGACAACCCTCCCGTGATGCTCAGGCCGATCCAACCAGACGATAATCTGGCGAAATCCACCACGACTGACGAAAAAAGCGCCACGGCTGAAGACCGCTCGACATCTGTCTCTTTACATGGTGCCGGTGATCTCCAGGCTCTGTTTGGTGAACCGAGCATGTCAGAGCCACCAACACTGCGTTTCAACTTTAACACTGAGAGCAACACGATGTCGGAAACAGAAAAACAGGCTCTCCTGAGAGAAGTGGTCAATGCGCCGCTACCTCAATCTCTATCAGATGCAAGATCGGATATCCTTAACCGATCCGCTAATCGAGACAGAAGCGCCGCAAACTGTCGCTAGGATCGAAACAATGCGGGAAATTGGTCAGTAGGCAGACATTAAGGGCTATTCTCCAACGGACAGACCAGTCCGATCTGGTTTCGGATCAGATCGAGAATAGTCATGATATCGACTGATTGCTCAGGCGGCATCAACGAAGACGAACCGGACCACCTCGCTAGCCGCTCCATCTCCAGCGCCTGGTATTGCATTTCGCGTCCGACAACCGGGTTGTCGAATTCTTTCAGGACGACATTCTGATGATCGACAACGCGGAAGGATGTGGGCGTATACCAAGTATTGTCTACTCTATGCGTGCCTTCTTACCAAGTACATGCGCGCGGCGTCCGCCATGCGGATATCCAGCGCAGAGACCGTTGATGATACCGCCCCTGCGGAATGCTGCATGATCGTCACGACTTCGGCGTCGACGCCTGTGTTCTTGAAGCGTGCGAAGTGATGGGCTCTCTGTCGAGGAACAATATAGGCTTTGGCAGGCTTGACTGACTGCATCATCAAGGAAGTCACCAGATGGCATTCATCGAAGCAAAAGAAGGTACGAAGCTGCATGTCAAGGACATGGGTCAAGGCCGCCCTATTATCTTGATTCACGGCTGGCCGCTGACCGGCGACATGTTCGAATACCAGACGGTGGCTCTTTTGGAAGCGGGATTCAGAGTCATTACCTATGACCGTCGTGGTTTCGGTCAGTCAGGACATCCAGCCACCGGCTACACTTACGATACCTTCGCCGATGACCTTGCCACGTTGATCGATGGGCTTGAGCTTCAGGGCGTAGCCTTAGTCGGTTTCTCCATGGGTGGCGGGGAGATCGCCCGTTATCTTTCACGCCATGGCGCGTTGAGAGTATCGAAGGTCGTTCTTGTCGCCTCAGTTGCAGGTTATCTGCTTAAGGATGAGACCAATCCTGACGGTGTCGATGCCAGCGTCTTTGAAAGCATGAAATCGGACATTCGCAAGGATCGTTTCGACTTCTTGCAAAGCCTTGCCAAAACGTTCTACGGGGTTGGCTTCGTAACGAGCCCGGTGAGCCACGGCGTACTGGACTGGTCCTTCGTTCTTGGCGTCATGGCAAGCCCAAAGGCCACAATTGACTGCGTCGAAGCATTTAGCAAGACGGACTTCCGACCGGATTTCGCCGCGTTCACGGTTCCCACACTCGTCATACACGGGACGGGCGACAAGACGGTGCCAATTGATCCTACAGGCCGTGCCGCATTAAAGGGTATCGCCGGAGCAAAGCTGATTGAGTATGACGGTGAGCCTCACGGCCTGTTTGCTACGGTGCCAGATCGCTTGAACCAAGACCTGATCGAGTTTCTCGCGTGATTAAACTGGTGCGCGTAATTAGTGCGCGCACCAATTATGGGCTAGATCTCAGTATGACGAGATACAGCGGGAAATCTGCTTTTTTGTCTGCTAAGAACCTTCTAGGCAGACACACGCCGGCGATGCGACTTCCTGGTGAGCGCGATATCAAATCGTTGGATTAAGGCCAAAGATGACCAATCGTCACTTATTTGCTCGCCTCAGCCGGTGAGGTAGACAGTTACGTTGGGAATGCAATGTCAGTCTGAACTCGATCAAGCTCGACATTGCGACGTAGTGCCAACGTTGGCATCGGGATCACCCGTTGCGCAAGAATATTTTCCATCCACTGGTCACTTCTTCCACCCTATACTTCATGATTAAGTGTAACCGGCGTTCTGCTCCCACATTGCTCGCTTCCGCCTGATCTGTGATCGACATTCCATGGATGAAGAACGGGAGTTTCTCCATGGAGACTACACTGGAGTTTCTCACAACCAGCAAGCCTGGACGTGAGGTTCACCGACGCTGGCCTGATCAGGTCAAGGCGCGGATCGTGTCGGAAAGCCTGAGGCCTGGCACGACGGTCAATGAAGTTGCGCAGCGCTATGGATTGCGTGCGCATAGTCTTTCTACCTGGCGGACGATGGCGCGGCAGGGCAAGTTGATCCTGCCAGCACCGGAGGATGCGGTAGAGTTCGCGGCGGTGATCGTCGATCCCCCTTTTCCGGAACTGCAGCCTAAAACGGTTGGTCGCCCCGAGATCGTCCTCGGTCCCATCACGATCCGTCTTGAGGAAGGTGCGTCTGCTGCCAGGATCGCTGCCATCGCTCGCGCCCTGGTGGCAGCGACATGATCTTTCCGTCGAACCGCCTGCGGATCATGGTGGCGACCAAACCCGTGGATTTCCGAAAGGGTCATGACGGTTTGGCGGCGCTAGTGAAGAACGAACTGCACAAGGACCCGTTCACCGGAACGGTCTTCGTGTTCCGGTCACGCAAGGCGGACCGGTTGAAGCTGATCTACTGGGATGGCTCCGGGATCGTCATGGCCTACAAACGGCTGGAAGAGCATGGCTTCACATGGCCCGGTATCAAGGATGGATTGATGACGTTGACCCATGCCCAGTTCGAGGCCCTGTTTGCGGG
Source organism: Rhizobium sp. B230/85 (assembly GCF_019355735.1). Taxonomy (NCBI): domain Bacteria; kingdom Pseudomonadati; phylum Pseudomonadota; class Alphaproteobacteria; order Hyphomicrobiales; family Rhizobiaceae; genus Rhizobium; species Rhizobium sp. B230/85. The sequence continues at coordinate 147,153 of NZ_CP072160.1, forward strand.
CCTGGATTGGCGGCGGGTTCATGCCGTCAGGACGAGAACACCGGAGACCATCGAATAGCTGCGGCAAGATGACTCAGGACAACAGATTCCGAAGGCAAATCGGCACAGAGTTTGGTAGGTTCCAGCTATGCTGGACGCCGCCGATCTTCCCGATGATGTTGCTGCCCTGAAGGCGATGCTGATCGCAGCTCAGGCACGCGAGACGGCCAAGGACGTTGCGATAGCAAGTAAGGACGAGCATATCGCTCGCAAAGACGAGCGGATCGAACGGCTTGAGAAGCTGGTCGCGGCGTTCAAGCAGGCAGCTTTCGGGCGCAAGTCCGAAAAGACCGATCCCGATCAATTCGATCTGGCATTGGAAGACCTGGAAACGGCCATGGCCGCGATCCATGCAGAGGATGAGGCAGACGTTCTCGTCGGAAAGAGGATTACCAAGCCACGCGCGACCAATCGCGGCTCCCTTCCAAAGCATCTCCCCCGTGTCGAAAACGTGATTGAGCCGGAAAGCCTGATCTGCACCTGTGGCGGATGCCTGCATTGCATTGGCGAGGATGTCTCCGAGCGGCTGGACGTGGTTCCGGCCCAATTCCGCGTCATTGTCACCCGTCGCCCCAAATATGCGTGCCGTGCCTGCACTGACGGCGTCGTCCAGGCTCCAGCTCCAGCAAGGCTTGTCCAAGCCGGGGTACCGACGGAAGCCACCGTCGCCCATGTGCTGGTTTCCAAATATGCCGATCATCTACCGCTCTATCGGCAGGCCCAGATCATGAGCCGCCAGGGCGTCGATCTCGACCGGTCCACGCTCGCCGACTGGGTCGGTCGAGCAGCCTATGAGCTGCTTCCCGTCTTCGATGCGCTGATCACTGAGCTGAAGCGCTCAACCAAGCTATTCATGGACGAGACGCGTGCTCCGGTTCTTGATCCAGGCTCTCGCAAAACCAAGACCGGATACTTCTGGGCGTTGGCACGGGATGATCGCCCATGGGGCGGCGGTGATCTGCCAGGTGTTGCCTTCACCTACGCGCCCGGTCGCGGAGGCATTCATGCCGAACGGATATTGCAGGGCTTTTCCGGCGTCCTGCAGGTGGATGGCTATGCCGGATACAACAGGCTGATCGCGCCAGAGCGTGTCGGACCGGGCATTCGGCTTGCCTATTGCCGAGTAGGCGGGGTCGTTACCAAGCCCCGCCCCTCACAGATCCGGACGTGCAGATTTCCCGCATCCGGTTCCTCACGGTCCAGTTTCGCTCAGGTACGGCTCCATTGATGGACGATCCGGGTTGGCGGCAGGGGAAATCTGTCAAGGACCTGGGCCATCCGATTCCAGTTCGGCTTCCCAGATCGGCTGCGGCGCGAGAGCCCGCTTTTCCAGATACGCTCGACCTGATGGTGATACCACGTCAGACGTCGTCCGTTGCCCGTGATCCCGTAGTAGGCGTAGTGGCCTTGCATCATTCGGGTCAGGTGTCGATGCTGAACCGTGAGCGACAGGTGCAGATGCTTGATGCACCAATCCCTGGCTGTCCGTAAGGCCCGCGCAAACCGATCCTTGGCCGTGACCTGCCGCACCACCGGCTTGCCTCTCCGCGACTGGCCCCAGACATGGGTGAAGCCGAGAAAATTGAAACTGGTGGCACTAGTTGCCGGATGCTGCCCATGAGGGCGCCGGAAACGGAAGTCCACATAGCGCGTCTTGTCAGGATGTAGCCGAAGCCCATACCGCTCGAAACGCTTGCCCAGTAGCCACCCCATTTTTGACGTTCCGATTTGTCGCAAAAGTCAGTCCCGTAAGCTGGACTCTCGCACATGACTTTTGCGACAGAAATTCCCCTGAAAAATCAGCGTCGCCGATTTTGTCGCGAAACTTAGAATTTCTGTGACACAGTCTCCTGAGATACGAAATCGACCAATAGACGGATATTGCGCGAGGGGGCAGCCCCGGCCGGCCACAGAAGCCGAAACACGCCAGCGTCCCGCATATTTCCCTCCAGGATCGACAGCAAGCGGCCATCCTCGATGCGACGGCTGACCGCGATCGAGGGCACGCAGGCGAAGCCCGCTCCCTGTTCTGCCAGCTCTATTCGGGCCTCGACACTGTTTGTGACCATTGCAACGGGCAGGTCCAGATCGAGATTGACGCCATCCCTAGCAAGCGGCCAAGCGTCTATCAATCCGCTCTTAGGGTGCCGTCTATGCAGACAACGGTGATTGAGAAGATCTTCAGGAGCGGCCGGAATGCCGTGAACAGCAAGATATGACGGCGCGGCAATGATGGTGTGTCGAAAGCGCCCTACGATACGAGTCATGAGGCTGGAGTCGCGTACCTCGCCGGTTCGAATGGCGAGGTCATAGCCCTCTCCGACAATTTCCACCAGGCGATCGTTCAAATCGAGTTCCAGCCGCACCTCCGGATAGACCTGCGTGAAACGCCGAAAGATCGGTAGGAAGCTCATCGCCCATGTGGGCAGGCTGACCTTCATCGGGCCACGAACGTTCTGCCCGGCTTCCGACAGTTCCTGCGTCGCCAGCTCTATTTCGGAAAGGATACGCCGCGCCCGGTCGAGGAACAGGGTACCTTCCGTTGTGAGGCTAACGCTGTGCGTGGTCCGGTGAAGCAACCTTGCGCCTATTCGTTGCTCAAGGCGAGAAACAGCCTTTCCGATCGCAGAGGCAGAAAGGCCGAGTTGGCGGCCGGCCTCCACAAAACTGAGGGTATCCGCCACCCGCACGAATATCTTCAGGCCGCCCAAATTCTCCATATTACACTACTCCTTTACGGACAGAATAGTCCGCATCGACCGGAAAGCCAGCACCTTTCGCGGACGGAGTGAAGCCTATATCGTGGGGAACATCCGCGCCTCGCAATGAGGACGTGCGAGAATAAGAAGGAATCTTGACACCATTTGTGTCCGGGCCTTCCGCGTCAGAAGGATGCCGGAATAATGCAGAGGCCCATCGACTGGACCATCTTGCTCGCGCTGGTCGCCGGCGTCGTGCTGGCGGTCATGACCGATTGGAATAGCCAGCTTGCCCGGCACAGCTCTCCGCTCTTTGCATCATGGACGGCGCACGGCGTTGGGACAGTCGCCAGCATGGCCCTCGTCCTCATCCTGTCGATTAGCGGCAAGAAAACGATCGTAAGCGTGCCGCATCATCGCTGGCCGCTATGGGCCTATCTTGGCGGCATTCCGGGGGCCTTCACCGTTTTGCTCGCAGCAATCACGGTCAACAGCGCTCTCGGTCTTGCGGGCACTTTGGCCCTGTTGCTGGTCGGGCAAATGGGGTTTGGCGTGTGCGCTGATTATTTCGGGTTCTTCCGTCTACCGCGCCGGCAACCGCAACTCCGCGAGACTATAGGGTTTGCTCTGGTTCTGATCGGAACCATGGTCATCATCGTGGCGAGGAGCTGAACAATGCTGACATTGATCGGCCTCGCATTTCTTAACGGTGTCCTGATCGCTATGAGCCGGGTCATCAACGGGCACCTCGGGCAGAAGGTCGGGGCGATCCGCACCGCATTATGGGCGCATGCGGTCGGCTTCATCTTCCTGTCGTTGATCATCGCCACGATGTTCCGAAATTCTATGGCGGTAGAGCCGGCGGCGCCTACGGTGGCCTGGCTCGGTGGCATCCTCGGCGTTGCCTTCGTGGCGCTCAACAGTCACGCAGTTCCAAGGCTGGGGGCTGGCAAGACAACCAGCTTCGTCGTGGCCGCGCAGATGCTCGCCAGCGTGGGGATCGACAGCCTGAGCCGGCCTTTTTCAGAGGCGACTATTGCCGCTCTTGCCGGGGCCTCCATCATCGTCACCGGCGTTTGGATGGCGGCTTTCAGTGGAAAGAAGTAGCGAATTTAAGACATGGTCTCCAAAAACTAGGGCTATCGCGATATCAAACGAGTTCCTTCACATAACACGGATAGCTCTTCTGCTTGTCTTTGACCGAGGCGATCTCGAGCTCGACAACCACGAGCGGTGTTTCCGGAGAAGTCATGTCGATTAAGTCTCCATCTTTACCCCCGAATGTTGGCCCATTTGATCCTTGTCCCACGCGGTTGGAACTGATGACATAACAGCCTGAAACAATCGAGGCCATCGCGCCTGCAGTTAGAAAAACCTTCACGGCTCTTCCCGTGGCTCTCGGGACAACGATCAACTCCGCGCCTTGCTTGCGATAATGGCGAGCATGTTCGTTGAACATCACTTCCGTGCAGAGAAGCACCCCTACGGATAAACCGCACACCACGACTGGCTCGAATTCGCGTGATTGTGTCGCGTACCAGTTCGACTCGTACCAGCCCGACTCTGCGGGAAAATATTGCTTTGTGTGGAGGTGTTTTATCAGTCCCCCTTCAAGGCAAAAGGCTTCATTAGCAAGCCGTTCCCCCTCCCAAACTGGCCGCGAAGAAATGATCGCGGGGATATGTAACCTTTCGAGTGCCGCTGCGCCGGCCCGATGACACTCAATACTGTGTTCAGCCATTTCGGGATCGAACTCCGGAGTTGCAGCAATCCAGGGGCCAAAAGGCAATTCATTCGTGACTAATATATCGATATCGGCCTTTGAGATATCCTTCTTCAAACTAAGCCACTGATCGCTGTCGGCAATCAAGTTTTCCGGCCACTCAACAAATCCTACACGCATCGACTATCCTCACCATTTGTAGATCGGTGTTCTATGACGATGTATGTCGGTCGCCAATGAAAACGCCGCCTCCTTCTACTATATTGCTTTCGCTCTACACATGAGTGATTACCCGATCAGCCACGCTGCAAAATTAGGGATTCCGCGAATTCGTTATCGTATGATTTGGTCGAGGACCGGCAAGCTGAATACGGCTGCTGCCGAGATAAGACCATAGCAAATCCATCGGAAAACGCCCTCGCTCGCTCGGCCGAAAAATTGCGACCCGAGGTATAGGCCCAATCCGTAAAAAGGCCCCGTCGTCAGCGCGAGCACCATGACCGACTCGGTAATCAAGCCGCCAATAAGATAGCTCGCTCCGGTCAGCACCGTGGAGATCGCGAAATACAACACGATGTTTGCACGTACGATCGTACTCCGAATCGACCCACCCAGCCAGTAGACCACCACCCGCGGCCCACCGATCTGGGCGGCTCCGGTGAACATGCCGGAAACTGCGCCGACAGCGATTGTCAGCGGAGCAGATGGTCGACCGTGGTATCTCCAACCAGAGACCAACAGGATGAGGAGCACCACGACAACCAAAACGATGATCCATCGCACCGCGAGAGGATCGATCATCGTCAACACAGCAGTACCGAGTGGAACGCCTATCGCCGCTCCGACGGCCATCATCCCGACGTCGCGGCGATCTGAGCGCCGCCATGCGTCCGGAATAAGTCCTATTGCGGTCACTGCATCGATGATCAGGAGAAGCGGTGCGGCTGACTGAGGACCAATGACGGCACTCGCCAAAGGCATGAAGATCAGGGCGGCGCCAAAGCCGGAAAAGCCCCTTGCGAGCCCGGCGACGAAAGCCGATGCCAGCAGAAACAGAAATTCTGGCGCGGACAGGTTTGCCAGAACCAGATCAGTAATGGTCGCCATCCTACTCTTGTCTCCCGCCACGCACACCATCGGCAAAGACCTGCGTCCAGGCAAGCAACCGTACGGAGCGGCGCAAACCTGTCGTCCAGAATGGGTCTTCTTGCACAAGGGTCTCCACCTGCTCTCGGCCATCGGCTTGCACCACCCAAAGGCCCCCGGTCGGAGTATCGTCGACATCCCTGAGCGGACCTGCTGCCCTGATAAGGGAAGCGTTGCGTTCCAGGAAGTCGAGGTGGGCGGGCATATACTGTCGGCGGATATCGTCCGCGCGGTTGGCATCATCTTCAAACAGAACGGCGAAAAGCATGATCGTATCTCCCTGCGATGCGGCCACCTTACAGCGGCATTTTTACCGCTTCACGCCGAATTCTTGCCGGGATAGACTGCAAAAATGCAGGCACTCGATTGGAATGATTTTCGGTATGTCCTCGCTCTTATGCGGGAAGGATCACAGGCTGCAGCCGCGCGTCAGCTTGGTGTCGACCCGACCACGGTCTCCCGCCGATTGCGGGCGATTGAAACAGTACTTGGGGTGCCTCTGTTCGAGCGCGGCGCGGACGGGAGTATGCGTCTAACCCAGGCCGGCGAGATGGCGGCGAGGCGCGCGGAGAACGTCGAGGCCGAGCTTGGTGGGCTGACGGAAGCGCTGCAGGGAGCCGATGCCTTAGCCAGCGGCACGGTGCGTGTGACGGCCGTCCCGCTTCTGATCAACCGGGTCTTGGTGCCTGCCGCGGCTGACCTGATGGCCCAGCATCCACAGCTACGCGTCGAATTGATCGCGAAATCCCGTGATCTCAATCTCACCCGGCGCGAAGCCGACATTGCGCTTCGACTTGCGAGGCCCACCGACGATACTGGCAGTAGGGTGCTTTCCAAGCGCATAGGCACACTGACTTACGCAGCCTATGTCGCAAACGATGTTGACGCCGGCACGGAAAAACTACCCTGGCTTACGTATGAGGAGGGAATGGCACATTTGCCGCAGGCCCGTTGGATCGCGAAAGCAGTGGAGGAGGACGGCATACGTTCGCCCCTTGCGGTCAATGATGCCGAGGCGATGCTTCAAGGCGTCGAAGCTGGGCTTGGCCGCGGTCTGCTGCCTTGTATGGTGGCAGATCAGATTTCGGGCCTAAGGCGCATACATCACGATGGACCGGCATTTCCTGAACGCGAAATCTGGTTGTTGACCCATCCTGATCTGCGTCACCTCGCGCGCATAGCGGCGGTCCTTGCCTGGGTAGAGGCGTCGATCCGGAAGGTGTAACTCGTATCCATGGTTGCAAAGGAACCGGGTTTTGCGAATCCCGAATTTCGTCTGACTTCTTGGTCTGAGTAAAGTTTGGCGTAAAATCAAGATTTTTGCGATGAAGCGTTTCCCCATCCGGCCACAATAATCGTCCCTAGCATTGTCATAACTCCGCCGATTAGTGTTGCCATAGGCGGTTCATCGCCGAAAAAAATAAAGGCGAGTAAGGTTGCGAACGGCGCCATCAGGTAGATGAAGTTTGCGGCCACTCCGGCAGGCAATTCACCCAAGGCATAATTCCAAGCGAGATAGGCGACGATTGTTGGGAAGATCGCCAAGCCTGTTATAGCGATCATCGTCGAAGGCGAAGCTCGCATTAATTCCGTGGCTGCGTCATGCGACCACGGTAGGAGGAACAGCGCCCCGAAGACCATAGTGTAGGCTGTGCAGGGGAGTGCTCCGTAAATCGGCACCAGCGGCTTTTGCATAACGAAGTAGACGGCTGAACACAGCGCCGCCAGTAGAATGAATGTAGAGCCGGCCCCAAAAGTCAGGCCGCCCGGTTGGTTGATGGCAATTATGCTGACACCGGTAAAGCTCACAAGAAAACCCAGCCAGCCGACCAGTCTGATACGTTCCCCAAGCAAAATCCAGGCGAGCAAGGCCGTCAAAATGGGAATGACGTTTTCAATGAAGCTGGCCGCACCGACGGAGACCGTCGTCTGACCCGTGTTTAGAAACACACTATATAGCGTGAAGCCGGATGATGAACCGGCTATTAGGCGCAGCACGCAGAAAGTCTTCGACATCGCGGAACGCGAACGCGTGGCATTTGTCGTGTACGGGCATGACGCACAGCAATGGAAATCCTTACGTCACTCCCCGGTGTTTTAGGGGTCAGAACAAGAGCAGTTAGAAATCCTGCGCTAAGAACGAACGGACAGCGAACATCCTAAGGATTTGAGACGTTTGTCGGGAAGTCGCAATGGTTCGATCTCTTCCAAGCCTAAAAGCCGTGCTCATGAGGCTCCTCTTGAGCAATCCATTTTTGTGTGGCATTCAATGGGAGATGATCGACCTGACCAATATCAGCTTTAGCATTTGGTGGCGCTCCGTTTAGGAGCGGCAGTCGTCATCTATTGAATTTGACCATTTGCCGCCGTGAGCTGGCAAAGTATGGTCGAATTTTTCCATCATCCGGTCACGGCGGCTCCCCAAGAGGAGCGTTCCATGACTAGATTCTCACTTGCTTCAATTCTCAGGCCGCTCTCTGAAGGCCATGATATATCCGCGGACCAAGCGGAATCGATGATGTGTTCTCTTATAAAGGGGGACTTTTCGCCTGTTGAACTGGGCTGCATCATGATGGGGATGCGGCTGAAGGGAGAGACAGCCGAAGAGCTGGCGGGAATGGTGCGTGCTTACCGCGCAGCGTCGATACCCGTTGCAACGCCACCAGACCTTGACGTTGTGGACGTCTGTGGCACCGGAGGTGATGGGCCAAGCGCAGGCGTTTTCAACATATCGACCACAGCTATGTTCGTTGCGGCCGGCGCTGGTGTTCCTATGACAAAGCACGGTACCAGCGCAGTTTCCAGTCAATCAGGCAGTTCGGACGTGTTAGAAGCGCTCGGAGGGAGGAACCTCAGCGATCCAAGACAGGTCTCGGAATGCCTTGATGCTATAGGGCTCGCGTTCATGCATGGGCCCTCCTTTAACCAGGGGATGAAGAACGTCATTCAGAGCCGGAGAGAGGCGGGGATCCGCTCTTTCTTCAATCTGCTTGGCCCAATGTCGAATCCCGCCAGGCCTCGACGTCAGGTTATTGGTATCTATGACCGACGGTACACCAATGTTGTCGCAGATACGTTAGGCCGTCTCGGAGCGGTGCACGTCATGGCCGTATCCGCCCACAATGGCTTGGACGAGATATCCACGGAAGGTTCCACCCAGATCAGCGAATTCAAGAACGGGAAGATCACCACAGTGCAATTCGATCCGACCCCTTTCGGGTTTGGCAAAATTGATTGGGAAGAATTGCATGGAGAGGGTCCGGCATTTAACGCCTCGAAGATGGTTCGAATCCTTAACGGCCAGATTTCAGGGTGCGCACGAGAGATTGTTGTTCTCAATGCCGCGGCGGCCATCATTGTCGGTGGGTTGGCCCATTCTTTCGAAGAGGGGTTAGCCTGGGCTGGCAACAGCATCGATAGCGGCAGGGCTATCGAGAAGCTGGATGACTTTAGGCGATGGACCCATACGGCGGCGAACATCATGCGGCCCGGAGAAGATGGCCGGGAGTTCGGAGCGGTCTGAAGCCCTCCGGCATCCGTTGTTCGGCGTCCCAGGAATAGATGCCGGTGAGATTGATGTGTTCCCAGCTGAGCGGCGACACATGTTTAAGGACTTCATCCTCGATGTTTCGGCCTCGCTGGCGCAAGTGGGCGACGGCGCGGCTGAGATAGACAGTATTCCAATGAACGATGGCGCTGACAACCAGATTGAGTCCGGAAGCTCGAAAGGCCTGGCTGTCATAGGATCTGTCGCGGATTTCGCCGCGCTCGTGGAAGAAGACAGCACGTTTGAGCTTATGAGCTGACTCGCCCTTGTTGAGACCGGCCTGGCAACGCCGGCGAAGTGCCGGGCTCGAATACCATTCGATCATAAACAGGGTGCGTTCGATGCGGCCGAGCTCGCGGAGCGCTTTGGCGAGGGCGCTGGATTTCGAAGACGTGGAGCACCACTTGAGGATCGTCGATGGCGCAACGGTGCGCGTCGTGATCGAGACGCCCAGCCGCAAGAGATCATCCCAGTGCTCCAGGATGAGATCGGTATTGATCGGCGCGCCGATGTGCTTGGCCAACACCGGATAGGTATCGGCCTTTTCGAATGTATGGAATTTCCGATCCTTGAGATTGCGCAAGCGGGGAGAGAAACGCCGGTTGACTATGGGGAAAAGCCCGAAGAGTTGATCGCTGGCGCCTCCGGTATCGGTGAAGAGTTCCTCGATATCGAGGACCGTGTCGTGATCAAACAGGCCATCGAGCACATAGACTGCCTCGCTTTCGGTCGGGCTGATCGGAAGGATGCTGAAGTATCCGTACTGATCGGAAAGGGCGCTGTAGAACTTCATGCCCGGTTCGCTACCATAATGCAGATTTATATCGCCGCGCCTGGCGGCCCGGTCGCTGGCGCGGAAGAATTGCCCGTCGGATGAGGCGGTGGTGCCGTCGCCCCAGATTTTTGAATGCGGGCGACGCGTATGAGCATCGGCCACGCAGGCCTGCGCGAGCCGGTAGGTTTCGGAGCGAGCGTGGAAGCTGCGCATCCAGCCGATCTGGTGAGCGCTGATCCCTTTCGACGCACCGGCCATGCGTTTCGGCCCAAGATTGGTGCCGTCCGCAAGAACGCCGGCGAGCATGGCGGCGATATTTTGCGGTGCATCCCCTGTCCGGACATGGGTGAACTGGTCGCCAAACGCTGTCCACTCATGCACTTCCCGCAACAGGTCGGGGACATCAATCAGAGGATACATCTCACTGATTTCAGCTTTCAGATCCTTGGCTGCCGTGGGCACGTCGCTGACATGCGGCGTCACGATCAAGGTTCCGGCTTCGAGCCTGACACCTTCAAGCTTTCCGTACCGGGCACGCCGCGCTAGCTGTTTGAGATTGAAGTCCATCATCTCCCGTACTTCGGCCAGCCACGCCGCTCCATCGCTCTGAACACCGAGGCCGATCTGGCTTTCCGTCTTCGAAGATAAGCTCGCGCTCCGATTTCGTCAGATGGGCGACCGGAACACGAACAGGCAACACGCGCCGCCCCTTCGCATAAAGTGCCTTCAAGGTGGCGATCGCGGCAAGCAGTGGGTCGTGTCGCCGACGAGAGTGGAATGCGAATGTCTGGAGAAAGGCCCCGGCATATTTGCGTACGGGTGCGTGTTGCTCGCTCGCCATCATCAATGCCGGCTCGTCGTTGGTTTCCACCATGGCCTCGAGACCAGGTTTGATCTGAAGCAGCCTGTGCCAGCCCACCCGTCTATCTAATATCATCATAGGATCGGCATCGTTATCGTTGGCCACCTGCAAGGCAAGGATCGTGTCGAGGAACAGTCGCAACGCCTTCGATGTTTCCGGGCGGGAATTCATATGGCGTTGCTTTTTCCGGTTGTTGGCTTGAGAGAACAGGCGGCCCAACAGCTTGATGAACATCATCACCGCATCATCAGTGAGCTTCTGGCCGAGCCTAACGATCTGCGCCACGATCATCGCGCGCCGACGATCGGCGTTGAAGTCGCTGGCAAGCCAAGCCGGCGTGGCGTCTTCTTCCCGCACCATCTGATCCGACCGTCCGGAAGAGATGCGAGCCTGTAAGCGAGGTTCGATCCCGAGCGTGCGCAGGAACGCAATGCGCTCTGTCAGTCCGACCAGGTTCACCGCTCCGGGAGCCTCCGGGGAAGATTTCAGCCAGTGAAAGCGCGTATGGCCGATCGCGGGATCGACATCCAACAATCTATCGAGCATTTGCAGCTTTTCCGGATCGAGATTGGAGAGCAAGTCAGTTTCGGCACGCCGCCTGGCAATGGCCCGCGCCGCCAATCCCATCCGCTCGATCGTGTTCGGGACGGGCAGAAGAACGCCACGCTCCCTGAACGCGGCTATGACGGCGGTCGCGATCGTCACTCCCTTGTCGGTCGTTGAGGCTGCATCAATTGCCGACAGCAGTGCTACGCGTCGGTCTTCCGCCGTTGCGCTTCTCATTTCCAGATAGCCCAACAGATGGGCGACATGGTTCATGCGTGTCTCCTCCCGATGGGCATAGAGATCGAAAGAAGCCGGATCGGCTCCGATCTGCTCGGCAATATAATTGAGCATCGCTTGGGGCGGACGTTCATTGGATAAAAGCGGGCGTCCGAGATGACGAATAAGGCAAAGCTGCACCGCGAACCCGAGTCGATTATGCTCTCGTCTGCGAACCACGACTTCAAGCCGGTCCGTTGGTGAAAGGCAATAATGCTGGATCAGACTGTCTTCGTCGGCCGGGATGTCGAAAAGCGCCTGCCGATCCTGCGCCTTGAGCAGTTTCCGTTTGGCCATTTTCCACTCCTTACATTCGGATGCCCAACGGAACTGCCCTGTACGCAAAGGTTCGATTGCGTACAGGGGGAAAACGACCTGTCCACAAATTAGATTGACATACTAATGAACATCAGAGATATTCTCGACAGCCTATTCGGACGGAATTGACCCATGCCACGCACATTCGCCTATGCCCGCGTCTCGACAACGGGCCAAACCACCGAGAACCAGATTCAGGAAATCCAGGCCGCTGGTTTCCACGTCGAACCGAAGCGGATTATCACCGAGACGGTTTCCGGAAGCACGGCCATCGCGCAAAGGCGAGGGTTCATCAAGCTCATGGACCGGCTGGAATCCGGTGATGTACTGATCGTGACCAAGCTCGATCGTCTAGGCCGCGATGCCATCGACGTTAGCTCAACCGTTAAAGCACTATCCGAAAACGGCGTGCGAGTTCACTGTCTTGCGCTAGGCGGCGTCGATCTCGCAAGCTCGGCTGGCACGATGACCATGAACGTTCTCAATGCCATTGCCCAGTTCGAACGCGATCTTCTCATCGAGCGGACGCAATCCGGTCTCAAGCGGGCCAAGGCCGAAGGAAAAGTTCTCGGCCGCCCATCTATCCTGAGCGAGAAGCAAAAACAGGATGCCCGAGATGATCTCGCGATTGGGATAAGTGTTTCAGCCGTTGCCAGAAAGCTGGCAACCAGCCGCCAGACTATTATGCGCATCAGAGATACGCGTTCTGCTAGATGAACGCAGTCGGGCCCGAAGCAGACTTCTGGTGGGCTTTGGCGGAACCAGGCATGGCCCTCCAAATGCAGGATGCCAAACGTCATGAGACTTGCTCACATAAACTTAGTTGCCCGCAATGTGGAAGTGCTGACCGCGTTCTATGTGAACGTCATGAAGTGCAATGTTCTTCGCGAATTGAAGACGTTGTCTGGTGAAAACGTTTCGCGAGGCAATGGGCTCCCAAACTCTGAAATTCGTACGATCTGGCTAAAATTCCCGGAACTGGAGCGGCCTTTTCTGGAGATACACGAACATACGACTACCCATCATCGTGATCAGCCTAGGGTCAACGAACCCGGCTTTGGACATTTAGCGTTCCAGATGGAAGATATTCGCGACACCCTTTCTAAGATCATCGAAGCGGGAGGGGCGCAGATCGGAGAGATTATAGATTTTGGGACGCCAGGGATGCCGTATCTAATCGCTTATGCACGCGATGTGGAGGGAAACGTGCTTGAGCTTGAGCAAATACCTCATGGTCGCTGATGGCGAAAGTAGCTCCGTATACGGTTCATTTGCCCCAACTGGAACCGACCCAATTAAGATGAGAGAGTTCTCGTTCCGTTCGACCTTAGAGCAGGATTCTGAACTGCTCTTGTTCCGACCCCGAACTGGAGCTGTTCGAGGACCTGATGACCAGGGTCGAAAGCGATGACTGGGTATCTCGCAAGCGGCTCGAACGCCTGAAGGAAGGACTGCAGGAGAGGCTCGAAGCGCTTGTGACCCGCAAGGATGATCTTCTCACCACCTCGGAAATCGGCGTGGACCAGATTATCGTCGACGAGGAGCAGGAGTTCCGCAAGCTGTCGTTCGCGACCAATATGTCGACGCGGAAGGGCATCGACCCGAATGGTTCGCAGCGAGCGTGGGATCTGTTCGTCAAATCTCGTTTCATCGAGACGAAGAACCCCGGCCGGGCGCTCGTGCTGGCATCGGGCACACCGATCACAAATACGCTTGGCGAAATGTTTTCGATCCAGCGCCTGCTCGGGCACGAAGCCTTGCGTGAGCGCGGACTGCATGAGTTCGACGCCTGGGCGAGCACCTTCGGAGACACCACGACGGCGCTGGAGATCCAGCCTTCCGGCAAATACAAGCCCGTCAGCCGCTTTGCCAGCTTCGTCAACGTGCCGGAACTGATCGCCATGTTCCGCAGCTTTGCCGATGTCGTGATGCCGGACGATCTGCGCCGGTACGTGAAAGTGCCGGCCATTTCGACCGGCCGGAGGCAGATCGTGACCGCGAAGCCAACCCAGGCCTTCAAGAACTATCAGACCATCCTCGACGCGCGCATCAAGGCGATCGAGCAGCGAGAAGGACCCGCGAAATCTGGTGACGATATCCTGCTCTCTGTCATCACCGATGGCCGCCACGCGGCGATCGATCTGCGGCTGGTCGATGTCGATAACAACAATGAGCCCGACAACAAGCTCAATCTCCTGGTCGAGAATGTTTTCCGGATTTGGCAGCAAACGTCGGACAACAGCCATGTCCGGCCCGATGGCAAGCCCTATGAGCTTCCCGGTGCTGCCCAGATGATCTTTTCCGATCTCGGCACCATCAATGCCGAAAAGTCGCGTGGCTTCTCTGCCTATCGCTGGATCCGCGACGAGCTGATCCGCATGGGCGTCCCCCCGGCGGAGATCGCCTATATGCAGGACTACAAGAAGACGGAAGCCAAACAGCGGCTGTTCGGCGACGTGCGCGGCGGAAAAGTCCGCTTCCTGATCGGCTCGTCTGAAACCATGGGCACCGGCGTCAATGCTCAACTCCGGCTGAAAGCCCTCCACCATCTCGATGTGCCCTGGCTGCCGTCGCAGATCGAGCAGCGCGAGGGCCGCATCGTGCGTCAGGGCAATCAGCATGACGAGATCGATATCTTCGCCTATGCCACGCAAGGGTCACGTGATGCCAGCATGTGGCAAAACAATGAGCGAAAGGCCCGGTTTATCACAGCAGCACTTTCGGGCGACACGTCGATCCGCTGGCTGGAAGACATGGGTGAGGGACAGGCCAACCAGTTCGCCATGGCCAAGGCCATCGCGTCGGGCGACGAACGTCTGATGCAAAAGGCGGGGCTCGAAGCGGATATCGCCCGTCTGGAGCGCTTACGCGCCGCGCATGAGGATGACCAGTATGCGGTCCGGCGGCAGATCCGGGATGCCGAGCGCGACATCGAAGTCTCGACGCGGCGCATCGGCGAGATCGGCCAGGATATCGAACGGCTTGTTCCAACCGCTGGCGATGTCTTCGCGATGACGGTTGTCGGCGAGGTTTACAACGAGCGGAAGATTGCCGGACGCGCCCTGATGAAAGAGATCCTCACCCTTCTGCAGCTTCGCCAGGAAGGAGAAGTCGCACTTGGCACAATTGGCGGCTTCGATCTCATCTATGACGGCGAGAGCTTCGGTAAGGGCGACGGCTACCGTTTCCAGGCCCTGCTCCAACGCACTGGCGCCGACTACGAAATCGACCTTGATGTGACGGTCACACCGCTTGGTGCGATTTCGCGTCTCGAACATGCACTCGACGATTTCGAGGGCGAGCAACAGCGCTATCGCCATCGCCTTGAAGAGGCTCACCGGCGACTTGCCTCTTATCGTTCCCGCGAGGGCGGAGAGTTTGCCTTCGCCGAGGAGCTGGCGGAGAAACGTCGCCAACTGTTCGAGGTTGAAGAAGCGCTGGCCAATTCCGTCAGCGATAACTCCGAAGCTGGAGACTTCGCCGCTTGAACCCACTGCTTGTGCTCGCTTCTTCCCATGATCGGTTCGATCGAAGTCATGGGCAGATCTTCCAAAACGCAACAGATGCGTTACAAAAGCTCCATGATCAGATCCGAACTTATCGATGTTATCGCCGCGCGCAATCCACACCTCTACCGTCAGGATACGGAGCGGATCGTCAATACCGTCCTCGATGATATAGCGACTGCCCTTGAACGGGGGGAACGGGTTGAACTGAGAGGTTTCGGAATCTTTGTCGTGCGACATCGCCCGGCCCGTTCGGGCCGAGATCCCATGAACGGCAAGGCGGTGTTCGTAGAGGAGAAGTGGGTGCCGTTCTTCCGCGCCGGCAAGGAACTCAGGGAGCGGCTCAACGATGACGGGAAGCTTGGTCGAACATGAGGACTGAACATTGGTCGTAGAATATGGTGGAGGAACCCCGTTCTGCAACGCGCTTCCTCCGCATCTCCTTAGCATCGTTGATATGATGACACCGCAGTTCCTGGCCGAGACCTGGCCCGTGCGGTTCGTCGCGCTGCTGTCGATGCTGGAGGATATGACAGGACAGGCGGGTGTGGCTGACCGGCCTCTTGTCACCAATAAATGGGTGGCCATCGTCAGCGGTTTGCTGGAAAACTTGCCCCGCGACATGGATTGCCCCGAGTGCCTTGCTTTAATGCGCCACAGCGCGATTGAGATATTCCGGAAACGCGCGGCACGGGGGACGCCGGACGTACGCCAGCAAGACGAACTCTTGCGAAGCACATATCCACAATGGTCGGCGGTCGAAGATTTGTTCGACGAATACGAGACATGGGCGGCGCAGCAATTGCCGACGACGCATCATTAGTAAAGAGGTACGGGGATGCCCACAGGAAAACTCAAATGGTTCGATACCGCCAAAGGCTACGGTTTCATCACGCCTGACGACGGCGGCCCCGATGTCTTTCTCCATCTTAGCAAGGTGACGGAGGCCAAGCTGCCAACATTGCAGCCCGGCGTGCCGCTCCGGTACGTGCTGGGCCGCCAAGGCAGCAAGGTTTCGGCGCACGACTTGTCTTTGATGCCAAATGAAGCCACCGCTTCGCCGCCCGCATGCAGGACCGACGATGATGCTGATTTCGAGGCAGAGTTCGAACGAGAATGGGGACTTCGACGGGGTTAGACATGGTTTGAAACGACCACAGAACCGCGTCGGCCCTCTCCATCCGAACCGGCGTCAGCGGTCTGCGACTGCTGAGCGGCCCGTTATTTCGACAGTCGGTTTTCGTCATCGATCAATGTCAGGCGGGAGGGAGCCTTCTCACCCCATGTCCACAGGACGAGGTTGAGATCGTCTTCTCCAACGCCTTGAGCGAAGCTTCGCACAAGCAACCCGCTATAACCTTCGGCTATCAACAGGCGAGCGAAGATCTGCGTTCGCGCTTCTCCGGTCGCCTTCATCTGGTCGCGCCACGTATCATCGCAGAGTGCCGCTCTGTCCATCGCCGTCCTCGCAAGCACGGCCTCATCTCTCGTATCGAACACACGGTCGATTTCCGCATCATAGGATACCAGCGTCGTCGGTTGAAAACTGCCAGCCTGATTGGCTTCTCGCAGTGCGGTCATCACCGACAACGACGTGTAGAGCGCTGGAACTCCTTTGGGATTGAACCGGCCGCCATAGAGTTCCGCACCTCGACCCGAGAGCGGTTCACGCGCGAAGACGGGGTTGAGCGCACGATAAAGAGGTCCGCGATATTGCATCGCGGGTCAGGCGTGGACGCCGGCGTCGACAGCATCGATAAAGTCGAGGACGTCTTCGGCCCGGCCGCTGCGAACGAGTTGCATGGCGGTTTGCCCGGAGAACCCTGGAAGAGGTTCTGACCTGAACCAGGCATAGGCCATCAAAGCGGAACCGAACCGTGGCTCCACCTTGTTGATGACCTCGATCATTTCGCGCAGGCGGCGCTGGGTTCTGTCCGACCGGACGCGTTCCTTACGCTGGACGGCATCCTTTCCAAGGCCGGCCGTCCGGGCAACTTCCTCACTGGTGGTGAGAAATGCTTCGGCAATCTTGCGAGGCGCGAAAAAGCCTCCATCGGCATATTGAGCGAGACGCATGAGAGGCTCCTTTCCAGACATGCCGTACATATAGACGCAAAATAGCGTCGAAACAAGCGGAGATAAGGTATTCGGGAATCATAAAAAAAATGAATGGAGAAGAGGAAATGACCCTTCTCGCAGAACGATCGATCCGGTGACGCTATCGCTCAACCGCCGCCTGCGCGATCCCGGCCACTCGGTCTTCGCAGGGCTGTGAGCCCCGCTTGTCCTTCGCGGCAGGGATGCTCGGCCTCAGTTGCACCGGACCAATCGCTCCGCGGTTCGGGAGATGTCTTCGGAAAAAAGAAGACGCGAGAAGGACCGGCAGGGGGCCGCGTCCGCACCGAACAGGAGCATCCCTATGCATATCGTCAAACTCGATCCGCGCGCGTTGAAGGACAATCCGGACAGGACACGCCAGTCGAAATCGTCACCGCAATCCGACGCGCTGCTTCTGGCAACCATCAAGGCCGTTGGCATCATACAGCCGCCGGTGGTCGCCCAGGAGCGGGACGGTGGCAATGCCTACATCATCGACGCCGGCCACCGCCGCGTCAAACAGGCCATTGCCGAGGTCTCGAGGAAATCGAGGTTTTAGTCGGGGATGCCAGTGACGACAACGGCGCCATGCGCGGCATGATCGAGAACATCGCGCGCGAGCCGCTTGGCGCTATTGATCAATGGCGGGGCACAGAGCGGCTCGTCGCGCTTGGATGGACCGAGGAAGCGATTGCCATCGCGCTCGCCCTGCCGGTGCGGCAGATCAGGAAGTTGCGACTTCTCGCCAACGTGCTGCCGGCCATGCTCGACCAGATGGCCAAGGGCGATATGCCGTCGGAGCAGCAGCTTCGCACAATCGCGGCAGCCTCGCTCGACGATCAGAAAGAAGTCTGGAAGGCCAATAAGCCGAAGAAGGGCGACACCGCATCCTGGTGGGCGATCGCCAACGGTCTCAGCAAGACGCGGATGTATGCCAAAGACGCAAGTTTCGATGATGATCTGGCACAGGCCTATGGTATCGCGTGGGTAGAGGACCTGTTCGCTCCAGCCGATGAAGACAGCCGCTACACGACGGATGTCGAGGCCTTTCTCGGCGCCCAGCAGAAATGGATGACCAGCAACCTGCCGAAGAAAGGCGCCATCGTCGAAGTCAACAGCTGGGGTCAGCCACAGCTGCCGGCAAAGGCCGACCGCGTTTATGGCAAGCCGGGCAAGGGCGATTACACGGCGATGTATCTCGATCGCGACGGCAAGGTGCAGACGCTCCATTACCGGATGCCGGAGATCAAAAAGACCAAGGGGAAGGACGGCACCAACACACCCGACAGCGATACTGCTGACGAGTCCATCACGTCGAAGCCGCGTCCTGACGTAACACAAAAGGGCCAGGACATGATCGGCGACTTCGCACCGATGCGCTGCATGAGGCGCTTGGCCGCGCGCCGATCGAGGACGACATGCTGATGGCCCTGCTCGTCATCGCCTTCGCCGCCCTGAATGTTCGAGTGGATACCGGTGCTGATGGCAATGTTTACGGTATGAAGCGGTTCAACCGCCACATCGTTCCTCTGCTGGATGAGAACGGCAAGGTCGAAATCGACGTGGACAGGCTGCGGATCGCAGAACGATCCGTGCTGATCGATGTGCTGTCGTGCAGGCGCAACATCTCGAACAGCGGCATTGTCGCCCGTATTGCCGGAGACGCCATCGGCGCCGACGCGTTCCTGCCCAACATGGGTACGGAAGACTTCCTGTCATGCCTGTCGCGTCAGGCGCTCGAAGCCTCGGCTAATGAAACTGCTGTTCTTCCCCGCCCGAAGGTCCGGGAGACGCGCGCAGCCCTCGTCGACCATTTCAAGGACGAACAGTTTGTCCATCCGTCCGCCCTGTTCGCACCGGCCATGGAAGATCTCGCCGACTTGCTGAAGGTGGGCGCTGCACCTGAAGAGGACGCAGAAGCCTCGTTCGACCCGGCTGAAGACGACACTTTCGAAAACGCCATGCCCGATCCAGGCCCGGGCGAGGAGGGGGATAAAGACGAAGCGGATCTTCCTTCCGCCGGTGAGGAGACCGGCCAGACTGCCGCGGAACCGATCGGCGACGATGCTTCAGCCGATCATCATTACGGCATCGCTGCCGAGTAGCCGTCCCACTTTCATTTCCTTCCGATCGCCTTGTCCGCCGCCAGCCTTCTGGCGGCGGCTTTGTTTTAACGCGTGCAACAAGGAGGACCGACATGTCCGCACACGCAATTTTCGATCGCGCGCCGCTCGGCTCGCTGATCCGCTATAGCGATGGAACGTCCCAGCCACCGGAGCGACATAGCAAGAAGCTAGCCAACTGGAGGCGCCGCAACAGTGGCGGCCGGCTGATCCGCAAACAGGATGCCCGGTCGGTCGGCAGCATGACGTTGCCAGCCACGATCACGCTCCACAAAGGAGACTTCGGACAGGGCGGCATCGTGGTGCTTACGGTGCACGAAACGATTTCGGTCGATAACGATCTGACGTTCACCGTCATCGAGCAGCCGGCAATTGGCGCGGTACGCATCCTCAGCGGGCCAGAGGACGACGCCGAACTGCTCCACCTCGCGCCCGGCATGGCGGACGCCGAAACATGGCTGCAGGAACACCGCTACCCGGATGCCGTTCTGGACGAGGTAACCGCCGATCATGTTGCGGCCGATGTCGTTGAGGGGAGGGCCGCGGCATGAACGGCCTCCCTCTTGAAACGGTCGAACCAGCCACACCTGAATATTCAGGGGTCGGGTCCGGGAAAAGTGCAGACGGCCTGACGGTCGCCCGCGTCGGAGACATGGTCTTTGCCCTGCTGCCGGGCCGTAATGGTCAGCACTTCCTGGCCTCCGCTTGGCGCGTCTCCCGCCCACTTGCCGATCTGAAGCGGGATGATTTCTATTCTCACGACGGCATGATCGAGGATGAAACCGCCTTCCATTTCCGGATGTTCGAACAGGCGGAGCATAGCCGTGAGCTGCGTTCCCTGGCGCGCCGATCTGCCCGGATCCACTGCAACACACCCTGGGGTCCGTCGCAGGGCACCACCATCTATTCCGAGGGTGTCGTCTCTCACACCACGGCGGGCATGGCGGCTTTAAATTGTCCGGCGAACGCAACAGTGTGGTTCACCCGTCCTTGCGGAGCGACAGCGGATTTTATGAAGAGGATATCGGATGGGCGATCGTCGCGCTGACGTTTCCAGGCCTCTTCACGACTTTTGAGCGAAAATGCGCTGACCAGACAATCCGGAACTCATGGCCAGACGCCTGGGAGGCAGTCCATGGTCACCAACTTTCTATTGGGGAATCTATGGAGAAGGATCGCCGGGCCTTCGAGAAACAGCATGCCGGTGCCTGGATCGTCATCTCGGCGATCCTGTCGGATCAACATCCCGGCATGACCGAGGTGATGGCCACAGTCGGTGGCTCTCGCCAATTCAGCTGCGAAGAACGACGGTTTCTCGTCGCGAACGATGAATACCATGCGCGGGGGCGGTTCGGCTTCGTCATCGATGGCGCCCGGCACCAGGCTTATCAAGGGCCATCGAGTTTTGTCGGCTGGCGCGGGAGGGCCGCGTCATGACGGGAATGATAGACCTCCAAGCGCAGTTGCTGCGCATGGAAGAGGCGCGGCGCCAGACACAACATCGGCTGGAGATGATCGAGCGTCAGATCACCCGCAAGCTCCGGGCGACGGATCCGCTCATCAATGAGCGTCGGCGCGAATATCCGCGCCGTCGATCGCCCAATCCCTGGACCTGGTTGCAACGCTATCGCGCCAACCTGGCTGCGCTGACCGCCGAGCGCCAGCCGGAGATCGATGCGCTTGCCCGCAAGCTGGCGCGCCAGGACACCGCCATCGCGGCGCTCCGGTCGCGGCTGGTCGGGGATGTGCCTGGATCCTCGGGTCGACGCGCGCAGTCTTCCGCTATCTTCGAATGCGAGGTGCGGCAATGACCACGATCGGTGATCTGGAGAAAAGGGCAGGTATCGGCGCTTCGCGTGAGGACCGCACCGCGTTCTGGCTGCGGTTTCGTCATCTGGACGGCATCTCCTGCCTGAAGGCGGGTGTCGCGGAGCTTGAACGGTTGATCGCCATCAGGGAGGCGGAGAACCCGAGCGCGAGAACTGCGGAAAAACCGGTGCGGCGAACGACATTGCCGCCTTTGACGGACGAGCAGCAACGGGCGCTGCAGGCTTATATCTGCTGGCGCGGATGCAGATGAAGCCACACGGGGACGCTGGATGACGGAGAATTTGACCACAGATACGATCAAGCCGTGGCGTGTGTCCAAAGGACCGATCGCCGCCAGTGCGTATGATCTGAAAAAGGCCGAAGCGATCAACGTCCTTCTCGCCTCACCGGCCATTGTCTTGCCGGCAAGCGAAGGCGCTCCGATCCTGCCATTTGCGATCGGCCTGTTCGAGACGTTCAAGAGCCGTCTGCGAGATGACGCCACCGCAACGCAGCTTCGTCGCGCGACAGCGGTTTATACCCATGCAAAAAATTATCTTTTCGCCTGCGCCCAACCGGATTCCATGCGTCATGACATCGATGGCCAGGCGGTCATGGCCGTCAGCGATGAGGACCGCCTCTCCAGCCAGTTGCGGTTTGTCGATATCCTGCGCAGCCGCAAGGCTGCACAGGCGGACGTCGGCGTGCAAAGTGTCGTTGCGTCCAGTGAAGCCGGGCCAGCGGCTGAAGACGGCCTGCAGAACTGATTTTTGTACGGAGGCAGCGTGGCTATCTACCATCTGCGTGTTGACAAGATCGGCCGCTCAAAGGGCCAGAGTGCTGTTGCATCCGCATCCTACTATGCCGATGAACCGTTGATCGATTATCGGACCGGCATTCGGCACGTCATGCCGCAAAGGCCGGGTCTCATCCACAAGGATATCATAACCCCGGCGGGCACGTCCTGTCCGCATGTGGCCGATCGCCTGTCGCTCTGGAACGCGGCCGAGGCACACGAAAAACGCAGCGACAGCAATACTGCACTTCTCTGGTACGCGGCGTTGCCACGGGAGCTCACCGATCGACAGTCGATCGCTCTGGCGGAAGCTTTCGCCCGGAGCCTGAGCGAAAGAGAGGGCAATGCCATCGACCTGACGGTCAGACAGACCGGACCGGGTTCCCTCGTCGCCTTCCTGCTCTGCACGACGCGTCAGCTTACAGCTTCGGGTTTCGGCGCTAAAATCGATTTCGTGCTCGGCGGCAAGGACAGGGAGAAGCGTGGGTTGCCGAAATCTCCCCGTACAGATCTCGCCGAAATCCGCCTGCACTGGGCAAACCTCGTCAATGTTGCGCTTCGTAACGCCGGTTCGACCGCTCGCGTCGATCACCGCAGTTTGAAAGATCGCGGCTACGACCTCATTCCCCAGACCCATCTCGGTTCAGCTGCACGGCGAAGAACCGAGCGCGGCGAGGACATCGACCGCAAGGCGGGATCGATCGAACGCGATGTCCATAACACCAGAATAATCCAGGAGCGGCCCTCGATCATCCGGCAGTTGATCGCGGATGCGGGCCAAACCTTTGACCGCGAAACGATCGAGATATTCGTGCGCCGCTATGTCGATGATCCCGTCCTTCAGCCTGAGCTGGTCCGTCTGGTGTTCGACGAAGGTTGACCACCGCTCGCGCGGCGGATCCAGCCCCATTCAGACCGGGTAGCAGGGAAAGAGATAAAGCGGCCCCCGATCTGCCACCCCATGCGGCCCGTTCCGGTTGATCGGTCTGGCGCCGGTCAGTCATCGCGCAACAGCTTTGCTGTCCTCCTCTCCGTTGCGGCCCTTGCCGCCGGCTGTGCCGGCGGACTGCGGGTGTGCGCCTCCTTTTGCCCGTCGCTCTGAGACCACTGTCACGGGCCGCATGGGGCGGCCCTGAAACGGAGGTTTCAGGAATGACCAGGAAGAACGAAAACGAGCGCGCCGATCTTTACACCCGGATCACGGACAGGATCCTCGCTGATCTGGACAAAGGCGTGCGTCCATGGATAAAGCCGTGGTCGGTCGCAAACACCGCCGGACGGATCAGCCGTCCTCTGCGCCACAATGGCGAGCCCTATAGCGGGCTGAACGTCCTGTTATTGTGGTCGGAGGGTACAGCCCAGGGTTATGCGTCGCCGATGTGGATGACGTTCAGGCAGGCGTTGCAGCTGGGCGCAGCGGTCGCAAGGGCGAGACCGGAACGACGGTCATCTATGCAAGCCGCTTTACCAAGTCGGAAGCCGACGGCAATGGCGGGGAGGTCGAACGCGATATTCCGTTCCTGAAAGCGTACACAGTATTCAACGTGGCGCAAATCGATGGTCTGCCGGACCAGTACTACGATGCGCCCGAACCGGTCATCAGTCCGTCGAGCGCATCGCCCATGCGGATCAATTCTTCCGCAACACGGGCGCGGTGATCCGTTATGGAGGCGATAGTGCCTATTACCATCCGGTTTCTGACCACATTCAGTTGCCGGTACGGGAAAGTTTCAGGGACGCTGCCTCAGTCGTCGCCGTGACGGCGCACGAATTGACACATTGGACATCGCATGCCGACCGGGTTGGCCGCGATCTCAGCCGCTACGCCAAGGACAAGTCGGAGCGTTGCCGCGAAGAATTAATTGCCGAAATGGGCGCTGTTTTCTTGGCTGCTGACCTCGGGATTGTCCCCGAACTTGAGCCGCGTCCAGATCATGCAAGTTACCTCGCCTCGTGGCTGACGCTGCTCTCCAATGACAAGCGGGCGATCTTCCAGGCGGCCGCGCATGCACAGCGCGCCGTGAATTATCTGCACAGCCTCCAGCCTCTGGTGTCTGAAGAAAGGGAGGCAGCCTGATGACCAAGCTCCCTTTCTCCTCCCGGCTGCTGATCCTCGCCTGCTCGGCCACAAAACGGGGAGACGCGAAGAACATCCGCTATCCAGCGTTACGACGGCCCGCTATGGCGCACCCTGCTCACGGTCGATCCCGGCGGCAGATTGGCGAAGGTCGCTTTCCTGTCGGCGCATTTCGGGTTTCGATCGGCTGATACACCGATCGAGATGTACGATGCCCGCATGACCCCGGAGATCGCCGCAGCCATGAAGGCCGGCGGTCCTGGAATGCGGTGGCCGCGCCCCAAAACGCAACGCCGGGTCATGCCGTCAGGCGAGCACGCCGGCGCGCATATCGCTTCCATGACGCAGTTTGGTCGTGCGCCATTCATGGAGGTCGCGCTCGTTGGTGGCCACCTCTACCTCGACGTCATGCGCCACCTCGTGACGCTCTTCCGTGAAGGCGGCTATCTCACGGCTGACGCTGCGATCACCGAGATCAACGGCCCGATCGGCAGGATGCGCAAGGACCTTCGGCTGTGGCTGCTTGCCACAAGCGGGGAGGCGGGCTGATGTTTGATGCCCCGATACGCCTTCGCGCGCTGTCGCTCGGCGCTGGCGTCCAGTCCACGACACTCGCCCTGACGGCCGCCCATGGCGAGATCGGTCCCATGCCGGATTGCGCGATCTTTGCCGATACCGGCTGGGAGCCCAAAGCTGTTTATGAGCATCTCGAGTGGCTGATGTCGCCGAACGTTCTGCCATTTCCGGTTCACGTCGTCTCGGCGGGAAACATCCGCGACGGCCTGATGGAGGCGGCGGACGGGCGACGCTGGGCGTCGATCCCGGCCTTCACGAAGATCGTGACGCCACCCGGGGAAGAGGTGCCTGTCCTCGACGAGAACGAGGAGGGCGACTTGGTCGAGGTCTCGACACGGCGCACGGCAACCGAGACCGTCTCCATTGGCATGATCCGTCGCCAATGCACTGGCGATTTCAAGATCGTGCCGATCCGCCGGAAGGTGCGTGAACTTGCCGGCCTGACGCGCCGCCGCTCGCCCAAGCACCCCGTCGTTGAGCAATGGCTGGGGATTTCGCTTGATGAGGTCGTGCGCATGAAGCCCTCGCGTGAAGCGTGGCAGGTCAATCGCTGGCCCCTGATCGAGCGGCGGATGACCCGATACGAATGCCTGCGTTGGCTCGACAGGCACGGCTATCCCCGTCCGCCCAAGAGCGCCTGCATTGGTTGTCCGTTCCATTCCAACAGCGCCTGGCGGGCCATACGTGATGGGGATCCTGAAGCCTGGTTCGATGCCGTCGCTGTCGATCGGGCGATCCGCACCGGGCTGCGCGGGATCCGTGGCGAGGTCTACCTGCATCGCTCCTGCGTGTCGCTGGAGAATGCCGACCTTTCGACGGCGACCGATCACGGCCAACTCGATCTGTGGCCAAACGAGTGTGAAGGCATGTGCGGGCTGTAATCCGACCGGATGGTGAACGGCGGCGATGAGGCGTGGTTTGACTGGCGGGACAGCGGCGGCGAGGCTGAAATTGCGCGCAATATCTGTCAGTTTCACCCCGAAGCAGTACCATTCCCGCTCTTTGTCGATGGGCTCCGTCGATCCCCGGCCTTGTACGATCAACCCATGAAGGGTCGGACTACGCAAGCGTGCCGCCGCAGGCTTCGCCTGCGGTGATCGCGGCCGGATGCCCGACTTCTGGAGGAGCCATCGAGCGGGAATAGTTCCGTTCCAGGATGGAGCCTCTTCACCATGTCGCACAATCTCAGCCTCGCACAATCCCACGCCTTCGATCTCGCCCGCACCCTGATGGTCCCCGTCGTCCTGTTCAGATCCGGAGACGAATTCGGCGTGTTGCCCGCCGACGAAATCGATGGCGACGAGGTCGAGATTATTTACGAATAGGACCCCTACGATGGTCGTCCGGCTCACTGAGCCGGCACGGCACCCACCCTTGATCAAGGCGGGCAAAGAGGCCAGCCTGAGGCGTTCGTGGGCGCGTTATACTCGCGTCGATATGATACTTAGGAGATCAGCATGCCCCACACGCCAGGCTCTTATACGACAAGCGATCTCTCACGAAAGTCCGGCGACATCATTGCCGAGGCGCTTCGCCATCCTGTGACGATCACCCAGCGCAACAAGCCGCGTCTCGTGCTGCTCAACATTGAGGATTACGACCGGCTGATGCGCCAGTCCGATGCCCGGTCCGCTGTGACGCTGGAGACAATGCCGGATGGACTGTTCGTCGAGTTCGAGGCTGCGGTTGACACCTATGCCGAGAGCGACGAGGCTGGCCGGTGAGCGGCTATGACGACATCCAGACCGCGGCGATCGTTCGCTATCCCTATCTCTGGGCGCGAGAAAGCGGCAAAGGCGAGACCGAGGGCCGGAAAAATCGGCCGGTTGCGGTCGGCGTCCGGATTGCCCGGCCCGAAGGCGATCTGGTGCTGTTCTTTCCGATCACCACCAAGCAGCCCGAAAAGGCACGCTTTGCCGCTGAAATTCCCTCGATCGAAAAGCGGCGAGCAGGGCTGGATGCCGATCTTCGGCTTTGGATCATCCTCGATGAGTTCAACAGCGATGTGATCGGTCGCTCGTTTTATCTTGAACCAGAACCGCCGCTCGGCCGTCTCAGCAAGGCATTCTTCCTCCCCCTGCTTTGGGTGTGAACGGTCGTTGAGAAGTGCGGGTATTCGGTGCCGAGATTGGAGATGGAGGTTCCCGCAACACCGCCATTCGGTAGCCGCTCCCGCAGTTGAGCGCAATCCGCGCGCAGCGAAGCGAAGGGGCGAGAGGTTTCCAGCTCTCTTATGCAATCCGAAGGCCGCGATCGATCTTTTCGGACCACAGCGTGATGGCCTTGAGGAGGCACATGTCTTCACTTTGCAGGCTTCGGTTTGCACAACCTGGTAGATTACTGCTGCAACGAGGGTTACCGTGATGTTGGAAGTTAAAGGAGATACCTCTGGTGCCGCCACGTCCTGCATCAGCGCGACCTGATCGCGAAGATCCGCCGTCAGCACGGTTCTATTTGTGTTTGCGCTGCCGGTCTCAAGCGCTGATTTGCTCAAGCTGTGATCGATGGCAGATATATTGCACACCCGATTGCGCCAAAGCTGCGCGAAAAGAGCAGCAGAGATGTGCTCGCCGCCGCTATCAGGTAGGCGCTCGCGGTCGTGCTATGCATGCCGAGCGAAGTCGCCGCTTTCGTGAGCGACAACGCGGCGTGACGGATCATGGTTCGCTTGAGCGGGCAGATAGATCACTTGGCATTGAACATAAAAATCCATTGCTACTCAAACGTGCGTCGCTCAATCGGCATCATTTCCTTTGCAATGGCTGCGCTTGTGCAGTTTCAGAATTTGTCAGGCTTTAGACTCTCCCACCACGCAAGCCCGTGCGCCGTCGTGGAAAATTCCGGCCGGGAACGCCTATTGCTTCCCACGCGATCAATGGAAGAGCACCCCAACCATAGGTCAGAGAAGCCTTACCAGGCTCATCACTGCGACCAATCCAAACCATACGGTGATGGTGGAGCAAATCGCCCGTGACACCTCGGCACCGAATAGCCGCACTTTTAGACAGCCGCTAACATTTGGGAGTTCATCGCGCGTCGCAAGTCCCTGATGGAATCAGCCGCTTCCGTTAACGCCGTTAGCAGCCCGTCACTTTGAGCACACACGGTAGATTGCCATTGCCAAAGTCCTTTCACCCCCAATGCGTCCGGGCTCTTCTGCGGGCTCGATGGGGCATGTCTGACCGGGGACCGGCTTCGCCTCGATCGTCTTCCCGCAACGACCGTCCGAGACTTTCTTCCCCTATCGGAACCCACCCCACTCGACCAGTCGAGCGGGGACCCCCGGGTTGCCGCTATTCCTCGCGGTACCAAGAGAGTCTCTCCCGGCCGCCTTCCTCTTCGTTTCAGCCCCTTCGGGGTGCGGTCCGATCGTCCCCGGTCTTTGCGACTGCCATCGAGGCCGCGAAGAGCGCGGCCCGAAACCAGCGAAAGGACATGACAATGGCAACCATCGGCACCTTCACCACCACTGAAAACGGCTTCACAGGCTCGATCCGTACGCTTGCTCTCAACGTCAAGGCCCGTATCGCCCGCGTCGAAAACCCCTCCGACAAGGGTCCGCACTTCCGCATCTACGCGGGCAATGTCGATTATGCGGTGCACCGCATAATGTCGATCTGGGCGCCGCCTGGCAGAAGACCTCCGAGCAAGGCCGCGACTACCTCTCGGTCAAGCTCGACGACCCGAGCTTCCCGGCCCCAATCTACGCAACGCTGTTCGAGGTCGAAGGCGAGGAAGGCCTCTCCCTCATCTGGTCCCGGTCCAACCGGGACTGACACTGGATGCCCCGCCTGACAAGGCGGGGCATCCAGCATTGAGATCACTTGTTCAGTGCATCCTTGAGCGCCTTGGCAGGCGCGAAGGTCAGCTTCTTCGAAGCGGCAACAGTCATCTTTTCTCCGGTCGCGGGATTGCGACCCTCGCGCTCAGGCGATGCCTTCACCTTAAATTTTCCGAAGCCTGGGATTGAGGTTTCAGCGTCGGAGCCTGCGGCATCGGCGATGGCCTGGAACACGGCCTCGACAATGCCCTTGGCCTGAACCTTCGTCAGGCCGTTGTCGGCTGCAATCTTGTCGGCGATTTCATTGGTGGTGGTCATGGAATTCCTCGCATCTTGTTGAAAGATGAAATCCGTGTCAGCTTATGGCCGTATTGTCATCGACAACGATGCGGACGAGGGTTGGATCCGCTGGATGTCCACAGGTCGTTTCGGCCGATAGCCCCTTTTGCGCTTTTCGCGAACGACATCGAGGAACAGGCTGACGGCCTGGCTTTCGTTGTCGAACAGATGCACCATCTGCTGCCCGCGCGTTCCAATCCGGCCCCAGGCGCGCACAAGCGATACCTCGCCGAACAATGTCGGCTGGACAGCAAGCGCGTAGAACCGCGCCATGTTCTTTTCCGGCGCGATACGCTCTACATAGAGGTGGTAGGGCTGCGTGATCATGCCGGCAGAATCGCGCGTTCGGATTCTGCCGTCCAATGACAGTTTTGAATCGGTCGGGCATCATCGATTCACTACAGTGATCCGCCGGCGCCCGGATCATTCGCACCAGCTCCGGCGCGATCCTTGCCACTTCCGAGCCAAGCCTTCGGCGACGAGAATATCGCCGACCGATCGCTGATCGCGGTAGACGATCCTGAGCTTGCGACCGAAGCGATCTTCATCCCTGGCGGTCGTCTTGAACGAGAGCGGACCCGAATTGAGGATGTCAAGCAGCCGCTGTTTCGCCGCAAGCCGAGCTCGCGTTCGCGCTCGCATCTCGGCGGGCTGAGTTCCGGCGTGTCGATGTCGGCGATCCGGATCTTCTCGCCTCGAAACCAGAACGTATCACCATCCACCACGCAGGTGATCCGTTGCCCACTTCCGCAGATAGAGAAGGCTTCGCTCACGCTGCTTGCACTGCTTGAAGGCTGGGCTGAGGCAACAGATGCGAGGATGCCAATGGCTAAGGGGGATAGGCTGGCAACTGCCGTAAAAAGTCTCAATGTCATGTCTCCTCAGTGTCTGTCATCGGAGCGGCCTTATAGCTCTTCACCCCGTCTGTGATTTGCTTGTGAAAGCGGTTTTCTCCGACGGACGCGCTCATGTCCTTGCGTCTGAACTAGATGGCGCGTCCGCATCGGAGCGGCGGATTGCCCGATGTGAACACGATCTGCTCGTCAGCGCGCATGCGCAGCACCTCATGCGGCAGGATCAGTGGACGGCGGCTGAGCTGCCGGGAACGTGAGCGCGACGATCCCTTCATCCCCGACGAGCGGTTTGTCTGTTCGACCTCGACCGTCGTATCGCCGCAGCGTTTCGAGATATAGTCGGCAGTATCAGGGTCGTTGATCGCGGCGAACGAGATCCACGACGCAGATTCGAACCACTTGCTCGTCGCGTCCCGCCCGCCATAAGCCTCGCGCATCTGTCCGATGGACTGGAAGATCATCGTCAACGTGATGCCGTATTTGCGTCCGGCGTCGCGGGCGGTTTCCAGGATGCGCAGATAGCCTAGCCTGGCGACTTCGTCGAGCAGGAAGAGCGCGCGACCTTTCACATCGCCATTTCGATTATAGATGGCATTGAGCAGCGATCCGATAACCACGCGTGCCAGTCCCGGATGGGCTTCGAGGACCTTCAGATCGAGCGCAATAAAGATGTCAGTCTCGCCCTTGGCGAGATCGTCGGTCGAGAAACTGTCGCCCGAGACGAGTGCGGCATAGTTCGCATAGGACAGCCAGTGGGTCTCCTTTACCGCATTGGCGTAGACGCCGGAAAAGGTCTCCGGTGTCATGTTGACGAAGACCGAGACGTTTTCCTTCACGAAGTCCGATTCCGACTGTTCGTAGATTTTTGTCAGGCGCGCCCGCAGCTGTGGTTCAGGCTCGGAGAGGTTCTTCCGCACACGGCGCAGCGTCTGGTCTTCCTCGTCCGTGTGACCGGACAGGCAGACGTCTGCGATGAGGGCCGTCAGGAGCTGCATCGCCGATGCCCGAAAGAAATCGTCGCGGGCAGACGCCGATCGCGGATTGTCGGTCATGATCCAGGTCGCGACGGCGACGATGTCCTCTTTCTTCGTACTGCCGTGTCGCCCGATCCAGTCGAGCGCGTTGAAGCCGACCCCTGGCGCCGAAGGATCGAGAATGATCACCTTCCGGCCAGCCTTGCGGCGATGCTCTGCTACCATCGGCGCCACCTCGCTCGACGGATCGAGGACGACGAGGCCGCCGCCCCACTTGAGCGCGGTCGGGACCGTTACCGACGTCGTCTTGAAACCGCCGGAGCCGGCGAAGACGATGCCATGCGACGAGCCGAAGGAGCCGTCGAAGCACAGGGGCGGGCTCTTGCCTCCCGCGCCCCAGGTCGACGGATCATCGGCGCGGAACCACAAAGCCGCGACGCTGTCGCGATCGACGCGATACCGTTCGCCGACGACGATGCCGCCGGGATCGGGGAAGAGGTTTGCAGCCTCCTGTTCCTTCATCCAGTCGGCTTCCCCATGCACCGCTCGCTTTCCGCCGATCCGTCGTGGCGAGGCTTTGGCGAAAGCTGCATTCCCCATCACCGCGACGCGCAGTGCGAAGACGCCGGCGAGGAATGTTGTTGATGCGCCAAGCAACGTTGCGGGGTCCGCATATCCGAGCACGGATTGTCCTTCCGGAACCTCGCCAGCGATCCCCGCCAGCCGAACCCCCTCGCGTAGCACCGCGATCAGGATTGCCGCACCATTTCCGCTGACGACGCCCCATCCTGCCGCCTTGATACCCGCTGCACCATTTGCCGCGAACAGGAAGATCGTGCCTATCGCTGCTGCTGTCGCATAGGGCAGCGCGAGGCCGATCCGCCCGAGCATCAGCTTGGCCTGCGCCGTCTCGCCGAACGCGGCCAGCCAGAGCTCGATCCCCGGCATGATAACCACGACGACGATCATCGTCGTGGCCGGGATGACGGCAAGGAACAGTTTACTCGCCGTCATGAGCGAACGCCTCGGCGCCTATCGCCGTGAGGCGCGATTGCTCCGCATCGTTGGCCTTGAGGCGACGACTGGCATCGATCAGCAGGCCGAGCAGCAGTGCCCGCTTCTCATAGCGCAGTCCTGCCTTGATGATCAGGCCACCGAGTTCAATTTTTTCGCGCGTGTCCTTCTTTCGCGCGTCATTCGTCATCGTGCGGGCCATCCGTTCAAGCCTCACCAGGCCTGCCCGCAGGCGCGCCAGACGCGATCGTCGCCGATGGTTCACCGCCGGTACGACCATCCCCGGCATTTTTCTTCCCGGTCGCAACTCTTTTGCCTCCGTGAAACCGCCCGGTGATCTCTTCGAACGCAGCCTGTAGCTCGGTTTCCTCGATCTCGATCTCACCCAGACCGGCCTTCAGCGCGATCCGGCCGATGCGCTCGGCCTCGCGTGTTTCTGCCTGTCTCAGCTGATCCTGCAATCTGGCGATTTCTTCCCTGATCTTCGATGATGGTTTCTTCATTCCGGTCGCATCTCCTGGAAATCTTGGCGGCGTTTGTCACGCTGCAAGATTTCCTCAAAAGCACTTCCGAAGGAATGTGCAGATCTGCACGTCGGCAAGGCCGACACTTTGGAGGATGATCCCGCCGTTCCGAAGGAGCGGATCCAAGGGCGCAATTATACGTCGCTGGTGCGACGTGCTTGCCCACGGCCCTGGCGGGGCCGTCGTAGGGTTGCCGCTCCCGACGAACGAAGTTCGAACCGGGAGTGTTTTACGCCGTGGCCATCGCCCATTTCTCAGCCAGCATCGTCAGCCGCGGCGGCGGCCGCAGTGTGGTGCTGTCTGCGGCCTATCGACACTGCGCGAAGATGGAATACGAGCGCGAGGCCCGTACCATCGACTACACTCGGAAAGAGGGGCTTGTGCATGAGGAATTCCTGCTCCCGGCCGATGCCCCGAAATGGGTCCGCGCAATGATCGCGGACCGCTCTGTCGCCGGAGCTTCGGACGCCTTCTGGAACAAGGTTGAGGCCTTCGAGAAGCGTTCCGATGCGCAGCTCGCTCGCGACCTGACCATAGCGCTTCCACTGGAGCTGTCGTCCGAGCAGAACATTGCGCTGGTGCGGGACTATGTCGACAAGCATATCCTCCCAAAAGGTATGGTCGCGGACTGGGTCTACCATGACAATCCCGGCAATCCGCATATCCACCTGATGACCACCTTGCGCCCACTGACCGAAGACGGGTTCGGATCGAAGAAGGTCGCGGTGACCGGCGAGGACGGCCAGCCAGTCCGCACGAAGTCCGGGAAAATCCTTTATGAGCTCTGGGCGGGTTCGATCGACGACTTCAATACTCTGCGCGATGGATGGTTCGAGCGGCTGAACCATCATCTGGCGCTCGGCGGCATCGATCTCCGTATCGACGGCCGTTCCTACGAAAAGCAGGGTATCGACCTCGAACCGACGATCCATCTCGGCGTTGGCGCCAAGGCGATCGCGCGCAAGGCGCAGGAGCAGGGCCTCCGGCCAGAGCTTGAGCGCATCGAATTGAACGAAGAGCGGCGGAGCGAAAACGCCCGCCGCATTCTGAACAATCCAGCCATCGTGCTTGACATGATCACGCGAGAGCAGAGCGTTTTCGATGAACGCGATGTCGCCAAGGTTCTGCATCGTTATGTCGATGACCCGACTGTTTTCCAGCAACTGATGTTACGCATCATCCTGAACCCCGAGGTTCTCCGGCTACAGCGCGACACGATCGAGTTCGCGACCGGAGAAAAGGTGCAGGCCCGTTACTCAACCCGGGCGATGATCCGGCTGGAAGCGACGATGGTGCGGCAGGCGTTATGGCTGTCGAACCGGTACGGTCATGCCGTCTCTGAAGCTGCTCTGGTCGCAACTTTCCGGCGGCACGAGCGGCTCTCGGAAGAGCAAAAAACCGCGATCGAGCGGATCGCCGGTCCCGCCCGGATCGCGGCCGTGGTTGGACGCGCCGGCGCAGGCAAAACCACGATGATGAAGGCTGCCCGCGAGGCGTGGGAACTGGCCGGATATCGTGTGGTCGGCGGAGCGCTTGCCGGCAAGGCGGCGGAGGGACTGGAAAAGGAAGCCAGGATCCAGAGCCGGACGCTCGCGTCTTGGGAGCTGCGCTGGGATCGGGGCCGTGACGTTCTCGATGACAACACCGTCTTCGTCATGGATGAAGCGGGCATGGTCGCCTCAAAACAGATGGCCGGCTTCGTCGACACCGTCGTTAGGGCAGGCGCCAAGATCGTACTGGTTGGCGATCCCGAACAACTCCAGCCGATCGAGGCGGGTGCAGCCTTCCGCGCCATCGTTGACCGCATTGGTTATGCCGAACTCGAGACGATCTATCGCCAGCGCGAGGACTGGATGCGCAAGGCATCGCTTGATCTGGCCCGAGGCAACGTGGAAAAGGCGCTGACCGCCTATGATGCCAATGTCAGGATCACGGGAACGCGCCTCAAGGCCGAGGCGGTCGAGCGGCTGATCGGTGACTGGAACAACGATTACGATCAGTTGAAGACAACGTTGATCCTCGCGCATCTGCGCCGCGACGTGCGGACGCTGAACATTATGGCCCGCGAAAAACTCGTCGAACGCGGCATTGTCGGTGAGGGCCATGTCTTCAAAACGGCTGATGGCATTCGCCAATTCGACGCGGGCGACCAGATCGTCTTCCTGAAGAACGAAGGGTCGCTCGGCGTCAAGAACGGCATGATCGCTCATGTCATTGAGGCCGCACCGAATAGGATCGTCGCTGTGATCGGAGAGGGTGATCAGCGACGGCACGTCATCGTTGAGCAGCGCTTCTACAGCAATCTCGATCATGGTTACGCCACCACGATCCACAAAAGCCAGGGCGCTACCGTCGACCGCGTGAAGGTGTTGGCAAGCCTCTCCCTCGACCGGCATCTGACCTATGTGGCGATGACCCGCCATCGCGAGGATTTGCAGCTCTACTACGGG
Source organism: Rhizobium sp. B230/85 (assembly GCF_019355735.1). Classification (NCBI taxonomy): domain Bacteria; kingdom Pseudomonadati; phylum Pseudomonadota; class Alphaproteobacteria; order Hyphomicrobiales; family Rhizobiaceae; genus Rhizobium; species Rhizobium sp. B230/85. The sequence continues at coordinate 182,004 of NZ_CP072160.1, forward strand.
ACGCGATCCTTTGCCTTCAACGGCGGGCTCAGCAAAGTTCTTTCCCGAAAAAATGCCAAGGATACCACGCTCGATTACGAGCGCGGAAAGCTTTACCGCGAGGCACTGCGGTTTGCGGAAAGTCGCGGCCTCAACATCGTCCAGGTGGCCCGTACGCTACTACGTGACCAACTCGACTGGACGCTGCGCCAGAAGACGAAACTGGTCGAGCTTAGCCAGCGCCTTGCCGTCTTTGCAGAGCGTCTCGGTCTGCACCATCCCCCGAAAACCCAAACAATGAAGGAGGCCGCGCCCATGGTCGCAGGCATCAAGATATTTCCCGGTTCCGTTGCCGATACGGTGGAGCACAAGCTCGACACTGATCCAGCCCTCAAGAAACAATGGGAAGAGGTCTCGGCCCGCTTCGCTTATGTGTTCGCCGATCCCGAAACTGCATTCCAAGCGATGAACTTCGACGCTGTACTGACTGAGAAGGATACGGCACGGCAGGTGATTCAGAAGCTTGAGGCGGAGCCTGCATCGATTGGGCCGCTGCGGGGCAAGACCGGCATTCTTGCCAGCAAGACTGAGCGCGAGGACCGTCGCATCGCCGAGATAAACGTCCCCGCCCTGAAGCGCGATCTCGAGCAGTATCTGCAGATGCGCGAGGCTGCCACAAAGCGGCTTTCCACAGACGAGCAGGTACAGCGCCAGCGCGTATCGATCGACATCCCGGCGCTCTCGCCGGCAGCACATGTGGTGCTGGAGCGCGTGCGTGACGCGATCGACCGCAACGATCTGCCTGCGGCGATGGCATATGCACTGAGCAATCGGGAAACCAAGCTGGAAATTGACGGGTTCAACCAGGCCGTCACCCTGCGGTTCGGGGAACGCACACTGCTCACCAATGCCGCGCGTGAACCGTCCGGAAAGCTCTTCGACAAACTCTCCAACGGGATGCAGCCCGAGCAGAAGGAGCGTCTGAAGGAAGCCTGGCCGATCATGCGCACGTCCCAGCAGCTCGCCGCGCACGAGCGCACCGTCCAGACCCTGCGGCAGGCCGAGGATTTGCGTCTCGCCCAGCGCCAGACGCCGGTGATGAAGCAATGAGGCGGCGGCTTCTCCTGTTCCTGGCCGGCCTGGGTGGGATGATCGCCGCTCTGGCGGCAATCGCATACTTCGGCGGCTTTCGATTGAACCTGACGCCGAGCGAGCCGCTTGGGCTCTGGCGTATCATGGCCCTGCAGCGTCCGGTCGAGGTCGGCGATCTCGTGTTTATCTGCCCGCCGACGACCGCGTCATTCGAGGAGGCACGCCGCCGCGGCTATGTCAGGCGTGGCCTCTGCCCCGGTGGCTTTGCGCCGCTTATCAAGACAGTGGCGGCACTTCCCGGACAGCACATTGAAATCGGCGCGAATGTCACTGTCGACGGCAGGCCTCTTGCCTCATCGATCGTTCGAACGAGCGATGGCGAGGGCAGGCCAATCACACCGTTCAAGACCGGCATCGTGCCACTGAGAAATCTGTTTCTTCACTCATCCTTTGCGAGCTCCTATGATAGTCGGTACTTTGGGCCGGTTCCCGACACTGGCCTTCTCGGCCTGGCGCGGCCGGTCCTCACATTCCATCCATAACAGGCGGCGCTCCTGCCTGCTCATCGCCGTATCTGTCGCTTGCGGCTGGACTGCCTGGAGCGGTCATGTGCTGGCGCTTCCTGTCGCTGTGTTGTTTCCGGCGCTCTGGGCGATGTCGCCGTCGCGGCTGACGGCGTTGCTCGTGTCGGCCGGATATTTTCTGGCTGCCTCGCGTGGGCTGCCGCTGGGCGTCGCCAACTTCTATGCCACCGATTTCTGGCCTGGGCTTCTGCTCTGGACAGTTGCTTCACTCTCCTTCGCTGGCGTGCATGCGGCGCTCTGGAAGGGGCAACCAGAAGGGAAGTCTCCGGGAGAAGGTCGACCGGAGGTGGGAAGGGCGGTGCGCTATCTTGTAGCGGCGATGCTCATGGGACTGCCGCCCCTCGGCATAACCGGCTGGGCGCATCCGCTCACCGCAGCCGGCATACTGTTTCCGGGATGGGGGTGGTGGGGCCTCGGTGCGACCGCGATCCTGTTGGTCGTCATGACCAGTCGAAGGTGGCCGATCGCGGTCGCAGTCCTGGGTGGACTTCACGTCTGGTCGGCCACAACCTGGACGCCGCCGAAAGTAGCGGAAAATTGGAAAGGCGTCGACCTCGAACATGGAGAAACCCTTGGCCGAGACGGCTCGCTGGCGCATCACCGTCACCTGATCGCAACGGTGCGCACGGCAGTATCAGCGAAAACCCGCTTCATCGTTCTTCCCGAAAGTGCTCTGGGTTTCTGGACACCGACCGTGGCGAGGGTCTGGCAGGAAGGCTTGCGAGGCTCGGAGCTAACTGTGATCGCCGGCGCAGCCGTCCTCGATTCGGGCGGCTATGACAATGTCATGGTGGAGATTTCGGCTGATGAGGCACGAATTCTCTATCGCGAACGCATGCCAGTCCCGGTGTCCATGTGGCAGCCATGGCGGGCATAGACCGGGCAGGACGGTGGAGCCCGCGCCAACCTCTTCAGCAATCCAGTTGTGCAAAGCGACGGTCAGAAGGTCGCCGCGCTGATCTGCTACGAACAGCTCCTCCTCTGGCCGGTCCTGCAGTCGATGCTGCATTCTCCCACCGCAATCGTCGCCGCGGGCAACGGATGGTGGACCGCGGGAACGTCGATCGTCGCCATTCAGAACGCTAGCGTGATTGCCTGGGCAAAACTATTCGGACTGCCTGTCGTCACCGCCTTCAACAGATAAGGAATTGTTCGCGATGATCGATGCCGCCCTCATCAAGCAATGCAGCGATCCCGGCCTGAAGCCGGCGATCGTCGAACAGTTCATCGAGCGGGCAGGGGCACCGGACCCACTCGCGGTCACAGTCCGCACCGGCAACCGAGTGGTGCTTGTGCCAAGGCCGAAGACAGCCGAGGAGGCGTTGGCGCTTATCCGAGACAATCTCGGTCGCAATACCGTTCGCGTCGGGATCACACAATATCCCGCCGGGCTCGGCATCGTGGAGGCGGGCGAGATGAAGCCGGACCTGGTCGATGCTTGCGAGAACATCCGAATGGGCACGGCGCTCTTCGCGAAGGTCTACCGGATTGTCACCAAATGGTATGGGAATCCGACCGCCAAGGGTGTCCTGCCGCAAGTGTTCGACGACGCGATTATCGCCTGGCAGACGGGATATTTCGAAGGAACGGCAGTGTTTCGGGCAGCCGAGCCGGGCGAGGTGAAATTGGCAGACGCACTGCCCGAGCGGGAAGATGATAGCACCAGCCAACGCGCGGAAGGAGGTGCGACCGACGATTCCGTTGCTGCGCCGGAAATCGCTACCGACCCCAACAAGGCAGGGATCCGGATTGATCTTTCTGGCATCGGTGCTCATGAAAAGTAAGTGGTACCATCAGTTGATCGATCCAACGGAATTGCGCAGCGACGGTTTCAAAGTGCTTGGACTACGCTCGAAGATACCGATCGGAACGGAATTCGTGGCGTCTGATGCTTCTCCGATGTGAAGATTTGCATCTTCTCTATTCCGATCCCCACTGGCATCTCGTTGAAATGACTCTTATAAAGGCCGGGACGCAGTACGTGCTGCGTTGCGGCTTAGAATCCGCAGATGAAAGGTTGGCGCTGACCGAAATGGCGCCAGGAATCCTCTGACCTTATGGCCGGGGGCCTGTGACTCATGTCCAGGCGCTTCGGTGCTAAAGGTCTCAGGGCCGATTCATCTCGGATTCTAACCCCCGGCTAGGGTTCATAGGGTTCAACGTCAGCGGGGGCGGACCGCAGACAAAACCAGGGTTGGAAAACATGGAATCGGAAGATGTGATTTTGTCCAAGGGAGTGGAGCTCCGGCCGGTTGTGGGGCTAACGCGAGGACTACCTCACGCCGACTTGGAAAGCCTGACCGTCCGCGCGATCCGAACGCACCGGCGGTTAGTCGAAAAGGCTGACGAACTATTCCAGGCACTGCCGGAAAGCCACAGGTCAGGGGAATTGACCGGTGGCCCACAGCATCTTCGTTATATTGAGGCCAGCATTGAGATGCATGCGCAGATGAGCGCAGTGAGTACCCTGATCAGCGTCCTCGGCTACATCCCGAAAGTGACCGTCAACTGATCCTGGTTCAGGACCGAGCCGCGTGAGCAACTCGCCATCGGCGCTTTCACATCAGCTTTCTGCGAATTGCCAGCTGGGTAAGGTGGGCCTTACTCCGGACATCGAAGCGTTTCATCGCCTCGCGAAGCTTGACACGGACGCTGTTGTATTTGACGCCCTCCACATCAGCAATCTCCTCCATCGTCATGCCGACGGCGATCCATCTGAGATAGGTCGCCTCTTTAGGATCGAGCCAGGCGGCATCCTCCACGGTCGGAGTAGTTCGAAGGAACGAGATGCGGGCATGGAGCTGTCCGACGGCAGCGGCGGCCGCGACTGCGTCGATCTCACGGTCGAGATCGATTGCTGGCCGTTCTGACGCTAAGGTGAACATCGACATCGAGCCGTTGGCAGTCTTGATCGGAACAGTGACCCCGGAACGGATGCCGAAATCGGCAGCATGCGCATAGAAGGCACGCTCTTCCTTCGATAGCCTCGCGCGATCCTGTTCGCCGGACCACGCAAAAATTTGCTTTCTGGATTTCGCGCGTTTGACGACCGGATCGAGCTTATCGAAATTCTTCTCGAAATATGTCGATCGCCACTCGCGATGATAATTGGTGACTGCGATGCTGTGCTTGTGCTGGATGTGCAGATAGGCGTAGCCGGTGAAGCCAAAATGTTGGGTGAGGTCAGAAAGGCCCTGCGTTAGGATGCTTTCGTCGCCTTGTATCGCCGCAAGATCGGTCAGCTTGTCCAGCCAGTGCTGCATTTTTTTACTCCGTTTTGGTGGTCAAGTGGAACAGATCACGAGAGCCCCGAGACGTTTACTATTATACCTGCGAAAAAGCAACCCTAGATTGCATAAGCAGACTTATGGAACCGAAGCCACCGGTTCGACATACCAGCGGGAGACGTAAGTCTTAAAACATGTCCTTGTCTTAAACTCATAATTCAATCGGCCAGCGCGCTTGGCTAAAATGCATAATCGCGTGAAGCGCTGAATGAACGCGAGCCGACGACAATCAGTTTGTGCCCCCTGTTATTTTGCCAAGGCCCTCTTTTTGAACTATATACGATCCATAGGGCCGCGACCGAACTGCCAGATCCTCAATCATCTCCATCGCGAGCGTTCTCGGGGCTGGTATGGGAACGATGCGCTCGTGATAATTCCGCTCGTCAAACCCCTCTCCACCGATAACGATTGGGAGAAGTTCGATCGCTTTCAGCTGTGCGTCGGAGCTGAACCGGCATGTCGCAACGACGCTTTTCCAGACGTCCGGATCCCTCCACACCACTTCGCCTTCTTCGAGATGGAAAAAGAAATTGCCGAGCCCGAAGAAGATTGGGGCACCGGAGTAGATTTCTATCGGCTGCAAGACCGGAGCACCGTGACTGAGAAATGCGCCCGCGCCTGCATCGATGCAAGCGTGGGCAAAGGTTTGAACCCAAACCGGGACCGCTCGCCAACTTGGTTCCCAATGATGGTGGTGAAGATAGGCGATAACGAACGCCCCTTTCGCAACCGCCGCTCGGATCGTCGCGAGGTGAGCATTGAGGTTCGCCTCATCCACGACAATCCGGCGTCGGTTCTCTGCGGCGCGGCGAAACACTGTGCCGTAGAAATCGATCTCGTCAGCGGACTTGAGAATAACTGGATCATGTGGCTGCGCATAGTTCGCACGCTCCATGGTGCTGCTAAGGAACGTCTGCTGAATGCTAGTGAGGTTGGCAAAGATCTCGGGATCGATTTCAAACAATCTGGAAACTTCGAGCCAGTTCACTCCCGGCCGCGCAGGGCGTCTGGCTGATGCATTGGCGGCATACATGTTTGCAGGTCCGGGGCCCGCGTCCATGGCGACCAGCGCCACACGCCTTTCGCTTATCATCTTTGTTCCGGCTCGGCGAGCATGTGTGGCATCGACGCCTATACCGGCATGCAAGAAGTCTCGGGCTTCCACCTCTTCGAGCGTCGACAGCACGCCTGATGGTCCCAGATCGAAGGCATGATTATTGGCGAGCGCTATAGTGTTGAAGCCGGTGTCTTTCAACGCATCCAGCACGACAGGCGCCGAACAGCCGAAAAAGTCCCCTTTCATCGGCCAACCGCCATGCCGGCCAAAGATTGTAGTTTCCAGATTGGTGAACGCAATGTCGGCCTGCCGGATCAGCTCCTTGATCTCGGCAAAACCGCTGTCGTTCACCTGGCGGACGTCGTGATGAATAAGAGATTGTCCGGTCAGGACGAGCGTGAACGGTGAAGTCATCTGGGCAAACTCTTGAAAAAGAAGCAGGAAACCGCGGCCGAAGGGTCGCCTGAATTTTTAAGGATGGAAGATCACTTCGCAAGTTGCGGTGAGATATCCATGCCGAACCATTTGACGGCGAGCTTACCGACGGATCCGCTCTTGATGCTAGCGTCGAGCGCCGTGTCGAAAGCGGCCTTGAGATCGGTGTCGCCATGGCGAAGACCAACACCGACGCCCGGCCCCCAGGTGCCCCCGGAAAGTTGCGGCCCGAAAAAATCGACACCCTCACCATCAGGGGTCTCGAGAAACTCTTTCCATACGAAGTAGTCTCCCAGCCCGCCATCGATCCGCCGCGCTACGAAGTCTAGCTTGAGATTTTCCTGGCTGTCATAGCTGCGCACCTCGGCAACATCGCCAAAAAGTTCCTTCACCACCGCTTCCGAGTTTGAAGACCTGAGGACGCCGAGCGTTTTGCCCGTCAGTCTTTCCCGCAGTTTTGCAATAGTATCTTTGTTTACCGCGTTCATATCTGTCAGGTTGAGTTTTTCGTTGATGTCGCCGTATTGCACGCCTACATCCTGGCGCATGACTATCTGGTTCGGCGCCACGGCGTAGGGGATGGAGAAGGCAATGGATTTCTTGCGCTTTTCGGTAATCGACATGCCGGAGATGATCGCATCGTACTTCTTCACAAGAAGACCGGGGATAATCCCGTCCCAGTCCTGGGCGACGAATTTGCATTCCAGTTTCATGCGCGCGCAGAGATCCTTGCCCACATCGATGTCATAACCGACAAGCGTACCGCGCGCATCGATGAAGTCCCACGGTGGCGAAGCGCCTTCCGACGCGATGGTGATCTCGGTGCGTTGCTCCGCGTAGGTGATGCCAGCACCAAGTAGGATGGCAGCGCCGATGTAAGTCATATGTTTTTTCATGCTTATTCCCCTTCTTCGTCGGTCGGTTTCGAGTGATGCCAGGCATACAGCCGCGGAAGGTTGTCCCTGAGACCGCATGCCACGCCGGTCTCGTCCGTGTCCCACGTTGTAGCTACGTCCAGGAGTGTAATGCGGGCGGATCCCGAATGGCCCAGCAGCACGACTTCATCCCCCAGCCGTGCTTCGGGAATATTCGTAACATCGATGCGGAGATGCTCGAGATGTGCGGGAGGCACAATTGGCGCGCGGCGCCCTCTCACGAGGACTGAAGCTGCAGGCCCGAGTTGCCGCGGCACGCCATGCCCCCAGCCGATCCCCAACACTGCAAGCCGCATGGCCGGGTGATATCCCGGCAGGATGGGAGGAGGTCCCATGCTTTGGTCGCAGTGCTTGAGCGCGACGATGCGCGCTTTGATCGCCGATAGCGCCTGGCGGGTGGGCAAGATGCGGCTCCCCGCTGGCGGTCTGGTTAGTCCGAAAAGCACGGCACCTGGATCGACTGCGTCCATGTCGAGTTCGGGATACCGAAGCATACTCTCGCTGCTGGAAACCATGACGGTTGCCGGGAGACGGCCTTTTGCCTTCAAGCTGTCGAGAAGTGGTCTGAGCCGCAATATCTGCTCCGACGGTGAGGCGCCGGTATCGCCAAATTCGCTGAAATGGGCGTAGAGCCCATCGACCACGATATTCAGCTCCGCCGCGCAGAACGCAAGAAGGCGCTCAAGGGCTGAGGGAGCCACACCGGCGCGCCAAAGGCCCAGATCGATCTTCACGAAGGCCTTCAGCGGAATCCCGGTCGCAAGCCAGCCGCGCAGTTCCTCCTCGCCGGAGATCGAGATCGTTAGATCGAGATCCCGAACGAGATCGACGGCATCAGGGCCTATGCCTGGATACATCAGGATAGGTGTTGCCGGAGCGGCTCTTCGCACCGCGAGGGCATCGCGGACGGACACGACCCCGAAGGCATCGGCGCCCTCGGCCGCCAGAACGGATGCGACCTTCGCCGCACCGAAGCCATAAGCATCCTGTTTCAGGCAGGCAAAGATCTTCGTTTGAGGGCCGATCGCAGCCCTGACCGCACGATAATTTGAGACGATGGCGGAAAGGTCGATCTCGCGCCACGCGGTCTCGTAGCCAATAGCATCGCCTCGCTGGAAATTAAGGCTCATAGCGCACCTCCTTGAGAGGGCCACGGCGCGGACTGGCGTTTGTCTGCGGAGCACCCGTCAAAAGGCTCTCAAGCGCCTGAAATGTGCTGGTCAGGATAAACGTCAGGCAGAGGTAAAGTATGCCGGCGGCGATGAAGACTTCGTAGGGCGCGAAGGTTTCAGCGACCAGCTTTCGGGAGAGACCGGTGATCTCGAGCAACGTCACGGTGCTTGCGAGAGAACTCGCCTTCAGCATCCCGATTACTTCATTGGCATAGGACGGCAGCACACTTCTAAAGGCGATCGGAAAGACGATTCTGCACTTGACTTGCATCGGGGTCATGCCGATGGCCTCAGCTGCTTCAACCATGCCGACCGTCACGGCCTGGATCCCGCCGCGAAAAATCTCGGTGGTGTAGGCAGCGCTATTGAGCGAGAAGGCCAGCAGGCAGCACCGGAAGGGATCGCGCAGGATAAGCCACAGCGGGCTGGAACGAATGAATTCGATCTGACCGGGTCCGTAATAGATTAGGAAAAGCTGAACGAGCAGCGGCGTGCCTCGGATCATATATGTATAAGCCAGAACGGGCATGGAAAACCATTTCCATGCCGATGCCCGCATGAAGGCCAAGGGTACGGAGACTACAAACGCTGCGGCCAGCGATAAAGATGTCAGGAGCAATGTCAGCGGGATACCGCTGGTAAGTGCGATCGTGCTGGAAAGTAGGAGTGCGATATCCACGGCAATTCTCCTCAGTGGCCGGGAACGGCAAATCGCCGCTCAAGCAGGCTGAACACCCCCAGGGCAACGCTGGTAAGCGAGAGATAAATGGCAGAGGCCGCAAGGTAGAATGTCAGCGGCGCCCGCATCGACCCGGCGCCGATGGCAGCGACGCGCATGATGTCGGTCAGCCCGACGATTGAGATCAGCGATGTTTCCTTGATGAGGGAAATCCACTGGTTCGCAAGCGCCGGCAGTGCGATGCGCAGCATCTGCGGCACGATGACCAGCCTCCAGGTCTGCCATGGTTGCAGTCCCAGCGAGCGGGCGGCCTCTATCTGTCCTTTCGGTATGCTGAGTGCCGCACCTCGAAAGATCTCGGCGATGTAGGCACCGGAAACAAAGGCGAGCGCGACCACTCCCGCCAGGAAGGCATTGATTTCAACGAAACGGTCGAACATTGAACTGATCGCGACCGTTCCACTGAAGTAGATCAGAAGGATGATCAGCAGTTCCGGCACCCCGCGAATGATCGTTGTGTAGAAACCGGCTGCAACGCTGACCGACCTGAACCGTGATAGCCGCCCGGCTGCAGCGGTCAATCCGAGCGCTGTGCCGGAGGTGCCGCTTACGATGGCCAACAGCACCGTCGTTTTCAGACCGGCGGCGAACTGGATCATGAAGTCGTCCATGGGCGAAACCTTGTTAACGATGAGCGGCGAGAAATCCGCGAAGACGGTCAGAAACAGGTGATGAAAAGAATTGCTGTGGTGAGGATTCCTCTTCAATACGTCCCCCGTGCATAAAGGCTGCCCGTGTCGACACCTCGCGCGCAAAGGCCAGTTCGTGGGTAGCGATCACCATCGTGCGCCCCTCGTCTGCCAGCGCCGCCATCGCGCGAAGTACTTCGCCCACGAGTTCGGGATCGAGCGCCGACGTCGGCTCGTCGAAGAGAAGCACCTCCGGTTCCATCGCCAGCGCCCGGGCGATGGCGACGCGCTGCTGCTCACCGCCGGAAAGATGGCGGGGATATGCGTCATCCCTGTGCGAGAGACCTACCTTCGTAAGGTAATGGCGTCCGAGATCGGCGGCTGCGCGGCGCCGAATGCCCTTCACGAGCATTGGACCCTCAATGACGTTTTCAAGTGCTGTCTTATGGGGCCAGAGATTTAAGTTCTGGAACACCATGCCGATCGAGGTACGGATCCGTCTAACCTGGCAATCGTCGAGTATCCTTGGTTGGGCTTCGCGCTTCGAAGCAGGACAGATTGCCAGCCTCTCTCCATGAATCCAGATATCGCCGCGATCGGGGATCGCCAAGAGATTGAGGCAACGTAGTAACGTGCTCTTGCCCGATCCGCTGCTGCCGAGGATCGGCAGGATTTCGCCAGGCTTGACCTTCAGGTCCACCCCGCACAGCACGTCTTTGCCGCCTAACCGCTTCGCAATGCGTTCCGCACGGATGCCCTGATCCCTCTCCACGTCAGTATCCGAGCCGAGCGACATCATATAACCCACACCGACACCGACTTGCCGCTCCCTAAAAATGCGGTCGATGCTGGGGACGGCAAAGCTATTACTGCTCGCATGGCGGCCACCATCCTCTTTGGTCTTGATAAATGAATGTCGGTTTGGGCTATATTTCGCTATACGCCGGGTATTTCCCAATGGCGTCTGGACAGGAGAATTGCCCCTAATTTCGGCAAGGTCAATTTATAAGCAAGAATATTTTTCGATAAGCTGGACTTATACCATTGTTGCGAAAGAGAACTAGACAGGCATGCATTTGGATGGATATTTTGCTTTGAGCGAAGGGCCTTATAAGCTGACCTTTTGCGCGAACGTCTTGCCAGTACCTAGCCGGAAGCCTAACGATGGTGGAAATCGCAAATACAGGCATCACTCTGCGGCAGCTCCAGATCTTGCGCGAGGTCGTCAGGACAGACTCGGAAAGAGCCGCGGCGAAAGCCCTCGACATCAGTCAACCTGCCGTCAGCCAGCAGATCAAACAGTTGGAGAGACTGCTCGGCGTGCAGTTGTTCGTGCGCGACAAGGGACGGCTTCTTCCAACGGCCCCGACGATGGTTCTTTTTCGCGATACTGATGCCACCTTTGCCCAGATAGAAAGGATTGCCAAGACGATCGCCTCCCTGAAGGGCATTGAAAGCGACACGATCAGCATCGCCGCGCCTTATGTATTCTCGTTCAGGCTGCTACCCGAGGCCATTCGGGAACTTCGCGTACGCCAGCCAGTCTCAGCGATCCAACTCAAATCCGGCAGTTACCGCGAGGTTGTTGATCACGTGCTCGGGGGACGCGCGGATATCGGGCTTGCACGGCTACCGCTCGATGAGAAGGTCTTCGACTGGTGCCCGGCCGCAACGGCGACGAATGTCTATATCTTCCATCCCAGCCATAGGTTCTCGGAAAAGGAAATCATCAGGCCGGAGGATCTGATCGGCGAACGGTTCGCCGATCTCGAACCGCAGATGCAGTCGCACCAGATGAATGAGAATGCTATGCGCTACGTTGGAGCGGAACCGCATCTGGCAATCGGGGTTGATATCATTGGTCAAGAAATCAATTTCGTCGCTGCGGGACTGGGTATCACCAGCAGCAACACGTTTGCCGCCCGCCAGATTTCCGGCTTCGCTGTTGAATTCCGTCCTTTCGAGCCTAGCGCGCTCTACCACTATGTCGTCTTCTGGCAAAAAGGCCGGCGCCTCGGTCCGATATTGCAGGAGGCCGTCAATGTGCTGGTAGAATTTGCAGAGAAAGAACCGGGTCTCCCAGCGTGTAAAAATTAAATTGCATGTGTTGATAGGATGCGAACCTCCGACCCGAAATTAGTTGCTGTAATCTTTCGGAAACATAATGTCCTGATCTACAAGGACATTGAACTTGTAGCCTGGGCGAATTTCGAGGGTCGGCTGAACATCCATGTTCCGTTGTATGGTCCTGTCTGCCACCCGGCCGAACGTCTCAGCGAAATTGCGCCGTGTGGCATCCGATGCTGTATCCTGCGTCGCCAACGTCGAGCTTTCCGGAACGGCCATGTCTATAGCCGTCCCGATCAGCGCGATCAGCACGGCCGATCCGAAGGTTTTCAGATAGTGGTTGTTTACCTTGTCGTTGAAACCGCCATAGCCTTGCACGTCGGTTCCCGACATTCCGCCGATCTGCAACGTCGAACCATTGGGGAAGGTGATATCGGACCAGACGACGAGCACGCGTTTCTGTCCGAATGACACCTTGCTGTCGTAACGGCCGAACAGTTTCGTTCCCTGCGGGATCAGCAGACGATGACCGGTGGCGCTGTCATAGACATTCTGGCTCACCTGGGCGGTGATCCTGCCTGGCAGATCGGAATTGATGCCCGTAATCAGTGTCGCCGGAATGACCGAACCTCGCTTCAGCTCGAAGGGCGATTGTTGAGGCACGACACGGTTCGGCAGGTAGCCAAGGTCTTTCAGGTCGGCGTTGAAGAAGTCTTCCTTTGCGCCTTGCGCATTGGGATCGACGTTTTGACCACCGAGCCCAGCCCGCAGGGCGGCCGCATAGAGATCGGGGGTGCTGCCCGTGCTTGTCGGAGTCGTTGCGGCCTTTACCGAGGTGTATGCGGTGGCATCATGCGTTTCAGCACGCGCTTCCAGCTTACTGCGATCAATGGCGAGCGGCGCATCATAGGCGGCATTGTTCACCTGCAGGCGGGCCATGCGCTGGCGCTGCTTCTCACGCAGAAGCTGCTCCTGTTGTTCTCGCTGAAGACGGGCCCGCCAGACGGCTTCCGCTTCGAGCTCCTGGCTGCGCTGCTGCACCTCGCGTTGCCCCAGCTGCGGCGTGAAGGGATTGTTGGTCTTATCCTCCGCGTGCTTTGTCTCGACCGGCGTCGGCTGATAGGTGATCTGCTGCTGCGGCTCGCCGATAAGACCGTCGGTGACGCCGCGTTTGATCTGGTCCGCATAGGTTGAGGCCGGGTTGCCCGAACTGGTCTCCGGACCGCTGTCCTTGCCGAAGTACAGTCCGCGCGAGGCGAGCCCGTAGAAGATGACGCCAAGGAACGCGAGCGTAAGAACGATGATGACGGCAATCGGCAGGCGGTTGATCCGCCGGATAGTGGATGGGGCCTGGCTATTCTGCGCGCCGCCAAGATTGAGGGATTGCACCATATGATCCTCCCTCACCCGCGCCGCATGAGCGACAAGGCGCTCGCGGGCGTCGCGCCACTTGCCGTGACGGAATAAGCGCGGCCGAGCTCGACGCTACCTGTCGATAGACGGGCCAGCACCTGACCATCGGCAGTCAAGATCACATAGGCGAGCGGGATGACGGTTGCGCCGCTATCGGTCTTCTGGTCGGTGGCGACGGCATAGCCCCATGCCTTGAGCGCCGCTTCCAGCGCCTGTCCGAACGGCGAGGTGTCAGTGTTGAGCGCAACGGTCGCCTTTCCCGGCCCGATGTGTTCGGCAAGGCGGCTGACCATATCGCCGGCGATTGCGCTGGCGGCGGGACCGGAGATTTCCGGCGGTGCGGTGCTGGAAACGAGCCCTTCTGTTCCGGTCGACTGGCATCCGGAAAGAAGGGCGGCGAAGGTGCAGGCTGCGGCAAAATTGCGGAGGGGTTGCAAGGCGCGCGAATGGGAGAGAGGGATGTCCATTACCGCCCTCCCCGCTTGATGGTGATCTTTTCCTGCTTCCAACCGACCCCCGACACGAGCACCGCACGATCGACATGGTAATCGACGACCATCATGTCGCCCTTCATCCGGTAGTTGACGATCCGGTTCTGCCCGCCGGAGGTGACGAACAGAACAGGTGCATCCTGACCGGAGTTCGAACGTGGAAACTGGATGTAGGTTTTGAGCCCATCGGAATAGACCCGTGTCGGCCGCCAGCCGGCGTTGCCCGAGACGGAATAGGAGAAGTTCAGCTGCTCGGCGGGGACGCCTGCTCCTGGAATAGTGCTTGCTTCCAACCTCGCGTTGATGTCGGCAAGCTTTGCCGAAACGTCCTCGGGATATTCAAACCCGACACGCGCCATATACTGGGTCGGATGAGACTTAAGCTGAATGTGATATGTGCGCCTGGACGTCGTCACCACCATCGATGTCACGAGACCCGGCTCCGACGGTTTGACGATCAGATGGATCGCCTGACCGCCGGCAGCCCCCGACGTCGCGGGCTCTACCTTCCAGCGCACGGTATCGCCGACCAGCACGTCGCGGACGACCTCGCCGCTCTGAAGCTCGATATCGCAGACCTGCAGCGGCGAGCAGACGACGGATGGCTGCACCTCCCCATAAAGGAAGATCACTTTTCCGTCAGCACCCTTGGTCACCAGCCCACGCGACCCGCGCCACTGGGTGGAGATGCCCATGCCCTTCGCTTCGT